>VSNM01000188.1 GCA_009774245.1 Lachnospiraceae bacterium | reverse complement strand
AAGATGATTTCTATCTGTGTGAACAGCCACCACAGTCTCATACTCTCCGCCAAATGCCTTTTCTGCAAAACGTATGGTTATATCATACATAATCTCCGGTGTTCCTTCGCCCGGCTTTAGAGATAATACCAAATGATATCCCTGCCTACCACCAGCTTTACCAAACATCTGCTTGGTTGATTTCATCTGCTCATATGCAGTATCCGGCAGGCAGTTAATACCACCCGCCAGATTGGCATCCCCAAGCTTTTTCGGTTGCAGAATATAGTTGATGGCATGCTCCAAATGAATATCTATCCTTGCCTTACCACTCGCTTTCATATGCATTACCTTGGTTATTGCCACTTGTTCGCCACCTCCTGAAGATTTTCTTTTATCTGTTCCATCAGATGATTAGCAGCCTTCATTGTACTATCAAGCACATATCCGCATACATTGACTGTTTTTGTCATCTAGTTATAATTGTTGCATAAACCCGCAATTTGACGAATCAGGTCACGCCTGCCATAAGCAAGTGTCGTATCCACCCTGCCTCCATGAAGAATCAGATACCTCACATAATCTGATAATTTCATGTTATTTGTTTGGGCATCATGCTCAGCCTGCTCCCGTTCCTCATCCGACAAGCGGATAGTGAAGTTTTTCCTTGGTTCTATCGACTGTCCTCTTCTTCCTATAAACATCCCTTCCTTGATCTAATTTCTTTATCTGCCATCAGCAAATCTTCATTTGCCTCAAATTCAAAACCTGTGCGGAGAGAATTTGCCAGATACGTAAAACGCCATGCGTTTCACAATCCGGTTAGGGGGATTAAATCCCCCTAAAACCCTCTCTATATATGCCCCTTTCGGGGCATATATCTGTAATACTCTGTGTACTGCCAACACCTGTCTGCATTACTGTCGGTATTACCGAATAATAATTTGTATAACATCCGGTATTGCTTTTCTGCCCTTTGTAATACCAATCGTATTAACTTCTTCCGATTGCCTTACTACAAATCCGCCAAAAAAGCCATCACATCCTCTGACACATCCTCACAGGAGCTTTCCGGAACTTCTCCAAAACACGGGGCATCTTCTGTGCCTACTTCCGCAGCAGGCTCCGTCATTTTAAAAGCTGCCTGCTTTCCTTTAGGCATCTGTAGCTCTATAATCCTTTCCATTTCATCTTTGACAATCAGCTTTATTGCATTGATAACCCTGTCTGCTTCACCAGTCATCGTTTCCTGTATCACAGTCCTCTGGGTATTCATTTCACAAATAAGACGGTTGTCATTTTCGTTCCGTTTTATATATTGAACAGCCCTTATCAACGCACTTTTTATAAACTTGCTCTTATCTCCATAGCAAATTTTCATAGTCTCACTGGAAAAAATCTTAAAAGATAATATGGTTTCTGGAGGATGCATTGTTAATATTACAAGTAGTGCCGCAGAAGAAGGCGGTTTTGCAACGATTTCCTATAATGCCAGTAAGGCTGCTCTAAAAAATCTGAGCAAATCTCTGGCAAATAACTTTGGGCCATATAATGGTGTTCGCGTAAATTGTGTGGCTCCTGGTTGGATTCCCCAAAGCAAAGATGTCGTTGCTGGAAATGTCGTTGAATTAGCTAATAAACTAACGCCATTAAGTACTTATGGAACTCCACAAGACGTCGCACAAGCAGTAATTAATTTAATTGAAAATCCATATGCTAACAATGTTAATTATGGTGTTGATGGCGGAATTACAAGCAGCTATCTAATGTATTTATTAGAGTCTTCCGATTTATCTGGTAATGAAACAAATGAGTTTATGAAAACATTAATAAAAATAATTGGAGATGCAAAAGAAAGTGTAAAAAGTAAAAACGATTAAGAGTGAACAGGAAGCATACGATGAAAAAAAACGAAAAAGTAAGATTAATTATTTTCGTGTGTGAAGTGATAACAACATTTGCAATTCCAGCCTTATTTGCATTTTGGGATCAAATTTCTCTAGGTATAGGAATTGCTATTTTAGCTGCTGATGTTTCTGTTTTATTTTTAGTTTCACAGTTTATGGAAAATCAGATTTTATCCGAAATACAAGATAGGCAAGAGTCAAATTATGTTGTACTAGCAAACTCTATTAGTGAGGTTCAAAAAAGCATAGATATTAATCAGCTTTATAAGAAAATTCACGACTTTACAACTTTATAAATGATACCCTTGTTGCTGAATCAACTGTTTTAGGGCATTAATTATTGTATTTGAT
>VSNM01000187.1 GCA_009774245.1 Lachnospiraceae bacterium | reverse complement strand
GTCATTTCGTGCAATTTTTAGTCACCTGGTGCAATCGTGGTTTGAAATGCGGGTGAATCCGCCGATGGATTTTATGAGGTGGGATAGCTTTAGAAAAAGAAAAAATTTTTATCAAGGAGGTATGTGATATGCAGATAACAAGAGACAATTATTCACAATATGCCAACATGGTACAACAGATGTTCGGCAATAAGAAAAATTCCAATAATCCGTTAGCTCAATGTGATTATGGGAATTTTGCACTGCGTTTCAAGCCGGTTGATATTCAATTCACGAAGCCGAATTGGGATAATATCATGACGAAGCGTGATAAGCCTGCAATGTCGGAGGAAGAATTTGAGGCGGCAATAAAGGAGCTGGCACAGAAGGAATTTGCCACCGGGAAGCGGGATGATGCGGCATATAGGAAATTATGTATGCAGCATGGAGAGACCGTTTCCCCGGACAGGAAAGCCATCTATGAATCAAGCATGAGAAAGACAGGCGGAAAGATGAATGCAGCCTGTATGTTTTGGGATAACAATGGGAATAAAACGCTATCTTACAATCCCGAATCAAGGAACTGGAAGGCCATAAGCACAGAGGAAGAATTTGCAAGGGCGCGGGTGTTTACATCTATCTATAATGATGAACTGGCACGCCTGAAAAAAGAGTATGGAGAAAACGCAAAGGGAACTGTATCTTATCATCAGATACAGTCTGACTTGGCAGCAGGTACAAAAGCACCGTCTTCGGGCAGCACATTAGATATACAGATATAATCTTTACACCCTATTCCGCAGAGGCGCATAAACCTGCCTCTGCGGACTGCGGGGGTGGCTGTAGGTGATAAGAGAAATGAAACGTTTTTGAAGGCTGGTTCGTATTATTAGCGGATGACAGCGAAAGGGGGTGTTTGTCATGAAGTTTGACAGGGGAAGTTAGGCGGTGTGTCTGCATGATGGGATGAACTGCTCGGACTTATCATGAGAGAGCAGGGGCGGCTCTGAACGACTGAGGGGCTGCCATTAAAATAATTGACGAAAATGGAGGATTTGAAAAATGAGCGTAAATGGAATAGGACAGAATTATTATCAGAACAATGTATCAGCGAATGAGTACAACAGGAGCAGGACCGGACAGTTCTATCCGCAGAAGCGGGTGGCAGAGGAATCCGCGCCCGAAGGTGCAAGACAGAATGCCAATGTGCAGGATATATACGATTCACTTAAATCAACAAATCCGTTAATAGGGCAGGAGGAAAGCGCCGTTTCAAATGACAGCGGCCTGACTACATGGTACAAAGGAAAGACATTGGAAGAATGGGCGTTGACAGCACCAAAATATACTGATCCGGCAACGGGCCTCTCATGGTATGTTATAGATGACAAACAGCCATATATGACAGGGGAGGATGCTGAAAAATTTTTGGAAATGTGCAGGGAAACGGGAGAGTTTCCGCTAAAGAAATTTGCGGAAATGGTTGGAACGATACAGCACCTTGACGATAATACGACTGCTTACATAGCCGATAACGGCACGGTGATTAAATCAAAGGATGGGAAGGAACTGGAGATTGACACTTCATCCATGACTTACGACATGATCATGAATATGTTCAAGAATCTGCCTAAAAGCGGGAATTACTTTGACAGTTCATATTGGCAGAAAAATATCCAGAAAGCTATGTTTTCTGTAGAACAGTGATGCTTTACATATTCAGACTGGCACAGCGTAGCTGGGGGTGGAAACATATCACCCCCAGCCACAATATTGAATAAATGACAATAGCGGAGGATTTGAAAAAATGAATGTAAATGGAATAGGGGCAGCAGGATACCCGGCATGGCAGGGAACAAGAAAGGCACAGCAGAATGCGGTAAAAAGGAGTTTTGCGGAGCAGGTAAGCAATGTGGCAGGTACTCCAAAAGTCTATAATATTTTTACAGATGAAGATATGTTGTGGACAGGAGGGAACGGCACAGGGCTGTCTTATTATCTTAAGTATGCGGAAGATTCAACAGAGGATGATCCGACAATCATTGCAAAGGGTGTTGATGAGAATGGGAATGAATTTGAAAAGACCATACATATCAATGAGATAAATCCCAAGTCAGCGACTGTTGTGGAGATGCGTGCTTTGGAAGCGCATATGGGGGTAAAGAAGCTGGGGGGATTTACTTCCCTTCCGATGGAAGCCGGGGCTATGGGATTAAATGACAGGACAGATTTCATGGATATGTTCCAGAAGCAAATCGGCGACATGAAGCTGTTGCTCCAGAAAAAGACGGCGGCATATTATCAGTACAGTATGCAGGCATATTGGGATTT
>VSNM01000186.1 GCA_009774245.1 Lachnospiraceae bacterium | reverse complement strand
CAGAAACTTTTCCCTTTGTGAGAAATTAATTTGAAGAAGAAGGGGTATTTTTAGAGAAGATAATCTAGCGAATAATACCAGAAAGGCGGCGTTGGAAAGACGACCACAGCGGTCAATCTGGGCGTAGCTCTGGCACAGCAGGGTAAGAAAGTCCTGCTCATTGATGCCGATGCACAGGCAAATTTAACGATGTCGCTCGGTTACAGCCGACCAGACGATTTACCCAATACACTCTCAACCATTATGCAGGATATTATTGATGATAAATCCGTCGATGTTTCCAAAAGCATCCTGCACCATGACGAGGGCGTTGACCTGCTCCCGTCCAACATTGAACTGTCGGGCTTGGAAGTAAGGCTGATTAACGCCATAAGTCGTGAAAGTGTGCTGAAAACCTGCATCCATGAGGTGAAAAAGAATTATGATACTGTCCTTATTGACTGTATGCCGAGTTTGGGTATGCTCACAATCAATGCACTTGCGGCGGCTGACAGCGTGGTTATCCCGACACAGCCCCATTATCTTTCTGCAAAGGGCTTAGAGCTGTTGCTTCGCTCCGTGTCTAAAGTCAAGCGGCAAATCAATCCCCATCTGCGGATTGACGGTATCTTAATGACGATGGTAATGCCACGCACGAACATCTCTAAAGAGATTACCGCAACGGTAAAGAGTGCCTACGGGCAGAGGATTAAAGTTTTTGATGCCCAGATACCCCACTCCATCCGTGCAGTAGAAGCCACCGCAGAGGGAAAGAGCATTTTTGCCTACGACAAAGGCGGCAAGGTAGCCGCAGCTTATGAGCAGTTCGGAAAGGAGGTAGCAGAGATTGGCGAGAAACAGAGAAAGCAAAATCGAGCTGACCGCATACGATGACCTCTTTGAAACAGACGAAAGCCGTGCAGAAGCGAATCTAAGCAAGATAAGGGAAATTCCCATATCCGAGATTGACGAGTTCCCAGACCATCCGTTCAAGGTTTTAATGAATGAGGATATGGAACAGCTTGTTGAAAGTGTCAGTCGGAGTGGCGTAATGACCCCTGCAACGGTTCGGCAGAAAGAGGACGGGCGTTATGAGCTTATCAGCGGTCACAGGAGAAAGAAAGCTTGCGAGCTTGCAGGGCTTGAAACGCTCAAATGTGAAGTTAAGGAGCTGACCCATGATGAAGCGATTATTGTCATGGTTGAAAAACAGTATCTGGATGGAATGGAAGCGAAAATACGTGAAACTGGTTAAGTGCTGTTGAAAAAAGCGGAAGCAGGGGGCGGGAATAGATAAAAAGAGAGGAGGTACTGCAGGATGAAGTCAAAAAACGTGGAGACGTTGCTCCGGGAGAGAGAAGAGCTGTATGATCTGCTGGAAGACATCATGGAACGGATTCAGGAGTTCCGTGAAGAAATGTTAACCGAATTGGATGATCTGGAAGACATGATTGCAGAAAACGGCAGAATAAAATTCCATTGATTCAGCAAAAAGTCCACGTTTAACTTGTACTTTTTCTTGACATAGTACCAGCTGCGCAGCCAGGCTTGTTTCTGAAACCATAGACTATAACCTCCTTATAGCAGTCTGAAAAGTTTAGTGCTTAACTTTTCAGACCATATTTAAAGACTTGGTCTATTGTCTCATATTTGTCAGGTTTGGTCTAGGTACATGCTATCCACCGTTTACTACCGACCAGAAAAGAGGCATTGACTACGATATAAGAAATGTTTTTTGGGAAATACATTTGGAATCGAATGAATTGCCGGATCAGAAATATTTAGATTGTGAAGATATAATGTGGCACATAGACTTTCAACGAACAGAATGGGATACATTTGATAATCAATTATGTGTTTTGATGGATGGGTATAAGACAAATGATTTGATGATAGGTAATGTTCTTCTTCCTCTTGACTTAATAAAAGAGCACCCTTGTAATGTTTATTTATGTGACGGTAAACACTGTCATTCTGGGCATGGAAGAGTACCAAGAAATATTTTTATTGATGAAAAAGGAAATATGTATCCATATGGAATTGCCAAAGAAGAATTGATAATTGGAAATATATTCTCCGATGCGGATATAATAAAAGAGTATGAGCAAAGTGAATCTATCGCTAATTTTGTAAATATTAATAGAAATTTATACTTACAATTATTAGATAAATGTAATTATAGTATAATTCCGTGGTTTGATATCCTGGGAGAAATGTAAGATATGGTTGCTAATGTTATTACAACACACAAGTGTAATTTAAGATGCAGACATTGTTTTTATATAGAAAAACTAGTACAGCATTGCTTAAATAATAATGAATAAATGTTGCTTTTTTATTGTAGTCGGTGCATAATAATTCTATC
>VSNM01000185.1 GCA_009774245.1 Lachnospiraceae bacterium | reverse complement strand
AAACTTTTCCCTTTGTGAGAAATTAATTTGAAGAAGAAGGGGTATTTTTAGAGAAGATAATCTAGCGAATAATAATGGAGCAGGAAGAAGATGCCGGCATGAGCATGGGAATGCAGTAAGTGGAAGGGATGATAAGGCTTGCCCTATTTTTTCTCATTCTGTCTTTGGCGGCAGTTTCTGATATCCGAAAGCGAATGATTCCGGACTGGATGCCGTTTTTTATCGCAGGGGTAAGTCTGTTTCCATCGGAGCCGGTTTATCTGACAGGTCTTCTTGTGGCGTTACCACTACTTGTTGCAGGGATAACTGTAGGAGGTATCGGAGGAGGAGATATCAAGCTGACAGGAGCCTGCGGATTGGTGCTTGGGTTTGAAAGAACTCTTGCTGGACTTCTGATGGCACTAAGTTTTTTGTTACTGTTTCATGCAGTAAGGCAGTGCGTAAGGAAAATAAGAAAAGCGAATTGTGTAGCAGAGAAGGAACAGGCATATCCGCTTGTTCCTTTCTTACTGCTGGGGATGGTAATAAGTGTTTTAAGTCTTTTGTAAAATAGCATTTCTAAAACCTTGCAAAAAACTTTTTGCTTTCTATTGATAATATTTCGGTATGCCGATATAATAGATAGAGAGGAGGAAGAGGCGATGGTAGAAAGGTTATTGAAGAAACAGAACATGACAAAATACCGACTTGCGGTAGAAGCAGGTATTCCTCACGCTACACTGAATGATATATGCAGTGGAAAAACCAGACTGGAAAAATGCAGTGCAGAAACGGTATATAAATTGGCAAAGGTATTGGGCGTTTCCATGGAGATGCTGACAGTTGCAGGAATACAGAATGCAGAAAGGGAACGTGCCTACGAATATGGCCTGCCGGAATATCTGCAGCATGATTTAGATGCCTACAAGGAAGGGTTGAAAAACAAGTCTGATTTATTAGATTGCCTGTGGGGAGAACTGTACGGAAGCATTAACATAGCAGAAATTAATGATGGAGTAATTACACGGGAACATGCAGAATTTTTGCGAAAGAAGTATCTTTTCGGAGGAAAACATGACAGGAACGATTGATTTTACAAACTGCAAAAAGATTTTAGGAAGAGCATACAATGGTGCTAACGGAAAGAAGATTGCAGTGGAGTATAACGGAAGAGAGTATATGCTTAAGTTTCCACCGTCCGGTGCGATGAAGCCGACAGAGTTGTCCTATACGAACAGTTGTATTAGTGAGCATATCGCAAGCAGTATTTTTAATATGATTGGTATCAAGGCGCAGGAAACCCTGCTTGGAACCTATGAAGTAAGTGGGAAAGTGAAGGTGGTATGTGCATGCCGGGACTTTACGGAAGACAGGTATCGGCTGTTTGACTTTTGCTCCATAAAAAATACCATTCTGGATTCTGAGTCCGGAGGAAGCGGAACCGAACTGGCAGACATTATGGATACCATAGAAAAACAGCAGTATGTGGAACCATCCATTTTGATGCAGCACTTTTGGAATGTCTTTGTGGTAGATGCCCTGCTTGGAAATTTTGACAGACACAATGGAAACTGGGGCTTTTTGTATGATGATTCTACAAAAGAGGCAAGCCTTGCTCCGATTTATGACTGTGGAAGCTGTCTGTTGCCACAGGCAGATGAAAGGATTATGGAACAGGCACTGGTAAATGAAGATGTGATGAATGCCAGAATATACCAATTCCCAACATCAGCAATTAAGTTAGACGGAAGAAAAATTAATTACTATGATTTTCTGATGTCAGCAGAGGAGCCGGAATGCAATGCCGCAATACAAAGAATGGTTCCGAAAATCAACTTGGAGCAGATAAAAGGGTTTATTGATGAAGTACCCTTTATTACCGAGTTGCAGAAAACTTTTTATAAGAGGTATGTATCTGCAAGGTTTGAACAGATTTTAAAGCCTGCTTATGACATGGTGATGTCAGAAAAGCAGGAATTGTCGGAACCGAAAATGACAATGTAATAGATGGACTGTAAGGACACCGTAAAAAATGCGGTGTCTTTTTTGTGCAGAAAATTGAGAAAGAATTGGAGGTTAATCATGAAAAAGATGTTAGTAGCAGCAAGTGTGCTGGCAGTTATCACAGGTGTGGTGGCTGCAGTATGCAAGAACCGCAAGAAATATACAAAGGTAAGAACAAATTATTAGGAGGAATCGCAAAATGAAATTATTTAAGAACAGAACCGTGCTGGGGATTTTCTGTATTGCAGTGTCCCTGATTATCTGCTTTGCCATTACACCCCTTGTTAATGTGTTGATCATCAAATTATCTGCACCTACTTTTGTCAAATTATTTTAACCCAGTTTTGTCACATTCCTTTAGTCCAT
>VSNM01000184.1 GCA_009774245.1 Lachnospiraceae bacterium | reverse complement strand
GATTATCAAGGTGCTCTAACTGTACGATATCATAGGCTGCGCTCCTTTTATAGACGCCGATTATTTGCCGCTTACAACAGATTCGACAGATTATTGCAAATAACAACTTACACAGTGTAGCCGATGTCTACACCCTGCTCAGGGACAGTTTCAAAGACATACTTCAGGAACTTATGGAAGCAGAACTGGATGCATCACTTGGTTATGAAAAAAATCACAAGGGTGATGCCAGGACATCCAACAAGTGTAATGGTCATTCACCAAAAACACTCAAAAGCCAGTATGGTGAATTCCAGATTGATGTCCCAAGAGACCGTGAAGGGGAATTCGAGCCAAAACTTATCCCTAAATACAAGAAAGATATATCCGGCATTGAGGAAAAAGTAATCTCCCTTTACACAAGGGGTATGAGTACAAGGGACATCCATGACCAGATACAGGGTCTTTATGGAATGGAACTGTCCGCTGAAATGGTCAGTAAGATCACGGACAGGATTCTTCCGGAAGTCAGGGAATGGCAGTCGCGCCCGCTAAATCCAGTTTATCCGTTTGTATTTATGGACTGCATCCATTACAAGGTAAGGGAAGACGGACGCATCCTAAGCCGCGCCGCCTACATCGTACTTGGCATCACAGCAGATGGTTATAAGGATATCCTGGGTATCACAGCAGGCGCCAATGAGACCAGTAAATTCTGGCTGGGAATGTTAAACGATCTGAAAAACCGCGGCGTGCAGGATGTACTGTTCTTCTGCGTGGACGGACTTTCAGGACTTAAGGAAGCGATAGGAGCTGTTTATCCGGATGCACAGATCCAGAGATGCGTCATTCATATGCTGCGCAATTCCTTCAAATATGTAAATTACAGTGACTTGAAACAGTTTTCTTCCGATTTCAAGTCTGTATACAATGCACCCAGTGAGACGGCTGCCCTGTCAGAGCTGGAGAAGGTCAGGGAAAAATGGGGGAAGAAGTATCCCTATGCGATCAGCAGCTGGGAGAATAACTGGGAGGATGTCAGTTCTTTCTTCCAGTTTTCCGATGACATCCGGCGCATCATGTATACCACGAACATCATAGAAGGGTTAAACCGCCAGTACCGAAAGGTAACAAAGACAAAGAGTGTATTTCCAAGTGACAGCGCACTGGAAAAGATGCTTTATCTTGCAAGTGGAAATGTAGTAAAAAAATGGACACAGCGCTACAGGAACTGGGACAGGGTACTGAACCAGCTCACTGTACTTTATGGGGAACGCCTTACCCTGTATCTGTAAACGCAAAGGCTAGAACAGCCTGTCATATACCATAAACTGTTCTAGCCTTATTCCATTGACATTAGCAGTATTGCCAGAAATCCCCAGTCTTATTC
This sequence comes from Lachnospiraceae bacterium, assembly GCA_009774245.1. Taxonomy (GTDB): domain Bacteria; phylum Bacillota; class Clostridia; order Lachnospirales; family Lachnospiraceae; genus COE1. Next base: position 1,025 of record VSNM01000184.1, on the reverse strand, counting down.
CGGAGACTGGGTGTGGGCAGAGCCCACAAAAATCTTTCTTGCTGCCAATGTCTTGATTGGTGTGCAAAAAAATCAAAAAAGATGTATAAAAGAGTAATTACTGGCAATACTATTATTAGAAGAGAAATTCGACAGCATAAAATCACTCATATGTGACAACATTTTTCTACATATCTAATTCATATCAAGAAACATTTTTTGTTTATAGACACAAGATTTTTTACAGTCTCCAGCGTGCCTGACGTTGTAACGAAAAATTGCGAACCAGAGGTCAAATTGTCCGTGTTCTCCTTTTTTGTCTTGAGAAAATTTAAAAGGTGTAAAGAGCCTTGAATAAATAGACTTTACACCTTTATCGTGATGTATTTCTTTGTAATGTTATGCTATGCCTTCAATGCGCTCTTTTACTTTTCGCAATTCATTTTCAAGTGAATTGACTCGGATCAAAAGCATTTCTTTTTCGTTTTCTACCTTTAAAGCGTCATCAAGTTTTCGACTCAAATCGAGATGACCTTCAGCAATAATTTTTATATTGCGGTTAGTCTCATTTTCAAGTGTCAATTGGATGCTTTTTATATCACGCTTTATCGGTTCTAACATTGACTCAATAGCTTTAAGGTCTTCATCTGATAATGCCATCTTATACCACTCCTTTGTTGTGATCTGTATGTGCTGTTTATGTGCTTGATGTAAGTATATCACAACTTAGATGTAAAGTCTATTTAATTGTCAGGAGCGAAAGACTGCATTATACGGGAAGGGTGAAATAAATTCGCAATTTTGATGCAACTTTGATGCAATTCTGATACAAACCTGATGTATTTCCGGTATAGAATAAATATAGTGATACTCCCGAAGTCTCTTGGTGACGGTATGGCACTGAAACAGGAGAGGCTGCGGGAGTTTTTTTGTACACGGGAACCCAGAGGAAATACAGATGCAGTTTCTAAGGTAGTGTCAAGTAATCTATGAAAAACTGAACCAAAAAACTAGGCTCAATTGAACCTTGAAAATTGCAGATACTG
>VSNM01000183.1 GCA_009774245.1 Lachnospiraceae bacterium | reverse complement strand
AAAACATTGATTTTACAATACGTATACTAATTAATCAATGATGTGGTTGGAATTAGCTTACGGGAATTACGGTTTATCAAGTGGTATTACTGCACTTAAAACATTCTCATTTGACTTTGCGGCGCATTTTTCATAGTATTCCTCATAGGAGAATTCCCTTTCCGTGTCAAATGCGATCATGCGGTATTCCTCATAGACAGCGGACAACAGCACCATATCATCATCCGAAACGATACATTTTAACATACTGCTGGAATTATATAAACCCGTGTTGTAGAAACCGGCTATGGTAAAAGGGTAATCCCTGCCGCCTGAAACAAAAGTAAAGGTTTCCCCCGGTGCATAGCCGGCTGTAATCTCAAAATACTGGGGCAGCCATATTGGATGAGACAGCTTTTCAATCTCATCATCGGGGAAGGCATTCAGTTTTTGGAAATTTTCCATCTTCCGCTCTGTGTTTTCGTCCGCAAAGATCACATTATAGGCGATACTTTCACCCTGCTTTGATAGTGCTGATGCACCAGCGCCATAAAGTACACTGCTTTCCCGGACATCGGTCACATGATACTCCTCTTCCAGAATATCACGATAGATATCACGATATTTGTCAGCCTGAAATAACAATACAAAATCAGCACAGCCTGTTTCCTCAAAGGCGCGGTCAAATGCGCTGCCAATCTGTGTAATGCTGACCGCAAAGGTTGCCATGAGAAATGTCGTGACAAGGGTGAGAAAGACAATGGCTGCCGCCTCACGCTTGTTTCGCTTTAGATTAAATAAGGATAATCGGAATATCTTCATAAGTCACCACCCCATCTCATCAAGGAATACGGTCAGCTTTTCACGGCGCTCTTTTAAATCGTCCTCGCCGTATTTTGCCATTCTGTGTTCGCCGACAACTTTGCCGTCACGCAGATAGATGACCCGTGTCCCGCGCAGTGCGGTCTTGATATCGTGCGTTACCATCACGATGCTCTGGCCGTTCTCGTGTACTCCGGTGAAGATGTCGAGAACGTCCCTGCCCGATGCAGAGTTAAGCGAACCGGTAGGCTCGTCCGCGAAGAGAATTTTCGGCTCGTTTATCACGGCGCGCACGATTCCGACACGCTGTGCCTCGCCGCCGGAAAGCTGGTTTGGATATTTCTTCTGCATTGCCTCATCAAGCCCGACCTTTGCGAGCAGTTCCTTCACCCTTTTGATAAGCTCGGGAGAATTTTTCTGCACGGCAAACGCGCCCGTCAGCACATTGTCAAGGACATTCTGATTTTCAAGCAGATAGATGCTCTGAAAAACAAATCCGCAGTTTTTTCTCCTGAACACCGCAAGCTGATCGTTCGAATAGTCCTGAATCTCGGTATTACCGAAGAATACCTTTCCCAAAGTGGGCTTATCCATTCCCGAAAGCGCGTAGAGCAGGGTGGACTTGCCCGAACCCGAAGCGCCCATGATGACCGTAAAATCGCCCTCCATAATCTCCAAATCGAGATTCTTGATAACATGCTGCTGTGCAGCGCCGTTTGAAAAAGACTTGCACAGCTTTTCTGTATGCAAAATAGGGATCATATATAACACTACCTTTCTAATCACAATTTTAATACATGATTGTTGTTTTTATGCGCAGACCCATGCAGAAGAAATATGCGCTAAGGCGGCACACGGGTCGCGCGCGAGTAGGAAAGATGAATCTTCTCTACTCAATTGATAGTATTTTACAAGATCCCGTTCATAATTTCCTTGTCAAATTCTTGTTAAATTCTTGTCTTTTTCTTAATTGGACGGATTAGGAATTGTAGAAAAATAAGTGATACCAATTGTGCAGGATATTTCTTCGAGGTTAAATTGCTCCAAGTCAAGATATGTCAGTTATTCTTCTACAGTCCCTTAACTAAGCGGAATAAGCAGCGTTACGCACAGTCCGTTTTCGCTCCTGACAGACAGTTCACCGCCCATTTTATCCATGAGTATCCTTGCGATATACAGGCCTAAACCGCTTCCTTCCTTGTCGCCCTGTTCCTTTCCACGGTAAAATTTGTGGGTGATAAGCGCGATTTCGTCTTCGGGAACGCCCGGGCCGCTGTCACGGATTGACACCTCAAGAAAGGGCTCATCAAGACGGAAAGAAATGTCAATGGGCGTACCTGCATATTTGTAAGAATTAAATAGGATATTGCCAATAACCTGCGACAAACGCAGCTTGTCTATATGCACAATGACCTGCGGTATTTCGGAGATACGCACAAGCCCTCTGTCATCGTACTCGGATACGAGCTCTGCGATAACAGTGGAATTTTCATCCGCACAGTTTACCTTGAACGCGCCTAAGTCCTCCAAAGCGGAAGATAACAGGTCGCCTACAAGCAGCGCGATCTCATCCGCTCTTTTATAGATGTTATTC
>VSNM01000182.1 GCA_009774245.1 Lachnospiraceae bacterium | reverse complement strand
GGCGTATTGCTTGTGTCCGGCTGGGGCATCGATTGGAGATTACAGTTATATCTTTTGCCTGTCATTTTCATTGAGTACCTGTTTACCTTTGGATTATCTCTTATTCTGTCGTCTATAGAAGTGTATTTTAGAGATATTGAGCATATTGTATCGGTCATTATGATGGTCTGGATGTATGTGACGCCGATGTTTTATAATCTTTCATTTATTCCGGAAGAATTACTTCCTCTATTTAAATTCAACCCAATGCTATATATCATCAGCATGTATCAGCAGATATTGTATTATAAAGTCCCGCCGCAGGCTGATTATATGGTCAAGGGGTTCCTTATTTCTCTATGTATGCTGATTATCGGCTGGATAGTATTTGGACGCTTAGAGAAGCGGTTTGCAGAGGAGTTATAAATATGGCTAGGGGAAAATATGCATCAGGTCGTAAGAATATAAATAAGAATATAAAAAGGAAAAATGAAAAACTGTCTGCCGAGGGACGGATTACAGATGAAATATTAGTTGATGTAAGAGATGTATACAAGAGTTTTCGGGTATATTTTGATAAAGGCAGTATGTTAAAGGAAAGATTTGTGAATCCTTCCAGAAGCAGATATGAGAACAGGGAAATTTTAAAAGGGATTTCTTTTCAGATTCACAGAGGGGAAACGGTTGCGCTGATTGGCAATAATGGATGTGGCAAGAGTACCACATTGAAGATGCTGACAAAGATTCTTTACCCCAATAAAGGAACAGTGACGGTAAACGGCAGGGTATCCAGTCTGATCGAACTGGGAGCAGGGTTTCATCCTGACATGAGCGGGCGGGAAAATATTTATATTAATGGTTCCATTTTAGGGTTAAAGAGAGAGCAGATTGATGCGAGAATTGACGACATTATCTGTTTCTCTGAACTCGAAGAATATATAGATAATCCAATCCGTACATATTCATCCGGTATGTATATGAGACTGGCTTTCTCTGTTGCGATTAATGTGGATGCGGATATTTTATTGATTGATGAGATTCTGGCTGTCGGAGATCAGGCATTTCAGGAGAAATGTATCAATAAATTGAATGAACTGCGAAAAACGGGTGTGACGGTTGTACTTGTCTCCCATGCGATGGGACAGGTGAATGCGATAGCCGACCGTTGTATCTGGATTGACCAGGGTAGAATTGTTGAGGATGGCAGGACAGAGGTAGTATGCCGTCATTATGAGGCAGAGATGGAACGCAGAAGGAGCCTGCGCGATAAGCAGGAGGCAAAGGAGCGTGAGCAGGAAAGGCATACTGTGATGCAGGAGGCAGAGGAGCGTGAACAGGGGGCAGATCAGCAGAGTGAAGCTTCGGAAGAATCAGCAGAGCACGCATTAACGGCAGGAAGGACGACAATAAAGTCGGCAATAAAATCTGCAATAAAGAAAAGAGAGATAAGAAGGAGAAAGACATCAGAACGTTGGAAAGGGAATGGTCAGGAGGGGTATCCGATTGCAGCGCTGTGTGCAGTTGCCATACTGTTATTATGCCATGCTGCGCAGGATATATATGGAATTGGCTATGTTGATGTAGATAATGTATATCCGGAACTAACGTGGAATATGCGTCTGGCGGGGTTCACGCTGTATTCCGTTGGACAGACCGGAATCCCGTTGGCATTCATATGTGCAGGTTTCCAATGGCTATCAAACGATTTTTCATCCTTTGAGAAGATGAAGAATTTTTGGATCAATAAATTTTCCCCTTTTTTATTATTATGGGAGATATGGGTATTCATTTATCAGCTTTACTTTGCGGTCTGCAGCGGTGTGCCGTTTCAGATCACGGACTGGTTAAAGCAGGCATTTTTTATGAAACAGGTCGGATTCCAATATGCCTGGCTGGTTCCTGTCCTTTTATTATGTATGGCGACAGCTCCTATAGCCGGCAACATTTTGCAAAGGATTGGAGCAGGGAGTCACAGGCTTTTTCTGATTGGAGTATGGATTGTTGTATTCCTGTTCCCAGGACTGGATTTATTTGGACAGGTAAACGGAGGGGCATCTTCATTTTCCGTATCATTTGATTTTATTTGCTGTTTATTTTACTTTTACCTTGGATATTATCTGTCGCTGTATGTCCGGAGAATATGGAAAGGAAGGAAAGAACTAATATTTTATGCTGTATTATTAGTGTTCACTGTTGTCTCACAGCTGATATTCCAGAACAGCCAGTTATCTTATCTCGTAAAGTATTCGTATTTTCCGGTTTCAATTATGGCATTATTGGAGTTTGATATTGTCACCCGGTTGAAATTAAACACAAAATTGAGTCAGATAATGAATGAAATAGGAAACTGTGCTGTTGGCATCTTTTTGATCTACAGGCCAATACAGGAATTTATATTAAAATTGTGGATTAATACATTTGGCGGCATGTTTGCGTTGAGAGTCTGCTTATTATGGATCAGTTCCCTGGCAGT
>VSNM01000181.1 GCA_009774245.1 Lachnospiraceae bacterium | reverse complement strand
TTCAAATCCGCAACGCTTTTCTGTGTTCCGTATTGTTTGGTAAGATTTTTTGTTTCAATTACATATTTGCTCATTGCAATCCTCCTTGTTTTGCGGAGCAAAATGCGACTGCCCTTGCAGGAGCAGAGGATTTTACCTCCTTTTTCATATTTGCTATTCTATCACGCTAACCTTGCCAAAACCTTGCCGAAACCTTGCTTTTTTCATGTTTTTACAGCTAACAGAAATTTGACAAACTGAAAAATCCCCGTATTACTACAGGGATTTTGGAAGCAATATTGTAAATATAGTTCCCTTATCAGGAGTGCTGTCAGCGGCAATCGTTCCTTTATGGGCTGCCACAAGTTCTTTTACAATAGATAAGCCCAGCCCGTTTCCTTTTGCAGACCGTGACTGGTCGCATTGGTACATCCTCTCAAAAATATGTGGGAGATGATCGGGGGATATTCCCCTGCCATTATCTGCTAATGTAATCCGGGCTTGCTGGTCATTTTCTGAAATACGAAATATCACTTTATTTCCTTTACTATGGATAAGCACGTTCTGCAGCAGATTGTTGAGGACACGGCTATACGCATTTACATCTATACGCATAAGGTATTCCGTTTCCGGAATATCAAATTCATACTCAAAATTACTGTTTTCCAAAACGGAAATCCAGTCAGCTACGATGTCCCGGGATGCTTCATTCAAATCCAAAGCCTCAAAGTGAAAAATCTGTTCCCCGGAATCCAGTTTCACCCACTCAAAGAGATTTTCTACAAAATGTTTTAAGTAATGGGCTTTCTCAAATGCAACATGGACGTATTCGTCTTTTTCTTCTCCTGCGACTATCTTACATTCGATTGCTTCCAAATAACCGACCAAAGAAGCAAGAGGAGTTTTGACATCGTGGGAAATACTAGTCATTAACCGTTTGTACGCCTGTTCAGACTGTTTTTGTTTAATAAGCTGCGTCTGGCTATTCATTGCAATCTCATTAATTCCATAGCAGATTTTTCTTGTCATATCATTTTTCTTAGTCAGCATACGGCGGTTTAAGTTCCCGGATTTTATATCTTCAAGCGCTTCCTCAATAATAGACAACTGCCCCCGTACACGCCTGAGTTTTGTGAAAAGAAACAGGATTACCAACAAAGCTATGCAAAACATAATCAATAAAAATGGGTTAATACTCATGTCAAGCCTCCCTGTTAAAACGGTAGCCAACGCCACGGACAGTCAAAATATAAAACGGATGTTCCGGATCTGGTTCAATTTTTTTCCTCAATTTGCTGATAAATGACATAATATTACTGTCGTCAAAAGCATATTCTTCCGCCCAAACCTGCGTATAAATCTGCTTTTTTGTAAATACTTTACCCTTATTTGATGCCAGAAAAGAAAGCAGGTCAAATTCTTTTCCCGTAAGCTCAATCTGTTCATTCCCTTGAAAAACAAGGCGGTTAAGGCTGTCAATCGTCATCCCCTGAAACGTCATGCAGTCTGTTTCAGGACTGGAAACAGGATTAAGCAGGGTATAACGCCGGATTAAGGAATTTACCCGTGCCATAAGCTCATTAATGCTAAATGGCTTTGTCAGGTAATCATCCGCCCCCATCCGCAAACCGAACACTTTATCTTCTTCATCGCTTTTTGCAGTCAGCATAAGAATAGGAACATTGCTTGTCTGTCTTATTTGCTGCAACACTTGAAAACCATCTAAATCGGGCATCATAATATCAAGAATAATCAGTGAACAGCTATCTTTATCTTCCTCCAATATCCGCAGTCCTTCTATGCCACCATTAGCAACAACCACACTAAGATTTTCCTGCTCAATACACTTTGTCATAAGCATACAAAGTTCTTTATCATCATCAATAATCAACACCTTATTCATGCCTTTTCATCCTCTCTTCTCTTATGCGGGCATCCGCTGGTTTCTCTGCATCTTTTGGTATCATCCAAATCCTACTAAATCTAATTGCCCCGGCTACTCTTTCCTCTAAACATAAACGTTGTATTCTCCGTTCTGAAATTCCCCATTTTAAAGATGCTTCTTTTACCGATATATATTCCATTTCTATCCCTCCATCTTTTATCCAATATTAGACGTTTAAACGTCTAATATCAAGTAGAAACTCATTTTTTCTAAAAATTTAATAATTTGCGACACACCCTCCGGGAGTGTCGTGGGTAGAATAGTTATCCCGACTTTTTGATTATCCCGACCATTTCCGAAAAAGCAGATAACTACGGGCTTTTGCTCAAAAAAGGTCGGGATAACTTTTTCATAAAAGGCAGATATTTGACCGCCCGAATGCAGATGTTTTGACGCAAAAAGTCTGGATAATTATGGACGCTATTTCAGTCCATACAGCTTTTTCAAAACTTCCTCATCGCTGCATTTCATTTCAAGCACCACTTTCCCCGGCGGCATCTCCTCAATGTCAAAGATGCGCCGCCCACATTTCGGGTTCGGGCATTTCACCTTTTCCATTGACCACCGCCTCCCCGCACTGATATTGAACAAGGGAACCTGCCTGTCCCTGCCGGTTCCCTTTTATCATTTGTGCTTTATCGGTTTTCCTTCTGCTCCCCCGATTTGCCTAAAATTCATAACAGTTTTTACAATGCGGTATCGTTCATAACCCTTCAT
>VSNM01000180.1 GCA_009774245.1 Lachnospiraceae bacterium | reverse complement strand
GCAGCCAACCTCTTTGGGACATTTTGTCCCAAAGAGCCGGGTTTGGGGAGGCTCCCCAACAAGCATTTTTGCGGGCCCCCGGCCCAGCAAAAATTTCAGAGTGTGGCCACACCCGAATTGCTTGCCGAAACGCGCAACCCCGGAAGTAGCGCGAAAAAACGGAGGCGCGTGCTTCTCTTTACGCATCCTCCGTTTCTTTAGCCGCTTTCATCGCTTGGATCATGGCTTCTACAATTTTTAGTTCTTTTTCGTCCAGGGCGTTAAGAATGGCGTCGATCCGCTTTCTGCACTCACTCCCTTTATTCTTGGACGGATAGAAATATTGATCTACCGATATATCGAACATTGTCACCATCTGATAAAAGGTGTTGAGGCTGGGGTGCTGGCCGTCATTCTCGTTATACATGATGGTACGCAGAGCCCGGTCAACAATATAGGCCAGTTGTTCCTGCGTCATTCCGCTGGCCTCCCTTGCCCGCTTGATGGCGAGCCCTATATCGTGAAAATCAAATCGTCGATTATCTCTCTCAATCTTCATAATATCACCTAATGTAATTTTACATTTCAGGTGTTATTATTTGAACGATTGTGTATTTCATACCACTGACTAATTATTTTCACCTAACCTGCAATCTAAGATAGCCTTGCTGACTTGACAACAAGAGGAGAACTGATTATAATAAAAATAATATGACTATGCAAGAGGTGAGTACGATGTTGTTCGGAAAATTTTGTATTGACTTCGGCTCCACACAAGTTTATACCACGAAACATTGTGCGGAGCCTTTTCGGAAAGTTGATCTATAAAGCGGAAAGGCCAAGGCAGAGATAGGACTGTCTTTGGTTTTTATACCCTTTTTATCAGATCAACGATAGATAATTGACTGTTTAGGCCACAGACAATGTTTTGTTTGTGGCCTTTTGCTATGCTTATTGTTAAGTGACTATGCAAAGGGCGCACGATGTAGTGTGCCCTTTTTCTTTTTGGAGGAAATAGATATGACTGAAGAACATAGTTTGTTGACCGGAAGTGTGCCGAAAAAACTGGCCGCTTTCGCTTTCCCGTTGCTTTTAGCAAATACACTGCAATCATTTTACAATGTAGTAGATATGCTTGTAGTCGGCCAAATTGTAGGCGATACGGGTCTTGCGGCCATTGGTAATGCTTCTAAATTGTGCTATATCATCAATTCAATTTGTATTGGTATGACGATGGGCGGAGCTGTGTTGATTGCTCAATATAAGGGGGCAGACGATAAAAAGGGACAGACGGAGTCTTTTCAAATGCTGGCCTTGCTCTCGCTGTTATCTTCCTTGCTTGTGACTATTGTGAGTCTGGCAACCTACCAGCCGTTATTCAAGATGTTAAATGTTCCAGCAGACGCATATCAAGATGCCTGCGACTATATGAAAATTATTTGTTGTGGAACTGTGTTCGTCTTTGGATATAATGCTGTCTGCTCTGTACTCAAGGGGCTTGGGGATTCTAAATCTCCCCTCTATTTTGTGGGAATTGCTGCCGTCATCAATATCGTTTTAGACATTATCTTGGTGGACCCATTAGGAATAGGAACGGCAGGGGCGGCTTACGCAACGATTACTGCGCAAGGAATTTCCTTTGTGATTTCTCTATTCTATTTGAAGCGGCACAAAATATTTTTCTCTATGGAAAATCGCGGAAAGTTTACGCTTCAATGGGATAAGCTGGCCGCCATTGTGAAAGTCGGACTGCCCACGGCCATCCAAATGGTCGTAGTCAACACGGCCTATCTGCTTGTGGCAGGGATGCTCAATCAGTTTGGTACTGCTGTATCTGCTGCATCGAATGTAGGCTTGCAAATCAACACCTTTGCTGGTATGCCCTGCTGGGCTATTGGACAGGCAGTTACAGCGATGGTAGGGCAGTGCATGGGAGCTGGACAAATTGAACGCGCCCGTAAAGTAGTAAAAATCAGTTTAGTGATGAATGTTGCTGTAACGCTCGTTGTCGTAATTGGCGTACAGTTTTTTGCTGAACCATTGATTTTGCTTTTTGGTAGTACCACCCCGGAAGTAGTAAACGATGGAGTTTACTATCTGCGTGTCTGTTGCAGTATAAATAGTTTGATTTATGCCGTCATGTACACTTTGGACTCCTTTGCTATTGGTGTCGGTGCGGCAAATGTTGCTATGATTAACGCTTTACTGGACGCGGTTATTGTGCGTTTGCCTGTGAGCTGGCTCTTGGCCTTTGTACTTAATATGGGCTTTTCCGGGATTTATTACGGCCAGGCGCTTTCTCCAGTCTTACCTGCTATTGTAGGTTTACTCTATTTCACAAGTAGAAAATGGGAACACAAAACGCTCATTCAATCAAGCCACAAGGGGGAAAGTCTATGATGGATCGGATGGTATGGCTTCTATGCCCCATATGTGGGAACAAGACCAGACTTAAAGTGCGTCAAGATACAGAGCTTATCAATTTTCCACTGTATTGCCCGAAATGTAAACAGGAAACTTTAGTGAATGTCAAAAAATCAAAACTATCTGTCATCCGCATGGCTGACTTGATTTCTAAGGAGGATAACGAATTATGATGGACAAACAAAAAATTTATCCCCGGTCAAAAGATCGGGAAACTGTATATTTGAAAAATGTCGTTACTGATCCCAGCATCATCGTGGGCGACTACACCATGTATAACGACTTTGTAAATGATCCTGTTGATTTTCAAAAGAATAATGTTCTTTACCATTATCC
>VSNM01000018.1 GCA_009774245.1 Lachnospiraceae bacterium | reverse complement strand
GTCGGGCCAAACGAATCATGGAACTATATAATACGAGGCTTGAAATAATACATTTTATTTCGTGACGGTTCCTAAGGTGCAGACGCCGATCTTAGAGGACTGCGTGCGGCGCAATCCTTATCTGGAGCTGCTCTACATACAGGGTACGGATGGCATGCAGACCGGGCGTTCGTCGGGCGAACTGGCTGACCGTTCCACGCGGTGGTGGTTCATACAGACGATGGAGGAGCAGAAGGCGTTTGTCTCAAAGTCGTATTATTCGGTGAACACCGGAATGCCCTGCGCCTCGATCTTTTTCCCAATGTATCGGGACGGGGCGCTTGTCGGCATTTTTGCGGTGGATCTCAGGCTTGATTATCTGCAGAGCCAGATTGAAACGTTTTCGGATGTCGAGAATGGGGAGTACTCTTTTGTCATTGACGGGGAGGGTGTCGTGGTGGCGCACCCGGACAGCACCCAGATCGAGGAATTATATAATTATAAGCAGCTGACAAAAACTGTGTCCAGCAAGGATTCGGCGGGACAGCCGCTTGTTGACGCCGATGGGAATATTGTGACAGAAGAGCAGGAGATCGCGGTCTCGGAGGATTATCAGAAGATTATTTCTGATGTCATGGCAGGTAACAGTGGGAGCTGCGAGATGAAGAACGAGGGGGAATCCTACATAGTAAGCTATGCGTCCATACCGCTCAAGGGGGCGTCGGATTCGTGGTCGGTCATAACGCTTCACAGGAAAGCTGCGGCGATGGCGCCGGTGTACCGTGTGATCGCGGTGGCTGCAGCGGTGGCGCTGTGTGTCATTGTGGCTGCAATCCTGGTGATCGCGCTGTTGGCACGCAGACTGACGAGGCCGATTGTGTCAATCACGGAACTGATCGGGAATGCATCGGACGGTGATTTCACAGTGCAGGCGGACGAGGGCAGCAGGAATGAGCTCGGTGTTCTGGCAAAGAGCTTTAATAAGATGACTGGAAAAATATCTGCGATACTGACGAAAATCACCACGTTAACCAGTGAGGTTGTGGAGAGCGCTGACGACTTGCGGCAGATTGAGCATGAGATGGCGTCCGCCAGCAGTGCTGTCCGGGAAATTTCAGAAGGCTCGGAGACTCAGGACGCAGATGTCCAGCAGGTTGTCATAAAGCAGGAGGAACTGGGGGAAAAGTTCGGGCAGCTGCAGGAGAAAAGCAGGCTTTTGCTGGAAGAGGCGCAGAATACGATGGTTTCCGGTGAAAATGGAATGCGGAGCGTCGAGGAGCTGAAACGGCAGAACGAGACGGCTGCGCGGGGAATGGCGGAAGCCTACACGAAGATCGCGGCATTGGAGGCGCAGTCCCAGAAGATTTCGGGAATCCTGGGCACGATTGATGAGATTTCTTCCCAGACAGAGCTGCTTGCGCTGAACGCGTCCATCGAAGCCGCACGTGCGGGGGTATATGGCAAGGGGTTTTCTGTGGTGGCGGAATCCATAGGAAAGCTTGCGGCGGATTCGTCAGCTGCGACGTCTGATATCGAGAAGATCATTGTGGAATTGTGCAGGGATATCTCGGATACTGTGGCGGATATTGAAGTTATACGCGACGGTGTGGACGGGCAGACGCATGCGGTGGACAAGGTGCAGGCGACTTTTGCGGATTTTCGCATATTGGCGGAGAAGACAAGGGAATCTGTCGGAAGCATGGAGTTGCTGATCGAGGAGATGCATGCGTGTGACCGCTCTGTGATGCATGCGGTGGAACAAATCCGCGAGATCTCTGCGAACACGGCAGAGCTGACGGGGAAAGTCGCTGATTCCCTGGAAACGCAGTTAGGTGGAATCCGCAACGCGGCAAGGCGCATCGACAATCTGTCAGTCGTCTCGGAGGAGATGGAGCTGGAGATGACGAAATTTAAGCTGTGAGGAACAAGAAGTCTAAAAAAGAACATTATGGCAGTATCCGGCGAACGTACAAAAGTTGACACCAGGCAGGTAACGCGCTAAAATAGAATTCACAACACAAAGGGGGCTTAGTATGAAGCAGAAATTAGACAGAACTTTGGGGATGTACTCCGCGTTGATGATCAGTATCGGGACAATGATCGGTTCCGCGATTTTCGTGCTTGCGGGCACCAGCTACGCGACTGCGGGGCCGGGAGCCTCGCTTGCGATCTTTCTGGCGGGCATCGCGGCGGTGTTCACGGGATTGTCCTTTGCGGAGCTTGTGACGGTCATACCGAAGGCGGGCGGCGGTTATGTCTACGTGAAGGAGGCAACCGGGAACAATATTATCGGCTTTATCTGCGGCTGGGGCTTCTGGCTTGGCTATGCGATGTCGTGCGGTCTGTTTGCGCTGGGATTTGGGAATTTTATCAATTACATTTTTCCGTTTATTCCGCAGATGGTGGCCGCCTACTTGCTTGTGGTTTATGTCATGTTCACGAATATTAAGGGGACGAAGAGCTCCGGTACGCTGCAGAATGTGATCACGACGCTGCTGGTAGCGCTGCTGGCTGTATATGTTATCGCAGGTATTTTTCATATGGATCTGGAGAACCAGACGCCGTACACACCGCAGGGAATGTCGGGCGTGTTCAACGCGATGGGCTTTCTGTACATGACGTATATCGGTTATGGCCTGATCACGACGGCGAGTGAGGAGGTCATTGAGCCGGAAAAGACGATTCCAAAGGCAATACTGATCTCGATTGCGGCGGTTATTGTCATCAAGACATCGGTGTTTTTTATCGGGTGTGGGATTCTGCCGTGGCAGAAGCTGGTGCCGGAGGTCACGAGCACGCCCCTGATCGACACTGCGGTACATATGGGTGGGAAAGTTGGCGGATATCTCTTTGCTTTTGCGGGGATCCTTGCGACGCTTTCCTCGATCAATACAGCAGTCATGGCGTCCTCGCGGACTTCGTTTGCGATGGCGAGAGACCAGCGTCTGCCCAGTCTGTTCAAGGCGATTAACAAGACGACCAAAACACCCATTTTTTCCATTGTGGTTTCCTCGATCATTGTTTTTATCGCGGTGTCGATCAGGGATTTGGAGCACATTTCGACAGTGACCAGTATCTTTTCACTGACGGGGTACAGTCTTGTCAATGTGGCGTTGATTATCTTTCGGAAGAAAAAGCCGGAGCTTGAACGGAAGTTCCGGGTGCCGCTCTTTCCGCTCACACCGCTGCTCGGAATTGGCCTGAATCTGTTCCTGATCGTCAATCTTGCCATATCAGACCGTCCGGCGCTGATGATAGCAGTATCGGTGATCGGTGTTGGCGTGCTGTATTATTATCTGATTATGCCTAAGTTAAAATACGCTTCAAAAGGCATTTCGATTGTCGATGTGCCCGAGATCAGGGAGCCGAAGAAAGACAACAGGAAAAATGAGATCATCATACCTGTATCCAATCCGAACACGGCGGAGGGGCTGTTGAATTTCGGCAGGAAGATCGCCCTTGCGGAGGAGAGCACGACGGTTGTCCCGGTGAAGGTCAATGTATTCCCGGATAACCTGCTCACGATCGCGGACTATGACACGATGATGCAGTCCATGGGTGTGCAGGACAGTGTTGTCCGGATGCTCAAGGAGTACGAGTCAGATCCGTGCATGCGCCCTGTGCTGATCAATTCGACGAATGCGTTTCACGCGATCATGTCCGTGATCAAGAAGGAGAAGAATCCGCTGGTGATCATGGGCTGGCACGGTTCTGGCCTGATCAAATACATGCATGGCAACATTACATATCAGATGCTTCAGGAGGCGCCTGCGGACGTTGGCATCCTGCGCATGAACGGACAGAATCAGGAGTTTCACAATATTTTATTCCCGTATGGCGGCGGAAAGTATTCCAAGATGACGGCAAAGGTTGTCAATCGTATTGCGAACGGTTATGGGGCGAAGATTACGCTTTTGAATGTAGTAGACCATGAGGAGGATATCGAGAGTACCAGGGAATATCTGGAGAAATCAGCTGCGAAGTTTGATCAGCCTGCGGAGATCATGGTCTGCAGCGGGGACTTGATCGAGAAGGTGGTGGAGCATTCTGACCAGTATGATCTGATCGTCATGGGTGCGTCTCTCGATTGGGGGATTCAGGAGGTTGTGACAGGATTCCGCACGGATAAGATCATGGAGCAGGCGAAGTGTTCGGTATTGATCATTAAGAGTTATGATATCTTTTTGCAGCGGACGAAGGTGAGAGGCTTTATCCATAAGACGAGAACGGCGATTCATCAATAGTATGGACGCAGATCTTTACCGTTTTGAGCAGAGAACCTGTCGAAGCAGGCCAATGGTAATTTGTGTGGAAATAACGAATAAGGCTGATGTAACGTATGTATAGACATAGGTTACATCAGTTTTTTTATGCAAGAAGGTCTTCCCCGATCAATTGTATATGGCAGTTCAATATTGTATATTTTAACAGTGAATTTCACATACTATGCAAAATACCTGCATGATGATTGTGATTTCTCAATGCGCGCTATGCTGCAAAATTCGCGAGAAATCATAATTTCTACAGTTCCTAACATCTGGAGGAGAAGGAGGACTCATGAAAAAGGATTACAGCAAGTTGTGGATACTGTTTCAATCAATGTTTGTGCTGAGTGCCTGCACGTTTGGCGGCGGGTTTGTGATCGTTTCCCTGATGAAGAAGAAGTATGTCGAGGAGCTGAAGTGGCTGGAGGAGGACGAGATGCTCGACGTGACCGCGATCACGCAGTCCGCGCCGGGGCCGCTTCCGGTCAATGCCTCTGTCATTATTGGCTATCGAATCGCCGGTGTGATGGGAGCGCTGACGGCGATCCTGGGAACGATCCTGCCACCGATGGTTATTATCTCGATCATTTCGTTATTTTATGATCAATTTCGCACCAATCCCTATATCGCGACGGCATTGCAGGTGATGCGTGCGGGAGTGGCGGCGGTGATTTTTGATGTCGTGATCAATCTGGCGGGAAATGTGGTGAAGACAGGGCGCATCTTATATATGGCCATGATGGTAGTGGCGTTTGTGGCGACGTATCTGTTTGATGTCAGCGCGATGATTATTATTTTTATCTGTCTTGGAATCGGGCTGGTCGACCTGTTTCTTGACCTGAAAAAGAATACGGCGGGGAAGCTTAAAAAGAAAGGAAAGGTGTAGACAATGCTGCTCATCAAATTATTTTTTTCTTTTATCTGGGTTGGACTGTTCAGCGTGGGAGGCGGGTACGCCGCGATTCCGCTGATTCAGGATCAGATCGTAAACACGCATCACCTGATGACCATGGAGGAATTTTCCGATCTGGTCACAGTGGCGGAGATGACGCCGGGGCCAATTTCCATCAACTCTGCGACGTTTGTGGGAATGCGGACAGCGGGCATTTATGGGGTGCTGCTCTGTACCATCGGCTGTATCATTCCATCGTTTTGCATCTGCCTCACACTGGCGTATTTTTACTGCAAATACCGTACGGTGAGCGGTGTGCAGGTGGTACTTGGATCGCTGCGTCCCGCTGTCGTGGCGCTGATTGCCTCGGCAGGGGCGTCGATATTGATGTTGGGGTTGTTTCAGGCGGAGCTGCATGAGATCGTGTTTGGCAATATCCGCATTGTGGAGCTTATCATTTTTGCCGGGGCGCTGGTGATACTCAGGAAATACAAGGTCAGTGCGATCGCGATCATCTTTGGAAGCGGTATCGTGGGGACGCTGGCATATGGTCTGTTGGGAGCGATATGAAAAATATGGGAAAATATGAAGGAGATCAGTTATGGCAGGCAATATAGAGCAGATATTAAGAGATCAGGATTATTATGAGATACGGTTGGAGAGTATCGGCGGTCTGGGGGCAAATCTCTGCGGAAAAATGGTGGGGGAGCTGGCAGTCCGATATCTGAACCTCAACAGTGCGGGATTTTCGAGCTACGGATCCGAGAAGACGGGGACGCCGGTAAAGGGGCATATCCGCTTTTGCCCGCCCGAAAAGGAGATCAGGGTGCATTCACCCGTTGTGACTCCTGACCTGCTGGTCGTTTTCCATCAGGCGCTCACGCGCGATGAGGGTGTCTGGAAAGGGTGCAGCGACAGGACAAATGTGATAGTCGCGCTAGATCAGGGGCAGGAGGAAAGTGTCATGCAAAATCTGCCTTCTGTCCTTGACGGCTGTTATGGAGTCAATGCGCGCCAGATCGCGATGGAGACCAAATCACGTATCAACGTGGTCATGTTGGGCGCGATGGCGAAGATCATGGGATTTGTAGAGCTGGAGAGCGCCAGACAGATCTGTCGTGACAGCCTTGGAAGGAAATATCCGGCCGCATTGGAGGGCAATTTGAGAGGACTCGAACAGGGTTACGAGCAGGTACGGCGGCTGGCGGAGGGAACAAGCGGAGCTTGCCGCACAGGAGTCGGCAGCGATAAAAAGGAGATAACACCGGAGAAGAGTCAGGAGTGGGGCTATGCGACAGCACCGATTGGCGGTGTAAATCCGCGGTTTGGCAGTACAGTGACAGCGGACTTGTCTCCGTCCAGGCAAGGATATATTCCCATTTTTATCAAAGAGCGGTGTATCAACTGCGGGCTCTGTGATTCCACCTGCCCTGATATGGTGTTCCAGTTTAGAAAGGGCATGTACAAAGACAGGGAGATGATGGTCAATCAGGGATTGGATTATTATCACTGTAAGGGCTGCATGCGCTGTGTGGACGTGTGTCCGGTCAATGCACTGGTGCGGGGAATTGAGGCGGAGCACCCGGATAAAAAATATTTTCTGCCAAACCAGGACATGCTTCGCACACCGGATTATTACGTGAAAACCGGGCCGGACGGTTATATCACGTCGGAGTCGTATCTGACGGAAAAGAGGATTGAAGGGGGTGAGGTCTGATGGAATCAAATAGCACGGAAAAACAGGTGACAGAATATGCGGGCGGCAATGAGATGGCGGCGATCGCGATCAAACAGATCGGTTATGATCTGATGGGGTACTATCCGATCACGCCATCCACACAGATTGCGGAAAATCTGGACGAGATGCGCGCCAGGGGGGAGACGGATCTCATGATGATCGCGGCAGAGGGGGAGCACAGCGCGGCGGGAATCTGCTACGGCGCATCGGTCGGCGGAGGCAGGGTGATCAACGCCACCAGTGCAAACGGCCTGCTGTATGCCCTGGAGCAATTGCCAGTGCAGTCTGGGACACGCTATCCGATGGTGATGAATGTGGCGTGCAGGACGGTCTCGGGGCCGCTTTCCATCAAGGGAGATCACAGTGACATTATGTATCTGTTAAATGCGGGGTGGCCGATTTTGTTTGCCCACACCGTACAGCAGGTCTATGATTTCAATATTATCGCGCTAAAGCTGGCGGAGCAGGTGCGGCTCCCGGTGGCGGTGGCGTATGACGGATTTTTTACCAGCCATCAGAAAAGGCGCTGCCTGCGGTTTGCGGACGACAAGGTGGTGCGGCAGTTTATCGGGGAAAAGCGGGAGGTTTATCCTTTTTTTGACCAAAATAATCCGATCACGGTAGGTTCCTATATGAATGAGCCGGATCTGATCAACAACCGCTATCAGCTTCACCTTGCCATGTGCCAGGCGGACGAGTTGCTTCCAAAGCTTTTTGAGGAGTATGGTGCGCTCTCCGGCAGAGAGTACGGCAAAGTGGAAGGGTATTTTCGGGAGGATGCGGAGGAACTCCTGGTGCTGCTGGGCTCCTCATATGAGACGGCAAAAGAGGGCGTGGACAAAATGCGCAGAAATGGCAAAAAGGCGGGAGCGGTGACGCTCAATGTACTGCGCCCTTTTCCCGGAAAGGAATTGTTTGCGGCATGTAAGCTTGCGGATACGATGCTGGTGGCAGACCGCCAGGACAGCTACGGTGCCGGGGGAGGCAACCTTTCATTGGAGGTGCGTGCCGCAATGCAGAAATATGGCGGTCGTGCGAGGATCAAAAGTCTGGTTTACGGGCTTGGCGGCAAGGATTTCTTTGCGGAGGACGCGGAGCGGATGCTTGATTTTGCAAGAGATACGGAGACGCCTGATTTTGACTATTACGGCGTGAATCCCGGTATTGGTCAGGAGCCCGCCGATCAGGGGGGATTTTTTGCTCCGCTCACGGAGGACAGGACACGGATTGGCGCGACGACTGTGACGAGGACGGGGGAGACTCCGGGCGTGGTGAAGGTAGAGGGAGGCAGTCTGAACGCGACGGCGGCTGTGCCAAAACGCCTTGCGCCCGGACACGGCGCCTGCCCGGGCTGCGGTATACCAGTCAATCTGAATCTGCTGCTGCGGGCGATTGAGAATCCGGTCGTACTGTTGTTTCAGACAGGGTGCGGCATGATCGTCACGACGCCTTATCCAAAGACAAGCTTCAAGGTGCCCTATCTCCACAACCTGTTTCAGAATGGTGCGGCGACGCTCAGCGGACTTGCCGAGATTTGTTACAGAAAACAGCGAAAGGGAGAACTGCCCCCAGGCGATATCATTTTTGTCATGGTCAGCGGGGACGGCGGTATGGATATCGGCATGGGCTCAGCGATCGGCACGGCGCTTCGGGGACACCGGCTGCTGATTTTCGAGTATGACAACGGCGGTTATATGAACACTGGCTACCAGCTCTCGTATTCGACGCCAAAAGGGGCGAGAAGTTCCACCTCCCATGTGGGTGTCAATCAGTATGGAAAGACGTTTTTCCATAAAGACATGCCGCGGATTATGGCGGCAGCCAATATTCCATATGTGGCGACCGCCGCGGAATCAAATCCGACAGATTTTATCCAGAAGGCAGCAAAGGCCGCGTTTTATGCAAAGACAGAGGGAACGGCATATCTCAAGGCACTGTCGGCATGTCCCCTGAACTGGAATGACAATCCGGCGACGGAGCGGAAGGTGATCGAAGCGGGTGTCAACTGCTGTTTCTTCCCGCTCTATGAGATCGAGCAGGGCGCGACTAGGCTAAGTTACGCGCCGGACGCGGCGGGGAAAAAGATCCCGGTCACGGACTGGCTGGCGATGATGGGGCGCACAAAACACCTCTGTGGGGAGGAATACAGGGAGGTTGCGGAGAGCCTGCAGAGGGAAGTCGACAGGAGATATGAGCGGCTGAAAACAGAGTCCGCGAGTAACCGGCAGGGCTTCATCGGCAGAGATGGATTGTAACGGGTATTGTATTTTACAGCTGTCTTGTGATAATATTATAAAGATATCACGACGAAGGCTATAGGAATTCAGATGATATTCCATACGAAAAGAGAAAAAAGTTTCCTAAAGGAGAGAGTCATGGCACAGAATGCAAAAGAAAACCTGATCACACAGCCGCCGGCGCGAAGCCTGTTTTTCTTCGCGCTTCCGATGATCGTCGGCAATTTATTTCAGCAGTTTTACAATATGGCAGATTCCATCATTGTGGGGAATCTGGTCGGGGAGGATGCGCTCGCGGCGGTGGGGGCATCGTACTCCTTTACGACAGTGTTTATCATGATCGCAATCGGCGGCGGCATCGGCGCGTCGGTGCTGACGAGCCAGTATCTCGGTGCAGGGCATTACAGGGAGATGAAAAGTTCCGTGTACACCTTTCTGATCACGTTTGCAGTGTTCAGCACGCTGCTTGCGGTGCTGGGATTTATAGTCAACCCGACGGTGCTGCGGCTGCTGTCCACTTATGCGGTTGAGGGAAAGGTGCAGCGGTTTCGAAGTGATATGTTCGTCACGGGAGTCAAGGTCGCGATCCCGTCGATTGTGCAGCAGTCGATCGTGAGTATCGGTATGCTGCTCACGCAGTCGGCAGTCAACCAGTTTGGCTCCTCGGCGCTTGCCGGGTATTCCGCCGGGACGCGGCTGGAATCGCTCTGCATCGTGCCGATGATCGCGACGGGGAATGCGATGTCCACCTTTACGGCGCAGAATCTCGGTGCGGGAAAGCCGGAGCGCGTGCGCCAGGGATATCATGCGGCATATGGGATTATCATCGGTTTTGGGGTATTGTTGGCCGCGGTTTCACAGCTTTTTTATGTTCCGATTCTCTCTGCCTTCGTCGAGCAGGGCGAGTCTGCGGTGGCGTTCGAGACGGGGACAGCATACTTTCGCTTTATCGGATTATTTTTTTCCTTCCTGGGCTTTAAGGCGATAACGGACGGAATCTTGAGGGGCGCGGGAGATATCAAGGTGTACATGCTCGCCAATCTGATCAACCTGGCGATTCGCGTCGCCGTGGCGCAGTTGTGTTCGCCAATATGGGGTATCGAGCTGATCTGGTACGCGGTTCCGATGGGCTGGACAGCGAATTATCTGATCTCTTATCTCTGGTACCGCACGGGAAACTGGGAGAGGCGGAATCTGCTGAGAAATGCGTGAGGAACCCAATTGCGCCTGAAGTGGCAATAACTATTTCAAAATAACTATTTCAATAAAAAGGATTGTCAAAACAGTACAATAGGGTATAATGGAGTATGACAGGTTCTATATTAGATTATCATAAGGAGAATTGAATGATGGCAAACAAATACGCAGGAACACAGACAGAGAAAAATCTTGAGGCGGCTTTTGCAGGCGAGTCCCAGGCACGCAACAAGTACACTTACTTTGCCTCCGTGGCAAAGAAAGAGGGGTATGAGCAGATTTCCTCGATTTTCTTAAAGACGGCGGACAACGAGAAAGAGCATGCGAAAATGTGGTTCAAGGAACTGCAGGGCATCGGCAGCACGGCGGACAACCTCGGGGCGGCGGCAAACGGGGAAAACTACGAGTGGACAGACATGTATGAGGACTTTGCAAAGACGGCCGAGGCGGAGGGATTCCCGGAGCTGGCGGCGAAGTTCCGCGCGGTGGGTGAGATCGAGAAGCACCACGAGGAGAGATACCGTGCGCTGCTGAAAAATGTGGAGACGGCAGCAGTGTTTGAGAAGAGCGAGGTCAAGGTGTGGGAGTGCCGCAACTGCGGACACATCGTAGTCGGTACAAAGGCGCCGGAGGTGTGCCCGGTGTGCAATCACCCGCAGGCTTACTTTGAGGTGCACGCGGACAATTATTGATGACGAAAATGAATCCCATTAAAGAAATACTGGCTATGCGGAAGCATTCATGTGAAAAGCTGAAAATTAAGAGATCAACAAATTCAAATCGAGTCGGGGAATGATTTCTCCGACTCGATTTGCAGGAGGCTATTGAAATAATTGGAGGGCAGGAGCAATGGACGGAAGATTGAGAAATATGGCGTCTGTGTACATAACCAACGGTGACAGAATGCTGCTGCTGTACAGGCAGGGCGGCAGGGTAGTGAACGATGTCTGGGTTGGTTCGGCAGGAGGACACTTTGAAGCATGTGAGCTGAATGACGCGCGGGCTTGCGTGCTGCGGGAACTGCAGGAAGAATTGGGCATTGGGGAGCATGAGATTCAGGATCTGTCGCTGCGTTACATTACGCTGCGCCGCTCAAAAG
The DNA here is from genome assembly GCA_009774245.1 of Lachnospiraceae bacterium. Lineage (GTDB taxonomy): Bacteria > Bacillota > Clostridia > Lachnospirales > Lachnospiraceae > COE1. The sequence continues at coordinate 69,476 of VSNM01000018.1, read as the reverse complement.
GCGAGATTCGGCAGAATTACTATTTTTTTGCAGCATTAAAACCGGGTGTGGATGAGCATCTGGTATCGAACGAGGGCATCAGCAAATGGTTTCCTTTGTCAGATTTGCCATCGTTGGAGATGGCGTACACCTCGAAGTATGTGATAGAACATTATCTGAAAACAGGGCAGGGAACAAATGAAATCTACGTGGGCGCAGCGGACGGGGAAACGGTGATTTTTACGAAGCTACCTGAGTTTTAGTCCTTCTGGTTTGAAAAACTGTGCGGGACAAATTTGTGCAAGGCAGGACAGGATTTTTCAGATAAGACCTTCTATAATGGTTACAGAGAGGAGTGAGCAGCGTGTCAATACAGCGGATTCAGCAGGCGATCAATTATATGGAGGAGCATATTTGTGAGGACATTCATTATACTGATGTGGCAAAACATGTGCACATGTCAGGTTATGATTTTCACCGCACATTCAGCTTTGTCACCGGAATGACCGCCAACGAGTATATCAGGAGCAGGCGCCTCACGCTGGCGGCACAGGAATTTCAGACAACAGGGCTGTCGGTCACTGACGCCGCATACAAGTATGGCTATGAATCACCGGAGAGCTTTTCCAAAGCCTTTTCGCGGTTTCACGGTTCGACGCCGAGGCAGGCAAAGCAAAAGGGCGCAAAACTTCACTTGTTCAATCCTCTCGTGATCAAAATCATATTGGAAGGTGGTAGTATTATGGACTACAGAATGGAACACAGGGAGCAGCAACAGTTTATCGCGATGGTGAGGGCTTTTCCGAATGAGATCATCAATGATGACAATGACCACAGCGTTCCTGATTTCTGGACGGAGTGTTATGAGAAAAATCTCATCGAGCCCATGAAGCAGCTCCGCGCTGCGGGAAAAAGGGATTTGTATGGTCTGTGCACGCCCACAAGGGACAGTGAGACGCATTTTCAGTATGGGATTGGCGTCCTTGTCGATGAGGACACTGACATGGCGGGTGTGCAGCGCATGGTGGAGAACGGCTATCGTATGTGGAAGACGGAACCGGTGGATTATGCAGTCTTTCGGTGCATGGGAGCTGACGGGGACTGCATTGGCGAGACATGGAGCAAATTTTTCAAGGAGTTTGTCCCGCAGACAGGGTATGTGCAGACGGACGACACGGACTATGAGATTTATTTTGAGAACGGTGAGAGCGGTCTGTTCTGTGAGCTGTGGATTCCGGTCAGGAGAGCAGATAGATCATGACTGCCTGCTGGACTTCTAATAAACGCTTCTTGAACGGATAGCCGACGAAATAGTGTGACGCGATCGCGTCATCGCTGACTTCCTCACCGCGGTAGAACGGCGGACAGGGATTGAGGAGAGCATTTTCGTTTGCCAGCTCCATCACTTCTTTTGTGATCTGACAGTCCTTAAAATCATTCAGTGCGTCAGCGGGTAAAGAGTCCGTGCATAGGATATCTTTTCCCCTGACGGCTGTCCTGATATCGTGATATACTTTTATGTCAGGCATCTCATAGCCTGCGCCGCAGCATTGCGACAGCTCGAATCCTATGACCTGGGACGCCTCTTTCCAGGCCAGTCCGATATTGCCGGATTTGCCGCAGAATAGGTACTGGTCTTTTGTGAAATCACTGCGGATTTTGGACAGGGCATATAGGTCTGATAAAATTTCGCAGGGATGGTTGCTGTCGGTCATGGCGTTGATGACGGGAACTTCTGAATACTGGGCAAGCTTTTCGAGCAGGTGAATGTCCCTGTGCCGCGCGATCACGAGATCCGCCCAGTTGTTCAGATATCCGCAGACATCTCTCAGATCTTCTTTCTTATCCAGCGTGTCAGTGGGGAACAGGATGGACTGACCGCCCAGCAGATAGATGCCCTTTTCAAAGGTGACACGCGTCCTGATGCTTGTGGCAGGAAAAAATAGAATCACGCTTTTTTTGTCCAGAAATCCGTTGTATTTTCCAGAACTGATCTCGTCTGCAATGTGGAAGATTTCATATAATTCCTTGGGCTCTAAGTCGGTTAACCGAATCAAATTTTTCATCCGTGGGTATCCTTTCTGCTGGTGATTGGATCATTTAGGAATTGTAGGAAAATAAGTGCTCAGATTGCGAAGAATATTTCTTCAAGATTGTAGGAGAAAAAACGTAGGCGTAGCGGGCTACGGCGAGGCTTTTTCTCCTGCAAGATTGGAGAAATAGACAAGCAAGATGTGCCACTTATTTTTCTACAGTTCCTTAAGAATATTGTATGTAATAATACATGACAAGTCAAGACAAAAGCGCGCAGGTTTGGGAGTTTGGGTGGCAAATAAAAAACAAAAGTGGTATAATCAACTTTGATTTGGAGGACGATCAATAATGCATGATATTCACATAAGAACAGAACGTTTGCTGCTGCGTCCCCTGAAAGTGGCGGATGCGGAGGAAGTGTTTGAATGGGTTGGCGACGAAAGGAATGAAACAATGATTATTTTGATTGCAGGTGCATCGCACACTGGCAAGACGGCTCTTGCTCAGAAGTTACTGGAAAAATACAAATACCCGTATTTGTCGATAGACCATTTAAAAATGGGATTAATCCGCAGCGGAAATACAGAACTGACTCCCGAGAGCAGGGACGAGGATCTGACGGCGTATCTGTGGCCTGTTGTCCGCGAAATGATCAAGACAGCCATAGAGAACAGGCAGAACCTTATTGTCGAAGGGTGCTATATTCCGTTTGACTGGGAAAAGGATTTTGGGAAAGAATATTTGGAACAGATAAGATATTATTGCCTGGTTATGAGTGAAAATTATATCCGAAATCACTTTGATGATATCCGAAAATATGCCAGTGTTATCGAAAAGCGTCTGGAGGACGGTTACTGTACTTTGGAAAATGTGTTGAGGGATAACGCTCAAGTCCTGGAGCTTGCTACAAAATATAACGTAAACTATATTCTGATTGATGACGAGTACAAGGTAACCATTGAACTATAGCATTGTTGGTGTATCGTTACTGTTCACAGGTCAGGAATGCGCTGAACTGCGCATTCCGTGAGAAAACGTACAGCTTGAAATGCAAAAATCCATTTGCGAAGCAAATTTTGCATGGATTTTTGCTTGTTACTGGAACGGAGTGAACAGTAACGGTGTATCCGGTATTCGAATATTTTTCAGGGAAGTATTGCATATTTTTGGTTTATTTGTTATGCTGTTATAGATATGAGACGTAAGTCTGATCCACGCTTGTCAGGGAAAATAATTTCTGGCAGGCGTTTTTTATGCACAGCCCCGTGCAAAATGTGATAAACCATATGCGGAAGTTTTTCACATAGAAATATGCCACTAAGGCGGCGCACTATTTGGAGAGGAGTCTAATATGATTGTAAAGGACTATAAAGGAAATGAACTAATGGAGATCCTCGATGTGGATGAGAACAGCGCGATGGAGCAGTATGCCCCGGTCACGCACTGTCTCGCGGTCGTGATGGTGGGCGGCGACTATCTGTTGGGATGGAACCGCTGGCGGAAGGACTGGGAGATTTTTGGCGGCTGCATGGAGGAGGGGGAGACCATGCGCGAGTGCATCACACGCGAGTGTCTTGAGGAGATTGGCCTTTCGGATTTGTCGGTTGCGTACATAGGACTGATGCACCTGAAACTGATGCCGGACTATTTTTCAGCTGAGTGCCGCGAGGAATACGGCGGTTTATATGGAGTCAAACTGCAGCCTGATAAGCTGCAGGAGATTGAGCGCTATCGGCAGGATAGGGAAGAAATAGGAAAGATTGCATTGTTAAGAGACATTTCCACAGGGGAAAGAATTGCGGAGATTGACAAAGAGCTGTTAAGGAATTGTAGGAAAATAAGTGATGCAACTTGCGCAGGATATTTCTTCGAGGATGTATGTCAAAAAACGTAGGCGTAGCGGGCTACGGCGAGGCTTTTTGGCATACATAATCGGAGAAATAGACAAGTCAAAATGCGTCAGTTATTTTTCTACAGTTCCTAAACTATTATAAGAAGCAAAGCTATTGACAATGTGTTGGAAACGGAGTGTGGGAAAGCAATGGATTTTAAGTATATACGGATTCAGGGAAGGGAATTGTCTGCAAGAGTCAATTGCGGCTTTGCAAAACGATGAAGAATAAGAGAGGGGGACGAACATGCATATCGTAATCATAGAGGACGAACCGGCGATCAGGCAGGAGCTGAAGCTGCTTTTGGAAAACGCCCTTTACAAAGTCACGGCGCTTGATGAATTTCAGAATACGGCATCTGCGGCGCTGACGGCAAAGCCGGATTTGATTTTGCTGGACATCAAGCTGCCGGGGGAATCGGGCTTTGATGTCTGCACGAAAATACGCGCAGTGTCCGAAGTCCCGATTATTTTTCTAACCAGCCAGACCGACTGCGCGGATGAACTGAACGGAATGTTGAAGGGCGGGGACGACTACATCACAAAACCGTTTTATCTGCCGCTTTTGCTGGCGCGCATCACAGCCGTGTTGAAAAGGACAGCGAAGGCAGCAGGGCAGGGGAAGGAACAGGATATCCTGCAATACAAGGGCGTGGAGCTGGATATCGCGCGCGGCAGTATCCGCTGTCAGGACAGTCTGGCGGAACTGACCAAAAATGAGTTTAAGATTCTCTATTACCTGTTCCAGAACACGGGCAGAATCATACCGCGGATTGAGCTGATCGAGTATCTGTGGGACAATCAGGTCTTTATCGATGACAATACGTTAAGCGTCAATATGACGCGCATCAGGACGAAGTTAGAGCAGCTCGGCGTGCACAACTTCGTGGAGACAAAGCGCGGGATGGGGTATCGCCTATGAATATCACATCGTTTTTGAGGGACAAGCTTATGCTGTATCTGCTGCATCTGGTCTGCATGATGGCGCTCGGTGTGTTTCTGCTGGCAACGGGATACCCAAAAGATGCGTGTCTGCTGATCTGGATTTGCTGGATTCTGGTGCTTCTGGTGTGGACGATTTACGAATATCGGAAAAGAAAGCGGTATTTTTCCAAAATGGAAGCAGTGCTCGCGCAGATTGATCAGCGTTTTCTGCTTGGGGAGCTGATGCCCTTTTCGGAGAGACTGGAAGACCGGCTGTACCGGGAAATGATACGCAGATCGAACGGTGCGGTCACCGAGAGGGTTCACGCGGCGGAGAAGGCAAAAGAGGATTACCGCGAATATATAGAGAGCTGGGTGCACGAGATCAAGGCGCCGATCACCAGTGTCGCACTGATGTGCGAAAACCATAAAAGCGAGGTCACGAGGAGTATCAGCCGGGAAAATGGAAAGATTGAAAATCTGGTGGACAGGACGCTTTATTATGCGCGTTCCGACGAGGTATACAAGGACTATCTGATACAGGAGACTGATCTGCAGGCGGTGGCGGCAGAGGTGGTTGGACGCGGCAAATCTTATTTCATACAAAATGCCGTGCAGGTGGAGATCGACTGCACAGATACGGTCTATACGGACAGGAAATGGATCGCGTTTATCCTGAACCAGATCTTGCAAAACAGCCTGAAATACAGGCGGGAGACGGATGCCTGGATACGCATATACACAGAAAGAGAGGCACACTGCGTCCGTCTGGTGGTCGAGGACAACGGCATCGGGATTAAGGCGGAGGAGCTTCCCCGCATCTTTGAAAAAAATTTTACAGGGACAAACGGCAGAAACCATGAGCGTTCAACGGGAATGGGATTGTATCTGTGCGGGAAGCTCTGCGCAAAGCTTGGCATTGAAATCCATGCGGAGTCTGAGGAACATGTCGGCACGAAGGTGATACTGGAATTTCTGGTCAGTGGATATTTCTTGTCAGGAGACAGTTGATAATCCGCCTTCATGCTTTGTATTTGAAAAGCGTGGGGGCGGGCTAATTTATGGATGCTATATTGACAGGATACAAGGTTCTTCGTAACCTGACATCAGAGAATCGTGTGTAATAAATGTCATTTTCTCTGCTTTGGCCTGTGCGATCATGATCCTGTCAAATGGATCATTGTGAGGTTTGGCATTTGTCTTTCTGCATAACGTTTCCAGATATCCGACATGGTTATCTGTAATTGCAAGCATTTCAAAACCAACAGTATTGCATTTTTCTGCCAGTTCTGTTCCAGAGAGCAGCATCTTTTCAGGTTTTGCCATATGCTTTATTGTTATTTCCCATATTGATGCGGTACTGTAATATACATCATTGGATGTATCTCCGATCATGTGCCAAACATCTTTGGGTATATCGCCATTTCCATAAAGAGACCAGAGCAAAATATGCGTATCTAAAAGCAACTTCATTCAATCACCCCAAACATTCTGGCAATTTCGTCGTTGTATTCATCAATATCATATCCATCGGCGCAAAATTGTTCATTTTTATACATTCCAAGAGGTCTGACAGATCTGTTTTCCTGTGCGGGAATATTTTCAACCATCGCTGGCTTCATGAAACGGTTTATCATTTCCAGCAAAAAAGTAAGATTTTCATCTGACAGCCCTTCTAATGATTTTGCAACTTGAATTTGTAATGTGGACATACGACTGCCTCCTTGTAAAAATATTAATATTTTATTTTAGCATAGCATAATCAATACGAGATTTCTACTATAATTTTTTCCTTATCTTTCAAAATTGTAAGATTCCCGCAAGCGACATTGATACCATTTCGCCACCGGTTCTGATAAAATGAATAAAACTGAAACAATTAAAAGAAACAGCTATTGAAAAACAGTCATTAAAAAATAGCTATTGAAAAAACAAAAACAGTGCAAAATAGCTGCAAAGAGAGGTGTGAAGATGAAGGCATATATCAATGTATGTGATGTAGAGAAATATTACGGCAGCGACGCGGGCATGACGAAGGCGGTAGACCGCGTGAGCTTTCAGGTGGCGGAGGGGGAGTTTGTCGGTGTGATGGGGGCGTCCGGCTCCGGCAAGACGACGCTGCTCAACATGCTCTCCACGATTGACAGCGTGACAGCAGGGCACATTTATTATCAGGACACGGACATTACCGAGTTGAAGCCAGACCAGCTCGCCAGATTCCGCAAGGAGAATCTGGGGTTTGTGTTTCAGGATTACAATCTGCTCGACACGCTGACGATCAAAGAGAATATCGCGCTTGCGATGACGCTCCAGAACAAGGGCAGAAAGGAGATCAAGGAGGGCAGCGAGGAGATGATGCGGCTGCTTGGCATCTGGGAAATCCGCGACCAGTTTCCCTATCAGGTCTCGGGTGGGCAGAAGCAGCGCTGCGCCTGCGCGCGGGCGCTCATCAACCATCCGAAGCTCCTTCTGGCGGACGAGCCGACGGGGGCGCTCGACTCCAGGGCGGCGGAGACGCTGCTTGAGACCTTTCAGAAATTGAATGAGACAAGGCGGGCGACGATCTTTATGGTGACGCATGACGCGTTCTCGGCAAGCTACTGCAGCCGGATTATATTTTTAAAGGACGGCCAGATTTTCCATGAGCTGATTCGCGGTCAGAAGGGAAGGCGGGAATTTCTGAACAATATTCTGGACGTGCTTTCCATGACAGGAAGTATGACAATGACAGGAGGTGACATCGATGCTCGCTAAACTGGCACTGCGGAATGTGCGGCGGTCGGCGAAGGACTATCTGGTCTACTTTGTCACGATGACAGTCGTGGTGGCGCTGATGTTCGCCTTTAACAGCCTGCTGTTTTCCGGGGAGATTCAGGAACTTCTTCAGGAGAGCGGTCTCATGGATGTGATGCTGGGACTGGCAACCTTTTTTATCGTGATCATCATCGCATGGCTGATCAATTATATGCTGCGGTTTATATTGGAAAAGCGGAGCCGGGAGTTTGGCATCTATCTGCTTCTGGGCATGGAGAGAAAGCAGGTCGCACATCTGTATATGCGCGAAAATGTGCTGCTCGGCGCGGTGGCTTTCCTTGTGGGGCTTGTGTTTGGAATGCTGGTACAGCAAATCCTGATGGCAGTGCTCTATAGTATGATAACGATAGAATATAGGCTCAATGTGGAGATCAAACGGCAGTGTGTCCTCATGACGGCGCTCTGCTATGCGGGCTGTTACTTTTTGGCATTATTGCGGTGCAGAAGAAAGCTGAAAAAAATGAATATCCATGGTCTGATATGTTCAATTTTTATCAGGACAAAATGCTTGCGCAGAAGATGCCGTTTGACATACAGCTCTACAGCGGGGCCGTTGAATATGACTTTGCGGCGGAGCTTGCGGTCATAGAGAAAAACGCGCCAGTTGAGGAGGTGTATTCTTACAATATCTACACGAATCATACGAACCAGATGAATTGCTGGCTGTACACACATCTAAGGGCGTTTGGCGACTTTTACAGGAATGAGGGTGGCAGTCCTGATCTGTGGTCTATTGCACAAAATGGCTATGTGTACTGCGAGTATGACACATATATGGGACTGACAGACTACAACCATCTGCGGGGAATGCTCGGGTATGAGGCGGTTTCCATGGCGGATCATGAGTATATTATACATATGAAGGACAGGGTATTTCGGGAAACGGGTGATTTCTCCGACGAGCTTTTGATAGAAGGCAGCAGCGGCCGGCTTGCGTGCGCGGGGTATTACACGGAGCCGTTTTCGCAGGACGGGCAGAATGGCGGGGATTATGTGATCGTGGTGTCCGACGCAGAAATTGAAAATAATGCCAAGATGCGGCCTTATTATACGGAGCTGGTGGTGGACATCGCGGGCGAGGCGCCGGATGGCCTGAAAAATGAGATTGACGCGGTGACAATGGAGTTTGACGGGGACAATTCCTGCATCGGTTCGGACATGGTCATGGTGTGGGCCTATGACAATCTCGTCCGCGATAATCTGGTGAAAGAGATGAAATGCATGCTGCTGTCGATGATCTTTCCGCTGATTTACATCGGTCTGGTCTATCTGTGCGTCGCGCTGACAGTGCTGTCCATACAGCAGCTTGGCGATTCCGCAAAGTACAGGTTCCGCTACAATGTGCTAAGGCAGATCGGCATGGGGACGCGGGAGGTGGCACGGCTTGTCTGGCGGCAGCTTGTCCTGTTCTACCTGTGTCCGGCGCTGTTTGCGGTCGTGATCAGCGGCATTATCGCGGGATATGTGGGCGGAAATTTTAATTTTTACACAGGTGTGAAAACGCCGTCGTGGCTGTATTTCGGGATTTCGTTCCTGTTGTTTTTCGGGGTGTACAGTATCTATTTCGTGGTGACGTATGTCGGATTTCTGCGGAATCTGGAGATTGAGAAGTGATCGTCAAATTTTTGTTTTCATACTGTTGGAATGGTGGTACAATGTAAGGGGCTGTGAATAAACGAAATGCCGCAGGGATAAAAATATCACCACTCTCGAAGAAAAATCCTAAGCGCTATTTAAAAGTTATTTTTTAACAGTTCCTAAGGAGAATTGTAAAAAATGAAAGACACACTTGCAGTACCGGCAGACAGCCGGGGATATTTCAACAGAAACCAGATCAAATATATTGTCATTGTCGCCATGCTGATTGATCACCTCGCGTGGGGCTTCGTCGATGCCGTCAATCCGCTTCTCGGTGCGTGTATGCACTTTGTCGGACGGCTTACAGGGCCGACGATGGCTTATTTCGTCGGAGAGGGGTATTTCTATACCAGAAATGTCAGCAATTATCAGAAAAGGCTTGCCCTGTTCGCGCTGATCTCCTGGCCGGCGTATGTATACTTTGAATCCGGCACTTTTGTGCTGTATTTGGAATACGGACATCTCATGATCAATCCCGCGCAGAGTGTTATCTTTACGCTTTTTCTGGGTATTAGCGCCATCAGGATATGGGAGAGTGCCAGGATGAAAAAGCCGGCTAAAATCGCCTGTATTATTCTGTTATGTCTGCTTGCCTGTATAGGCGACTGGGCATTTATGGACGTACTGGGCTGTCTGTTTGTCCATATATACCGCAGCAGGCCAAAGGCCAAATGGACAGCTTTCACGCTGACGTTCTTTATTCCCAATGCCCTGCTGCTGCCCGTGGCTGGTTTTCATGCTGCATGGTTTCAGATGGGTGTGCTGCTTGTCCCGTTGATGCTCGGCTTTCTCTATAACGGACAGTGCGGCAGTAAGGCAAAGATACACAAATGGTTTTTCTATCTGTTTTATCCCGCGCATTTAGTGGTATTGGGGGTATTAAAATGGGGTATCTAATTTTTATAAGTTTCAAACTGTCCTTTTCGGGAATTAATTCCGCTAAATATTGTATATATTCACTCATGAATGAAACCAGATAAGGAGAAGACTCAAAATTGTGTTTAAAACAGCAGACATAACAATGAGGAGTGAATGCTTTAGAAAGAACAAGACGCCTCAATAACATAAGGATTTGTGCGAGGGAGATTGTGAAGATGGAACTCATATACACATAAATTATATTGATTATTTTATTAGAGCCAATGCACTTGTACAGTATTTGCAAGTGATTGGCTCTTTTTAAAGATTTATATTTGTTTGTCGGAATAGATGGCAAGCAAGCGTTTTGAACCTATTATTTCAGCATCTACCAAATCAATCATTCTTTTTACATTTGCTACATGAACGGTAGAAACTTCATTTTCCCATAATGGATTCACTTGCTTTTCAATTCCTGTACGGTATTTTTGTAGGACGGTAAGGCGTTCCTGTAAAAGCTCCTGTTGTTCCTCTGGCGTGAATATATTCAAAAAAAATGCTGCAATGGAAAAAATGTTTGTGTCGTAATTGAATTGTAGGACGGATGCTTTTAGCGTAGCTATAAACTCATCTTTCCCTTTGTCAGAAAGGCTATAAACAGTACGGTCTGGCATATTTCCGACTTTCTCGGCTGTACCTGATATGAATTCCTTTTTTTCAAGAGTTTTCAGTGTAGAATAAACGGTTGAATCAGCGATATTAAACCACCATTTTACATTCATGTATTTTAAGAGCTTTATTATCTCATATGCATTAAGAGGTTTTTCATAAATAAGACCTAAAAGCATTGTGGCAGGTTTTGACAACATACAATTTCCTCCTTGACATCTTATTGTATTTGTAGTACTTTATATATAAAGTAATTTCTATAAACACTACTATTATACCACAGTTAAATGAAAAACGGAATACCAGAAAAGGAGGTTTTTTATGCCACAGCTTAATAAGGGCGGTAAATTTGTATTTGGGCTTTCTGTTATACACCCAGATTTAACAATCCATATTCCACCACAAGCATTGTTGGAGTACGATGCAACACGAGATGGAAAAATTATTATCTTTACAGGAAGCAAAATAACAGGCGGTTTTTGTGTTACTACATATTCGTTGCTGCGGGGTTCAAAGTTAAAGCATATTTTAGAGGATTGTCCTGCATTAAGAGATTGTTTGCTTTTGGAGGGCGAGTTTATGCGATATAAAGGGCGTAAATATGCTTGGCTTGATATTGATAAAAATGGTGTGATTAAATCGCCGCATAGCACTTTGGCGGTCTTAGAACTACAATTTGGAATGGAGTTGTTATCTATTCGTAGCAGTGATATTGCCTTTACAATGGGGGCAAAAGGACCGCTGTTGGAAAAAGCTCATAACTTTCAAGGAAGTATAGAGAAATATTAGGAGAATAACGAAATGAAAAACATAGCAGACAATAGGTTCTTTAATATGATTTTGTTATTCACAATCATAGGCGAGTTTATTGTTCCGTGGATATTGGAACAATTTTATTCTGAATATAACGGCATGAAAATGGTTATGAGCGTTTTGGGCAGTCTGCAAAGCCCAGTCCGACTTGTTTATAATTTATGGCTTGTCTGGCTTGGAGGTTTCTTAGCATATACAGCAGGTGTATACTTTATGTCATTTAGAGCAAATTTTCCTGTTCTGGCGGTTTTTATGCTACTTTCGATTGGATTTTTTGCTGTTGGAGCAGGGCTTATTTCCGGATTTTTTAGCGTAAATGAGAGCAAATACATAGTTACTACAGCCTCAAAGATACATGGAATAGGTGCTGCAATCGGTTTTATGGCTTTCCTGCTTTTTCCATTGCTAAATGGGATTGTATCATTTAAGCAAAATGGCACGCTTGAGGGCATCATCAGTATAAGCTCATTTGTTTTATCGCTTATTTTCTTTGCCTGTTTTGTTATGGGAGATAAGAAGCAATTTCAAAATACCCCTTTGAAGTATGAAGGATTATGGGAGCGCCTTACTTTGTTTTGTATGTATATTCCTTTTGTCTATAAGTCTATGAGCAACTTGTTCTTTTAGAGCGATAGTGAGGTATTGAAATGACTAAAATAGAATGGATACTCTGTCCCGTTTGTGGCAATAAAACTCGTAATCAAATCAGAGAAGATACGGTTCTTTTGAATTTTCTGGGAATCAGACACAGAAAATCGACATCAATTCCTATGTCGGGATTGCGACCACGGACGAGGAAATGCGGGAAATGGAACGGGAATATATGCAGCGCACTACACGTCAAACCGCCTAAATACAGGCGTGGCAGGAGAAAATCTATGCTCCTGCCGATACATATCTATTTTTATCCCTATCTGGTTTCACCCATTTATTATTTCACCACAAATTCTAATTTACAGAAGGTTCTCCTTCGGTCGCAGGCTCCACAGGTATCTGCAACGCGATCACTGTAATTACCTTATTCGACTTTCAAATTTCTGTCAAGTGTTTTTACAGTTCCTTAAAGTCAGCTTATTTGTGGCCGCAGTCAGTGTGTATATAATGACCAGAAAGGTATACTTTAGTAGTCGTAAATTAACATATAACATATTTAATATAAAATATATTTGACATCAAGTAAAATATGTGTTATCTTAATCACAGACAGGACGACATGCGGAGTGATTGACAGACTAAGAAACTGCAAATCGGGATGTCTTTGGACAGAATGAAAGGAGGTGGACAGATGGCAAGAAATATAGCGATCAAGGTAGCAAGGGCTGAGAAAGACATGACACAGAAAGCGCTGGCAGAGGCTGTGGGAATCTCGCGGCAGACGATGAACGCCATAGAGCAGGGGGAGTACAATCCCACGATCAGGCTGTGCCGTTCGATATGCCGCGTGCTGGGAAAGAGCCTTGATGATTTGTTCTGGGAGGACGAGGACTCTGAATAAAAGGCGGAGAAAATGGGACAAAAAGCTGGAATGGAAAAGAATGAAATAAAAAGTATGAATTAGAAAAGGAAGGGATATATCAGATGAAAAAGGAAAAAAGCAGACTGGATGAAATGCAGGAGCAGAAGATGCTGCATGTCGAGCATAACGGTTACTGGATTGGCTATATCGGACTGGCGGCTGCGATTTTGATTCAGATTTTATATTATGGGCCGGGCTGTTCCGAACAGATTATGGGGGAGTTTATCGTCTTTATGTGTCTGTCCGCCCAGACGATTATCGGGTGTATGAAGTATGGGATCTGGGACAGAAAACTGGCGCCGACATGGAAAGTGGTGGTGTGCGGGAGCCTGATTGCGGGCGCTGTAGGCGTCGTATTTAATTTCCTGCTTTTGTATGTCGGGGAGCGTACATTGAGAGAATGCGTGACGGGTGCAGTCAGGCTGGGGAGCAGTATCTTTGTGTGTTGTTTTATCGGTTTGACGGCGCTGCTTGTGACATACAGGCTGCGGGAGAGAAAGCTGGAGCGCGATGATGATAATGATGAAAAATAAAAAGAGGAATTAAAAAATGATTATAGTTGAGAATCTGGTAAAGACATTTACCCGGAATGAAAAGAAAAACAAGAAGAGCGAGTTTAACGCCGTGGACGGCATCTCGCTGACTGTGAAGGAGGGGGAGATCGTCGGGATACTGGGGCCAAACGGCGCGGGGAAGACCACGCTGCTGCGCATGATGTCCCGACTGATGAATCCGTCAGGCGGCATGGTGAGCATACGCATCGGAAATGAGGAGATCACAGACGACATTGAGGTCAAGCGGCATATTGGTTATCTGTCCAACAACACAAAACTCTACGGAAGGCTGTCAGCGCGGGAGTTTCTGCAGATGCTCGGGATTCTCTACGGCATGTCTGAGGAGGACACGGAGCGGAGGATTCAGGAAATCAGTGGTGTTCTTTCCATGGAGTCCTTTCTGGATAACAGGATAGAGAGGCTGTCAACCGGCCAGACACAGCGGGTTTCCATAGCGCGGTGTCTGGTGCATGATCCGCAGGTCTATATCTTTGACGAACCGACGCTCGGGCTTGATATTATCAGCAGCGCAGCGATCATCGACTTTATGAAGGGCGAGCGGGAGCGGGGAAAGACTGTGCTGTACTCCACGCATTATATGGAGGAAGCCGAATTTCTGTGCGACCGGATTGTCATGATTTACCATGGAAAGATTATCAGCGAGGGCACGCCGGCAGAGCTGAGGACACAGACCGGAAAGAATAGTCTGCGGGAAATATTTGCAGAGCTGATCAGCAGGGAGGGAATGCAGGATGAACACTAAGAGATTGAACACGAAAATCATAAGGACACTGGTAAAAAAGGAAATGCTGGATGTCCTCCGCGACAAGAAAACGGTTCTGATGATGCTGGTCGTGCCGCTGGTATTATATCCGTTAATCTATATCGGTGTCATGCAGGTCATGGCATTTATTTCCTCCAACATGGAGACACAGAATTATAAGATCGTCGTCGAGGCGCAGGACGAGGGTGCGCTGTTAAGCAAGCTTGCGGAGGCGAAAACACAAAATAAACAAAATACGCAAAAGGAAGCGACAGAAAAAAAAGCGACAGAAAAAGAAGCAGATGATGCGCCATCCTATGAGATTACAATTGTCGACGCGGCAAGCATCTCCGATTATGAGACGGCGCTGAACGAGGAGGAGATTGATGCCTATATTTCGGGGCAGATGCAGGAAGGAAAAATGCAGTATGATGTGTACTATCTCTCATCCGAGACCAATTCCGCCTACGCGGCAGATCTTGTCATGGACATATTGGATGAATTGCGTGAGGATATGACAAGACAAAAGCTGACGGATGAAGGAATGAATGTTCAGGCGATTTTGGAGCCAATCAGTTACGAGAAACAGGACACAGCCAGCAGCGAGCAGTCATTAGGAAGCATCATGGGTTCCATTCTTCCCTTTATGCTGGTCGTCAGTCTGCTGATCGGGACGATGTATCCGGCGATCGATACGACGGCCGGTGAGCGGGAGCGGGGGACGCTTGAGACGATACTGACGCTCCCGGTAACAAACAGGCAGCTCATTTTGTCAAAGTTTATCACAGTGGCGGCGATCGGCGTGGTCTCGGCGCTTCTCAATATTTTATCAATGGGCGCGATCGCCGTGTATATGTATAAATTGATGGATTTGCAGACAGAGGTGGCTGCGCTCGATCTGGCAAAATTTGTGCCGGCGATCCTGGTATGTGTGTTGGCGGTGTTTGCCTTTTCCCTGTTTATCAGCGCGATAACCATGTGCGTGACCTCGTTTGCAAAAAGCTATAAAGAAGCGAACAATTATATCACGCCGCTCATGCTCGTGGTGATGTTTGTGGGGTATGTCGGTTTCATACCGAATCTGGAGCTGACGCAGACGATGGCCATGGTTCCGGTGGCCAATATTTGTCTGCTCATCAAAAATATTATGGTATTTAAAATCGATTACGGCGCGATCGCCGTGGTGCTGTTGAGCAATGTCGCGTATGCGATCGTCGCGATACTGTTCCTGAGCAAGATCTATGACAGCGAGGCGATACTGTTTTCAGATGGAAAAGCAGGGCTGCAGCTTTTTGAGCGGCGGGAAAATCTCAAAAAGGGCGGTGTGCCGACAGTCTCGGACGTGTGGTTTGTGGTGGCGCTCACGCTGCTGCTGGTGCTCTATGCGGGGAGTATACTGCAGGTTCGGTTCGGGCTCGCGGGCGTTCTCGGAACACAGATGATCATTCTCCTCGTGCCATTGTTTATGGTGGTTTACACGAAACGGGATATCCGGCAGACATATGGTTTTCGCGGAACTGGCGCTGTGGGATATCTGGGTGCGGTGCTGCTGATCGCGGGACTGTTTCTGGTCAACATCGTGATCTCAACAGGGCTGATGAAGCTGCTTCCCGACAGTGTGGAAAATGTGGAGACAACGTTCTCGGGAATATTGGGCGGCAATGCACTGACAGCGTTGATTGTCATTGCGGCCGCACCGGCGGTCTGCGAGGAACTGTTGTTCCGCGGAGTGATACTTCATTCCCTGAAGGCGAAATACCGCGTATCTACAGCGATCATCATCACGGCGGCGCTGTTTGGGGTGTTCCATATGAGTCTGGTCAAGTTCATCCCGACCGGACTGCTGGGGCTTGCGCTCTGTATTGTGGTATGGTGGACGGACAGCATCTACCCGGCTATGCTGATGCACTTTATCAACAATGCGGTCAGCGTGGCAGTGATGTATTATCCCGAACAGGTTGGGAAGATACTGCCGGTGCTCAACAAAAATACCCTGTCTGTTGTTGATGTTCTTTGTCTGTGTGCAGCCGGGGCACTTCTTATGGGAATTGGCGGAGCGCTCCTCCGGAAAGTAAAAACCTATGCGCAGCCCCATGCAAAATGTGAAAAACCATATGCGTAAGTTTTTCACATAGAATTATGCCGCTAAGGCGGCGCATGGGGCGCGCGGCGAGTAGTGGAGAAGGGAATTGCCCTACTCGATTTTTAACTTTATACCACAAGTATAATGACAAATCGTCGAACTTGTGGTATAGTTACAGTACAGATCAAAAAAGGCGGACAGACGAGACGCCGGAGAGGAGACCGCAATGAACAGGATATTGCCGATTCATATATTAAGCGATTATCAATATGATAGAGAACCCAAACAGGCGCTGGAAGCAAAACAGAGTCTAAGTTTTATGTGTTCCTATAAGCTTTCATATAAGAGACGGAATCGTTGGTTGGAGTGTCCTGGCGGAGACCATGTGTACTGACATGTGTGTCAGAAAGGAATTGTGCAAAAGGATTTTGGCACAAAAATTTTGCAGTATCCAAGGGTATGAAATATCATATTTGGGGTTATCACCGCTTATCTTGTATGGAAAGTGTTTCGCAAGGTAGGCGGTTTTTTATGCACACGGGCACCCAAAGGAAATATGTCATCCAACCGATAAATCGGTTGGCTGACGGGTGCCCGGCGCACGAGTAGTGGAGAAGGTCATTCCCCTGCTCGATTTAGATTATGATTAATAGAAAGGAAAAGGATAGGAAAATGTTAGGGAATGATGTATTGGAGATCAAGGGAAAGGTGAACACAGCGCTCTGTTATGCGAAGGTAGTGGAGGACGAGGCGGTTGAGCAGATTCGCAGAATGTGTGATTATGAGTGCACGCAGGGGAGCCGCATCCGCATCATGCCCGATGTCCATGCGGGCAAGGGCTGCACGATCGGGACGACGATGACGATCACGGACAAGGCAGTGCCCAATGTTGTCGGCGTGGATATCGGCTGCGGCATGTATACGGTCAATCTCGGAAAAGGCGACATTGATTTTGAGAAAATGGACGCGGCAGCCCACTTTGTCCCGTCAGGCATGAATGTGTGGGAAGGCAGACAGGAGCGGTTCGACCTGCTGCAATTGCGCTGTTACAGGAGCCTGAAGGACGCGAAGCGCTTAGAGCGGAGCATCGGGACACTGGGCGGCGGAAATCATTTTATCGAGGTCGATCAGGCACAGGACGGTACGAAATACCTTGTGATCCACTCCGGCAGCCGGAATCTCGGAAAACAGGTGGCGGAAATCTATCAGCGGCTCGCGATTGATCTCCATGCCGGTAAGGAGGAGTACTTTCAGAAAAGGGACGCCCTGATCGCGGAGTACAAGGCAGCAGGGCGCAGGAGCGAGATCCAGAACGCCTTAAAGGCGCTCAAGTGGGAGCACAAAGAATGTTTGATACCAGAGGACTTGTGTTATCTGTATGGGACGTATCTCGAGGATTATCTGCATGATGTGGAGCTTTGCCAGCAGTTTGCGAGACGAAACCGCGAGAAGATGGCGGAAGTAATCCTGGAGAAAACAGGTATGACAGGGACAGACGCATTTCATACCATTCACAATTATATCGACACGGAAGAGATGATCCTGCGCAAGGGCGCGATCGCCGCACACAAGGGCGAGAAAGTGCTGATCCCGATCAACATGAGGGACGGGAGCGTGCTCGCCGTCGGCAGGGGAAACCCCGAGTGGAACTATTCCGCGCCGCACGGAGCCGGGCGCCTGATGTCGCGCACCAGGGCGAAGGAAAATTTATCCATGGAGGATTACCGGAAAACAATGGAGGGGGTATACACGACCTCCGTCAATGAGGCGACACTCGATGAGGCGCCGATGGCCTATAAGTCCCTGGCGGACATCATCGATGTTATCAGGGAAGCAGTGGATGTCATAGACATCATGAAACCAATTTATAATTTTAAGGCATCTGATTAGAAAACTGGAAAGCCTCCTATTCTGGTCAGACGCCGGAATGGGAGGGACAGAAAATGGTTACGATACCGACGATCGATATGGTAAAGACGGGACAGCATATAGCGGAGCTGCGGGTACAGGCAGGATTGTCTGTGCGGGAGCTGCAGGAGATCTTTGGATTCTCCACGCCGCAGGCGCTGTACAAGTGGCAGCACGGGACGGCTCTGCCGACCATTGACAATCTGGTGGTGCTGGCGGCAGTGCTCGGCGTGAAGGTTGATGACATTCTTGTCATGACTGACAGCCCGATGAAAGCCAGCGCATGAAAAAAATGTGCCCTCCTCATTGATATTATGATATAAAACAAGTATAATATGTAATATCAGCAAGGAGGGATTTTTATGTGCACAGCAGCGACTTACAAGACAGCGGATTTTTATTTTGGACGGACACTGGACTATGAGTTCTCGTACGGGGATGAAGTGACGGTCACGCCCAGAAATTATCCGTTTCATTTTGCGGATCAGGGAGAGCTCCAGACACATTATGCGCTGATCGGTATGGCGTGCGTGACGGAGGAGTATCCGCTATATTATGATGCCGTCAATGAAAAGGGACTCGGAATGGCAGGACTGAATTTCGTGGGAAATGCAGTCTACAATGACTGGAAGGAAGGCAGGGACAACATTGCGCAGTATGAATTGATACCGTGGATTCTGGGGCAGTGTGCAACGGTGAAGGAGGTGCGGGCGCTCCTTGCGAAGATCAATATCACGAACAGGCCGTTTAATGAAAAGTTTCCCCTGGCACAGCTCCATTGGATCATCGCGGACAGCGCGGGGACGATCACGGTGGAATGTGTGCAGGAAGGACTGAAAATATATGACAATCCGGTGGGGGTGCTGACAAATAACCCACCGTTTGACGAGCAGATGTTTGCCCTGAAGAATTATATGCACCTGTCGGCGAAATCGCCGGTAAACACCTTTGCGCCAGGGTTGGAGCTGACGCCGTACAGTCGTGGAATGGGCGCGATCGGGCTGCCGGGGGATCTGTCGTCGCAGTCCAGGTTTGTGCGCGTTGCCTTCACAAAGATGAATTCCATATCCGGGGAGGGAGAGCAGGAGAGCGTCAGCCAGTTTTTTCACATATTAGGTTCGGTAGACCAGCAGCGGGGCTGCTGCGTGCTCGACGACGGCAAGTGTGAGGTGACACTGTACACGTCCTGCTGCAATGCCAGCCGGGGGATTTATTATTATACGACCTATAACAATCACCAGATTACTGCAGTCGATATGCACAGGGAGAATCTGGACGGGGAGAAACTGGTGTATTATCCTGCAATCAAGGAAGAACAGATCAGATTCCAGAATTAGATGGGGCGCGTATATATGGAAAGAGAAATAGGACAACCAGAAAATAGAATGAAAGTCGAAGAGGACGCGGTTGATGCAATTGCCGGAATGAAAGTTCTGATCGTCGAGGACAATGAGCTGAACCGGGACATTATGCAGGAAGTGCTGAAGGAACGGGGACTGGTGGTCACAGAGGCTGCAGACGGCCAGATTGCGGTCGACCTCTTTGGCAGCAGTCCGCCGGGAACATTTGATGTGATCCTGATGGATATGCACATGCCGGTTCTGGACGGACTGGAAGCCACGAGACAGATTCGCGCGATGAAGCGGGGCGACGCAAAGACAATCCCGATTCTGGCGCTGACTGCAAATGATTTCGAGGAGGATATCAGACGCACGAGGGAGGCCGGGATGAATGACCACCTGACCAAACCATTCGATATGGAGAAGATTTTTGGCGCGCTTGCCCGCTATGCGGTTCATAAAGAATAAGAATGAAATATAAAATGCCTTTCGGAATTTCCGGAAGGCATTTTTATTTTATGGATTGACAAAACAATTTCAAAGTGATATTATAATGATATCAAAAGAAATCTAAATATAACAACATGACTCAAAAAAGGAGAGATACATATGGAAGAGAGAGTATTGTCAAAGAAAAAGAATGGTATGGCGGCACTGTTTGGGATACTTCTGCTGTTTGTGATTTCGGTAGCCGGTATTGTTGCCGGCTCGATCACGATAGCGGGCAGTAAAGGGCTTGCATTGGCGATGGGAATCGTGATGCTTGTCGCAGGCATCTTGCTGGTGATCGTATCATGTGTGCTCTGCGGCGGGCTGAAGGTGTTGAAGCCGCAGGAAGCATTGGTGCTTACATTGTTTGGCAGATATGTGGGCACATTGAAGGAGGATGGATTCTATTTTGTGAACCCGTTCTGTACGAGTGTCAATCCGGCGGCAAAGACGAAGTTGAGCCAGAGCGGTGATGTGAGTGCGCCTGCACCCCTGATGACGATAACAAACAGTTCAGTCAGCACGAACGTGGAGGCAGGCAGCAATAAAATTTCCCTGAAAATCATGACGCTGAACAACAACAAGCAGAAGATCAACGACTGCCTTGGCAATCCGATAGAGATCGGTATCGCCGTGACATGGAAGGTTGTGGACACGGCAAAGGCGGTGTTCAACGTGGATAATTACAAGGAATTCCTGTCACTGCAGTGTGACAGCGCGCTCAGGGATATCGTGCGCATCTATCCATACGATGTCGCACCTAATGTCGACACGACGGGCGACGGCATTGCAGACGAGGGAAGCCTGCGCGGTTCCAGCGAGATCGTGGCGGAGAAGATTCGCGGCGAGATCCAGAAAAGGGTTGCAGGGGCAGGCATCGAGGTCGTGGAGGCGAGGATCACATATCTTGCCTATGCGCCGGAGATTGCCGCAGTGATGCTGCAGAGACAGCAGGCGTCCGCCATTATCGATGCGAGAAAGATGATCGTGGACGGGGCGGTCGGCATGGTCGAGATGGCATTGGAACGCCTCAGCGAAAACCATACCGTGGAACTTGACGAGGAGCGCAAGGCTGCGATGGTGTCCAACCTGCTGGTAGTGCTCTGCGGAAACCGCGACGCGCAGCCGATCGTGAATTCAGGAAGTCTGTACTAGGAACGATTAAGAAAAAAGGACTGATGCTATGGGTGATTCGGGCAAGAAACAGGTACCGCTGCGGCTCTCCGCGAAACTGTACGATGCGATCGCGGCATGGGCGGAGGACGACTTTCGCTCTGTCAACGGACAGATTGAGTATCTGCTGACAGAGTGTGTGAGACAGCGGAAAAAAAACGGAAAGTACGTTTCGGACGAGATCGATAAACCGCTGGAGATTGACATATAATAGGTTGCGAGGGGGCGTGTATATGAAATATTGGAAAAAAATGATCGCGCCGATTGTGATTGCGCTGATTATCATATTGTACTATGTTGGAATTGCAGTATTTTTTGTGAAGATATCCGTCATTCCCGCAGTCATTAAGGTCTTGATGGTTATGATACCACTTGCGCTGGCTGCAGTGATGGCAGGTGTTTTAATAAGTAGAATTAAGGAGATTCAAGGAGGAGAGGAAGATGATCTTAGTCAATACTGATTACATTAGTGGAAAGGAACTGGAGATGCTCGGGCTTGTAAAGGGCAGCACGATCCAGTCCAAGAATATCGGAAAGGATATCACGCAGGGCTTCAAGACGCTGGTCGGCGGCGAGCTGGGGGCGTACACGGAGATGATGAACGAGGCGCGGGCACTCGCCACCAAACGCATGGTTGAGGAGGCGGAGAAGATGGGTGCAGACGCAGTTGTCAATGTCCGCTACGCGTCGGCTGCAGTCATGCAGGGCGCGGCGGAGGTCATGGCGTATGGCACCGCGGTGAAGTTTAGGAACTGATAAGCAATTACTTGATATAATCACTTGTCTAAATGTCTGTCTTATGAACAGTTGCTTAGGCAGAATGCTGGATACAGACAACAAAATGTCCGGGGTATCGTATATACCGCGGATATTTTGTTGTAACCACCAGTTTCTTACATTTTTGTAATATTGCCATTTTTTATATTCATGGCAGGATAAAAAGGTTATAATGAAATAAGGAGTAATTTCTCAGGGAATGGAGTCGGCGGTCAGGATGAATACAAAGTTAAAGATTATGATTATAGAGGACGACGCATCGCTTGCGCGGGAAATTGGTCTGTCCCTCGAAAAGTGGCAGTATGAGATAGTTGTGGTGGATCAGTTTGACGATATTCTGCAGGAGTTTATGGGAGTCAGACCGCAGCTTGTCCTGATGGATATCAACCTGCCCTGTCACGATGGATTTTACTGGTGCAGCCAGATCAGGCAGCTCTCCAAAGTGCCAGTGATCTATATCAGCAGCCGGGACGATGACCGTGATAAGATCATGGCGATCGCGCAGGGCGGTGACGATTATGTGGAGAAACCGTTGCGCATGGAGCTTTTGCGGGCGAAAATCGAGGCAATGCTGCGGCGGACATACGAGTACAAAGTGCGGGAGCGCATTTATCTCGAAGCAGGGCTGTGTTATGACTATGCTGTGCAGAGCTTGTACTATCTAAAACAGGAGATCGACCTTACGAAATCGGAGCGGCGCCTCTTTGCGCGTCTGGTGGAGAGCAGACCAGACGTAGTGACACGCGACGAGCTGATGATGGAGTTGTGGAACACAGACGAATATGTCACGGACGCGGCGCTGACGACAATCATCAGCAGGCTGCGCACGAAACTCAAATCCATGTGCGGCACGGATGTGATCCTTACCAAAAAAGGACAGGGGTATTACATTCTATAAAGATATGACTGGAAAATAAGAGATGCCAGGGATTGCAGGGTAGTATGTAAAAGGGAGTCATGTGAGATGATTTTGCTGAAATGGTTTCAGAAAAGATGGAGGATATATGCCGTCCTGTGTCTGTTGCTGTTGAGTTTTAACCTATACTTCATCTTTTTGATGCGGACGACACAGGTGGGCTATCTGCTGTATCTCGACCTGCTGTTACTCGTGTTTCTGGCAGCAGTGGAAGGTACAGCTTTTTTTTGCTTTTGGACAAGGGAACGCAGGAAAAAGAGATTTCTGCAGGAGGACGGGCTGATTGGCGAGCTGCCTGACTGCCCTGATGACAGGGAAGTCTATGAGCATGACCTGCTGGTACTGGAAAAGCGCCTTCAGGAAAAATTTGCGGAGAACTGCGATTTGCAGGACTACGTGGCAAAGTGGTGCCACGAGTTCAAGATCCCACTGTCAGCGGCACTGCTCATCTCAGAAAAAATAAAGGACGCGGACATCAGAACCAATATGAGGGAGCAGCTCGAGCGGATGAACTGGCAGATGAACATGATGCTGCAGGGCTGCAGGCTGCAGGGCGTGCTGTTCGACATGCAGATCAGACAGGTTCCGCTCGAAAAATGTGTCAGGGCTTCCATCAGAAATAATCAGTTCTTTCTGATTCAGAAGAAATTTCAGATCGACCTGCGGGCAGGAGACGTTATTGCCTATACAGATGAAGTCTGGCTGACCTACATTTTAGATCAGATCTTAAACAATGCAGTCAAATATGCGAAAATGGAGGAGGAACATCATATTCGGTTCTGGACTGAAAAAATAGCAGATCGGACAGCATTTCCGCAAATAGGGAATGCAGATGAAGCTCTTAATGAAGATTTTGAAGAAGCCTGTCCAATGAAGCTTTTTATAGAAGACAACGGTGAAGGAATCAGGGAGAGCGACATCAGACGCGTTTTTGAGAAGGGTTACACAGGCAGCAACTATCACAACGGCAAGTACAAGTCGACCGGAATGGGGCTGTATATGGCGGAAAAGATCGCGGGAAAAATGGGGCATCAGATTTCTGTCGAGAGTCGTTACGGAGAGTATACGCGCTTTGGAATTACGTTTCGTGGGAAATGGCGATGCTGACTGCCCTGCTCAATTATCTAATCGGAATGAGATTAGTGATCTGTATATGCGGCCGCTGACAATAGCACGGAAAAGTGCAAAAATTGTTGCCGGCCGCAAAAATATGTGCTATTATACTAAAATAATAGTTGATTATTTTTTTAGTTAAGTACAAATGTAGGGAATTGCGGGAAATAAGTGATGCGTCAGTTATTTTTCCGCAGTTTGTGAGGAACAGTAAAAAGTGAAGTGAAAGGATGGCTGCAAATGAATATGGAACAGAAGAGTCAGGACATAACACAGGAAGCGCTTACGGAATGTGAGGTATTAGTGATGAAGGTCATATGGGAAAGTGCGGATGTGCTGTCTATACAGGAGATCACATCGCGGATTAACCTGAAATACAAGAAGGACTGGAAGCTGCAGACGGTCTCCACATTTTTGAGCCGCGCCGTCAAGAAAGGCTATCTGGAGATGAAGCGGCGGGGAAGGACGTTTGATTATTATCCGCTGGTTACGGAAAAGGAATACGGCAGGCGCGAGATCGTCAAATGCGTCGAGAACTGGGGAGACGGCAGGATGGGAAACCTGATTGCTTTCTTTGCGGAGACCGGGAAGCTGTCGGAGGAGGAGAGGGCACATATCAGGAGGATGCTGGATGGTATGGATTAGATTGTTCATTTCCTGCCTCGCATTTCTCTCTGTGGCTGGCGCCATCGCGTGCGGGCTGGTCAGGGCGGCGCGGAGTTTTCACAGGATTGAAAATCCGGGGATGTTGTCAGTATTGTACAAGACGGCGCTGATGCTGTACTGGCTTCCGGTTTCGTTTATATGTGTCTGTATTCCAAGGATTGACTATGAAAATGGAGTAAAAGCATATACGGGAGAGTTTGTGTGCTCGTCGGTTTCATCGATGACAGTTGTCTTTAATATACTGGGAGTCGTATGGCTTGTGGGATTTCTGCTGTCCGTGGTACGGGACGGCAGAAAGGCACGCAGGCTGACGAAACTGGTCAGGGGAAACGTTCCGGTTCAGGATGCGCGGTATTTATCCATATTTGAGGAATGCAGGAGACAGGCTGGGATAGCGCGTGTTACGCTCAGTCAGAATGATCTGCTTCATTCCCCGGTTACAGCAGGGCTTGTGAGAAAGCAGATTATTCTTCCGTTTGCGGATTACACAAATACGGAGCTTCGGATGATCTATGATCATGAGATCACACACATCAGAAACAGAGATCTTTTATGGAGGATATTTGCGCTGGTGACTTCCTGGCTTCACTGGTTCAATCCGCTGCTCCGTGTGCATCTGAGAGATCTGGACTGTGTGCAGGAAATGATCTGTGACCTGAGTATAGCGCTTGATAGCACGCATTACACAAAAAAGGAGTATGCCGCCTTTCTGGTGCGGCTTACAGACGAGGAGGCAGTCAATGCATATACGACTGCATTGGCGGAGAATCAGAGTCAGACGACAAGGAGGATTGAAACAATGGCAGGGACAAAAAAATTTGTAAAACCAAAAAGATGGATGACAGGACTGGGCTGTGTATGCCTTGCGGCAGCGAGTCTGCTCCCAGCGACGGCAGTGTCTGCAGAAGCAGCTAGGCTGCAGGAGGACTGGATGCGGGCGGAGGAGGTGGAGACGATTGCGGAACCGCAGGATCATTGGAATCCATCTATAGAAGAGTATGGATACGATGATGGAAGCGTGGTTGAGATTGATGGAAGTCAGGATATCGCGCCGTATTCGTCAACAGTTGATTTGGATAAGACGATCAATGCGAATACGCGGTACATTTATCAATATAAGGATAAGTCGGCAGGCGACATTATTACGATTGTAACGTCGTGTGCGGATAGTTCAGTTACATATAAAATAGGTATAAAAAATAAGAAAACCGGCGCTATGACATCGATATCCGTAACTGGAAGAGCGAATACTGATTTTAAGATTTCTGAAAGCGGTTCCTATTCAGCATTTGTCGAAAATAACAATAATTTTCCGATTAAAGTGGAGGGTGTTGCAGTATATTAATCATGTTTTAGAGGGACATATGTCCCTTTAAATAAACAATTTACAACTACAATTTTAGCGGAAAGAGGTGGTGTATATGATTGTATAAAGACAGCAACAGGTAACTTGCAAACAGAGATTCAAAAATGATAAAGTATTTAGGAGAATTTAAGATGAAGAGAAAAGGAAGTTTTATTAAGCGAATGTTGTGCCTGGTACTTTCAATAGTACTTACGCCATTATTTTCATTGACTGTTTTTGCGGCAGAGGCAAATTATACAGATGATGTACCATACGAGTTCCCTGTTGTTCCTAATACGAAAGAATGGGAAAGCCTTCGGACAAGGCAGGCGATGTTGGATGTATGTCAGATACCAGAGGATAAACTGCAGAGCATGACGACAGGGGCGTTGTTGGAGACTGTTTTGGCGTATCCGTTAATCACGGATTATTTCGCGTACAATTCTATTGAAGATGCCTGTAATATCATGTATAATGAATTTAACGGCTTTCAGGAGCTGTTTTCAAGAAAGGATTTGTCATCGGTATTGACAGAAAAATATGATGAAACAGAAATATTATCTGCCGCGAGAGCGGAGACGGCAACGCCAAAAGAATTTTTTGCGGCATCTACAATTGAGTATCTATTTGTTTGTGATGAACTTCTAAACAATACAGTGCCAACAAGTGAATTTTATGAAATAAATGCTGTCAAATCGGCAGAAAGGGACGAAATGGGCATTTATTCAGATGTAAGTAATGTTTATGATTTTTGTAATCAAAACGGCATTGAAGCCAAAGATGCGGGAGAGAATTGGGTACCAGTTACATCCGGAACTGTTAAGACGCCTAGAGGCAATAATGTGCCAGAAGTATATACTCGAAGTCCGGAACTTACCCGGGCGGAAAAAACAAGTATTAATCAAGACAAAAATGCTAAATACCCATTAGCAAAACGTGTGGCGGCACCAACGGTAAATTACAATTGTCATTCATATGCATGGTATATGCAGAGCTTATCTAATCCATATTGGATCGGGAAGTATAATACGCCCAGTATTTATATAACGGATGGCAGTTATCGTCAAATTTCAGGTACTCCGTATGCAGGAGTTAAAGTTTGGTACAATAGCGCCGATCATTCAGCGGTTTGTACTGGAACAATAGAAAATGGTTCATATTATGTAACTTCGAAGTGGGGAATGTGCGGGGTGTACGAACATCTCTACAACTATGGACCGTATGGCGGGAGTGTTGCTTTGTATGTCCAAAATTAACTAGGAGAAATCTATGAGAAAAATGATTCCATTATTATTCGTAATCTTTTTACTTGCCAGTTGCGGCGCAGAGACCGGGATTTCCAAAGCTACTGAGAAAAACTATGTGCTGCAGACCGAAAAGGATGCAGTATTGCTGCCAAATATACGACTCAATGAGGAAGACGACACATTTACGTTGGAGAATGATGTTCTTTCGTCTCTCATGTGTGTTAGTGGAACATATAACATTGAGAATGATACCTTGACAGCATCTGTTTATGGTGGAGGTCAGTATGTGTTTGAAGTTATTGGAAATGACACGCTGCGGTATGTTAAGAAAGAGTCAAATGGAATCGGTTATGTTGAGGACGGCGATGACTTTATCTTGACGGCAGAGTAGTTATCTTTAAAAAGAGAATTAATAAAGTTTTGAGTTTGTCCGATATATATTAAAAAGATATACAATAAAGTAAACGGATTTACGAGATATGAAACAAGGAGGTTGAACAGATGCAGATACTATTTCATCAGACAAATCAATACGGTCATTTTAACAGCCGTTTTGTGGGCGGCGCTCTCAGGACAAATAACGATTCATCACTGCACTCAAGGCGCAGAATGATGGAGGCGCAGGACGAGGCGAAGCAGACGGAATCAGTCAGAGTCACGATTTCCGGCGAGGCGATGGCGCTGGCAAGACAGGCCAAGGCAATGGAACGGCTTGAGCAGTATGTGAATGCCAGTGCGGACAAGGCACAGGAGACGGACGGCGCAGAGACGGGCGAGATGTCCGGCGAAACCGTACAGCTGACAGACGAGGAAATCTACGACGAGCTGTTAAATCAGGTGAACATATGGGGCGACAAATCGTATGCCCTCCGCCATGATTTTAACCATCAGGAGACAGCCCAGATGGCTGAGCAGCGGGCGGCGGCGCTGACCGAGATGCAGAAGCTCGAAGAGATGCAGAAGTCCGAACTTGGCAAACTGCAGAAAGATGCGCAGAAGGCGGCAGAGCAGGCTTCCATGCAGCAGGAGGAGATGAATAAAAAGAGTTCCGAGCTGATCATGATGATCGAGAGCTTTGAAGATCAGGACGAGGAGGAGGCAAAGGCAGCAGAGGGAGAGACGGGCAAGGACGGCGGTGCCGAATCGACAGACAGTCTGGCGGAAGGACGGCCCGGAGCAGTGGCGGCAACAGGCGAGATGGGTATGCTCGACACTCTAAACGGCATGGACGAGTCGAGCGCGTTTCGTATCGAAGCCAGCGATCATTCCATCAAGGCGGTCGAGGCAGAGCGCAGAAATATATACCGTGCCAATGCCGCAGAAAACTTTACCTTAAATGAAAAGATAGAGTCCATGAAATACTATGTCAGCACGCTTGCCAACAATGAGGAAGTGAAGGCGTCTTTCAAGGACAGGATTAAGAAGGAGACCGATCCGGAGGCAAAGAAAAAGCTGCAGGCATTCATGGAGTACTTTGACGGCATGGAGATGAAGAACGGATACCATGACCTGAAAAAGGACAGGGAGTTTGCGCTGCAGGAAAGAATCACGGCGAGAGACCTGCGGATTGCACACCTTGGCGACCGTCATTTCGTGCTGGCAGAGCAGCAGAAGAAGGAGATGCAGTCCTTATCTGACGAGGACGACATCATGAGGGCGCAGGGACAGGACGGCATTGCCAGCCGCACGGAGGACGTGGCAAATCGCCTGCAGGAGAAGCTCGACGAGCGCGACCATGTTGACAAAGATACCACACCGGACGAGGAAATCAAGGACAGTGAGGACAAGAAAGACGAGGAAACCAAGGACAGTGAGACAGAAAGCACTTTATCAGAAAAAGTGCAGCCTGACGAGGCAGAGATCTGGAGCGAATCCATTCAAGGTCTGATTATGGACGGCAGACGTTTTGCTGAAATGAAAGGACTGTTGGCATAACAAAATCCCCTGAGTACATCAGGGGATTATTCTTTGCTTGCGTTCTTTGTGTTACTGATATAAAATGGAATCAGGAATAGGAGGGTATCGAGATGAACGATCTGGAGATTATAGACAGCAGTGAGGTAATATCCTGCACGGAAGCGGAGCATAAATATAGAAGATGTAAATTTTTAATGATCAATATCGAGAATTACGACAGTGATTGGCATGGAACAGTTTACGCCGTGTCGAAAGCGCCGTCAACCCTTGAAAATCTGGTTGAACTTGAGGATACTTTTCAGGAAAAGGGGATATTGACAATAGTCGATGGTGAGTATGCACCGTCAATTTTTGACAGTGTTGAACTGGTATGTACGAAAAGAGTGAATTAGATGGCGGATAACATGAATACGATAATTGATATCAATAAAAATACATCAATTCGGCTGAGCTGCCTTTTTTCAGTCAATGTACCAAATAAAGACCAGTTTGGGATAAAAAATAAGTGTGTTACAAAGATAAAAAAACTAAAGTTCGATACAGGCGCACAGTATACATGCCTGAATGCGAGGGAGTTTAGCATTAATATAACGGAAGAAGAATTTAAGAAAACATATAAAGGAAATATTATGGAAGGCACTGGATTAGATCAAACTACACATATGACATATTATTTGTTGCAGGTTGAGAATCTGGTTGTGGAAGGTTTGGCTCTTGGCAGTGTTCCCATATACATAACTTTTGATCCGAGAGCATGTAAGAACTTGTTGGGTTAGATTTAATTAGACTGTTTAATATTCGGCTCAACTTTGATAGTGGACAAATGGAATTAACTAAGACACAACAATTCATAAAATTTAAAAAGACCAAGTATAAGTTGGAGCCATCGGATATGGTTCAATTGGGAATTTATCAGACAAGTAATGAAGAGAACAAAATCCCCTGAGCACATCAGGGGATTTTGTTATGTTAGCACGGCATTTTCGATTTTGCATTGGTGTTGTTTGGTTTTACGGTCATAGCTGATGCCGACTAGCAGGACAGTTCCGCTATAATCTGCGAGTTTTCCGGCGTATTTTCTGGCTTTGATCTGGTCGATGGCGCTCTCGGCAGTGTGGTCATATTTCAGCTCGACGAGCAGCGCCGGGCTGTCTGTGTTCTGTCTGGGCAGAAAGGCGATATCCGCGAAACCCTCCCCTGTCGGGAGTTCCCGGACCAGGACATAATCTTTCATCGCGCTGTAGTAGGCGAGTGTGATGACACAGCTTAGGGAATTTTCGTCATTGTATCGGATGACAGAGATATTTTCCATGTGCACTTTGCTCACCGCGTCCGCGACTTTTTCCTCCTCTTTTTTGAGGGTGGCGCGCAGAAGCTTTTCGGAAGCCGCGATCGCGTTGACTACCGTGTTCCATTCATTGCCCTCGATGGCGTTGACAAACTCGCTGCGGACTTCTTCGTTTGGGATATAGACCTCGCGCCGGTCATGGTCGAAGGCGAGATAGCCCAGGTGAATCAGCAGGGCAAACACATCGTCCTTGCTCTTAAATGTCACCATATCATTCTGGAATTTGTCGGGATTGACGCGGCACCGCCCGCCGCCCAGCATTTCTATGACATCATCTTTCAGACCGTCAAAGTTCATGCTGATGTATTTTTTCAGGGACTCATAGGTCTCAGTGCGTGTCCAGTAATTGTCGATTCGGTGCCTGCGCAGGGCGTCCACGACGGATTTCGGATTGTATATGTGCAGATGGTCGCTGAGCTGGTATCCGTCGTACCACTGCCTGATCTTGTCATAGTCGGTGTGGTATTCCTGACAGAGTCCCTGTACCTCCTTCTCCGTAAAACCGACGTATTCTTCAAGCGGTTCGGGATTAATCATGGTAAATTCATCAAAATTGTTCAGCGCGGACTGTGTGCCGTATTTTTTGACAGGAAGGATTCCGGTCAGATATCCCGGTGCGAGAAATTCTTTCGATGTGGCGTCCTTGAACAGACCGCGCAGGAGTTTCAGATATAACTTTTGCGCCTCCTCATCATCGGGATCTTCGCGGAAAATTGTGTCCCACTCATCGATGATCACGATGAATGTGGAACCGGTTATTTCATGAACTTTCGTAAGTGCATTTGGCAGGTTGATTTCTGCGTTTTCAATACAGTCAGGGTAGGTTTCCCTGATAACTTCTTTTTGAAAAAGGACAACAGTTTCACTTGCCGAAATAGGCTGTTCCGTCTGTGGATCTAAACGATGGCGGAATACGTTTAGGTCAACCTCAATGATATCATATTTGTTCATGTATTCTTGATAGTCTGCGGACTGCGATATTTTTTTCCGTTAAAAAGGGTACTGGAATCAAATCCCTTCCCATAATAGGCGGACAGCATTGCCGCGGTGATGGATTTACCGAAACGTCTCGGGCGGCAGTTGCAGATACAGTTGTTTTCTGTTTCTATTACAGAATTTGTATATTCTAATAAATGAGTTTTGGCAACATAAATTTTGGATTGTAAAGCACTGTTGAATTTTTTTATTCCTGTGTTAAGATAAATTCCCATATTAAACCCCATTTCCTTACCGGCTGTCCGCAGGATTTTTCTTCAAAATGTCTGTGCCGAAGTATCTTTGCAGGATTTGTGCTGACTTCCTAAAATTTATTTTACTCCGAAAAACGCTTGTTTACAAGAACAGTTATCACCAGCGCGTTTCAGTTGAAAAACTGTAATGTGAATGTAAGGATTTTTGTGATAAAATAGCTTACAATAGGAATCGTACAAAACCAGTGCTGACCGCTTGCAATTCATGGAAAGGGGTGGCAGTCTGACAGAAGAAAACGAAGTGCATCGGCAATGATTTCACAAGGAGGTTCAGAGAAGGAAAATGAACGACAATAAAGTAGTAGAAATCAAAAACCTGATCAAGAGCTACGGCGCGCGGGACTTTCAGACGACCGTGCTCAAGGGGATTGACCTGACCATTTACAAGGATGATTTTATCGCGATCATGGGGCCGTCGGGCTCGGGCAAGACGACGCTCCTAAATATCTTATCCACGATCGACAAGCCCACGCAGGGGGCAGTCATGCTCGACGGGCATGACGTGACGCACATCTCAAACAAGGAGCTTGCAAAGCTCAGAAAGGACAAGATCGGTTTTGTCTTTCAGGACTATAATTTGCTCGACACCATGACACTGCAGGACAATATCGCGCTGCCTCTTGCGCTGGATGGCAGACCGGCAAGACAGATTCAGGAGAAAATAAGGGAACTTGCCGTGACCTTCGGACTGGAGGCGCAGCTTGGCAAATATCCCTATCAGCTGTCCGGCGGACAGAAGCAGAGAGGGGCTGTGTGCAGGGCGCTGATCACAGATCCGGAGATTATCTTTGCCGATGAGCCGACAGGGGCGCTCGACTCCAAGGCGGGGAAAGACCTGCTGCACTGTCTGCGCAGGGTGAACGAGAGCGGGCAGGCGACGATCCTGATG
Organism: Lachnospiraceae bacterium; assembly: GCA_009774245.1. Classification (GTDB taxonomy): domain Bacteria; phylum Bacillota; class Clostridia; order Lachnospirales; family Lachnospiraceae; genus COE1. Next base: position 36,562 of record VSNM01000018.1, on the reverse strand, counting down.
GTGACGCACGATCCGCACTGCGCGTCGTATGCAAAGGATGTGTATCTGCTGAGCGACGGCATGATGAAGTGCCGCATCAGCAGGGGGAGCGACAGGAAGGAATTCTACAACAGGATTATCGATTTACAGACTTCAATCGGGGGTGATTTCGCATGAGCATGTTTCGTCTTGCCTTTATGAATTTTAGAAATAGTTTCAGGAGTTATCTGTCGTTGGTGCTCTCCCTGGCGTTTACGATACTGATCCTGTTCAATTTCCAGAATATCATCTACTCGGCGCCGTTTGCGGTATTGGGAGAGCACAATAAGGAGTACATTGATATACTGGTTGAGGCGGTGTCCGTCGTGCTTGGCTGCTTTATGTTCTTTTTCCTGTGGTATGCGACCAATGTCTTTCTGACAAGACGCAAGCGGGAGATTGGTATTTATATTTTTATGGGTATGTCAAACCAGAGGATTGGCGGTCTCTATGTGATTGAGATAAGCTTTGTGGGAGTCACTGCGTTTGCGATGGGTATCGGGCTCGGTGCGCTGCTTGGAGGCTTGTTTCAGCTGATCATGGGAGCTGTCTCGGATCTCGCGGTCGATGTCAGATTCGGCGTCTCGTGGGAAGCTGCAAAAGTGACAGCAGTGTCATTTTTTCTCATGTACCTGTTTTTTGTCGCGAAAGGTTTCTGGAACATTACGCACAGCAGTGTGCTCAATATGATCTCGGCGGCAAGGCAGAATGAGTATGTGCGTATGCCATGGACAGTTTTGTCCGCAAAGGCAGTGCTGGGAGTACTCGTGCTCGCATCAGGATATCATCTGGCAAATAAGGGCGGCGCGCAGAATATGCTGGAAAATGCCCTGATTGCCGTGGTGCTTGTCATCATCGGTGTGTATCTGCTGTTTGGCGGACTGATACCGCTTCTTTTTCAGACGCTCCGCGGCAATAAAAGCTTTCTGTACAAAGGTCAGAGATGTCTGTGGGTAAATCAGATGGTATTCCGCATGCGCAAAAATTACCGCACCTACGCGATGGTCTGCATCGTGGGGATTTGTTCGGTCACGGCGCTTGCGACAGGCTTTGCGATGAAGGAGCGTTATCAAAATATAATGCTCTTTGACAGCCAGTATACATTTCAGCTGCTTACAAACCAGGGCGGCCTGGGAGAAAAAGCTGCCGCATTAATTGGAGGGGCGGGGGAAATTGCCTGTCAGACATCGCTCACGACACTAAGCCTGGATACGGATCATCTTGTGTTAAAATATTCCGAGGTGAAGCGGACGGCGCAGGATAGCGGTGTGAAGTTTGACCTGCCCGAACCGGAAGATGACGAGGTTTTTTATCTGGCGCATCAGATGTTAATGTCATTTCTTGTCGATGAGAAACCGACGGCGGTGACAATCGGCGGGAAAGAATATATGGAGACAAGGACAATAATGGACGCATATATTGGATATATGCAGGCGGATATGCAGTGTTTTTACATCATGTCGGACAGCGAGTATGAGCGCCTGAAAGGGCAGGGTACGATGTTATATATCCATAATTATAAGCTTGCGGACGACAGGGATTTCGAGGCGGCGCGCACCGCGGTCGACGTGCTGATCAGCAATACCGATGAGAACTTTACAGCGCGCGTGGCGGTTGATCCGTCTGACAATGACCTGGACTGGGTAAAGACGCTCCACACCCTCTGTATCTTTATGTTTCTGGTATTTGTCGGCGCGTGCGGCTGCATCATGTTCATGAAGCTCTACAATGACTCGTTCGAGGAAAAAGAGCGGTATCTTGTCCTGAGAAAGCTTGGATTTTCGGAGGGGACGCTCACGGCTTCGATCGCGCGTGAGCTGCTGAGCGCATACATGCTCCCCTTCATTGTAATGACAGTGTCCGCGTATTTTTCCGTGCACGCGCTCGGCTTGACGATGAAAACCAGCCTGTTTTCCATCTATGTGGTCAGCACGCTGGCAGTGCTTGCGGTACTCGTGTTTTTCTATCTGCTCTCGGTGGCAGTCTATCGAAGAAATGTCTCCTGACTGTATTACCCGATCAGGCATTCTTTGCCCTTGAATGCAAATCCGTATTTCCTGATCTGCTCCGGCGCAAAGCCCTCTGCAATCAGCTCTGCTTCGTAGTTCTTCTCATCAATCTGCCTGCGGGCATTGGCCAGCGTGTCCGCAAGCGTCTCCTCCTCATCATCGGCATCCAGGACTTTAAATTCAAATATAAATGCCTTTTCTGTCTTGTCAAGCGGCTCGATCATGACATCATAGCGCCCGTAGCCGCTCTCCCTGTTTGAGCGGACCTTGTACCTGTCCGCAAGATTTACCACCATGCCAAGCACAAAGCCATGGTAAAATCGTTCAGGCTGCGTTTCCTCGGATGGATGGTTTCCGCTGTCGAACGAGCTGAATGTATGAAGCGCAACTTTGTTCATAAATGTGTTCATCTTCCGCACGTTATCGTTAAGCATGGCCCTGATGAACTCATTGTACACGATTCCTGTGTCGCCTGCAAACCAACTCTTTACCATATTTTTGAACATAATGACTACTTCCCTGTTTGTGAGCGTCAGCGTATAAAGTTGTACCTTGTCTTCTCCTATAACCTCCACCCCGAGAACCTTCAAGTATCCTGTCGCCAGCAGCAGGCTCCAGACTGCATCGGGGTTTCCATCCAGCTGGCTGAACACGATCTGTTCATCGATCATGGCCTTGAAGCTGCCGCCTTTTATGAGTATCTCCATGGTCTGCTTGATTTCCTTATTTCCTGTCTGTATCAGGGAATTTATGAGAGCGTTTGAGCTCGTGTTCGCCCAGTATGCCGCGTAACGGCCGTCTTTCTTTATGAACGAGGATATCGACCACGGATTATAGATGTCCGTAAACCTGCCAAATGTAAAACCGTCATACCACTGTTTCACACCCTGCTTCTCAGTGCCAAGCCCCATATCATCAAGCGCACTGAATACCTCCTCCTCCGTGAAACCAAATGACGTGGCATATTCACTGGAAGTCGTCGTCACAACCTCCAGGTTGTTGAGATCAGAAAAGATGCTCTCTCTTGAGACTCTTGTGATACCTGTAATGATGCCCCTGTACAGGTACGGGTTCGTTTTAAATGTCATGTCAAAAAAGCTCCTGAAAAAGCTGACTGCCTCGTCCCAGTATCCGCCAAGCCACGCCTCCTGCATTGGGGTGTCGTACTCGTCAAGGAGGATAATGACTGCCTTTCCATAATAGCTGTTCATAAACTTTGCCATCTGGCGAACCGCTCCCGCGGCTATCCTGTCATCCATTCCGATCTTTATGCTTTCGTAATATTCCTTCTCATTGGGAGACAACGCTGTTCCCTGCATTATGCTGATATTATCATTGTAGAGATTTGCCACCACCTCTGTCATCCTGTATTTCATCTCGTCACAGCTAGTAGCCTTTATCCCCGCAAAGCTTAAAAAAATCACCGGATATGTCCCCTGAAGCTGTCTGTATTTCTCATCACTCCAGATATCAAGCCCTTCAAACAGGTCTCCCCTGCCTGCATATTTATTGGAAAAAAAGCATTCCGTCATGCTCATGTTCAGCGTCTTGCCGAAACGGCGCGGGCGTGTGATGAGTGTTACCGTCGATCCGGTATTCCACCATTCCCTGATAAAACCTGTCTTATCGATATAGAACCTGTCCTCTTCCCTTATCCTGTCAAAACGCTGTTCCCCTATGTTTACTATTGTTTTGCTGTCCACATCTGCACCATATCCTTTCAAATCCGTTTCTTGCTAATACTCTTCAACAGGAAATATACACCCAAATCATGCCCTTTATCTTTTGTAAGGAATTTCTTTTCATTTGCCATGGTCCGGGTGTTTCAGTGATATTATAACATATGTTTCTTATGTTTTCCAATAAATATTATTCCTAAATCTGTTATTTACATTTGTTTTCGGGTAGTGGTAATATATAAATAGACATATAAGCATAGGAGAAAGGGAAAGCGCATCTTATGAGTATACGAAAGAGGAAGCTTCAGAGGGGAATCCTTATTATTGAAATATGTGGAATATGCATCGCGGCGCTGTTTATGCCGCATTTGTCTGCAAACGCTGCTGAAAATACAGAAAATATCCGTGCATTGTACGAGGAGTACAACGCGCGCTTCGCAGCGGTCGAGGACAGGGAGGATATCACAGAATATGGTTTTGAGACCGTGGATGTCCATATCTTCCCGGTTCAGTATGAGATTGACAGGCAGAAAGAGATGGAGACCGAACTGGTAAGACAGATAAAGGCGGAGCCCGATGCGGATATAAAAGACCTGAAAATGAGTCTGGAAGCGCCGCTTTTGATGATTCCGGCATATGACAGGACATACAACCGCCTCGCGCTGTTTTTTGTGGACGGGGAGGGCAGGATTGTGTATAAGACAGACCGCTTTGAGACCAACAGCTGTGTGCTCGGACAGATGCGGCAGCCCGAGCAGGAGCTGGTCTCCGTGGCCTTTCAGGATCTAAACGGCGATACGCTGACAGACATTATCCTGATCACTTCCTGCGAGATCGGTGACGGAGAGAAATACAGGATTGGAGATGTTCTGTTTCAGTCCACGAAGGGGATTGATACGGAGGGGCTGATCTTTTACAGGGATTACCGCATTTCGGACAAGATTAACCGATTTGGCATGAATCAGAACACAGATTCTATCACAGCTTTTGTCCGGGACGGTTATTCCACAGAATTCTTATATACGGCTGTCACGCTGCAGGAGCTGCTTGCGCACGGATTCCAGATTATCACAGAGCAGTGCTACACTAGGACCTTTGGCAAGCTGGGAAAGCTGCAGGTCGTGCCGGGAACCTACCGTATAGCGGACTATGATGTGTTCATGATCTACCTTGTCAACGAGCAGGACGATATCCTGTCGGCGCTGCAGCCCATGGGCGTGTACGATAACCTGTATGCGCTGAAGGGAATCAACTGTCGTGATATTGACGGCGACGGACTCAAGGACATCGTTGTGCTGGCAAAGTACAGTTATGAGGACGAGGAGCATCAGCTGGCTGTGAAGAGTGATTACAGTATTTATTACCAGAGAACGGGCGGATTTTCGGCGGATACGGAGATAAAGGACACGTATCAGTGTACCGAGGAGGATACCATGCAGACCGTTGTTGAGACGGCAAGAGCTTATTGGGGGTGGAAAACAGAAGATGATACGAATATTGATCGTTGACGATGAAAAGCCGATCTGTGATCTGATCGACTTAAACTTATCCTCCGCTGGCTATCACTGTACAGCAGTGCAGGATGGCCTGGAGGCAATTGATTTGATCGAAAAGGAAGCGTTTGACCTGGTGCTGCTCGACATCATGCTGCCCGGTGCGGACGGCTATGATGTCATGGAGTACATTCGTCCGCTGGGGATTCCGGTGATCTTTATCACGGCAAAATACGAGGTCAAAAACAGGGTAAAGGGCCTGAAGCTCGGCGCGGATGATTATCTTGTCAAGCCATTTGATGTGGTGGAGCTGGTCGCGCGCGTGGAGGCAGTTCTGCGGCGCTACAATAAGGCGGAGAATCGGCTCACGGCGGGGGATGTGACCGTCGATATGGAGGCGCACCGCGTAATGAAAGGGAAGAAACCGGTCGAGCTGACCAACAAGGAGTTTGGATTGCTGGTGCTGTTTATGAAAAATAAAAATGTGGCGCTGTTTCGCGAGACCTTATATGAAAAGGTGTGGGAGGGCGAGTATTTTGCCGACAGCCGCACATTGGATCTGCATGTCCAGCGCCTGAGAAAGAAGCTGGGCTGGGAGCACAGTCTGGTGGCAGTGTACAAGGTGGGCTACCGCCTGGAGGTATCGGATTAGACAATGAAAATATCACTGAAGCTACTATTATCAACCGTCGTTGTCATGGCGCTGGCGCTGGGGTTTAGCGGATTTTATTTTGTAAACTACGTGTTTGAGACGTCGCTGGAGCGGGAGGTAGGACAGGCTGTCGATGAGAGCAGTATCCTGAGCTTTGCCTTTGAGACGGCTGTCCTCAATGTGCCGGCGGTATACAGAGTGCTTCCCGACAGCACGGTGGAGGAGATCGCATCAAACCTTGAGCGGGGAGGGCGCAGCACCAACCGTCTGATCAGGATTGCCAATGAGCAGAAAGAGATACTGCACACGAGTGATGGGTTTATCGCGGACGAGGAGCTCCTGCAGCAGACCTGGACAGATACCAAGACATACCGCGTCATCGAGACGCCGGACGGCTATTACATTCACACCTGTGTGGCGATCAGTTCACTCGGCACAATCCTCTATCTGGAAACGATGAAGGATGTCTCTGATGTGTTCACAGAGCGTGCGATGGGATTTTCGCTGTATCGGAAGGTGACACTCACCATGCTGTTGCTCGGAACAGTGATCATGCATTTCATCGCATCCCTTCTGACCAAGCCAATCCGGCTGCTTACCAGGGCCACGATAAGGATGTCGGCGGGGGATTATGCATATCGGGCAAGGCAGGTGAGCAACGACGAGCTGGGACAATTGACGTGTGCCTTCAATGATATGGCGAATGCGCTGGAGGAAAATATCGAGAAGCTCGAGGAGGAGAACGAGGCGAAGGAGGAGTTTATGGGCGCCTTTGCCCATGAGCTCAAGACGCCGCTCACCGCGATTATCGGTTATGCGGACATGCTGCGCTCCCACAAGCTGGACGAGGAGAAGAGCTTTCTGTCTGCCAACTACATCTACACAGAGGGAAAGCGCCTCGAGGCGATGTCATTCCGCCTGCTGGACATCATCGTGGCAAAGAAGGATGAGGCGGAGCTGAGCGCGGTGCGTACCGCGGAGATTTTCCAGTATCTGCAGGGGATGTTTGCGGAGGAGAACCGCGGAATGCAGTTTGCGTTTACCTACGATGATGATATCGTGTTTGCGGAGGTTAATCTGATCAAGACGGTGCTTGTCAACCTGATCGACAATGCCTGCAAGGCGTCGGAGACGGGGAGCAAAGTCACAGTCAGGGGCAGGAAGCTTGATACAGGGTACCGCTTTGAGGTCGAGGATGAGGGAATCGGCATTCCGCCCGAGGAGCAGCGCAAGATCACCAAGGCGTTTTACATGGTTGACAAATCCCGCTCAAGGAGCAAAAATGGCGCGGGGCTCGGACTTGCGCTGTGCGAGGAGATACTAAAGATTCATCACAGCGCGCTGACGATACAGAGCGAGCAGGGCAAAGGCTCGTGCATCGGATTTACTTTGGAGGACAATTCATGAGAAACACAACGCGATATGTCTCAATCTTCCTGATCGTCGTGCTTGTGATCGCGATCTCCATATGGGGACCGGAGGCGTTTGCCAGTTACAAGGACAGAGGAATTTTGAACAAACCGCATATTGAGCTGGTGATGGAGGCCGGAGAGGGCTACCGTTACCAGATGAACGCGAATGAAAAGCTTTATCTCCTGTCGAGGTGTCTCGGAAGTCAGGCGCTCTCCGAGGGGGAACAGAATGCGCTGACTTTTTATGCCGGAAATGCAGATCTGGGCTATGAGGATTTGGAAGGTTCCTACGCATTTGTGCGCAAGTACAATGGCTCATCGGGCAGGGAGATTACAGATGAGGAGGTCTATGATATCTGCAATGAGGGGATAGCAGAGCTGAAGGAGCTCAATATCCTGCCGGAGGAGGTAAGGGATGTGAATGAGGCGTCCTACAATGCGACGCTTTACTCCGCGATCGATGTGCTGGAGCCGCGCAGCAATGTGGCAGTCTGGAAGATAGAGCTGTCCAACAGTCAGAAAAATGCGGACAAGGAAAACAGGCTGATCGATGCCTACATTGACGCGGACGACGGCAAAATCTATGAATTTTATGCGAGGACCGCACTTTTGTGGAGGGATATTGACACAGATGCCATCATCGAGGCGTGGGCAGCATATATGGGGCTGGGCGTTCCGGCCGCATATGAATCGGATAATCCACTGCTGGAGCCGACGCCGTATTTCAAAAAGTATGTCTTTTCTGACATGGGCGATGGCAGGACGATCGTCACAGTCGGATACTATGAAGGAATTAATGAACTGTTTTTAAAAATTTCATAACGAGTTTGCAATGAAAATGAAATGAAATAGTAATAAAATAGAAATAAAATTGTAAAGTATGCAAATCTGATGCAAAAATGATGGTACTTTGATACAAAAATGATGATAATATGATGCACCGTTCTTTTAAACTGGAATTATGGAAATAAGAAAAGAACAAGACGAAAGAGGAAGGTGTAGTCAGGAATGTACGAGGGAAGGTCATTTGGACAGAGGTATTCAGAGTATTGTGAACAGCAAAGCAGGAATAAAAGGCGGATGCGCAGGGCGGTGCTGACAGCTGCGTTGGTTGTGGGCGTGGCAGTGCTGGCCCTGATTTTGTCGGACAAGGTCCTGCCGATTGAGGTCTGGGCGACGCCGGAGAAAAAAGCGAAGGAAGTCGTTGAGATTGATCTGCATGAAAAGGTGGAAGAGCAGCCGGCACAGGGACCGGCTGTAGAGGAGAAGGAGGTACTACAGGAAGCGACGCCGGTGGTATTTATTGATGCCGGACACGGTGGGAATGACGGCGGCTGTTTTGAGGGCGATATCATCGAGAAGAACATCAACCTGTCCATTGCCGGACTGGTGCAGGACAAGCTGGAAAAATCAGGTTATGAGGTTGTGATGTCGCGCAGTGACGATGTCTATGTCGCAATAGAGGACAGGGTGAAGAGCGCTAACAGTACCAACGCGGATATCTACATCAGTATTCATCAGAATTTTTCGGATGTAAAGAGTGTGGGCGGCATGGAGGTGTGGTATGACGGCACAGACGCGCAGCGCGACAGCAGGCGGCTGGCATTGCTTGTCTCTCAGCAGACGGCGCGGAGTACAGGAGCAGTGGAACGGGAAGTACGGGGAGATGCGGATTTTTATGTGACAGGCAGCACGCAGATGCCCGCCTGCCTGATTGAGACCGGATTCCTGAGCAACAAGGAGGAACGTGCCAGACTCGTGTCACAGGAGTATCAGGAGAAGCTCGCGTCGGGTATCGTGCAGGGAATCGAATACTATTTTCACCCCAAGACAATGTATCTGACGTTTGATGATGGACCATCGGAGGAGAACACGGCGAGAGTGCTGGATATCCTGAAGAAGAGGAACATCAAGGCGACCTTTTTCCTTGTCGGCGAGAATGTGGAGAAGTATCCGGAGATCGCGCGGCGGATTGTGGCGGAGGGGCATACCATAGGAATCCATTGTTATAACCATGACTACCAGAATCTGTACCGGAGTGCGGAGAGCTATGTGGAGGATTTCGAGCATGCGCGCAGGGTTGTCTATGAAGTGACCGGCGTAGAGGCGGTGCTGTTTCGTTTTCCGGGCGGCAGCATCAACAGCTACAATGACAAGGTTTATGCAGAGATTATCGAGGAGATGACCAGACAGGGCTATGTCTACTACGACTGGAATGCAAGTATCGAGGATGCGGTGGCAGGCACAGAACCCACGCAGCTCGTTGCCAACGGTGTCAGGACGACACTGGGACGCAGAAAAGTGATCCTGCTCGCGCACGATGTCGTATACAGTACAGGCGAGATCCTGGAAGACCTGCTCGACAGCTTTCCCGAGTACGAGATGCGGCCGCTCAGCGAGGAGGTAGAACCGATTCATTTTAAGGATTCTGTATTTTGATAACAGAGACCACCGCGTCAGCGGTGGTCTTTTTCTGTTGCGCTATCCTACAGCTTATTGTCAAACATTTTCTTGTCAAATTCCGGATTAAAATAATAGAAATTCTTTGAATCCAGTTTTTCCTTCGTCATCTCGATCGCCTCGCCGAAGCGGTGAAAATGGACAATCTCGCGTTCCCGGAGGAATTTCAGCGGCGCCCTGACATCAGGGTCGTCAATGACACGAAGGAGATTTTCGTAGACCGTGCGCGCCTTCTGCTCGGCGGCAAGATCCTCGTACAAGTCCGCGAAGGCATCGCCCTTGGACTGGAACTCCAGCGATGTAAAGGGAACGCCCGCCGCTGCCTGAGGCCATAGGCCGGCCGTATGGTCGATATAGTAAGCGTCAAAACCAGCAGTTTTTGCCTGCTCCGGTGTCAGGTTCCTGGTCAGCTGGTAGACGATGGAACAGATGATTTCCATGTGGTTGATCTCCTCCGTGCCGATGTCAGTCAGCAGTCCGCCCACCTTCTTGACCGGCATGGAATAGCGCTGCGCCAGGTAGCGCATCGACGCGGAGAGTTCGCCGTCCGGGCCGCCGTACTGGCTGATGATCAGCTGCGCCGTCTTGGGACAGGTTTTCTTAATTTTCACAGGATATTGTAAACGTTTCTCATAAGCCCACATTAGATCAGTCCTCCTTCCCAGGGCATGGGACCTTCGCCCCATTCATACTTGTCGGATTCCGGTTTACCCGTGATGACTGACAGCTGTGTCAGCGCGTTGTATTTCGCGGCGTAGTCGGCAAGCGTGTCCAGACGTTTCTGTAACAGTTCATGCATCAGCCTGATGCCGTGCTGGCAGTCGGGATGCGTGTCGAGATAGAGTGTCAGGTCGTTGATCGCGAAACCGACCGCGTCGATCTCGTTCATCGCCTTTTCGCGCTCTGACACTGCTGACTTGTCGCAGAATGGACACGGGATGTCCTCCGCGGCGTAGAAGTTCATGTTTAGGCACGGGAAGATCGTGCCGTTATATAAAGCGGAATCCAGCTCATAAGGTTCACACCACTTCTGTATCGGAAATGAACCCATGGCAAGGGATTCCGGAGTACATGTGCAGTTGTTCATAAAAACCTCCATTCCTGTCAGGTTCTGCAAAGTCGCGCATATATATACTCACGACAGATGAAATCTGCCGTGAGTATTGCGCCAGCCGCAGCCACGAAGTGGCATATTTCCTTATGCGGCTGTGTGCATCATATTATACTGAGCGGTCAGTCTTTTCGACCGCCAGTATAAAGTCGCGCAGACATGCGTTCCTGAAAATGCCTGTTGGCATGATTAAATGGTTACATGAATTATTTTTTGAAAAGTGCAGTAAAATATACTGGTTCATATTGGGAGAAAGACTTGCAAAAAATACAAAAAGCTGATATACATTACATATATGTTGAAAAACAGGAGGATATATAAATATGTACAAAGCAGGAATTGATCTTGGCGGGACCAACATCAAGGCGGGGATCATTGACGGAAACCAGAAAATTATGGCGCAGACGTCAATGCCGACACGGGCAGAGCGTCCCGCGGAGGAAGTCATAGCAGACATAGCAGGACTCGTCAGGCAGCTTATGGAGTCATTGAATATGGAGGAGAGCGCGCTTGCGGGCATCGGCGTCGGCTGCCCCGGTCTGGTGGATGCAAATGCGGGCGTAGTGCGCTATTCCAACAATATCAGCTGGGAGAATGTGGCGCTCGTGCGGGAGCTCGGAAAGTATTTCGCATGTGAGATCCGCATATCCAATGACGCGAACTGCGCGGCGCTCGGAGAAGTGCGTGCAGGGGCGGCGAAGGATGTGTCAAACGCGATTCTGCTCACGCTCGGAACGGGTGTCGGCGGCGGTATCATCCTGAATGGTAAGGTATTTGAGGGAAGCAATGCAGGAGGAGCCGAGCTGGGGCATACCAGCCTGATTCTCGGCGGGGAACCCTGTACCTGCGGGCGCCGCGGCTGTGTGGAGGCGTATGCGTCCGCCACCGCGCTGATTCGAGATGCGAAGCGGGCGGCCATCGCGGACAAAAAGTCATTGATGAATCGGATGTGCGGTGGAAAAATCGAGAATATGAACGGCAAAATCCCCTTTGACGCAGCGCTCGAAGGCGATCAGGCAGCCAGAGAAGTCGTCGAGAATTATTACACATATCTGGCGGAAGCCATCGCAAACTATGTCAATATCTTCCGCCCCGACGTTGTGCTCCTGTCAGGCGGCATCTGCAATCAGGGAAGCCGTCTGACCAAGCCGGTGGAGGAGCATCTGAGCTTTCTGTGCTTTGGTGGGGACAGGGCATTCGTGCCGCCGGTGCGGTGCGCGGTTCTCGGCAACGACGCAGGGATTATCGGAGCCGCCGGCCTGATATGAGGAACAGCAAACAATTATGTAAATCTATTGCGGTTTGCGGCAAAAGATGCTATACTAAAATTGCTACAAAAAATTACATATAATAATGACGGAGGAGATAAAATGCGAAACAAAAAACCAATCAAACGGATCTATGGCGTATTGCTGGTACTGTTTGTCATGGCGCTGGGGATTCAGGCGAATGCGGCAAAAGCGTTGAATCAGGCGTTTGCCACCGCGGCCAGCAGCGTGCTTTTGGACAGGGCTACCATTTCCTACACAGCGTCTCTGCCCGAGATACCGGCAAGTGACGACGGAGTGCTCTATCTGTTCGAGATGCAGCCTTATGAGTATGCAGTAGCGCCGACGGCAGTTCCGGTGGCGTCAGCGCCGGCGTCGCTCACACCGGCTTTTACGGTGCCTTACACAGGAACGCGGCTCTATACCAAGCTCGGCCTTGCAGTCAAGTCCGGCGGACAGAATGTGCTGATCGCAAACCCGCAGTACATCACAAATCCTGAACTGCTCGCCACACATACCAAAGCGAGACAGGTAAGGGCGCTCAAGTCAGAGCAGGGCAAGGAATTCTGCAATCTGTATATGTCAGAGAATGCCAATGGCGTCATCGCAGGCAGATACACCACAGCGCAGATTATGAACAACGGCGGCAACCAGGCGATCACCAACCCGTATGCGAGAGCGGCGATCATGCCGACAGACACCCATCCGGTGGCGCCGCAGCACTATATGCTCAATGCGTCGGAGCCGGTAGGCATCACAGCGATCGCGTCGGAATTGTCAAACGTAGCGGCAAATTCTACCATTGAGAATTATATCGTGGGCAACGAGGTCAATGTCCGCACATGGAACTACATGATCTGGACAGACTGGGACAGCTATATCAGGGAGTACGCGCAGACCTTCCGCGTGGCGTACAATGCGATCAGGAGCCAGAATGCAAACGCGCATGTATTTGTCTGCATCGACCAGAACTGGGACAGAAACCGTCCGGCAGGGCACAAAGAGTACTATGAGTATATCGATGGAAAAGATTTCCTGGAGAAATTCAACGCACTGATCGCAGGCGAGGGAAATATCGACTGGGGCGTGGCGCAGCATCCGTACCCCGTACCACTTACTTACGCGAAATTCTGGGATATGTCAGGATGTCCGGATGGCGGATACATGGCGGCGCAGGTGTCCTCTGGCAAGATGATGACCTTCCAGAATCTCTCACTGCTCACAAATTACCTGCAGACACCGCAGATGTTAAGTCCTACAGGCGCAGTCAGACATGTGATCTTAAGCGAGATCGGACTGACCAACGCGCAGGGGGTGGAGGTGCAGGCGGCATCGCTTTATGCGTCCTACGTGGCAGCCAAATCCAACCCTTATGTGGAGGAGATCATCTATCTGTTAAGCTATAGCGAACCGCAGGTTGACACCAGACTTTCGGGACAGTCACAGCTCGTATTTAACAGCCTTGGCACCGCGCAGGAGGCAGCTTACGACGCATGGGCAAAGGCGTTCATCGGCATCAGCGACTGGTCACAGGTTATCAAATGAGTAAAATAGACGAAAATAAACAGATCAAGAGGGAGTCCCTGCTGGATACAGCATTCCGGCTCTTTACCAGCAAGGGGATTCACAAGACATCCATCTCTGACATTGTGGAGGATGCGGGTGTGGCGAAGGGAACCTTCTATCTGTATTTCAAGGACAAATATGATATCAGAAACAAGCTGATCGTCCACAAGTCGAGCGAGGTCTTCAAGAGAGCGGGCCTCGCTCTTAAAGCGACTGACATCACAGTGCTTGAGGACAGGGTAGTCTTTCTGGTTGACAACATCATCAACCAGCTCAAGGAGGACACGACGCTCATGGGCTTCATCCACAAAAATCTCAGCTGGGGCGTGTTTGTGAATGCGTTCATTGAGGCGGGCGATGACAGCGAAGTCGATTTCAATGACCTGTATCATATCATGTTCGGGGATGAGCGGCAGTTCGACAATCCTAAAGTGATGGTGTATATGATTCTGGAGCTCGTGGGTTCCACATGCTACAGCGCCATTCTCTACAGTGAGCCTGTGGGAATCGAGGAGCTCAGGCCCTATCTCCTGCGCACGGTGCGGGCGGTCATGGCGATGCACCGCGTCTGACATTATTTTTGTAAAAAGTATAAAGTAAATGAAAAATAATCCGATAAATTAAATATAAAAGAACTGATAACATAAATAATTGACTAGTTGGAAGGAGGAGTCCGGTATGCGTATCGATGCCTATAATCAAATACAGCAGATTTACGGAACGAAGAAGTTAACCAAAACTGAGAAGAAGGCAGCAGGAGCAAGCTTCAAGGATCAGCTGATGCTCTCAGCGACGGCTCAGGATGCTTCCGCGGCAAAAAGGGCGCTTTCGGCAACGCCTGACGTGCGTCAGAATCTTGTAAGTTCTATCAGGGAACGTATGGACAATGACACTTATGAGGTGGACGTGGAGGATTTTGCAGGAAAACTTTTGGAAAAGTACAATGGCCTGTTTTAAGTGAGGTGTACAGGTGGCAAGCTTATTGGAGAACTTGATTGACGTGCTCGACAGTGAGAATGCGCAGTATGAAAAGCTTGTGACACTCGCTGAGGGCAAGACTTCCGCCATCGTGGCGGGAGACATCGAAAACCTGGGAAAGATCATGGAGGAAGAACAGGAAATCGTAGGCAGAATCCAAAGAATGGAGAAGGAAAGAGATAAATTTCTGGCTGATATTGCCAACGTAGTTAACAGGGATGTTGAAACATTGAAACTCATAGACCTGATTCAGATGCTCGAATCAATGCCCGACCAACAGCGCAAGCTTGAGGACGTGCAGGGAAACCTGAGGAAGACCATAGACCAACTGAGGGAGTTAAACGGCAAAAACCAATTGCTCATCTCAGAACGGCTGGATATGGTGAACTTTAACCTCGATATGATACGAGCGATGAAGTCTGCGCCGCAAACAGCCAATTACAGTAAAGATGCATATACAAACGGACAATCGCTTGGTATCTTACATGGTGGTTTCGACGCGAAGCAATAACGACGAAACACGAGGTGAGATACCATGTCTTTGTTTGGATCATTATATTTAGGCGACAGTGGTTTGCGCACGTCGCAGAACGCGCTGCATACCGTGGCGCACAACCTATCAAATCTGAATACACCCGGATATGTCCGCCAGCAGGTGGCAAATACTGATACCATATACACGAACGGAGGCCGTTCGAAGAGAGGATGGCAGCAGCAGGTAGGAACCGGCTCCAGGTACGCGGAGTGCAGACATGTCAGGGATCAATATCTTGATATGACATATCGTGAGGAGAGCGGCAGATCCGCTTACTATGAGATTTCCTACTCGGCGATCCTGCAGATCGAGGATATCATAGGAGAGCTCGACGGCGCGGCATTTAAGGAGTCCGTGTGGGGAACTACCGGATTGTGGGCCTCGATGCAGGAGCTGTCAAAGGACCCGAACAACACTGTCAATATGTCCATGCTGGTGTCAAAGGCGGCGACCTTCATAGAGAATGCGACAGCGGTGTACAAATCCTTACAGGAGTATCAGAACAATCTGAATACGCAGATCAAGGATTCCGTCAAAGAGATTAATTCCATCGGAAATAGAATCTATGAATTGAATAAGGAAATCATGCGGGTGGAGATCGGCGGCGTGGAGAATGCAAATGACCTCCGTGATGAGCGCGACCAGCTGCTCGACATGCTGGGCGGTTATGGCAACATCACCTACTACGAAGCGGACAATACGATGGTGACAGTGAACTTTAACGGCACGAGCTTCGTCAATGAGGCGTGTGTGTTTGAGATGGGACTGGCCACCGACGAGGACACCGGTTTCGTGACGCCGTACTGGAAACAGAATCTTTCTTACACGAAGGACGCACAGGGAAACACAGTGCCGGATTATTCAAGCGCTCAGGTCTTTAATCTGAAAGAGGAGATATCAACGGCGGCAAAGACTGACGTCGGTTCGCTCCGGGCGCTCCTGCTGGCGAGGGGAGACCATGTGGCGAACTATACGGACCTCGAGGTGGGTGCGTGCACTGACCAGAAGCTTGAGAAGCTCGGAATCAGGGCGGACCAGTACGATGATCAGGACGGACTCAAATATTACAAGGATCACATATCGAAATCCATTGTTATGAATATGGAGGCCGAGTTTGACAATATTGTCCACGCGATCGCGACCAAGATCAACGAAGTGCTTGCTGAGAACTGCGATCCCAAGACAAAATACCTGTGCAATCCTGACGGTTCGCCGATGCAGATGTTCCAGAAATCGAACTCTCCGGCATACGAGAAAGTGGCTCTGAGCAGCAGTGAGGCGGAGATGCTCAAGGCGCAGGGCGTGAAGCTCTATGAGATCTATGACGATGATGAGGAGCGGGTTCCCAACATGTATTGGAGATATGTTGAGGAGGATGCGAACCAGCCGCACACGCTGTACAGCTGTGAAAATATGAAGATCAACCAGACACTCCTGCAGTCCCCGTCCCTGCTCAAATTTACAGGGGAGGAGAACTCCGTAGATTACAATATCGGCAAGAAGCTTGTGGACGCCTTTGCAGATGCCGGGATCTACCTGAATCCCTATGCGACAGACATCAGCAGCTTCGAGAAGTGCTATCAGGATCTGATCGCACAGACAACATCGTCGGGATATGTGTTCGGACAGCTGTATGATCTGGAGCAGCTGGCACTGGAGCAGGCGGACAATGAGCGGCAGACCGTGATCGGCGTATCCTCGGACGAGGAACTCGAGCACATGATCATGTACCAGAACGCGTACAATGCGGCAAGCCGGTATATCAACGTGATCAATTCCATGCTTGATACGCTGCTCAACATGGGCGCATAGCAGGCGTGAAGAGATTTTCTAAGGCAAAGAACACCGGGGGCAGGTGTTCTTCCAGAGTATAGATATATAATGGAGGAGAGTATAGATGGCATCAGCATTTATGGGGTTAAATATTGCGTATTCGGGGCTCGTAGCCTCGAATGCCGCGTTGAATACGACGGCAAATAACATCGCGAACATTGAGACAGAGGGCTATTCACGTCAGATCGTCAACCAGACGGCATCTGAGGCGATGCGCACATTTGCGAGCTACGGCTGTGTCGGGGCCGGCGTGGATACGCTCGGTGCGGAGCGCGTGAGGGATATCTACTATGACGAGAAATACTGGACCAACAATTCCAAACTCGGAGAGTATGATAAGAAACAGTATTACTGCGCTATCATTGAACAATATCTGATGGATGAGAGGGGAACCAACGAGATCAAGGGCTTCAATACGATATTCGGCGAGTATCACTCTGCGATGGATTCACTCTCAAACCATACGGACGAGACGGATTTCGCGCTGGAATTTATCGGGAAAGCAGGAAATCTCTGCGAGTACTTCAACATATTATACAATAATTTTCAGAAAATGCAGACTGACGTCAACGATGAGATCAAGATTAAGGTTGACGAGATCAACAATGTGTCACAACAGATCGTCCTTCTGAATAAGCAGATCAACATGGTGGAGGCAAACGGGAATGTCGTGGCGAACGACCTCCGCGACAAGCGCGATCTGCTGATCGACCAGCTCTCGGCTGTGGTGGATGTGCAGTGCGAGGAGAGAATCAAGAAGGACGATAGTGGGAACGATACGAATCTCAAAGAGTACGTCGTGTCCATCGCAGGCGGACAGACACTCATCCAAGGCAATGATTACAGGAAGCTGGAGTGCGTGCAGCGGGAGCCGTGGCAGA
Source organism: Lachnospiraceae bacterium (assembly GCA_009774245.1). Taxonomy (GTDB): domain Bacteria; phylum Bacillota; class Clostridia; order Lachnospirales; family Lachnospiraceae; genus COE1. The sequence continues at coordinate 18,667 of VSNM01000018.1, read as the reverse complement.
AGGCAAACCAGAATGATGTCGACGGCCTGTATGATGTGGTGTGGGCGGATACAGGATTTGACCTGGGACTCAGCGCCAAAAACGTCAGGGGAGAGCTCAAGGGCCTGTATGAGATGCGCGACGGCAACAACGACGAGGCGTTTCACGGAAAGATCTCGGCAGTTGACAGACTTAACAGCACGGTTACAGTCAGGACGACGGAGAGCTATCTCAACGATATGTCCAAGAGCACGCTGCCGGTCACAAATGGACAGATCACGCTGAGCGGCGAGAAATATTATTATGACAGCTATACCTTTGAGACCGATGAGGACGGCAACACCTACTACACTTTCAAGCTGTCGGAGGACAAATCCAAAAATCCCCAGATGTTGCGGAGCTCTGCGGTAGGGAACAGCGCCAAAGTCGGCGAGCAGGTAAATTATCAGGGCATTCCATACTATCTCGAGCAGATGAACGAGTGGGTGCGCGATTATTCATACAATTTTAACAAGATTTACGGCGTGGAGAATGCCACGGATTACAACGGCAACACCCACGAGGGCGATATCTTCTTCACTGGCGATAACACCGCCGCGGGCGGACAGTACAACCTCAAGGGCGCGTCGCTTTTCAACAAGAGCTATGACACTTCGACAGGCACAGGATATTTCATGCTGACGGCAGGAAATTTCAATGTGGAAAAATCGATTCAGAACGATGCGAGTACCCTTGCCACACATACCGGCGAGGTGGATGGCGTGGCGAAATATGATATCATCGACAATCTCAAGGATCTGTCCACAAACAAGGACAAGATGACGTTCAGGGGAAATAACGCGGCAAGCTTCCTGATCTGCCTCATGGGTGATTCCGGATTGAACGCACAGAGCGCGAACAATTTCCAGGAGATCTATGCGAGCATTGAGGAGTCCGTCGCAAACAGCCGCTTCTCAATCAGCGGCGTGGACTCCGACGAGGAGGCAGCGAACATGATCAAGTTCCAGAATGCATACAATCTGGCGAGCAAGATGATATCCATATTAAATGAGTGCTATGACAGACTGATCACACAGACTGGAATTTAGCATGGGAAGTACTTCTAAGCCTGTAAAAGACACAGGCTAAGAAGTGCTACAGTCCCATGCAGGAAGAACAGCAGGCTGTTCTTCCGCGGCGAGAATGGAGGATAATTGCAGGAAGAACAGCAGGCTGTTCTTCCGCGGCGAGAATGGAGGATAATATATGGCAATGCGAATTACTTCCAAGATGATGCAGAATACATCACTTAGGAATCTGAATATCAATAAAGCGCTTCAGGAGAAGCTGATGAACCAGTCGTCGACGGGCAAGAAGATCACAAGGCCGTCCGACGATCCGGTCATCGCGATTCGTTCCCTGAAGCTCAACTCTTCGCTGGATAAGATTGACCAGTACTATGAGAAAAACGCGTCGGATGCGGAGAGCTGGCTTGAGCTCACGGATTCAGCTCTCACTACGGTGAATAGTATCCTGACGAATGATATCCGCTACAATATCATCAAGGCAAAGAGCAGCTACACGACCGTGAAGGACAGGGAGGCCGTGATCACTCACCTGCGCAAGGCCATGGAGGAGATCTGCTCCACGGGAAATGCGGACAGCGGCGGCAGGAGCATCTTCACCGGATACCGCACGGATATACCGCTGACTTTGACAGAGGCAAAGGAGGAGTATAATCGGATCACAGAGCAGTTTACGAATGATACGATTGATAAGATGACCTTTGTCTACGCGGGCGATATCGGCACGATCAATGAGGGGAACTTCAAGGATGTGGACGATATCCTTACGAAAGAGATCACGTCGAATGAGATCTATCGGAAACGTCTGGCGTACGGAGATACAGACCTGAATCTCAAGCAACAGGTTGATCCGAAAACTGGGGAATTGGTATTTGATAAAGATGGCAATCCTGTATATGAGGATATATCCACACTTGATATCGGGTATATGTCGGATGCGAAATTTGACGGCACGGGAGTGCGGATGTCCACGACATCTGTGTCGGCTTATGTCTCGATTGATACGAGTAAGATACCGAATGAGGCCGTGCTTACAGTGACAGTGGCGGATGATACACAGAGTCCATATACGGTAAGGGTTCCCAAGGGAAAGGACAGTACCGATCCGAATGCGACGATCACGACAGGAAATCCGGCGACTGCTACTACACTGCCTACAGGACTTACCTGTTCCTACGGCGATGATGGTACGATTAAGATAGAAAATAAACGTCCGGGTGTCGCTCCGCCGGAGACCGCTTCGATTGGCAGCAGCGTCACCACAGGTGCGAATGGCAAGAAAGTCGTGACGTTTGACAAGAAATTCGAGACCTCGTTTACGATCGATAAGGAGCACGTCTTTGCGTCAGGCAGCAATGATGCATATATGTCAGTAGTAGGCGAGAAAAACGATAACGTGATCTCCTACATCGCAGAGACCGGCGAGCTTCTGTTTGGCAATGCGATCGCGGAGCGCTTCAAGCATCTACCGTCAGACACGGAACTGCGAGTGTCCTACGAGAAGTCGGACTGGAAGAAGGGCGACCTCGATCCGGTGCACTATTTCTACACAGAGCGTGAGGGCAAAACCGCGTCCGGAAAGGAAAAGACGCTCGTATTCAATGAGGGTTTTCTCGATGATCCCAGCAAGAACGGGAGACAGATCATTGAGTATGATGTTGGAAACAATCAGAGTCTGCAGGTCAATACGACAGCGGACGAAGCGTTCTCACATGCGCTGGGCAGGGATGTCGAGGAAGTCATCTCCATGCTGGAGGAGTATGGGACCTACCAGAACAGCCTGCAGGAAGTGGAGAAGCTGATCAACTCCGAGCAGTACAATGGCACCGAGTATGAGCAGAAACTCACGCGTCAGAAGGAAGCGCTCGAGGAGGCGATGACGCGCGTGCTCGACAAGATCAACAAGCGCTGCGACGAACTCGTCGAGGACTGCGACGGATTTTTTGCCAAGACACAGCTGGCAGAGACAGACTGTGGCGCCAGACTCTCCAGACTCAGGATGGTGCAGAGCCGTCTCGAGATGCAGCAGACCAATTTCGGGGAGCTTGTCAGCGAGAACGAGGACGCGGACTACACAGATCTCGTCATCCAGCTCAAGAGCATCGATATGACCTATCAGGCGGCGCTGTCCTCCATCAGCTACACGATGCAGACATCACTGCTCGACTTCATCCGCTGATTGAGGTGTAATATAGAGTCCCTAACTTTGAAAGGAGCATTATAACAAAATGGTAGAAGTAAATACTAGAATATTTGGCAGGATTGCGATCGAGGATGAGAAGATCATCCGCTTTGACCACGGCATACTGGGCTTTCCGGATTTAAAGGATTTCACCCTGATCTTTAACGAGGAGAAAGGAGCAGATTCCAGCATCAAGTGGTTGCAGTCCCTCGAGGAGCCGGCGTTTGCCCTTCCGGTCATGAATCCCGATCTCGTGATCCAGGGCTACAGTCCGAAATTCGAGGCGGATCTCTTGAAGCCGCTCGGAGACAATCTTGACAGTGAGAATATATTGATGTTTGTCACAGTGACCGTGCCCAAGGATATCACCAAGACCACAGTGAACCTCAAGGCGCCGATTATTGTCAGCATAGAGAACCTCAAGGCAGTACAGCTGATCTGTGATGACGATGCATACAGTGTGAAGCACGCCATCTACGAGCAGCTGATGGCACAGAAGGCAGTACAGGCATAAGACTATAGAAGGAGGCAGGGAAAAATATGCTGGCGCTATCAAGAAAAAAAGGCGAAGCCCTGATGATCAACAATGACATCGAGATCACCGTACTCGACATCAAGGGCGAGCAGGTAAAGATCGGTATCAGCGCACCCAAGGAGGTGCCGGTATACCGCAAGGAAGTATATATCCAGATCCAGGAAGCAAACAAGGAAGCCTCTGCGAACATGGAAGGCATGGAGCAGCTGGCAAGCCTGTTTGGCGGGAAAAAGTAATCTTATAAAAGTAATCTTATATGTGAAATGGTACATGAGAAAGGACAGCCGCGAGGGCTGTCCTTTTCGTTGTGTCAAATATTTAATAAAGCGGCGATATCAGGGAAGTTGATGTACAGATCAGACAATCCAGTACTCACGCACCCCATAATTCTGGTAGTAGTAGAGCTTGCGGATATAGTCATCGGATGGATTTCCGGGAGAAACGATCTCAATGATAAAGTCAGGCGCGCCGTTGCAGCGCTTTCGTCCTATGCCAAAGGTTGTATAAAATAGTATTGGGATAAAAGTTATTGACAGAGAAATATAAAACATTATTTTGACATGGCCTTCAATGGTGATACGATATTAGTACCGCGAAAAGAAAATAAGAATGTGGTAGTAATATTCCAGAACGAGTACGAAGAATTACAGAGGGCGAAGCGGAATGCGGAATACCTTGCCATGCTGAACAGGGGATATGCCGATATTGCGCAGGGGAGAGGAATAACAATATTAAAATAATTTCATGTAAGGGGCATTATGAAGAGTAAGACAGTAATTGTGCGGATTACATAAAAAATACAATAAATATAATAATAATTGATAGAACAAAAGAGCAATTGTACAATTGCTCTTTGCGTTTGTACACTATCATCAGAAAATTCAAAACATTCCGAATATTTTTGTAGGGGTTGCATAATGAAAAAAATTGTAGTAATATAAATGACAGATATAAAGTTACATAAAAAATTGCCGATATAAAGAATAAGTAAAACAAAAGTAACATAAATCTATCGAAATTTTCTAAAACCCAATAGGGTGTTGCGTACTATAACATTTAGTTAATAACCGGGTTTCGGCTGCACAAGCAGGCGCGCCAACCAGCAGCCGGAACCGGATATTATAAATACAACTAAATAAGGAAAAATAAAGCATGTGCCGCAAAAGAATAAAAGGATTTATTCGTTGGCACACCTCAGATAAGGATGTCTGGGGAGGCAAAACAAGGAGGTAAATTTATGGTAGTACAGCATAATCTTAGAGCTATGAACGCTAACAGAATGTTAGGTATCACACAGGGAACACTTTCTAAGTCAGCAGAGAAGCTTTCTTCTGGTTACAAGGTAAACAGAGCAGCTGATGATGCGGCAGGTCTTTCAATTTCCGAGAAGATGAGAAAGCAGATCAGAGGTCTTTCACAGGCATCTGCAAACGCAGAAGATGGTATCAGCGCAGTGCAGACAGCAGAAGGCGCATTGACAGAAGTTCATGACATGTTACAGAGAATGAACGAGCTGGCAGTAAAGGCTTCCAACGGCACAAATGCTCTTTCAGATCGTCAGACAATCCAGGACGAAGTAGATCAGCTTCTCACAGAGATTGACCGTGTTTCTGAGACGACCAAGTTTAATGAGACATATCTGTTGAAGGGTGACAAGGATACCAAGACTGTTACAGTTGATGCTCATGATGCTGGTATTGAAGGCAAACTCACACAGAATACGACAAGAGCTACATTTACAATGGATGCATTAAGCCTTGGCGATACGATTAAGATCGGTGGTACAGAGTACACAATCGGTTCTACGGATGCGGATGTAAAGACTTCTATCGCAGGTGCAAAAGCAGGTGAGTTGATTACAGTTGACGGAACACAGTACACAGTAGTAGGTACTGCTGCAGAGAAGAACGAAGATAAGAATATGCTTCAGATCGCTGATATTCAGGGTAAGGTAGCAGCTGGAAGCAGCGTGATCTACAAGGGTAAGACACATAATGCTATGGTAGACGCTAAGGATGCAACTAATGCAGCGAATCCAGATGGAATTGATGATGAGAAGGGAACGGTCATCACAGCAGCAGCGGCTTACAAGAAGATTGCAGAGGAATTGAAAATAGCAAGTAGCGTAGGTGCTACAAATACAGCAGCAGTGAATAATACAACAGGCGGAAATGCTCCAACAACTGGTGCAGGAGCAGCGGCAGCGGAAGCAGATTACAAGACTGATGGCAATAAGGTTATTTTTGGTCTTGATAAGGGCAAGGTAGACAGAAAAGAAGGTCTTACATTCTCACTTCATGTAGGTGCGGACGCAGATATGACCAATAAGATTTCTGTTCAGATTGATGCGCTTGATACAGCGGGACTTGGTGTTGCAGGTCTCAATGTAAAGGACAGCTCAGGTGCAGCAGCGACATATGCAATCGATGCGATTGCAGATGCAGTGGCGCACGTATCTTCACAGCGTTCACTCCTCGGTGCAGTTCAGAACCGCTTAGAGCACACGATCAACAACCTGGACAACGTAGTAGAGAACACGACATCCGCTGAGTCCGCTATCCGCGATACAGACATGGCTACAGAGATGGTTAAGTACTCTAATGCGAACATCCTTTCACAGGCAGGACAGTCGATGCTCGCACAGGGCAACCAGTCCAACCAGGGTGTACTCAGTCTGTTAGGCTAATCATAGCGATAGATTTTCGTACATAAAGAATACCAAAGACCACCGCGTATGCGGTGGTCTTTTTGTGTGGTGTTCACTCTGTTCCAGTAACAGTTTTATTTCCTGGATTTTATCAGCAAATTAATTGATTTTTATGCTGATATTCCATATACTATAGTCAAAGAGGTGATGATTATGAGTTCTATCAGGAGTGCAATTGAAAGCACAGTATCCATTTCCCTGTTTAACCGTGGGCTGGCAGGAAAAAATCGAAGCATTGGATGACCTTCGCAGGCTTGACGGCAGCCAGCGATACTTGTACACAAATCCGCAATTGACAATCGAACATATATATGCTAACATAAAAACAATGGAATTTGTAGAAAGACAGGAGGGGGGCAATGATTTATTCAAATGATCGTAAGCGATGCCTCAGTGGCTGGCTGCACCAGAATAGTACAATAGCGTACAACACTGCCTTAAAGCTCCAGAAATTTTTGCTATTTTATGAATGTTTTTCGAAAGTGTCAGGAGAAAAGGCGGATTTTGGGCATCTGCGGGGATATAAAAGAGGTCCTGTCTTTAGCCAGGTCTGGGGGGATTACACTAAGGAACGAGCGGCATTCGACAAAGCGGCAGATGAGAGCTACAGCGCAGGAAAGACCTTGATCGATGAACAGAGGGCAAAAAAGTGCGCTTTTCTTGTATGCGTGTTATCAGAAGGAGAACTGTCTGAATTAACGCACGCGATGAATCTGTGGAAATCAAAAGAAGAAAGAATTTTACAGGGTGAATATCAGGTGGATCTGGATGAAAAAGATTTTAATGAAAAGGATGCAAGGATGATTTCTACGCTTGATCAAATGTATCCGATTGGCCTGATTGAAGATTCATCTATTGTAAACATAGATAGTCGCTATTTTATTTTTCATAAAAAAGACATTTCCAGATTAATAGAACAACATTTCGATACACTTTCCAGTCTGACGGAAAATGAACAGCTATGTAATCCTGTGTTTGTTGAAGTGGACGAGAGGGGGTGCCTGTTGATTGATTGATGCAAAAGATGTGTTTTTGATAGGGGAGGACGCTGTATGTATGAAAATAAGGCCGGGCTCGGTTATCAGGACTTTGAGGAAATAAGGACAGGACATATATTTTACATCGACAAGACGGATTTCATCAGGGAATGGTGGGAAAACGCGGATAAAGTTACTCTGATCACGCGTCCGCGCAGGTTTGGAAAGACACTGAATATGAGTACAACAGAGTGTTTTTTTTCAAATAAATATGCGGGCAGGAGCGATCTGTTTGAAGGTTTGTCCATATGGGAGGAAAAATCTCCAGACGGAGAATATAAGTACAGAAAACTGCAGGGGACATATCCGGTTATTTTTTTGAGCTTCGCCAATGTAAAGGCGACAACATATAAAGAAATGATTTTTAAGATAACCAAGGTGTTTTCCGATTTGTATGAAAAAAATCGGGATCTGCTTTCAGGGAATCTGCTGAGTGAAAATGAGAGAAAGTATTACGAGAGTATAACAATCGGGATGGATGCAGGATTGGCAGCAGGCGCAGTACAGTCGATGGCCTGTTTCATGCAGCGTTATTTTGGTCAGAAAGTAATCATTTTATTAGATGAGTATGATACGCCGATGCAGGATGCGTGGATTTCGGGATATTGGGAGGAGGCCGCAAGTTTCTTTAACGGTTTGTTCAACTCCGCATTCAAGACAAATGAATACCTCGAGCGTGGACTTATTACTGGAATTACCAGAATTGCAAAAGAGAGTATTTTTACAGGCATGAATAACCTGGATGTTATCACAACGACTTCTGATAAATATGCCACAGCTTTTGGCTTTACAGAGGAGGAAGTTTTTACGGCTCTTGGTAATGCAGGTTTAGGGGGAGAGAAACAAAAAGTAAAGAGATGGTACGACGGATTTGTATTTGGCGCATTCACGGATATCTATAATCCATGGTCGGTCGTGTCATTTATAAATAAAAAAGGAAAATACGACACCTACTGGTCAAACACAAGTGGAAACGGACTTGTCAATCTATTGATCCAAAAAGGAAACAGGGATATCAAACAGACGATGGAAGATCTCCTGCAGGGGAAAAGTTTCGAGGCTGAAATTGATGAGAAAATCGTGTTTGACGAGCTAAACGGCAGCGCGGAAGCCGTGTGGAGCCTTCTGCTCGCGACAGGTTATCTGAAAGTGTTGGACATGCGGATACTGGATGAGGATGAAGATGGAGTCGGGGAGGAAGGGGATTCATGGTACACACTGGCGATTACGAACTTTGAAGTGAGACGGATGTTCCGCAGAATGGTGAAGGCCTGGTTTGGCGGCAATGCGGCGATACCATACAGTAATTTTATCAAAGCGCTTCTCATGAATGACGTGGAAGGTATGAATGAATTTATGAACAAAGTTGCGCTTCACAGTTTTTCAAGCTTTGATATCGCGAAAAGTGTGTCTGATGATGATGCACCCGAGCGTTTTTATCACGGGTTCGTACTGGGACTGATGGTTGAACTTGCCGGAAGGTTTGAGATCACATCGAACAGGGAGAGCGGATTTGGCCGCTATGACATTATGCTGACGCCCAGAAACAGGGAAAAGGACTATGCATATATCATTGAATTTAAAGTGTATAAGCCCTTGAAAGAAAAAGACCTCGCGCAGACTGTCGCAAACGCCCATTCCCAGATTGACGAAAAGCTGTATGACGCAAAACTGATTGCAGACGGTTTTTCACCGGAGCAGATCAGGAAGTATGGGTTTGCTTTTAAGGGAAAAGAGTGCCTGATCGGATAAGTATTGATGAAAATTGAAACAGTATGAAAAGACCACCGCATTTGCAGTGGTTTTTTCATATTGCTATTATTTTACATTCTCAGACCAAGATCTGCAAAGTCAATGAACAGATCTTCAAAAATACCAGCCTTGACAGTATCGCCAAAAGTATATGTCCTGACATCGAAATGCTCCGGCTCCAATAGATAGACAAGGACAGCAGCGCTCTGCGGATTGACAATCCAGTATTCGCGCACACCAGCATTATAATAGAAGAAGAGCTTGTCAATATAGTCGTGCGCGGCGTCGGATGGGGACATGATCTCGATGATCCAGTCCGGCGCGCCCATACATCCGCGCTCGTTTAGTTTGCACCTGTCACAGATGACAGAGAGATCAGGTATCAGCACAATATTCTGATCTTTAAACAGTTGTGCGCCAAGCGACATATAGACAGAGCAGTCATTTCGTATATACTGAATGTAGTTACAGATTGCCGTGCTCAATCTCCCCACGAGCTTCTGGTGAATCCTATTCGGCATCGCCTTACGGTAAAGGGTGCCGTTTATAAGCTCTGTATGAAAATCTTCCGGCAGATTGTTGAAATCTTCTATAGTGTAGTAGTTCTTTGCATTCTGGGCTGTTGACATAAAAGTACTCCCTTCTGTAATGGCTTTTTCCTTGTATATGGCTATATTATAGCAAAGAGAGGAGACGTTGTAAAGATTGCGGAGGTTTACATAATTGAACCTATTTTTGCTGCAATTCAAAAAATAAAGAAAATTCAAAAAAATATCAAAATAAAGCTAAAGTATTTTGAAGATACTCCGATATATAAAGTGTAAGCAAGTTAAAAACTCACAAAAAGCTTACAAACAACGAAAAAGCAAAGTGATACGATGTAAAGAATCGCTTAGGACGAAAGGATTCGTTCAAGGAAAGATTTATCGGTTGCTTTCACAAATCTTTTACCAGATAAACACAAGGAGGTATTTATGGTGGTAGTATAGTATAATCTTAAAATGGTGTGTTCTGATGTAAAAAGTCAGACATTACTGCAGGGGTTTTCCTGGATCGACAGAAAGCTGTCATTAGACTGTAGAACATATGGTATAGTTAGGATGCAGCAGGTCATTTTATTTTCCGAGATACAAATTCAAAAGACATTTATTTTAATGAAGGATATATTCTATATTTGATTAAGAGATATTTCGATCAGGATATAGTTGTTTAATTAAGATGTACTTTCATTAACGAATAACCAGAAAATAGAAAACAGATTAGAAAAACTATCATAATAAAAAGTTCAAAAGCAGTTCGCAGTGTTTGTGTAGATTATTTTCATAGAATATTAGTATGTTCTATATGAAATATAGGAATACCAGGCACGGGCAAAAGTGATATTTTTGGAAATATTTAAAAGGATTTTAAGTATTTTCATCAATATAAAGCAACGCTGGAACAGGCGTGCAATTACAACTAAATATGGTAAGTACAAGATTGCAGCTGTTTGAAGGTGAAATGGCAGACAGCAAGGCAACAAGCTAGGGCTAAGCAATGTTGCAGCCTTAGCGGAACAAGGAAACAAAGTAACAATGGCGATTTAATCGCCCGGACAAAAGGAATTGTCCGAGCCAACGACGTTGGCTCTGGTATAGGGAATGCCGTTTACTTTGGCAAATCCTATATCATGTAAACACAAGGAGGTATTTATATGGTAGTACAGCACAATCTTAGAGCAATGAATGCGAACAGAATGTTAGGCATTACACAGGGAACACTTTCCAAGTCAGCAGAGAAGCTTTCTTCTGGTTACAAAGTAAACAGAGCGGCAGACGATGCAGCAGGACTTTCAATTTCTGAGAAAATGAGAAAGCAGATCCGTGGACTGTCACAGGCTTCTCTGAATGCGGAAGATGGTATCAGCGCAGTGCAGACAGCAGAGGGCGCTCTGACAGAAGTTCATGACATGTTACAGAGAATGAACGAGCTGGCAGTGAAGGCTTCCAACGGTACAAATGCACTTTCTGACCGTCAGACGATTCAGGATGAGGTAGATCAGCTGCTCACAGAAATTGACCGTGTATCTGAGACGACAAAATTCAATGAGACATATCTGCTGAAGGGTGACAAGGATACCAAGACTGTTACAGTAAATGCTCAAGATGCAGGTTTGGAAGGTAAGCTTACACAGAATACGACAAGAGCTACATTTACGATGGATAAGTTGAGTCTTGGTGATACGATTAAGATCGGTGGTACAGAGTATACGATTGGTTCAACAAATGTCAAAGATATTACTGATTCTATCGCGAACGCAAAAGCAGGTGAGCTGATTACAGTCGATGGTACACAGTATACAGTAGTGGGTAGTGCGGCAGAGAAGAATGAAGACAAAAATATGTTGCAGATTGCTGATATTCAGGCTAAGGTTGCATCTGGAAGTAGTGTAATCTATAAAGGTAAGACACATAATGTTATGGTAGATGCGAAAGATGCTGCTGGTGCAGCTAATCAGGATGGCATTGATGATGAGAAAGGTACGGTCATTACAGCAGAAGCAGCTTACAAGAAGATCGCACAGGAACTCAGACTGGCGAGCAGCGTTGGAGCTACGAATACAGCTGCAGTAAATAAGACAACTGTTGGCAATGGTGTAACTGGTGGTTTTACAGATGCTAACAATAACGTTGTGTATGGAACTGGTGATGCGGGCGGAGCTTATGATGGAAAGATCGTTTTTGGTCTTGACAAGGGGAAGGTAGACAGAAAGGAAAGCTTGACATTTGCTCTTCATGTAGGTGCTGACGCAGATATGACGAATAAGATTTCTGTTAATATTGATGCGCTTGATACAGCAGGACTTGGCATTGAAGGACTCAATGTAAAGGACAGCACAGGTGCAGCAGCGACATACGCAATTGATGCGATCAATGATGCGGTTGCACATGTATCTGCACAGCGTTCATTACTTGGTGCAGTACAGAACAGATTAGAGCACACGATCAACAACCTGGATAACGTAGTGGAGAACACGACATCTGCAGAGAGCCAGATCCGTGATACAGATATGGCTACAGAGATGGTGAAGTACTCTAACGCGAATATCCTCTCACAGGCAGGCCAGTCAATGCTCGCACAGGGCAATCAGGCAAACCAGGGGGTACTCAGTCTCTTAGGCTAATCAAAGTGATATTTTTTCGGAGGCATTTGGATGTTTGGATGCATTCCGATAAATATAGCGCAATGTCATAAGGACATTGCAGATACAACTAAATATGGTAAAGCACGAATCTGTAGCTACCTGTAAGTGAAATGACAGGCAGCTACAGAAAAACAAGGAACAAGATGGCAATGGCGAGAAATCGCCCCGGGTAAAAGGAGTTATCCGGTAGTATAACGGGATAAGGAGATCTCGGTCAGCGTTCCTTGCTGACATAGATTTTCTTCTCGTTCAAACAAGGAGGTAAATTTATGGTAGTACAGCACAATCTTAGAGCAATGAATGCGAACAGAATGTTAGGCATCACACAGGGAACACTTTCCAAGTCAGCAGAGAAGCTTTCTTCAGGGTATAAGGTAAACCGTGCGGCAGATGATGCAGCAGGTCTCTCTATCTCTGAGAAGATGAGAAAGCAGATCCGTGGATTGTCACAGGCTTCTTTGAACGCGGAAGATGGTATCAGTGCAGTGCAGACTGCAGAGGGCGCCCTGACAGAAGTTCATGACATGTTGCAGAGAATGAATGAGCTGGCAGTAAAAGCTTCTAACGGCACAAATGCACTTTCTGATCGTCAGACGATTCAGGATGAGGTAGATCAGCTGCTCACAGAAATTGACCGTGTATCTGAGACGACAAAATTCAATGAGACATATCTGCTGAAGGGTGACAAGGATACCAAGACTGTTACAGTAAATGCTCAAGATGCAGGTTTGGAAGGTAAGCTTACACAGAATACGACAAGAGCTACATTTACGATGGATAAGTTGAGTCTTGGTGATACGATTAAGATCGGTGGTACAGAGTATACGATTGGTTCAACAAATGTCAAAGATATTACTGATTCTATCGCGAACGCAAAAGCAGGTGAGCTGATTACAGTCGATGGTACACAGTATACAGTAGTGGGTAGTGCGGCAGAGAAGAATGAAGACAAAAATATGTTGCAGATTGCGGATATTCAGGGTAAAGTAGCAGAAGGAAGTAGTGTGATTTACAAGGGTAAGACACATACTGTTATGGTAGATAAGAAGGATGCTACTGGCGCGGCAGCTGCTGCAGGAGATGGTATTGATGATGAGAAGGGTACAGTCATTACAGCAACAGCAGCTTACAAGAAGATTGCACAAGAGTTGAAGATTGCAAGTAGTGTTGGTGCTACAACGGATGCGGCTGTGAATGATACACAGAAAAACGGTACAGGTGGAACTGCTGATGCGGATCTTTTTGATGCTGCAAGTGTAGCTGGGAAAGTTGTCTATGGTATTAAGAAAGGTACAGTGGATAGAAAAGAAGGCCTCACATTTGCTCTCCATGTAGGAGCGGACGCAGACATGACCAACAAGATTTCTGTTCAGATTGACGCTCTCGACACAGCAGGACTTGGTATTGCGGGTCTGAATGTAAAGGACAGTACAGGTGCGGCAGCTACATACGCAATTGATGCGATCGCAGACGCGGTAGCTCACGTATCATCTCAGCGTTCATTACTCGGTGCAGTACAGAACAGATTAGAGCACACGATCAACAACCTGGATAACGTAGTAGAGAACACGACATCCGCAGAGAGCCAGATCCGCGATACAGATATGGCTACAGAGATGGTGAAGTACTCTAACGCGAATATCCTTTCACAGGCAGGCCAGTCCATGCTCGCACAGGGCAACCAGGCAAACCAGGGCGTACTCAGTCTGTTAGGCTAATTAGCAGTATGATGCGCAGGCATAAGACTATAACAGGATTTCAATAGGGAGCAGGGCAGCGCCAGCTGCCCGCTCCGATGGCAAAAGATTCTTTAAGACCAGACAAACGTTCGTCGGACAATCAGACTGCCGATGAACGAATCGGCCATTCGAAATAGACAGGGGTGGCCAGATCGTTTGTGATAAACGACAAACTGACAGTTCGGGACAAACCCTGAAAATCACTGTGTTTTCAGGAAAGGTATAAAAAGCCGTTTTCATTGTCACAAAGGTGCACCTGCTTACCACAGGAACTCCCAACGCCGACGTGATACCAATGAATCCAGTTCGTTCCGAACAAAAATTTGCAACAACAAATTATAATATTTGCGTTAATATGCTTGAAATTGGTACTTACCATTTCACATATACAGAAAACTGCCGTGTGTGCTGCACGGCAGTTTTCTTTTGATTGTCTGGTATGTTATGCTTTCTGACATAAATAGATGCAGATCTTCTAAAGTAGCTTGAGTTTTGACAATGCATTAGAATTGAATTTCGCGCTTTAATTTCTCGCACATTTGATCACCCTCCTGTATCATTTTCTTAAACAGTTCAATATTTGCTTTTGATGTTACGTTTACGGCAGAATCCGCATTTTCCCTGTCCCGGCGCTGTCCAGTTCCTTTGTCACAAGAATCTGCATCGGGCTTTTTCGGTGTACCTTATGTTAATCAATGCAGGTTACCTTAGTAGATAAGTGCGAAGTTTTCTGCCTTTTCAGGGAAAAATTACCGGACAGACAAAGGCAGGAAGAATATGGAGAATGCTGCGGGCATATTGAGGGGGATAATTAAAGTGAAATGCTGTTGAATTTGAGGTGAAAAAATGATATGATAAAGACACAAAAAGGAAGGGAACAGGATATGGCAAATATATATGACGGGACATTCCGGACAATATTAAATGACTGCCGGAAGCTGATTATCCCCATAATCAATGAAATCTTTGGCGAAGCATATACCGGGGACGAAGAAATCCGTTTTTCCCCCAACGAGCATTTTTTAGATCAGCAGGACGAAGCGGACAAGGAAAGGATTACGGATACAAATTTTACGGTTTATGGGGAAACGCCGAAGAAATACCATGTTGAGTGTGAAAGCAGTTTACCGGACGGAAGAATTACCATAAGGCTTTTTGAGTATGATGCGCAGATAGCGCTTGACGAGGGCGAGGTCACAGAGGAAACGCTGACAGTGACATTTCCCAATACGGCGGTTCTGTATCTCCGTACTTACAAAAAGACACCGGACAAAATGAAGTACGTCATTATTACGCCGGGTGGAACGGTTCAGTATGACATACTGATTATGAAGGTACAGACGTATTCACTTGATGATATTTTTGAAAAACGTCTGCTTATGCTGATTCCGTTTTATATTTTCTCACATGAGAATAGATTTCCGGAGTATAATAGTAACGAGCAGAAATTGGAAAACCTAAAAGCGAAATATCAGGTTATTATGGAACGACTTGACGGATTGGAACAGCAGGGAGTGATCGGAGCGTTTGACAAACGTACAATCATAGAGCTTTCCGGTGATGTGATCAAAGAGATTGCACAGAAATATGAGAATGTGCAGAAAGGCATAGGTGATATGATGAGAGGCGCATTGATTGAAACAGAAGCACGAAGAATTTTGAACAAAGGCATAAGTGAAGCAAAAAAGGAAACAGCGCTTAAATTGCTGAAAAGAGGAAAACAGACAGTTGAAGAAATTGCGGAGGATACAGGTCTGAGTGTTTCCGAAGTAGAGCAGCTCGCCGGACTTCAAACAGTGTAGATTGACAAGAAAGACTACAAATTTTATATTGCAGCCATAAGACAGGGAAATAACTGACGATTCAGATTTGTTTTCCTGTTTTTTATGGCATTTTTCAGAAACTTGTGGATATGGCAATGCCGATAAGCCCATATCCTTGTACAGCGTCAGGGCAATTACAGAAATGTGGAAAGGATTAAAATTATGGGTAATATGACAGGTTTCTCAGAATCCTTTGAATATGCAATCACTACTGCAATATCTTCATCAAAATCTACTGAACTTACTAAAGCATCAAAATCCAAATGTTCTTGTGTCCACTCAGTCATATTTGTTCTATAGGGCTCTTTAAAATAAATGGTTCCTTCTTTTTCATAGGTCTCAACCATAACAATACCTGCCTTTTCAATTAGTGATCTCAGTATACCATATCTGTTGTTTGTGCGCAAGAAAGTCTGCGCGATTGGGGAATTGCCTGATCAGCCGATATCGTGTATACTGATATCAGCGAAATAAATATAGGGAGGAATTGCGAATGGGAATCTATCTGAATCCAGGCAATAAAGGTTTTTGGGAATCAATCCGCTCTAAGATCTATGTCGACAAGACTGGTCTGATCGCGTGCACTAACGAACTGGTAAATACAGGAGAAAAATATATCTGCGTCAGCAGACCGAGACGTTTCGGCAAATCGATGACACTGAAAATGCTCGCCGCTTACTAACATGGATATGGATTTTGACGGGTTGCGGTCGGATATTACACAGCTGCTTGGCGGTGGCAGAGTCAGGGTGAATACGCGGAGCTTCCAGAATGATATGCGAAATTTCAGGACGAAAGATGACATACTGACGCTGCTGATTCATCTGGGACATCTCGGATATGATGCCCGGAATAAGGAAGTGTTCATTCCAAATAAGGAGATTATCGAGGAGTACGAGAACGCCATGAGCGTGGGCGGCTGGTCGGAAGTCATGCGTGTCCTGCGAGCGTCCGAGAAGCTCCTGGAATACACCCTGAATGGCGATGCCGAAAGTGTGGCGGCGGCGCTTGACCAGGCGCATACAGAGATTGCTTCCATACTCACTTACAATGATGAAAATTCACTCGGGGCAGCTATCGGGCTTACGTATTACAGTGCGCGAAAGGATTACAGGTTGATCAGGGAGCTGCCGACGGGGCGCGGCTTCGCGGATATTGTATTTCTGCCGCTGCCTTCTGTCAATAAACCGGCGTTCATCGTAGAGCTGAAATACGACAAGACAGCCCAGTCAGCCCTGCAGCAGATCAAAGACAGACAGTACACGCAGGCGCTCGAGGGTTACTCGGGTGAGCTGCTGCTTGTAGGGATTAATTATAATAAAGAAGAAAAAGCGAAACCGCACAGTTGTGTCATAGAGAAGCATAGCAAGAGATAGGATACGGCCGTATCTTGTCCGGATAAATCCTGCGTCTAACAATTTGATTAAAAAAGAAGGGAAGTCAGGAGAGATAATTATGTATGCATTTGCGGATAAAACAGATCAGAAGAAAAAGACAGACAGCACCAGACATCACAGCACAGCTCGCCGGAGTATATCTGTGCCGGGGTATATATTGGATGATTTGCCGGAACAAAGCGGCCTGGGAAATACCCGCGGCATCGTGCAGAGATATCCTGTCAGGGTGGAGGATGGAAGAATTGTATCGACTGCTCACCGCCCATCTGTACCAGATACCAAGGAATTTCGCACACAGTTAACTGATCGGTTATATGATGGCGGGTATCGCAATCCTTTTGAGATGGATTTGCAGAAAACGTATCATGACCAGGCGGACGCGGCAAAAGCCATCAGCCATCGGGGAGGATACCGATCCCAGGAAGGATGTGCATTTTGCCATAAGGTGTCGATCAGTGACGTTGAAGACATACTTGTTGAATATGCGAATACTGGAACGATATCTCCTGAATTTACAGAGTACCTGACAAAGATTGATTTTGATACTCAAAAGCTGGAAGAGATACAGAGATGTGCGGCTTTGGAGGATAAAGCGGCGAAGGTGAATCAATTCATACGGGAGATCAATAGACTACCCCGCAACTATTATATTGGCGATGCTGGTACAAATTCCATGATAGGTTCCCATCTTGATCCACATGTTGATTTTGAGACAGGAAGGATGAGTCCTGTTAGTTGGTTTGCATATGAGCATCAGGATCAAATGGGTATTACTCCGGCAAAAAGTGATGGATATGGAGGATTTTATACGTCCAGTTTGCCGCATTAGAGCATTTTTCAAAAACGTTCCAGGGAATAGCAGATAAAATAAATTGCTGGATTGTGCAGGAGCTGTATTCGGCAGAAACGCCTTCTTGAACCTTAAATTGTGCTTATTGATTGCACGAATAAAAAAATATAAAAAGTTTTCAGACAACTATAAACTATTACCGATATTGTCCGATATAGTAAGTGAATGGGAACAGGAATGAGAACCATTCACTTAAACCGGTCAGGACTTTAAGTTGATGCCAAGATGGGATTTAAAGAATATACCGGGGATTATAAAAACTTAATATAGGTAAAATTTTGTGTAACAAATGGGGCGAAGGGAGTCGCCGACATCCGTATGTGAGGGAGTCGCGTACGGGAATTACAAGGAGGTAATTTTATGGTAGTACAGCACAATCTTAGAGCAATGAACGCAAACAGAATGTTAGGAATCACAA
>VSNM01000179.1 GCA_009774245.1 Lachnospiraceae bacterium | reverse complement strand
CCGACCCGTCCGGCAGTCAGCCGGACAGGGAACGGCAAAATTTTTTACACTTCTTTTACTTCTTTATCTCACATGAGAAAACAGATAGGGAATTACACACATTTATTTATAGTACACAGAAACATAAACATTTTTTAAAGTTGCTGCCGCAATCGTTCCTGTTGTATATCTGGTCGATGCAAATTGCACATAATATGTACCTGCTGCACTAAGACCATAATTTCCAAAATCCGAAAATGTCAAGGAACTTGCCCATGTTTTATTGTCAATGTAACGGTCAAATGTTCCGTCTCCATTATCCTCATCCTTTGCTACATATAATACAATGTTTCCGGTACTTCCACTACTCTTTGACGATGTAACAACAATTTTTGTAATGGTTGCACCAGTCGGAACAGATGTACTCCTAATTGTGAATGAACCAATCGTTGATTCTGCAACCGAATCATATTCTCCAAAAAATGCGTTCAATGAACCAATTGAATGTTTATCTGGACTGGTTGCATATAGACTTGTTGGCATTACCTCAACAGTCACCATACCCTCCTCAGCAGCAGCCTCTACTTCTGCATCTTCTGCTGCAAATGCAGTTGCGTTCATAGAAAATAACATGATGACACATAGTACAAATGATAAAATTCTTTTCTTCATTACTTATCATTCCTTCTTTGTTTTTTGATCCTTATCTGCTTAACTACTTATCATCCAAATAATCAACCACTTCATAAATCTGCCTATCTATTCTTTCATTTTTATAATAGCAAAATATGGGTAAAGGTCAATTACCCTTGCAGAAAGTGGACTGTTTTTGCAGAAAACGGCACAAAAAAACCTTTCAGCATACATATCATCCTGAAAGGCTTTTTCCCATACTTAATTCTCTTGTCCAGTAAAAGCTTTATTTCTCGCCACTCCACTAACTATAAATCTTAATCCTCTTTCCGCTTCGGTCTTTTCGGCTGATGAATTATTCCAGAGCAAATGGGCGGATCTCCCCATCCATCTTTCTCAACTTCATTGCGGACAATTCTCTCTACAATTTTGAGCGCCATTTTTTTGATTTTTTTGTTTTCCTTCACTTTTCTTATACCTCCTGTTTTATAATTTTTGCCAAGCACATCAAGAATGCACATAATATGACAGCCACTGACATATAGCCAATATACAAAATATCAGCTTTCAAATAAACCAAAACGGCAATTACCATTATTTCCATAAAAATCAAAAGCCTTGCCGCTTTCCGAGACTCTCTCAATTCACTTTTGCTCATGTCCATATTAGGGTGGTTTATTGTTCCTATTATGCAAACTAAAAGCATTGCAAGAAATAGTAACCCATACATTGCAATCGGCTTTTTACACAGTATTGGCACAATCTGCATAATTGCAATATAAGCTATAACCGTCCCTAGATAACACTGCCAAAATTTATTCGCATGAAATCCCCCTGTCCGTTTTCTCAGTGAAAGAAAGAAAACCACAAAACAGATGGTATGAAAAAATTGTCTGAATAAAAGCCCTAAAAGCAGCATGGTTCCCACTGTTATAGCATGTTCAATCATACCTGTTAATGCATATTCATAATATTTGCAATTTGATTTGCTTATTAACTTCTGCATCTCCATTTGATTGACAATCTTTAATGCCATTTTCTCTATCATAAACATGCCTCCTAGTATCTAATATGAATTATATATCAAAAAAATCAAGTCCATTTGCAGAAAACGGGGTATTTATTGCAGAAAACGGCACTCAATAGTTTATATCCAACCAATTTATCATTGCATTTATACTGCTTGAGAGTTGAAAGTTCTATCAAAAAAATAACTCTTCCATATGGATTTATGGTATCTTTAAGTTACCACACTTAAGAAAGATACAAACACCACGGAAAGAGTTATTTCATGTGTGAGTTTACCATACTTTCCAGAGGTTTACCATACGATTATGATGAATTTTATTGAAATTGTTTTATGCCGCTTTGAATCCTGTTTCTCCCGGAAAGCTGCCTTCCGCTGGTTTGTTACCATTACGGTCGGTCTTATGCTCCGTTCCGATAAACTTGGTGTCACTTCCGTTATCCGTGACCTTGCCTTAAGCCCGGACTGCTATGACTCCATGATCCATTTCTTCAGATCTTCCGCCTGGTCCTTAGAAAATATACGGGAGCGTTGGTTTTCTATTGTTAAGGAATCTTTCCCTATTTACAAGGAAGGTAAGTTCTGCGTTCTTATAGGAGATGGGGTGAAGCAGTCAAAAGAAGGTCGCCGGATGCCTGGAGTGAAAAAGCTTTTCCAGGAATCTGAAAATTCTGCAAAACCTGAGTACATCCACGGTCATATGTTCGGCGGCCTCGGCATCCTTGTCGGAAGCGTCAGGCAGTGGGCCTGTATCCCCCTGTCCATCCGTCTCCATGATGGGCTCCAGGCCGCAGCAGAATGGAAAGGTGCCTGCATCTGTGCTTCTTCCCATGTGGTGCAGATGGTAGAAGATGCTTACCGTGCTGCCTGTACTTTTGGGGATTCCCTGCTCCTGCTGGACAGGTATTTCCTTACCGTTCCGGCACTGGAAAAACTGGCGGCCCTCAACAAGAATGGGAATACACGCATGGAGATCGTCACGAAAGCAAAGAAATCCTGTGTTGCCTTTGAGAAACCTTCCCCGCGTAAGGCTGGAAGAGGACGTCCGCCTAAAAAAGGGCCTGCTGTCCATCTGAAAGAACTATTTCTTTCCCATAAGGAAAATTTCCAGGAAGCAGAGATCGGGCTCTATAGCCGGAAAAAATTCATACGCTATTATTGTACCGATCTGCTGTGGGGACAAGGGCTGTATCAGGAGCTGCGCTTTGTCCTGGTGGAAATGGACGGGGTCCAGAGCATCCTGGCCAGCACCAGCCTGGAACTGGAGCCGTTGTCCATCATCAGGCTTTACAGTTACAGGTTCCGGATCGAATGTACTTTCCGGGAGCTGAAACAGCAGACCGGGGCATTCTGTTACCGATTCTGGTCAAAGCATATGCCAAAACTGAACCATTACCAGAAAAAAGGGGAACCCACGGCACTTGAGCGTGTGGAAAGGGAAAAATCCCGCCGGAAAGTATTGGAAGCCGTACGTGCTACTGAGATGCACATGGCGCTGTCCTGTATAGCAATGGGAATATTGCAGGGTCTTTCCGTCAGTTATACCGGAGAGATCAGCCCCGGCCAGCTTCGCTA
>VSNM01000178.1 GCA_009774245.1 Lachnospiraceae bacterium | reverse complement strand
CTTCAAACTCGTGCCAGAACAATTCAGGCTCAAACTGTTACAAGAGCGCGAATTTTATTATTACGTGCGGATGCCATATCAATAGATGCGATTGCTGATAAAGTAGGTCTCAACCGCTGCAGCGTCATGCTCTGCCTTAAAAAATTTAAAGAAGGAGGCATTGAAAACGCACTCTTTGATGCTCCCGGCCGTGGAAGAAATGCTGAGATTACAGACGAAGAAAAAGCCTGGATCATTAACACCGCCTGCCAGAAGCCAGTTGATTTTGGATATGCTGCCGAAACCTGGACTTATGCAGGGCTGACCTCACATATTAATAAAACTGCTGAAGCAGCTGGATACACAAGACTTTCCACCATTCATAAAAGTACAGTAAATACGATTCTTGACGAGGCAGACATAAAACCACATAAAATAACTTATTATTGTGAGAACAGAGATCCTGATTTTGATTCCCAAATGCATAATGTACTTCTTGTGTATAAGCAGCTTGAAATGCAGTTTAACGAATCCGGAGAACTTATTGTATCTGATGATTCACCTGTACATGTGCTGTCTTATGATGAAAAGCCGGGAATACAGGCTGTTGCAACAACATCGGATGATTTAATGCCGGACGAAAGGCATCCGACCATCAGTAGGGATTACGAATACAAACGTTTAGGTACTCTTTCATTATTAGCTGCAATCGATCTCCAAACAGGAGAAGCGATTCCGCTTGTAAGAGACAGGCACAGCAGCAGGGAATACATAGAATTTTTAAAGCTGTTAGACGACAAGTACCAAAAGGGAGACAAAATCCGCATAGTACTCGATAATCTTAAAGTTCATACATCGGAGGCAACCAGAAAATACCTGGCAACCGTACCAGGAAGATTCGAATTTGTATTCACTCCCAAACATGGATCATGGCTTAATATGGTTGAAGGTTTTTTCAGCAAGATGACTCGTCAGATGCTTAAAGGCATCCGTGTCAAATCTAAGGAGGAACTTACTAATCGCATCTACAACTATTTTGCAGAAATAAACGAAGAACCGATTGTGTTCCACTGGAAATATAATCTTGATGACATTGATGTATCGGAAGAAATCATTGTTGATACTCTGCCTGTCAAAAAGTCGAGTTAATTAAAAGATGAAATACTAGCACAACGAGTTAAATTAGAGAAATTTGTGAATTTGAATACAGGGGAACTTCTTTAAGATGATCAATATTTACAGGAATTATATGTGCTTTCTATAATGATGTATGATATACTATAGGCAAGCGCAAGGGAAAGTATGATAATATAATATTTTAATATGGAATAGGGATACTTTTCACAAACAGGAAGAATCGGAAAGGATGTGTTATGGAAATGCAGACAAAGCTCCCTGTAGGGATTGAAAATTTTAGAGAAATACGTACCGGGGGATTCTACTATGTCGATAAGACCGGACTGATTAAAACATTGCTGGAGAATCCAGGGAAAGTGAACCTGTTTACGCGGCCAAGACGGTTTGGAAAAACCCTGAACATGAGTATGCTGAAATATTTTTTCGAAGCAGGCAGTGACGTCATGCCGTTTAACAACATCACGCTTTTTGACGGGCTTGAGATTTCAAAGGAAAAAGAGCTGTGTGAAGAATATATGGGGAAATTTCCGGTTATTTCAATTACCTTAAAAGGGGCGACTGGAGAAAGCTTTGATGATGCAAAAGTAATGCTCCGAAGAATTATAGGGAAAGAAGCAATGCGGTTTCGGTTCCTGCTGGAAAGCGACAGGATTGATGACGCTGAACGCAGTCAGTACAAGGCACTTGTCTCTATGGATAAAACAGGCGCATTTACCATGTCCGACGAACTTTTAAAGGACAGCCTACAGACGCTGTCACAGCTTTTACAGAAGCATTATGATCAGGACGTCATCATGTTGATTGATGAATATGATGTGCCTCTTGATAAGGCATACCAGTCAGGATATTACGATTCCATGGTGGAACTGGTCAAAATCCTGTTTGGAAATGCATTTAAGACAAACGACAGCCTGAAATTTGCGGTCCTGACAGGGTGTCTGAGGATATCAAAGGAAAGTATCTTTACCGGACTGAATAATTTTAATGTATACACAGTAAAAGATGTACAGTATAATGAATATTTTGGATTTTTGGACAGGGAAGTTCAAAATCTGCTGAAATATTATGGATTTATGGAAAAATACGACGTCATAAAGAAATGGTATGACGGATACCGTTTTGGAAAATTGGAGGTATATTGTCCGTGGGATGTAGTCAGCTACTGCCACGCCCTGAGAATGGAACCGTCCACAGAACCACAGAATTACTGGGTAAACACAAGCAGCAATGACATTATCAGGAGATTTTTAAGCAGGGCGAAAACATCGGACAGAAACGATATCGAACAACTGATTAACGGAAACGGTATAAAAAAAATAATCCATCAGGAACTGACCTACAGGGATCTGGATTCCGATGCGGACAACCTGTGGAGCATCCTCTTTACAACCGGATATCTGACACAGCGCAGTGTACAGACCGGGGAACTGACAGAGCTTGTCATTCCAAACAGGGAAATACAGTGGATTTTTATCCGTCAGATCCGCGAATGGTTCAAGTGGGAAACCGAAAAAAACACAGAAAAACTGGAGGATTTTTGTAGGGCTTTCCTGGAAAACGACACGGCCGCTATCGAGGAGGGATTCAATTCTTACCTGAAAAAGACAATCAGCATCCGTGATACAAATGTTAGAAAGGAAATGAAGGAGAATTTTTATCATGGCATCTTACTTGGCCTTTTCGGAAATATGGACGGATGGGATGTCCAGTCAAATGCTGAGTCTGGCTATGGTTATAGTGACATCAGTATAGAAATCGAGGAGCAGGAAACAGGCATTGTCATTGAATTAAAGTATGCGGAAAATGCGTCATTTGACACCGCATGCAGGGAGGCCATGAAGCAGATTAATGACCGCAATTACGTGGAAAAACTGGTTGATGACGGCATGATAACAATCCGTAAATATGGGATTGCGTGTTATAAAAGACGCTGTAAGGTAATTTCCGAATAAGAAAATTAAGTCACAGCCAGGAAGCCAAATATTATAGAACAGGCGGAAAATGAAAAAACCAGAATTTGAACTTCAATTCTAAAGTAAGCGGCAAATAATCGGCGTCTTATAATTAGTCTCCTATTCTGGTAGTATTGTTCTAAAATACTATCAGACAGG
>VSNM01000177.1 GCA_009774245.1 Lachnospiraceae bacterium | reverse complement strand
TGGCAAAACTGCTACTCATATCCATAGAAAACTCGGAAAACTCAATGAACTCTTGGATCAGTTTTCCGGGGATTATGACGCTATGATGGCCTGGGCAAAATCTGAGGCAGAAAAGGACACCATCGAATACAACTCTAACATTAGCAGTGTTACAGTTTCTTTATCCAGAAGCGCTTATATTCCCAAATATGAAGAACGCTGCTTTCAGATTGGATATCTGTTCCTTCAAAAACTGTGCACTGAATTAAAAATAGATTCCATTTCCCGTAAGATTTCCAAACGTCACAAATACTCTTATGATTTCAGCGCAATTCTTACGGATCAGATTTTTTCCAGAATCCTGGCGCCTTCCAGCAAACTGGGCAGTTACTTTTTCTGCCAGATGCTACTTGAACCGCCTAAGTATGAACTGCACGACATCTACCGCGCACTTTCCGTTATGGCTGAAGAATCCGACTTTATTCAGGAGGAACTATACTGCAATTCAAACTTCGTTCATCCCAGAAACAACAAGATTCTCTACTACGACTGTACGAATTATTACTTTGAAACCCAGCAGGATGATGATTTCAGAAAGTATGGAAAAAGCAAGGAAAACAGGCCAAATCCCATCGTCACAATGGGACTGTTTATGGATGCTGATGGAATCCCCCTTGCTTTTGATGTATTCCCGGGAAACCAGAACGAACAGACAACCTTAAAACCTTTGGAAACAAAGGTAATACGTGACTTTGCATGCGGCGAGTTTATCTTCTGCTCGGATGCCGGACTTGGCAGTAAGTCAAACCGAAGATTTAACAGCTTTGGAAACCGTTCTTATGTCATTACACAGTCCCTGAAGAAGATGCGCGGGGAAGACCGGCAGACTGCCTTAAATCCAAAACAGTTTCGCAGACCTGGTTCCGATAAGTTCATCGATCTATCCACTCTTGATGAATCCGATCCGGATATTTACGAAACAATCTTTTACAAGGAAGTGCCTGTTGTAAATGGAAACATGGATGAAACCATCATCGTAACCTATTCTCCAAAATACAAGGCATACCAGAAAAGAGTCCGCGAACAGCAGATATCACGCGCTGTAAAAATGATGGAACAGCCGGGCAAGAAAAGACGTGGCAAAAACCAGAATGACCCAGCCCGTTTTATTAGATCTACTGCCATAACAGAAGAAGGTGAAGTTGCAGGCAAGAACATATATGACCTGGATTTGGACCGTATATCTGAAGAAGAAAAGTATGACGGGTTTTATGCGGTCATAACAAATCTCGAAGGAGATGTTGGGGAAATCTTAAAAATCAACCGGCAGCGTTGGGAAATTGAAGAAAACTTCCGAATCATGAAAACAGATTTTGAAGCACGTCCTGTCTATGTCAGACGGGAGGACCGCATCAAAGCACATTTCCTCACCTGCTACATCAGCCTGCTTATATACCGCCTGCTTGAGAAAAAAATGGGAAACAAATATACCTGTAACGAGATTCTCGGAACCCTTCGTTCCATGCAGGTAACACTTTTGTCAAAGGAAAGCGGCTATATCCCTTCTTACAAGAGAACAGACCTGACGGATGATTTACACAAGGCATTTGGCTTTCATACGGACTATGAATTTATCTCAAAATCAACCATGCGGGGCATCATAAAAAGTACCAAAACAGAAGAAGTAAAAAAATAGCACAAATCGTTTCCAAAGAGAAAATGGCTACAGCCAGCATAATTACTGGGTTTGTAGCCACTTTTTGCTTTCACAAGTGTCAAACTCGGGATTATACAACTAAACGAGGACTTAATAAAGCATGATCTGAAAGACCTTGTCCGATCCAGTGTGGAAGAAACCCTCAATGCCCTGCTCGACAAAGAAGCGGATGAACTGGTCAACGCCCAGAAGTACGAACGTTCCAGTGGCCGTCAGGGTTACCGTTCCGGGCATTATAAGAGCCGGGGAAAAATACGGAGAGGTGGAGAGGTACATTGACAAACTGGATGAGACCGTGCAGGAGCTGGATTATAAGTTCAGCACGGGAAATGCAGTGACGGATGTCATCATCAATGACAAATACCGGAGGGCGGCAAAATCCGGGACTGCATTCCGGGTGAAGTTTGAATACAGGGAGACGGATACCATCTCTGCCTTTGACATGGGGATCATCCTGAACAATCTTTTAGAGAATGCCATAGAAGCCTGTGAGAAACTGGAACAGGAGAAACGCCGCATCAGCCTTACGCTGAAAAGGAAGAACCATTTCCTGCTGGTGGAGGTGGAGAACAGTTTTGACGGGAAGCTGGAATGGCAGGACGGGGAGGCGGTACCGGCAACGGTGAAGCACAGCAGCCTGCCGGAGATACTGATGGAGCATGGTGTCGGCCTGAAAAATGTAAGGGACGTGGCGGAACGCTATCTGGGTTATATGGATATCAAGGCGGGGAGGGGTGTGTTCAAGGTCACGGTCATGCTGCAGCAGAAGGAAATATAATAATAATTTTATGAAAAAGGAAGGAGAATGTGACAATGGAAGTAGGTACAGTTTATGGCGGCTATTATGGGGCAAAAGGCTATGAGGGCGTGAGGAAGGAAGAAAAGCGGGCAGATGCCGGATTCGCGGGAAAGGTTGCGGAGAAAGGCGCTGTTTCCCCAAAGGACATGACGCTGGATGAGTACAAGGCATATTTTAACGAGAAGATGAACAGCCTGTATACCCATCCCTCACAGCGGAATATGAATGACGTAATTGACATAATTGACATAACGGACGCAGCCTATAAGAGGATGCAGACAGACCCGGAATATGAGAAGAAGATTCTGGATGCCTTGGCGCAAAATAAGGCTGTAAACTTCGGGGGAAATATCCCGGTGATTGCATATATGCACATAGACGACACATGGGAGAAATGTTACGGCTATACGCAGGGCATGAAGGAGAATGTGGGTTATTCCGGGAGTTCTTCCGCAAAGAAGTCTGATGCCGGACGGGAGAAAAAGGCAAGGCAGAAGGAACTGCTGGAAGAATATCTGGAAAAGCGGGCGCAGGCTAAGAGACAGCAGCAGGAGTTATTGGATGAAAAGGCTGCAAAGTCGGAGCAGGAAAGTAGCAGGCTGGCAAAGGCATGGAGCAGTAAGCAGCAGATGGCGAGGGTTTCCAGTGCCTATGAATCGAATATAATGATGGAGACAGCGGCAGGCGGTGAGGTAAAGTAAAATGAATGGCGTATCGTTATCAAACAAAGTGATACATTGGAATCCG
>VSNM01000176.1 GCA_009774245.1 Lachnospiraceae bacterium | reverse complement strand
CCGGTATCAGAAGCCGCACCATGTCATCCAGATGATATTTCGCAGCATCCTCTTTCCTTACTACCACAATAAAATGTGCGTCCTCAATCTGGTTTAATGATTCATATACATACTGTAAGATTGTTTTTTTCTGTATTTCATACAGGTTTCTGATATACTGGCTTGTGTCTTTCTCATTCTCTCCACCGACAATCGGCACTAAAATATTCATATGATCTGCCCCTTATATTCTGTTTTCATTTGCCATTTTAATATGAGCCTGAATATTCTCATAATTTACATCATATACCGTATTCACTTCCATAACATGAGTGCCCGCTGTCTTTGCCGCCTGTATACCATTCCTGTTATCTTCTACAACAAGGCATTCCTGTGGTTCCAGCCCCAGCCTGCTGACTGCCGTATGATAAATTTCCGGATCGGGTTTTGATTTTGTCACATCCTGATTACTCAGGAAAAAGTCAAGATACGGTAATAAATTGCTTTTTTCCATCATAAGCTCTACTGTCTTTCTGATAGAATTTGACGCCACTGCAATATGATATCCCTCTGCTTTTAATGAAGATAATGCGTATTCATGGTGGAACATCGGATGACAGTCAGTAAAAATTTTGTCAACGGTATACTGCTGCTTTAAACTGTTGATAAACGTATGAAGCTTTTGGGGCATTCCCTTTTCCATTGTCAGCATCTCCAGTTTTTTGGATGTCGGAAGTCCATCGTATGTTACCAGATGATCATACCTGCTGATTTCATAGCCAAATAATCCCAGCGCTTTGTTCAATGCCTCATAGTGCCATTCCTTTGCATCAATAAGCACTCCATCCATGTCAAATATCACAGCCTTGATCATAATGTCGATTTCCCTCCTGCTGAATCAATAAATTCCCTGAAATACTCTTTCGCAGCATCCGGCCGGTCGGTGCAAAGCATTACTTTTTCCCAGTTCAATTCGTATGAGACCAGTCTATTCCAAAACTCCAGGTTATCTCTGTTATGCAAATCCGGCGAAACAATACAGACAGTCTTTCCATTCTCCAGATGTCTTCGTATCAATTCCTCGGTTATCCATTCATCATCTTCAAAAGCATCTGCCCAGACGCCTGCCGCGTCATGGTACAGTACAGGCTCTTTCTCATATTCACTCTGTCTGGTATAATACCGGATTCCCTTTTCTCTATATTCAAGCATTTGCGGCACTGACATATCAAACGTAAAATAATTATCGATCTGATATTTTGATAAAAGCTCACCAAGCATACCTTTCAGTCCGTCCGCCTTTATATTGATCGCAAAGCAATACTTATCTCCGTTATCCCTCATCAGCTCAAATACATCCTCTGCCATCGGGCAGGCGCTGTCAGCCGGATTATGTGATATGACCAGCTTCCCATCCAGATCACGAATATCACTCTCAATTCCGAAACCATGGTCAAAAGCTTTCCTGACCGCATCAATTGTATTTTTCTCTTTTTCTTCCTTCCAGTATCCCCTATGGCTTAATATCTTCATGCCTCTAACCCTCTTATATACATTCTGACCGGATTTGTCATTTTCCGTTCCACCCTTTTTACCGCATATATGTTCCCATCATATAACTGAAATTTCCCAGGATAATCTTCCATCACATTTTTTCTTAAAATATAGCCGC
This sequence comes from Lachnospiraceae bacterium, assembly GCA_009774245.1. Taxonomy (GTDB): domain Bacteria; phylum Bacillota; class Clostridia; order Lachnospirales; family Lachnospiraceae; genus COE1. The sequence goes on along the minus strand of VSNM01000176.1, from coordinate 2,119 downwards.
GGTTTCCTTTCACGATTTCCTTCACAGTCGCTTTTTTAATCTTATAATTTCCTATACTCTCATAACGGTTAACCAGCCATTCATACACTTTCTCCCGCCTTCCATGCGCCAGAACTGTATTCATTACCGGTAAAATACTGAAACTGTGATAGATTCTTTGTATCTTCCATAATCCCCTGTCATATCGGTGTACCTCTGAATAGGTAATTGGATAACCGATATCTTTCTCTTCAAGAAAAGAGTACGCGATTGTAGAAAATACAAGTTCCTCCCGTGTATAACTCTCGCCCTGTGAAAAATCAATTCCCTGTGTTGCATCTGCTATTTTTTCAAATATTTCTCTGGAATAGAAGGAACCTTCAACCTGTGATGCGACGATATTCTTTGCGTTACACTTTTCCATAATTTTTTTCAACACATCATCTTTATGGGCCATTTCACATGGCCACCACATGGATTTATTTGAAAATAGTATTCTTCTCTGGAACCCCGCCCTGTACCGGCTTATATAGTCCTCGACACCTTTTCTGACATATAATTCATTTGACGCATGCATCAGGAAATAATCAAACTTTTTTATCTTTTCACAAATATATAAATAATTAGAAATATGTACATGTGCAATGTTTCCCCAGCCTACATCAAAATGTACAGGATTGATATACACATCCTGAATCTTCTCAATTTCGTCAAACCTGCCATTTTCGTTTCGATAAAAAGATTCCGATATATGAATGACGATGACCGGATTTTTCATGTACTTTTTATAATTTTGAATCTGATCAACTACGACTTCTTTCTCCTCATGTACAGGAATCGAAATCACTATTTGCATTCCTTAACTCCCTCAGGCTTTCTTGTCCTTTGCAAGCATCTCATACTCCATCCGCCTGACATGATACTGCGTGTCCGTCAGTATCCTCCTGTTTGATGCCATCAAATCCGACACCAGACCTATCATAAAGGTCAAAAAGCCTATAATAATCAGCGTACACGCCAGTATTAGTGACTGTACATGACCGCCTCCGCCCTGCACAATCAGATAATAGATAAACCGGAGTCCGATCAAAAATCCTGTCAGAATTGGCAGAATACTGATATAGGTAAATGCCTTTAACGGCTGGTACATCATATAAGCCCTCAGTATGATGACGATGGACTTCTTGACATACGCCCACACTCCGTTAAATAGCCTTGACGGCCTAGTCTGCGGGTTTGTATGCACCGGGACGCTTGTCACGGCAATCTTTTCCCGCCCTGCCTGCACGATTGTTTCCAGTGTATAGGTGTAGTCGTTGACCACATTGATGCGCATCGCCGTGTCGCGCGTCATTGCGCGGAACCCGCTGGGCGCATCGGGAATATCTGTGTTTGACGCGCGCCGCACCGCCCAGCTCCCGATATGCTGCAGCTTTTTCTTCATATAGGAGAAGTGCTCCGTGTCGTCAATCGGTCTGGCACCCACTACCATATCCGCCCTGCCATCCAGAATCGGCTGTATCAGCGACTGTATGTCCTCCGCGCAGTACTGGTTGTCCGCGTCTGTATTCACAATAATGTCAGCCCCGTTTCTGAGACACCCGTCAAGACCTGCCATAAAGCCTTTTGCCAGCCCCTTATTCTGGCTGAAATTGATGATATGGTGTACACCCCATTTTCTTGCCACCTCAACGGTGGCGTCACAGCTCCCGTCGTTGATGATCAGATACTCGATCTCGTCAATTCCCTCAAGATATTCCGGCAGGTCATTCAGTGCTGTCTCCAGCGTATCCGCCTCATTGTAGCAGGGTATCTGTATAATGAGTTTCATTCCTGTCTCTTTTTCCCCTTATTTCCGGCCAGCGTCGTCCCGATTCCCACTGCAAAGATTGCAATCACCAGCACTGCAATTACGATTTTCCATATCCTTCCGGAGGCCGCCCGCTTCTTTGCGGCCTCCGCCTCCTGATACGAGAATATGTTTTCTTCCTGTACGTTTTGGAACTCCTCATCAAGCGCACTGACATCCTGAACCAATGCGTCTCCATCGGCCTTTCCCTGCACAGACTCCGGCTTTATTTCTGCCCCATCGTCCAGCAAATCCCTGTCAGGTGTCTGTGTTTCCCCGCTCCCTGCAGTC
>VSNM01000175.1 GCA_009774245.1 Lachnospiraceae bacterium | reverse complement strand
CTTATCCTCAAAAATCCGGCGCTTGGCGTCTGCAATCGAGGGAACCAGAATCAGGTCAAAGCCCTTTTGCAGCATAGTAGCCCGCAGCACTCCGGCGCTGGTATCTTCCGCATGGACAAAGAGCAGCTTGTGAAAAGTCGGGGCCTTTTCGCCGGATAACTGCCGGCAGGCGTATTCCACCAGCTTATCTTGCAGCAGCAGTCCTTTCATTTTGTCCATGCACAGCGTCGCGCCCCGGCGCATAGCCTCTTGTTCGTAGTCGTCCTTGTCATGGCAGGACGCCAGAATAAAAGGCAGCTCCTTATCTGCGGCCCGCACCTCGTTCAGAAAGTCCATGCCGGAACCATCCGGCAGATCGAGATTACAGCAGACCACCAGCGGCATTTCCTCTTGGATGGCGGCCCGCGCTTCTTTCAGTGTACAAGCCGTTTTCACCGGGTAGCCCCGGTGCTGTAAGTATTTTTGCAGACACCATGTATAGGTGTCGCTGTCATCGATCAGCAGTATCTTTTTCATGTGTCCGCACCTCCAATATTGATTTACTATAAGCATAAACTACAAATGTTACACAAATGTCCGAGGTGCCTTTGATTTCGACAGAAAAACAGGCTGAATTGTTACAACGCTCGGACATTTCAAAAATTTCTTTGAGAAATGGCGAAAAAGGCGGGGCAGCACACGCCGCCCCGCCGATCCCAAAAGGTTATTCCATTGTCTTAATGCGGTCTACAAGAGATTGCTTATGGCAATAGCGAATGGCTAAAGTCGAATATATCAATGCAATTACTACGAGGACTGCAAAAAATAAAAGCACTTGCAAGAATGGGAAAGTATAATGCAATTTTCCGAACACTCCAACTTGATTAAATATCTGGCATAGAATATAACCTGCTGCTGTGCCGAAAATAAATGTTATTGCCATTGTCCCAAACACATAATACAAACATTCCATTCTCAACATCTTATATAATTGCTTATTTGATAGACCAATAGATTGCAATACGCCAAATTCTTGTTGTCTGGATACAAGGTTCGTCATCAAGGTATTGCAAAGGTTGATAATACCGAAAATTGCAATAAAAACAATTAACCCGTAGATCGGAATCTGATACCCTGTCATGTGCATTTTTATGGAAGATAGTGCGTCATCAAAGCTATTAAATTGAATATCAGGATTGTCACCGATTGCATTTAAGACGACATTTTCTGCTGCAGGAAGTTGGTTCACATCTGCATTTATGACAAATTCAGTATTAAAATTCTTCTTCTCTTGATATATCTCGGATAGTATATTTTCCGGGACAAAGAAATATGTTCCGTTGTAGTCCGTATCGCTCATGTCAATAGTTCCGACGACAGATAATTCGATTTTCTTTCCAGAAGAAGATACTATTGTTACCACATCTCCTAAAGCAACACTATAATCTTCCCATGACTTTAGCATACCGGCTGTGTCGTCAATTAAGATACCATTTTTCTCGACAAGTTCTTGGTAGCTTATTTCCTCTGATAGTAGGTTATTCGATAAGCTGGAAAATTCATCGTCCGACAATCCTATAATTTCACGGAACGAGGACGGTTCTTTTTTATCTGGAAGTAAAATGTCTGCGGAACATCCCTTTATAGATTTAACATCTGTGATATATGGAGAATCTGTCAAAAGATTTATCATGCTATCGTCCAGCGGATTATCTTTCAAGGAATTGTCGCTATATTCATCGGAAAGTGTAATCAAAAATTCCTTATCACCAAATGACTGCCGGGCCATATCTTCTTCATCAATAGAAGCCAGAAATGTTGCTGCACTCATCAGTAAAATTCCTGAAAATCCCAATGATATTAAAGTCAAAATCACTTTTTTGTGGTTTCGCATAAAACCGATTTTAGCTAAATTTTCAGGAGTTAGTTTTCTCCTTAATTTTTTGGTGTTTAACTTTTCGTTTTCAGTTGTCGTTGATATGCGTACAGCTTCAATGGGAGAAATGCTTGCTGCAATTTTAATCGGCTTGCGAATTGATAGAACAACCGATAATTCAGTCAATATGGAGATAACAACGATAATTGCCAATGTATTAAGCCAATTCCAGCCTTTGGGTACAAGCACATATCCTATTAAGCAGCCAACTACAATCCCTAATGGAATTGAAGTGCGGGATAATTGCCAGCTTTCTCTTTTTACCATGCGTTTAATCTGTTTTTGGGTCATGCCAATTACCCTTAAACGGCCATATTCTTTGACTTTCCCAACGACTGAAATATAAAATAGGCTGTATATAACGGTGGAACAGGCAATCACAATTAGAATACTAATTGCCGCTACACCCAGCATATCTCGGCTTGAGTTATCAACACTATCAAAGTAAGACGAACTATAAGCGATCTGTTCTTCTCTGATTCCATAAGGGGTCAAACAAGATTTAATCAAATTTTTCAATTCGTCCTCTTTGAATGATCCGCTTCCCATTATCCGTAGTGTAGCATTATAAGGGATGTGATCTTGAAAATACGATTGCAGAAAAGAATCAGATACCAATACTTGATACCGCCTATTTGCACCATCGTCATGTAAAAGACCGCATACAGTGAAATTTGCATTTTTCCCATTTTGCAACGGTAATTCGATTTCTTGGTTCAATTCAACAGGGCGGCCAATATGTTTCAAATAGGCTTCCGAAACTGCAACTTCATTTTCCTTATCAGGTAAGTTCCCAACAAATTCTGTGGAATACAAATACAGATTATTGCTGTCCCGAAAATTAACATTCAATGTATAATCATCAACACGGAAACTATCAACTAAAGCCTCTGTTCCTACCATTTCAATGTTGGAATCTTGCCTTAAATCATTGATTGTTTCCAAATCCACATCAATAACTGCCGCTTGGTAGCGCCCCTGTAAGAATGTTTTCAATTCATGTGATTTTCCGAATGTATAGAGCGCAAGAACGGTCATAAGGCAGGCAGCAAAAGCAATCGTTACAATAATAAAGATGTTTCTTCGCTTATCTGCTTTAATGCTTCTGTTTGCCAGCTTCTTTGTAATGGCGCTGGTATCATTCTCAAAAGGCCATGTCATAGCCTGCCACCTCCTTACTCCACAATCTTTCCGTCCTCAATGCGGACAATCCGATCTGCAAGGTGGGCAATGTCGTCATTGTGGGTAATCATCACAACAGTTTGCCGGAACTCCGCACTGGTACGCTTGATAAGTCCCAGCACCTCGGCGCTGGTCTTGCTGTCAAGGTTGCCGGTCGGCTCGTCGGCCAGCACGATAGCCGGTTTGGTAATCAGGGCGCGGGCAATCGCCACACGCTGCTGCTGGCCGCCGGAAAGATTGTTCGGCATATTTTTCAGTTTATCTTCCAGCCCCAGCAGGTGAACGATCTCGTCCAAAAACTTCTGATCTACCGTGTCCCCGTCCAGCTCCACCGGCAGAACAATATTTTCATATACATTCAGAATGGGAACAAGGTTGTAGTTCTGGAAGATAAAACCGATGTTGCGGCGGCGGAAGATGGTGAGCTGTTCGTCGTTCTTCTTTGCCAGTTCTTCGCCTCGTACAATCACATTGCCGGAAGTAGGGGTGTCCAGCCCGCCCATCATGTGAAGCAGGGTGGATTTGCCGCTGCCGGAGGTTCCCACAACAGCCACAAACTCGCCGTCCTCCACGGAGAAGTTCACGCCGTCAAGGGCGCGGGTGATGTTCGGCTCTGTGCCGTAATACTTTTTCAGATCAATCGTCTGCAAAACGCTCATACTCAATACTCCTTTCAAGGCTTTCTGCCTGTTGATAAGGTCATTGTAAAACCCAAATGTCCGCGAAATGTTACAGCGGCCAAAAAATTTCATTGAAAA
>VSNM01000174.1 GCA_009774245.1 Lachnospiraceae bacterium | reverse complement strand
CTCTTTCAGACAGCCGGCATCTGCATCCCATAGAACCAGACTGCGCTCATATCTGGCATGGCGGCGCATGGGGTGTTTTTTGTATAATATCGGGAGATAATTTCCTGCGAATCTATACATACGCATTTCGTTATCCGCTTGTATCTGTTCCGACTTGGGGTTGTTTTTACCTATCTTCTTGGTGGCAAGATATAAACCGCCGCTGTCAAATACATGGAGTTTCTCTTTGTCGTCTTTTACAAAAAGGTTGATAAGGTCTGTGTAAAAGTGCTTTACCTCGTCCACAAAATTTTCCTGCTTAAACAGCTTGTTCTTGGCAGTAAAAACATTGCGCTCGTATACTTCGCCTTTCTTCACAATCCTGCAACCTTTGCGGACTTCTCCGTTTTCATCAAGTATCTCTTTCTTGGTTCGGACGTGTCTGCCCTGTTCGTCATAGAACATATTTCTCGCTGCCGTCTTTTCTATAGGTTCGGGCAACAGCTCCCGTTCCGAAAAGATAAGGTGGATATGGTAGTTTGTCTTTCGTTTATTGTGGTGCAATGCCGATACACATTCCACACCATATTTTTCTTTGAAACGGTCTGTGAACAGCTGCAGCAGTTTGTCCGGCTTATAAAGGTCAGGGAAAAATTCGGGAAGGGCAATGATAAACTCCCTCGCCTCAATGCAGCTCCCCTCTGTGCCGCTTTTTTGAAATTCCTTCTGGCTGCACCTTGCAAGCTCCGTCCAGTAATGGCGGTCAGTCGTCTCATAGACCGCATATAAATTTTCCTGTTTCGCATGGCTTGAGATATAAGTGATCCTGCCCCTGACATCGGGCAGCTTGCTCATGCGGATAAATGAATGTCTCTGTATTGTGCTTTGTCCTCCCTCCTGCAAATGGAGCAGCGGATGCGGGAAAGCGGAGGTGGCGGAGGTTCTCACAAATGCGTCAGCATTTGTATAAGGGCAGCTATGCTGACCTTTGCCCCCTGCAAGGGCGAAATCCCCATTGCATAAACGAAGTTTGTGCAATGGGTGTATTTCGCTCTCAAACGCCGCGGGCTTAAAAAGACAAGAATCGCCCCCGAAAGTGTCTGGATTGTGCTGTCAAAATCTGCCACAATGATAGTAAAAATGCTATCATAAGCCTTAAAATGCAGTCACTATGATAGTAAAAAGTGCAATCACCTGCCTTAAAATGCAGTCATTGTGATAGTAAAAAGTGCAATCACTTATTATAGTAAAATATACAATCATGATAGTAGAAAGTACTATCTCTCTGAAAAGTCAGTTGACTTTTTAAGTCCTCTTACATCACATTGAAAATGCCGCCCGAAAAGTCAGTTGATTTTTTCAACTGAAAATATAGAAATCAGTTGATTTTTTAAGTTCACTTTTGACGAATGGACTTATTTTTTCAACACACTTTTCCCACGTCCCCGCAAATTTCCGCTTGTACCCGAAGGAAGCACATGATATAATCTATTTGCGTGTAGGTATATCATGGCTTCGGTCTGATACATACCATTGGGCGGTTTCTTAAGAAGCCGCCTTTTAATCTGCTGATTTTCGTATTACCGCTTTTACACTGCCCTTATCCCTGAGATTTTTCCCTTCGTTTATCTCCATGAATTTTTCCAACATATCGCTTTTGATAAGTACCTTTCTCCCGACTTTCAGGACTGGCAGCTTTCCCCACTCAACAAGATTCCGCAGGGTGTTTCTCCCGATTCCCGTATAGTCGGCAGCTTCTTCAATGGATAGTGCAATTTTCGTTCCGGTCATTGGTTCACCTCCTTTTTATTGCATAACGTAATTTGTTCTGCATGGATACTATAACGCTTTTACAATTTCTTGTCAAGCGTTATGATAATTCAAAAATTACTTTTATGTTGCATATTGCATTATTGCTTTTTCTGTGATATACTTTATCCATACCGAAAAAGGAGGCAACGTCTCCGAAAAAACAGGAGGTATACCATTATGAAAGATAAAGAGCTGCGCAAGCTGATTGGCAACAGGGCAAAACAGCGGAGGGTTGAGTTGGGACTGAACCAGCCTTATGTCGCAGAGAAGATGGGGGTAGCCACTTCCACAATCGTGCGCTATGAATCCGGGACAATCGACAACACAAAGAAACTGGTCTTGGAAGGTCTTTCAGAAGCCCTCCATGTGTCTGTGGAATGGCTGAAAGGGGAAACAGAGGAATATGAAACTGACATTACGGATAAAAGGGAATTACTGATTCGTGATGCGATGTCCTCCATTCTCTCAAAGCTGCCCTATGACATGGAACGGGCGGAATCGGATTTTACAAAAGACCTACTGCTGCTGATGTTGAGGGAATATGAGTTGTTCGCAGATTCCTTCCAGTTTGCCTGTAAGAATTTCAAGGACAATGCGGAAAATGCTGCACTCGCCCGGACAATGGGGTTTGAATCGGATAAGGAATATAACGAGATTATGTTTCTCAGGGAAATCACCCACACTGTAAATATGTTGAATGATATGAGCGACATTGTAAGGCTCTATTCCAAAAATCCCGAAACAGCCACCACAAGGCTTGCAAATCTTCTTTCTATGGTATCTGGGGAAGAATCCGAATCGGTATAGCGGAACAATCGGAGTTATGATATACTTACACGCAGAAAGCATTTCATCAGTTCCGATTGCCTGTTATCGAAAGGAGAACAGATTATGGCAAAAGGTTCTGTAAGGAAAAAAGGAAAGAAATGGTACTACCGCTTTTATGTAGAGGATGCAAGCGGAAACTTGGTGCAGAAAGAATTTACGGGTACGGAAAGCAAGAGCGAAACGGAAAAGTTGTTAAGGCAGGCAATGGAGGACTATGAGGAAAAGAAGTTTATTGCAAAGGCTGACAACATCACGCTTGGGGATCTGCTCGATATTTGGGCGGAGGAAGAACTGAAAGTTGGCACACTTAGCAATGGTACGGTGGAAAACTATCTTGGTGCAATACGGTGTATTAAAAAACACCCGATTGCTGACCGCAGACTGAAAACTGTAACAGCAGAGCATTTACAGGCATTCCTCGATTTACTTACTTTCGGCGGGACTTATCCCGATGGAAAAGTGAAGAAAGGATTGAGCAAAGACTATATCCACTCTTTCTCGGCAGTTTTACAGCAGTCATTCCGTTTTGCGGTATTCCCGAAGCAATTGATTACGTTCAATCCCATGCAGTACATCAAGCTGAAACGCAAGGCAGAGGAAGTGGATTTGTTTTCAGAGGAAGATATGGGACAGACAGGCACACAGCCAGTTTCCCATGACGATTACGAAAAGTTGATTGCTTACTTGGAAAAGAAAAATCCTGCAGCGGTTCTTCCGATACAGATAGCATACTATGCAGGTCTTAGAATCGGCGAGGTATGCGGTCTGACGTGGCAGGACATCAACCTTGAGGAACAGTATCTAACGGTAAAGCGCAGTGTACGCTATGACGGTGCAAAGCACAAAACGGTTATCGGACCGACAAAAAGAAAAAAGGTTCGGACGGTTGATTTTGGCGATACGCTTACCGCCATACTGAAAAGGGCGAGAAAAGAACAGCTTAAAAATCAGATGCAGTACGGGGAACTGTACCACCGCAATTACTACAAAGAAGTTCAGGAGAAAAACAGGGTTTACTATGAGTATTACAGCTTGGAGAATACGCAGGACATTCCGGCAGATTACAATGAAATCTCATTTGTATGTTTAAGGGCGGACGGATGTCTTGAAACGCCGAGTACATTGAGTATCGTATGCCGGACGCTTGCGAAGAAACTGGACGGTTTTGAGGGTTTTCATTTCCACCAGCTCCGCCATACTTACGGTAGTGTCAAGTCTACTACCTGTTTTTTCTATTCAAAGCCTTTATTTTCGGGAGTTTGCAAAAAAATGAGCAAT
>VSNM01000173.1 GCA_009774245.1 Lachnospiraceae bacterium | reverse complement strand
CAGCTTTGAGGACAAGCAGCAGGTGGTGGATTTGATGATTACCGTCATTCGCGCCACCAGCGAGAAGCTGCAAATTGAGTGGAAAATCTGACGACCGGGCATACCGTCAGGCCATTACATCTTTATGCCCTTGTCCAGTGTAGTTCTGTTTACACGCCCGAGGTGGTTTGGAAAGATCCTGAACATAAGTATGCTGAAATATTTTTTCGAAGCAGGCAGTGACGTCATGCTGTTTGACAACGGTACGCTTTTTGAGGAGCTTGAGATTTCAAAGGAAAAAGAGCTGTGTGAAGAATACATGGGAAAATTTCCGGTTATTTCAATTACATTAAAAGGGGCGACCGGAGAAAGCTTTGAGGATGCAAAAGTAATGCTCCGGAGAATTATAGGGAAAGAAGCAATGCGGTTTCGGTTCCTGCTGGAAAGCGACAGGATTGATGATGCCGAACGCAGTCAGTATGAGGCACTTGTCTCTATGGATAAAACAGGCGCATTTACCATGTCCGACGAACTTTTAAAGGACAGTCTGCAGACTTTGTCACAACTTTTGCAAAGGCATTATGGGCAAAGTGTTATCATGCTGATCGACGAGTATGATGTGCCGCTCGATAAGGCATACCAGTCAGGATATTATGATTCTATGGTGGAGCTGGTCAGAATCTTGTTTGGAAATGCATTTAAGACAAACGACAGCCTGAAATTTGCGGTCCTGACAGGGTGTCTTCGGATATCAAAGGAAAGTATATTTACCGGACTCAATAATTTCAAGGTATACACTGTAAGAGATGTGCGTTATAAGGAATATTTTGGTTTTACGGATGCGGAAGTCCGGCAGATGCTGGAATACTATGGATTTTCCGGCCAGTATGATTCTGTTAAGGAATGGTATGACGGTTATATGTTTGGTAATTTGGGAATATACTGTCCATGGGATGTGATTAATTACTGCGGCGACCTGCGCGACGGAAGTGTGACAGAACCGCAGAATTACTGGGTAAACACGAGCAGCAATGACATCATCAGAAGGTTTTTATCCAAAGCGGACGCTGCCGCAAGGGATGAAATCGAGCTTTTGATCAACGGCGGCCATGTGAAGAAGATGGTGCACCAGGAACTGACATACCGCGACCTGGATTCTGACATTGACAATCTCTGGAGCATTCTTTTTACGACAGGATACCTGACGCAGGACGGGGAGGATGAGGAAGGCATATCGTCTCTGGCCATTCCAAACAGGGAAATTCGGTGGATCTACGTCCAGCAGATACGGAAATGGTTTAAGGATGAATCACGGAAGGATACACAAAAGCTGGAAAATCTACGCAGGGCATTTGAGGAGAATAATACGGCTGCCATTGAAAAGGAGTTTGCGTTTTACCTGCGAAAGACAATCAGTATCCGCGATACCAATGTCAAAAAAGAGATGAAAGAAAATTTTTACCACGGTGTCCTGCTAGGGTTATTTGGAAACATGGACGGCTGGAAGGTGAAATCCAACGCGGAATCAGGCGACGGCTACAGCGACATCAGTGTGGAAGTGGAAGATCAGGAAATCGGCATTGTCATCGAACTGAAATACGCTGAGAATGCAGCGTTTGACAGTGCCTGCAGGGAGGCGTTGGAGCAGATTCATGACAATCATTATGAGGAGGCGCTGGCTGACGACGGCATGACGACTATTTACAGGTATGGAATCGCGTGCTATAAAAAACGGTGCAGGGTGATTTCCGATTAAGATAAATAAATGAAAATGGAGGATTAAGACAGAATGAAAGTTTTGATTATTAATGGAAGTCCGCGGGTGAACGGGAACACCGCCATTGCGGTCAATGAAATGGCAGGGATATTTCATGCAGAAGGCGTTGAAACAGACATTGTTCAGGTCGGAAATAAGGATGTAAGAGGCTGTATCGCGTGCGGTCAGTGCGCAGGGACAGGAAAATGCGTGTTTGATGATATTGTGAATGAGCTCGCCCCCAAATTTGAGGCGGCGGACGGTCTTGTTGTCGCAAGCCCAGTTTATTACGCTTCTGCAAATGCAACCCTGATTGCCGTGCTGGACCGCCTGTTTTACAGCACACATTTTGACAAGACCATGAAAGTGGGGGCGAGCGTCGTCTGTGCAAGAAGGGGCGGCTGTTCGGCAACATTTGACGAGCTCAACAAATATTTTACAATCTCCAACATGCCGGTTGCTTCCAGCCAGTACTGGAACAGCATTCACGGCAGGGAACCGGGACAGGCGGACATGGACGAGGAAGGAAAGCAGACAACGCGCGTGCTCGCAAGGAACATGACATTCCTGATGAAATGTATCGCGCTGGGCAGGGAACAGTTTGGCCTTCCGGAAACCGAGGGGCGTGTATGGACGCATTTTATAAGGTGACACGAAGCGGAGGTGATACATATGCCGGGATATTTAATCAAAGACACGACAAGGGAAGAACGCGAGCAGCTTGTGGCGGAATCGCTCGGGAACATTTCTGCGTCCTGTGACGGGTGCAGGGCAGGAATTGTGGAGATGTATCAGGATTATATTGACGGAAAAAAGGAATTAAAGGAAATCAACATGGAATTTCGTGCGGGATATGTTTTAGGAAGTGAAAAACCTAGCCGGATAGGCTGCGGAATATATTAAACAAATTTCCAATGGCTTCCCTGGGAGACAAAAAATACAAAAATCAGATTTTGGTACTGAGTTTCGTTTTTTGATTTTTGTATTTTTTTGCGCAGCCCGTGCAGGGGAAAGATGCCGCTAAGGCGGCGCACGGGTATTGCAAAGCTTGTGGACAGAGGAAAAGAAACGCGTGTAATAATAAACAGCCCGAAAGGGGAAAAAACATGGCAGATGAGCAGGGTGCATGGATCATGCAGGGCATGGACTGGGACGATCCGCGCCGTATAAAGACATACAGGGAGTTAATCAGCCTGGTCAATGAAACAGGTTTTCTTCCGTTATTTAAGAATGAAATAGAAAGATTCTCGGCGGAGGAGCATGTATCGCCGCTTTACTGGTGGACAGGCGACCGGGAGCAGGACCCATGGGTATGGAGGGAGCTGATCGCAGGTACGGGGGAAGTTGCATATGGTAAATTCTTTGGCCGGAAGGCGGGATTTATCAGCATGGAGTGGCTCCCTGTATTTGTAAATTTCAGGAGGGACGGATACGATTTTGACGCAAGGTGGGATGATGAACTTGCCGGCATAAGGCATAAGGGAATCATGGACTGCTTTGGGAACAGCCCCGGCGACGGGATCGCGGAATATACGGGGCTGCAGTTAAAGCAGCTTGCGGGGTTCGGGAAAGGCGGGCATAAGAATTTTGACGGGATCATGACAGACCTGCAGATGCAGACATACCTTGTCATAAAGGAATTCAGGCGGAAACGAAACAGGAAAGGACAGGAATACGGAATGCCGGTCTGCGTTTACTGCCGCCCGGAGGATCTGTGGGGATACGAAGTGGTAACTGGCTCGTACAGGGAAGAGTCCCTGCGGTCAAAGGAAAAGATTTACGGTCGCCTGAAAGAACTGTATCCTGATGCGGATGGGAAGGCTGCGGACAGAATATTAAGATAATGGAGTCTGTAAGGCCGTGCACAGGAAGAATGCGGGCATGGAAAATATGGAATTACAGGTATTTTAAATGCTGCCAGAGCCTTGATTTTACTGGACGTTTTAAAATTTTTTCGGTTACGGGTTTCCCGTAATAGGAAATTTTATTCAATAATGGCCTTATGGGACAAAAAATACAAAAATCAAATTTGGGAACTGAGTTCCATTTTTCGATTTTTGTATTATTTTATAATGATAAGTTTGGGAAAAGCTTTATCTACTCTGTTGAATATAGCATGTAGTCATTGGATAGTCAGAAAGCTTTGTAAGCGGCAAATAATCGGCGTCTATAAAAGGAGCGCAGCCTATGATATCGTACAGTTAGAGCACCTTGATAAT
>VSNM01000172.1 GCA_009774245.1 Lachnospiraceae bacterium | reverse complement strand
ATTATCGTTTTATTGCGGCCGATGGCTCCACTTTTACTTTCTTCAGTAAACCGTCCTTTTCGCCGTCTGAATACTATGTGTCAGGGGGACATTCTGCAAAGGGCTTTTACAGCATGCCCCTGAATGCCTTTTACGACCTTCAGGGGCATACTTATACGGACGCCCTCATCCAGCCTGTCCATTTTAAGGATGAATACAGGGCTTTCTGCTCCATGGTTGACCGTTATGTGGCTGTTCCGGGACATAAAACCGTGTTTATCGGGGACAGGGGATACTGTGCTTATAATAACATAGTGCATGTCCTTGAAAAAGGACAGTATTTCCTTTTCCGTACAAAGGACATTCATTCCAAAGGGCTGGTGCAGGGATTTGATTTTCCCGGTGAAGAGTGTTTTGATATCACGGTGGATGTTACCCTTGTACGCAGCCATTCAAAAAAGCTCCCCGAAATTACGGGATATAAGCGGTTTGTGGACAAGGCGACTTCCTTTGACTTTATAGAATATGGTTCACTCGATACCTATAAATTATCTTTCCGTATTGTCCGGTTTGAGCTGTCTGACGGTTCTTATGAATGCATTGTCACAAACCTCCCTGCTGGTGAATTTCCGCCAGAACGGATTAAAGAGATTTATTTTACAAGATGGGGAATTATGCCGATATTTTAGAAATGCCGATATATGGTTTTCTGAAATATCGGTTCTAAAATACTTTAAATATTTATCGGCATTTCTTACTATAAGAATGTAACTGTCGTTCTTATGGAAAGGAGGCCAAAGAGGAAAGACTCAATTCAATTATTGAAACCGTTAATCGACCGATTCATGAAAGAGGTGAGGCAATACGGTATACTAGAGGTATCTACTGAGCAGTATCAGAATGTATGTAATGCAATCCTCAACTTTGCAGAAAATGCCGGATGCGATTCTTATTCTGCTGAATTGATGGAATCCTACACGGTGTACATTGCCCAGCGTGTTTGTAACAAAGAAATATGTCCGGAATACCATCGTTTTCAGTCTCGAGTAGTTCGTATTCTGTGTTCATTGGCGAATACTGGGCAGGTGGATTTTTCAAACATGATGCAGCGTCCGCGAAAGTATATCGTTCCCGAAGATATATCTGCTTTAGTCGAAAAAATATTGGATGCCTATCCAATCAGCGAGGCAACAAAAAAGGATCTTTGTGCTCCTGCAAGACATTTTCTTTGGTATGCCCTGGAAAACGGTGTAAAGCCAGAACATATCAACGATGCACTTGTTATGAAGTTCCTCACTAAAGAGATTCCTGTTTCAAACAGCGGAAGTACCGGCCGTACACTCAGGTGCGTAAAATATGCCACAGAATACTTGAAAAAACATGGAAACAACAGTATACACCGTGACTATACACTGTTGAAACTGAAGAACGATCACCGCCGTATGATTCCGGCGCATTCCGAAGAAGAGATTTTTAGTATTGCCGAAGCATCTGATACAGATGGAGTTCTTGGCAGAAGGGATCACGCAATTATACTCTTTGCGTATTGCACAGGTCTTCGTGGAATAGACATCATAAGAATCCGGCTGTCAGATATAGACTGGCGTAACAGCAGAGTGTCGGTTGTCCAGTCAAAAACACATACTCCCATTGTCTCTGAGCTCAATGGCGCCACCATGAACGCATTGGCGGATTATATACTCGAATGGAGACCGGAGTGCGACATCCCGGAGGTTTTTGTAACCGTAAAAGCTCCTTACAGGGAACTTTCAAAAAGTTTCGGAAGCATGATTGACAAGTATTGTAAAAAAGCTGGGATTGAAAAGGTACCACTTCGGGGTTTCCATAGTATTCGGCGTTCGTTTGAAACCGTAATGATTTCAAGGGGTGTCCCTATTGAAACCGCTTCGCAGATGATGGGACACAAAACGATTATAGAAGACAAGCCGTATATAACCTATAATAAAAGCCAGGGGTCATTCGTGGCAATGGACTTTTCAGATGTCCCGATTACTGCTGGTTTTTATTTCGCTGACGATCAAAACCCTTCTTCAGGAAATGGGGGTGTTCATGTATGATGTCATTTGAAACCAGATTAAACGATGCATTCGAAGAAATGATGGCTTATCGTGAAGCAGTCGGGTATGCCGCTGCAACGTACAGGAGCACAGTTCCCCCGTTCATAAACTATTGTATTCAAAAGTACCCGGAATCGGAATTCATAACCCATGACATGGTTGATGGATGGCTTGATTTTTATCCTTACTCGAATAATGGGAAGGCAGCATTTGTCTCGCTTCTTAGGGAATTCACGAAATACCTGAATTTCCTTGGATACGCAGATTTTATTCCAGATGATGACTGCACGGTAAAGCGGACAGCATTCAACCCATACCTGTTTACCGACAGAGAATTGTTTTCTTTCTTCCATGCCATCGACTCATATACGGGATCGACGTGTGGGAAAAGATACCTGCCAGAAATCGTGCTTCCTGTTTATACGCGATTATTGTATTGCTGCGGCCTGCGCCCGCAGGAACCGCCAGCCATCCGCGTCAGTGACGTTGATCTTAAAACCGGCGACGTGTATATCCGTCAATCAAAGAGACATAAGGATAGACACATAATCATGTCCGAAGATATGCGCCTTCTTTGTAGACGATATGATTCGGTTGCGGGAAAGAGACAATGGTTCTTTCAAAAATGGGACGGCTCTCCATACGAGACCTCATGGTACAACCAGACTTGGCGCAGGATTGTTTCTGTAAGCGGCATACCCTGGCGTGGAACACCGCGGCCGTATGATCTCAGGCATGCGTTTGCATCGCGCAGCATTATCAGATGGGTTGACAGTGGAAAGGATGTAATGGAGCTGCTCCCGTATCTGTCAGCGTATATGGGCCACTCCGAATTGACATCAACACTGTACTATATTCATCTCCTTCCAGAAAAGCTTCGCAAATCCAAAGGGATTGACTGGGATAAATTGTCCAGCATCTACGCAGAGGGGGTGCCGGAAGATGAGGATTAAGGCAAAAGACCCCCAACTGGTATCTATTATAGGCGATTTCATAAAAATATATCTTCCCGTGGTAAGAAACCGTGATGAGGATACGGTCTCATCATACCGCTACAGCATTAACCTGTTCATTGCTTATCTCGAGTGTTCAAAAGGCTTGACATTTTTAACGATACAATCCTGTGAGTTTAACCAGAAAAATATAGTAGGATTCATGTCATGGCTTGAGACAGACCGTCATAATGCCGCTACAACGATCAACCACAGGCTTTCTGACATACGTGGTTTTTGTCAGTATCTGCTTAAGAAAAAGGCTATTTCCCCAGAAGAATATGAGGAAATCCGTGAAATAAATGATGTCAATGATGAAAGGGTTATTGAATTTACATGGCTGCCTGCATCGGATGTGAATTTAATTCTGCAAAGTGTAAGAGAAAACCGCGATGCCATGAGGGATTATTTCCTGCTCTCACTGTTATATGAAAGCGGAGCCCGGATAAATGAGATCTTGTCGTTAAGGCTTTTGGATATCAGACCAGCCTCTGGTGGCGAAGCAGATGTGCACTTTTACGGTAAAGGCAAAAAGCACAGGATAACTCCGTTATCGAAGGAGATTTGGAGTCAGTACGAACGCTGCTGCGACAGATATCATCCCAACAAGAATCCAGAAGATTTGCTGTTCCACACATACCGGAATGGTCAAAGGAACAAGATGTCCAGCGATAATGTAAGTCGAATATTGACTGACTGCGAAGTAAAACTCCGCAGGGATAACCCTGGGTTGATACACCTTCATTCGCACTTATTTAGAAGAACTCGCGCCATGCATCTATATCAGGCTGGCGTACCTCTTGCGACAGTATCTGAATGGCTTGGTCACTCGAACATCGAGACGACACGTTTCTATGCAGAAGTTACCGAGGAGATGAAGCGCGAAGCGTTAAAAAAGCTCAGCGAGAGCGACAAATCTGTGTTTAAGGATGATGTAGCTTTCAAGTATGCCGATGATGAAGACGTACTTAAACGGTTGTGCGGCTTAAAATAAATGTCGATAAACCATTTTTCGTGCCTGAGAATGTGTCAGGCACGAGATTTCTTCAAAAAATATATCGGCATTTCTAAAATATCGGCATATGGGGAATCGAAACTTCATTCCGCAAGCTCAAATATACAATCGGCCTGAGTAAC
>VSNM01000171.1 GCA_009774245.1 Lachnospiraceae bacterium | reverse complement strand
CGGAATATGCCATTAACGTATCCTCACTGGAAAGCGTACAGCCGAAGGAGCTGGACGCATCGGAGATTGAGGTGCGTGTGGGCGCAACATGGATTTCTCCCAAATATATCGAGGACTTCATGCGTGAAACCTTTGAAACGCCGGAGTACCTCTTTGACCGCAACACAATGGGCGTACTGTATTCCAATGTCACCGGGCAGTGGAACGTGAAGGGGAAAAACGCAGACCGGGGAAATGCCCTTGTCAACATGACATACGGGACAGGGCGGGCAAACGCCTATAAGATTCTGGAGGATTCCTTAAACCTTCGTGACACCCGTATTTTTGACATTGTGACGGAGGACGGGAAGGAAAAGAGAGTCCTCAATAAAAAAGAAACCATGCTTGCAAGCCAGAAGCAGGAAGCCATAAGGGAAGCATTTAAGGACTGGGTATTTCGTGATCCGGAGCGCAGGCAGGATTTATGCGCAAAGTATAACGAGCTTTTCAATTCCACCAGACCGAGGGAATATGACGGTTCGCACTTGAAATTCCCCGGCATGACGCCGGACATTGTACTCAGACCGCACCAGCTTAACGCTGTGGCGCATCAGTTATACGGGGACAATACGCTGCTTGCCCATTGTGTGGGTGCGGGAAAGACCTTTGAAATGATTGCGGCGGCAATGGAAAATAAAAGATTAGGATTATGTCAAAAGAGCTTATTTGTTGTTCCAAACCACCTGACGGAACAGTGGGCGAGCGACTTTTTGCGCCTGTATCCGGGTGCGAATATCTTAGCGGCAACCAAGAAAGATTTTGAACCCGCCAACCGGAAAAAGTTCTGCTCCCGGATAGCGACAGGCGATTATGACGCTGTGATTATCGGTCACAGCCAGTTTGAAAAAATCCCGCTTTCCACCGAAAGGCAGATGGCGATGATTGAAAGGCAGATAACAGAAATTGAAATGGCAATCGAAGCCCTCAAAGCGGAGAATGGCGAGCGTTACTCCATTAAACAGATGGAAAAGACAAAAAAATCACTTTCTACCAGATTAAGCCGCTTAAACGATTCCAGCCGGAAAGACAATGTTGTGACCTATGAACAGTTGGGCGTGGATCGGCTGTTTGTGGACGAGAGCCATAATTGCAAAAATCTGTTCCTTTACACCAAAATGCGGAACGTGGCGGGCATCGCACAGACGGAAGCGCAGAAATCTTCGGATATGTTTGCCAAGTGCCAGTATATGGACGATGTGATATGTTGTGAACTGTAGATGTAAACATTTCCGTAAAATGCTGTATTTTAGCGGAAATGCACATCTGCTAAAATACAACATATGCGGCTGGCTCATTTGTGGTGAATGGAAATTTGCAGATGTTGTAGTAAGGGAAGAAGGTGATAATTCTTTTATTCGTATCTGTAAACAGTTTAGCACAAAGAAAGGCGGTTGTATATGGAAATCACATACCATTGGGAAGGCGACTATCTGATTCCCGACCTCAAACTTTCGGATACAACGGAGTATCAGATTGGGAAGTATGGACGGATGAGGAAGCGTTTTTTAGAAGAAAACCCACAGGGGCATTTATTCGTATATGCTTTTGTCGGAAACTTTATGGAAGCATCTTGCGGAGATTGATGAAGAATGCAATGAAATGATGGACAGGCTTGTGGGGCAGATGGCAAAAAAAGAGGGAGTAACAGAACAGCTTAAATCCGATGACTGGCTATGTTGGCTTCAGAAGATGAACAGCATCAGGAGCAGGGCGGAAGAAGTAGTGCTGCACGACCTGATTTATTTCCTTTAGTGTTGTTCTCCCATTGCATTAAAAATGCCCATGGAGGTATTTTAGAAAAATCAAAATTGGGGATTGGCGAGACGGAAGAAATAGTTTATGATTGACAATAAGAAATGGGTTTTCACCGTACAGTCTGCTACGGCTTGCCCGTTTCTTTCTTATTGTCAGAATATCGTACAGTGAACAGTGAAAAATTAAATTGAACTTTCTGTCGAATTATGGTAGTATTTATCTGAGAATACCAAGATGGTAGGCGGTTAGCTCTCTCCGGAGGGACTGTGACCCTCCGATTACATAGAAACCCGCAAGGGAATCTGGAGAAAGGAGGGCTGAGCCAATGGATATTTTAGGACTTATGGCAGTGTTGAGTTTTGGCTTGACCTGCTTCGGAATAGGATACTCTATCGGTAAGGATAGTAACAAGACACAGAAATAGCCGCCCCAGTCTGACAAACTAAGCGGCTATTTTTGTTTAGCATATGTTGGGCTAACCGTCTATCGGTAACTCCTGTTGGGCATCTGTTAGCGCAGATGTCCTTCTTTATGTTCAATATACCACAATATTCAGAGTGCCGCAAGCATTTTTTAGCGGTTATCCGATTTGTTCCCCTTTTTCTTTTCCCTTGATTTGTAGACATTAAACTGGTTCTTACACTTCTGGCTGCAAAATTCATTCCCCTTCCGGCTTGCAACAAAGGCTTTTTTACAGTGCTTGCACATACGCATATCACTGTCCTTGTCCGTGAGCATGAATGAAAAGCACATCTGCACCATAATCAGCAGCGAATGGAAATCCCATACGATAACGGGCGCATCCTTTTCCAACGCAATGCGGTAAGTCGGGGATATGCCGCCGAAAGCGGAAATGCCTTGACGGTACAGGCTGCGTGTCTGTTCATCAATCATATCATAATCCATGTAATAAAGGAAACTTGTCATAAAGGTAAATGCAAGGTCGGTAAATTCTTTCACGATCCAGTCATACCTTTCCGCATATCCTTTCTGTAATTCCATCGCCACAGCCTGCGGAGCATTCCCCATAGCCATTGTAATTGCAATGCCTTCACGGTCAGTCACAGACCATCCCGATTCCATGCCTTTCATTCTAAAATCCGGCTTGTCGAAAGGATAAAAATAGGAGAGGTAGTCCTCTGTCAGGAGGGATTCTTCCTTTATAAAGTGGTTTTTGGGAAGATACACGGATTCATAGGTAATAAAATCCGCTGTTGTCGGCAGGGCGGTCATAAAGCCGAGGAAACCGTATTTTTGGGTAAAATCAAGTATGGCTTCTTTCAGTTCTTCTTCCGGTGCCTTGTGCATGGCGACAAGCCCGACATTTACCGCATCAATGACAAGCTGTTCCGCTTCCTGCATGGGATGATACATTTCAGGTTTGGCATCTTTGGAAACCGTTATATAGATGTCCTCGTTACTGTCCGTCTTATATTCGTAGCTGCTGTACCGAATCCACGGTGCGCTGGTATGTTCAAATAAATTCTTCATTGAAAATCTGCTCCAATCCATCAATCCTGCCACATTATATAGTGTAATATCTTCTATATTATAAATGGTTACTTGTTATCGGTCAAGCTGTTTGCGATTTTCAGTCAGGGCACATTTACATTCGAGGTTTTTGTCTGTTTGGTTTTCCTTTTCTTTCGGACACCATTATCAAGAACACGAGGCATTTGGGAGGGGTAAACTGCTAATTTCTCTCCAATTCGACAAATCAGTGTGCAACAATCAAATATCGCTGCTGTTACAGAATGTTTTCGTCTGGCTGCTGATGCGGTCAGGCGCTTTTTTTGCCCGATCACACCAGCCCAACAAAGCGGTAGTAAATTTTAATGTCCTGGTGTCTTTGACCGTCTATGACGGTTCGTTCTCCAACTTCAATGCGGTCAATCAGTTCCTCAATGATTTCCCGGTTCAGTTCCTGCAAGTCCAGATACTGCCGGATGGTTCCGGCCCACTGGTGGATATTGGCGATGTCCTGCTGGGCTTTCCGTTCCCCGGCTAACAGGCTGTCCAGGCGTTCCGATTTCTGGATGCGTTCCTGCTCGTTCTTTTGAATCAGAACCGAGAAGGAATCGCCGCTGATTGCCCCGCTTACCTTATCTTCATAAAGTTTTGCGGTGATCTGTTCCAGCTCCTCCAAACGCCGCCGCAAACGGCTGATTTCCTGTCGGCAGTCCTCTTGTTGCGCGGCGCTTGCGGATTGGATGTGCTGTTTCAGCTTATCCAGTACAGCGGCTTCATCGGCTGCAACCGCTTTGCCATGCGCCCGGATTTCACTCAGCACCATGTTTTCCCGTAAACAGAGAGGGCTGGGGCGGCGCATTGTTAGCGGAAATCTGTTTCGCCGCCTGATTGATTTTCTGGACAGCCTCCCACAGCTCCGGCCCGATAATTGCCT
>VSNM01000170.1 GCA_009774245.1 Lachnospiraceae bacterium | reverse complement strand
CATAGCCATTTGTGTAGTAACTCCATTAGAGTTGCTAACGCTTTTAGCAGTCCACTTTGCGGTAGGACTCACCACTAATAGTATAATACCATATTTTTGGATTTAGTCAATAGATTTTTTGTATACAAGATGGCTGGTTTATGATATACTCTACTTTGAATTGGAGGACATAATAATATATGAAATATAAATATATGAGAATACAGGGAAGAGAAACTTCCTATATTACAAAGTATCCCAAAGGGATATTTAGCCTTTGTTGGAATCTGATAAGAGATGAGCAATTAACCAACGAAGAAAAAGAACTATTCATATCTATTGATGACTGGTTCAAGGATAATCTTCCTGAACCGAAACCTTGTAAGAACCATGAAAAGGTCATTACTTTTTTTAAATGTGAAAGTACAGTAGAAATGATTGAGAAATTAAAACCTGCTACTGCACTTTTAGATAGACATCAAAAACCTTATGATGTGGTTTATACAAATTTTGTGGGAACCATCGTTTATGAAGATGACTGGCAGGTCGCTGTGCAGGTTGAGAATGGAAAAATGATTTAAAGTGTAATTGACAATAAAGTACGAATTGGAATAATGGAGGAACATCAATGCGATATGGTTCAATTTATTTAATTGTTAGGGACTTTGATAAATCTGTTTCATTTTATGAGAAGGTATTTGATATGAAAGTAACCGCCACTAACGGAAAGCGTTTCGCCCAATTTAATAATAAAGGGCTTAACCTCTGCCTCATGAATGGTTATTATGACAGTGAAAACCCTAGTCAAGTAGTAACTAAAGGCGAATATTGGGAGATATACGATAATCAGAGTGAAATTGCGGATAATATAAATACCCGTAAGGTATTTATTAACTTAGGAGTCGAAGATTTAAAGGCAGAATATGATAGGATAAAAGAATCAGGTATTGCAGCGCAGATGACGGAAATTCGATTTATAAATGTTTTTTCACCATATTGGTATTTTACATTTATGGATCCTGACGGAAATCCCATCGAGATTACAGGCAGTTATGCAGAAGAACTATGACAGGAGCATCAAATGGATAAAATTGTCGAAGAAGCGATTAGGAAGATTAAAGAGTTGGAAGAAAACACTCCCTGTGGAAAACATATCATCACAGGAGATGTGCGAAAATTATCATCTAAATTATTCCGTCAAATTGAAGATAAAAGCATTGAAAATGTTTTTATCCTGTGCGAAGAACTGTTAAATGAACACTCATGGGCATTGGGAGTAATTGCGTTTGATTTTGCATATCGAATGAAAAATCATTATAACGAATTAACTTACGATATTTTTTATCACTGGCTGAAAGATTATGTAAGGGGATGGGGTGACTGTGATGATTTTTGCACACACGCATTCGGAGAGCTGATAAGGCAAAAGAAATCATTATTTGTGAAGATAATCGCATGGACGGAGGATAATGATTTTTGGGTAAGAAGGGCTTCTGCAGTTATCCTGATACCTGCTATAATGAAAAATGATTATGAAGGAATGGAGCCATTTACAATATCAGATCGTTTAATGTTGGATTCACATGATTTGGTTTTAAAAGGATATGGTTGGATGTTGAAAGCCTTATCACAAATAAATCCCAGTTGCGTAAAAGAATACTTGATAAAAAATTGCAAAAAAATGCCGCGAGTTGCATATCGTTATGCGCTCGAAAAGTTTGATAAAGAAACAAGAAATATGCTTATGCAAATGTAATGATATTGGTAATGAATATGTAGTAAAGGGGCGATTATCTCGCCCCTCGGTCTTTGTTTTTAACCGCACTTTGTTGCTGGTAGTCTGCCGCTTTCTTTGGTGGATTCTTTAGGCTTTCAAGCACACTTCGCTTATCCTGCTTTTGATTATCCTCTCCGTAAGTTTTTTCACATTCAGCTACTTGTTCCCTGTATTTTGCATAAACACTATGGGATTTGTGGTAAGTACGGTAAAACTCCTGCACATTCTGATAACCATACCTTTTGACAATGCCGGATAAGCCAATTTTTAAGATGTTAATTTCCTCGTTTTTGCGGTCAATCCTACTTTGCAGTTCCCCTTTCTTTGTCAGTTTTGCCAATCCTTTCAGGCTGTCACGTTCCAGTTCCAACTCATTGCGCTCTCGTTCTGCGTCAAAGATAATCCCGTTTTGGCGATTCAGTTCCTTATAAATCTTTAGCAGCTTTGGATATATGGCAGCTTCAGCGGACATGACGGGTTTTGGCGGTATCTTTGGGGTTTCTTGCTTTGGCAGTTTATCCGTCTGCGATATTATTTTTGCCGTTTTTTTCTCGCTTGGTTCTGCAATCGGCTGTACTATTTCGTTCTCAAAAAACTTTGCCGACAGTTCCCTTGCCTTATCCAATACTTTAGAAATCAGTAATGCCAGCGCCGTAACAGCAGTCATAATAATACTTCCCAGACGTTCCGGCTGACTGCCGAATATATCAACGGATTCTTTGATGCGGTCTGTGATATATTTTTTCTTTATCTGTTGTATCTCCGTTTCAGAAACACCGCTGACAATCGCCCTGTCTACCTCACAATTCCAGCGCATACGCATTTCATTATCGGTCTGTATCTGTTCCGCTTTTGGGTTGTTCTTCCCTATTTTCTTGGTGGCAAGATATAATCCGCTGCTGTCAAACACATGGAGTTTTTCTTTGTCATCTTTCACTAAAAGATTGATAAGGTCAGTATAGAAATGCTTTACCTCGTCAACAAAATCCTCCTGCTTAAACAGCTTATTCTTGGCGGTAAAAAGATCGCGCTCATAGACTTCGCCTTTCTTCACGATTTTACAGCCTTTACGGACATTCCCGTTTTCGTCAAGTATCTCTTTCTTGGTGCGGACGTGTCTCCCGTTTTCACCGTAAAACATATTGCGTGTCGCGGTTTTTTCCATGGGTTCGGGCAACAATTTCCGTTCCGAAAAAATAAGGTGAATATGGTAATTTGTCTTTCGTTTGTTATGGTGCAACGCCGATACGCACTCCACACCATACTTTTCTTTGAAACGGTCTGTAAAAATCTGTAACAGCTTGTCTGGCTCATAGAGGTTTGGGAATGATTCGGGCAGGGCAATGATAAATTCCCTCGCCTCAATGCACTTCCCCTCCGTACCGCTTTTTTCAAATTCCTGCTGATTGCATTTCGCAAGCTCCGTCCAGTAGTGGCGGTCTGCCGTTTCATAGACCGCATACAGGTTTTCCTGCTTTGCGTGGCTGGATATATAGGTAATCCTGCCCCTGACATCAGGCAGCTTGCTCATGCGGATAAATGAATGTCTCTGTATTGTGCTTTGTCCTCCCTCCTGCAAATGGCAGTATCAGATCGGAGCAAGCGGAGGTACGGCGGGACAGATTGTGAGTGGGCGGCATAGGCGGTATGTTTACAAACATATCCGTCTTGTGGCGGTCAATTCAAATGCGTTAGCATTTGTAATTCACGCTTGCGTGAATTTGCTCCCCGCAGGGGCGAAATCCCCATTGCATAAACAAAGTTTGTGCAATGGGTGTATTTCGCTCTCAAACGCCGAGGGCTTTAAGAGAAAGGAATCTCCCCTATAGGCACTCGAATTATGCCTACAAAAATTGCCACCATGATAGTAAAAAGTAATAGCACTTTGCTGTTTGTGATGGCAAAAAACGCTATCACTTTGCCTAAAATGATGCCGCTATGATAGCAGAAAGTGATGTCACTTATGATAGTAAAAACTGCCATCATGCCATCAAAAAGTGTTGCCACACATGATAGTAAAAAGCACTATCTAAAATTTCTTTCAACTGAAAATGGATAAAGTCAGTTGAAATTTTACAGTCATTTTATGCTACATTGAAAGCGTCGCCAAAACATCAGTTGACTTTTTTAACTGAAAATACAGAAATCAGTTGATTTTTTAAGTCAGCTTTAGCCATATGGACTTACTTTTTCAACTCACTTTCTGCCCATTCCCTCAAATTTCCGCTTGTACCGGAAGGAAGCACATGATATAATCTATTTGCGTGTAGGTATATCATGGCTTCGGTCTGATACATACCATTGGGCGGTTTCATAGGAAGCCGCCTTTTATACTGCTGATTTTCGTGTTACTGCTTTTACATCGCTTTTATCCCGCAGGTTCTTCCCCTCATTCACTTCCATGAACTTCTCCAAAATGTCGCTTTTGATAAGTACCTTTCGCCCGACTTTTAAGACCGGCAACTTTGCCCATTCCACAAGGTTTCTCATGGTGTTCCTGCCGATTCCCGTATACTCGGACGCCTCCTCGATTGTCATTGCAATCTTCGTTTCTGTCATCAACTTCCCTCCTTTTTAATTGCATTACGCAATTTTGCATGTACTGATACTATACCGCTTTTATATTTCTTTGTCAAGCATTATGATAATTAAAAAATTATTTTTATATTGCATATTGCATTATTGTTTTTTGTGTGGTATAGTATAAACATACCGACAAAGGAGGCGTATCAATATGAA
>VSNM01000017.1 GCA_009774245.1 Lachnospiraceae bacterium | reverse complement strand
CATCATCAGAAGCTGCAAAATATTGAAAGATATATGCAATTTGAACTGACAACCCCGTAATTTAATCGTCAGTGCTGATGTAAAAATAAAACAGTTGACATATGTAATACAAAATGATATGATAAAAATATAGTTGACACATGTAATACAAAATAATGTTCAATTGCAAAAGATGCCATCATACGATAAAACTGAGGTAGAAATACATGGGCTCGAAAGCGGCGGCTGATTGGTATGTGTAGCGATGGTATAGGGAGGTTAAAATGGGAAATACAATACTGGGACAGAGCGAGTGGATTATCATGGAAAAGCTGTGGGAGCAGCAGCCGAGGACAATCATGCAGTTGTTTCACGCACTGGAGGTCGATCCAGGGTGGAGCAAGAGTACGGTCAACACGCTGCTTGGCAGAATGGTAGACAAAGGCATCATTGATTATGAGGATGGCGGGAAAGCCAGACAGTACTATCCAAAGATCAGGCGCGAGGAGGCTGCGCTTGCAGAGACAGAGAGTCTGCTGTCGCGCGTGTACAAGGGTTCTGTCGGCATGATGATGAGCACCCTGGTGAAGCAGAGGAATTTTACGAAGGAGGAGATTCGGGAATTGTACGATATTCTGGAAGGACTAGAGGGCAGGGAGGACTGAATATATGGCTGAATATCTGGAACATATTGTCTCGGTAACTATTTTTCTGGCGCTGTTTCTGCTGATTCGCGCAGTATTTTATTCCAGGATATCCAAGCGGGTATGCTATGCAATGTGGCTGGTCGCTGGAATCTATCTGCTGGCACCTTTTGGGAAGTTTTCCAATCCGTTTCAGGTCTTAAATATGGTTTATCAGGCGACAGGGGACAGGTATGATGGGAACACGCAGGAACAGACAGCAGGGGACAGGTATGATGGGAACATACAAGAACGCGATGCGCTGCGGGCGGATTTTGATGGTGGTGATAATAGTGATGATGGTGATAATGGTATAAGGGCGACGGGGCAGGAGCGGGTTTCAGGAGATTTCACGAACCAGAAATCTTCTGAACTGGGCATAATATCAGATGTAAGGATGGCAGACACGGCGGGGACAGATGCAGCGGGATCAGGTGCAGTGCAGAACAATGCAGCTTCGAAGGGCCAAAAGAAGAGCCGAAATTGGAAGGAAACGCTATTGATTAATAAGGTCTGGCTTATAAGGCTCTGGTTTTCGGGCTGTGTAATCTGTCTGACTGTATTTGCGGCAAGCGGCATGCATTTTATGAAAAGACTGCAAAAAAGCAGGGAGCCGCTGGAAACGGGAGATCGGTTTAAAAGGCTTGGCGGAAGGGGCTGTATTCCGGTATATCAGACGAAGGAACTCAGTACACCATGCCTTTTCGGGGTTGTGTGCCCGGCAATTTACCTTCCTAAAGAGCAGACAGACGCTCAAATAGACACACAGAAGGATGTTCAAATAGATGTATGGACAAACGCACAGAAGAATGTTCAAACAGACGCACAGACAAATGCTCAAATAAATGCACAGATAGACGCTCAGACAAACATTCAAATAAATGCACAGGCGGACACCCAAACAGATATGCATACAAATGTTCGTATTAAAGGACAACAGGCAGACATTCAGCAAATAAAGGCGCAAATGCAAAAATATGTGCTGCTGCACGAATATACACATTACAGACATGGGGATCATATATGGGCGGTGCTGCGCTGCCTGTGTCAGCCTGTACTGGTATCACCCGCTCGTCTGGCTGGCGGCGGTGCTGTCCGGGCGGGACAGTGAGTTTGCCTGTGATGAGAGCGTGACCAGAGATTATGACGCAAAGGAGCGCAGGGCTTACGGGGAGACATTAATTTTGTTTGGAACAGGAGGAGGTGACAATATGGTTCGATTTACCATGAGAATGTTTACAGGTGCGTCCGGAATCAACGGAGGCAGCAGGGAACTCAAAAAGCGTATCATATTGATCGCGGCGGAGGGACGACAGCGCACGAGGACAGCCGTGCTGGCATGCACTCTGCTGCTGGCTGTCACTGGCTGCACGGTCGGGAGTCCATCGAACGGGAATCAGGCAGGCGGAAGCGATGCCTCGGATTATTATTCTTCAATTGGATATGAAAGTGAGCATGAGACAACGGAACAACAGCCAACCCAGGCGGTGGGGGACGATCTGTCCCAGGAGGCAGAAAATGAAGATCTTATTCCAGAGCCATATAATTTTGCAGGTATTATGCAGAGGACACAGGAGAACGGGATCGAGTATTACAATGTCGTCACGGAACGGGACATGCCGCTTCCATTAAATGAATGGGCGAAGATCAATATTTTCACCGAACAGGGAAATGCGGTGACTGCCTATGTCCGTTTCACACAGGTGATCAGGGATATGGACGAGATTCGGACACATTTGGATCATTATGCCGAAGCGAGGGGGATTCAGGAGCCGTTTGGTATGATGGACATGGAAAATATGCAGTGTGTTTTGCTGCAGTATGAGATTCTGGTCGCGGAGGAAACCACACTGGACGGAAAGGACAGGATACCGCCGATGGCAGTTGACTATCCGCTGCGGCTGTACTCCACACTGGAGAGCGGACGGTTTGCGATTCAGGGAATCGAGCGCAGCGTCTGTGATCTGTCCCTTTTGGAGCAGGATCGGATTGAACCGGGAGACATAATCAGCAAAGAAGCGTTCTGCTATGTTCCAAAGGAAAGCACTGCGTATGGGGTGGAGTTTCCTTATATGACGGCGCAGCGGACGACCGGCATGGTGTATTTCAAGCCGGAATATGAGTAATCGCAATCCACATCAAGTTTTTGCGGTATTTTCTGTGGTATGCTGTCGATGTAACCAGTCAAGAGGGAGGAAACAGCATTGTACGAGTGGAACGAGGCGATACAGAAAATGATTTACTGGATTGAGGAGCATTTGACAGACAGTCCGTCCCTGACGGAAGTGTCGGAACAGATCGGTTATTCTCCGTACTACTGTTCGGTAAAGTTCCATGAGGTGGTCGGCATGACGATCCGAAATTATATCGCGGGCAGGCGGCTTGCGCGGGCGACACTGGAAATCCGGGATACCCATGAGCGGATACTGGATATCGCGGTGAAGTATGGATACTCTTCACAGGAGGCGCTGACGAGGGCTTTTGTCAGCGCATACGGATGCACGCCCGCCGCATACCGCAGGAATCCTGTGCCGGTCGCACTCTCCAACCGGCAGGTTGTTTTCTTCCCGGAGCATTATGTGAATCAAGGAGGAGCGACAATGAACAAGACACTTTTGACAGACGCCCATGTGAGGATGGAGCACATTCCAGAGCACAAGTATATTGGCATTTATGACAAGGCAGCAGGCGATTACGGGAGCTTTTTCGGGCGGCATAACTGTGATGAGGTCTGCGGGACGATCGACAGCATGAGTCATGTGTCCCACCCGATCGTTACCTGCCATACGGCGGGGTGGTTTTATGACAATGGCACAAAAGGATATTTTTACGGCTTTGGCGTGCCGGCGGACTATGACGGGGTGATACCCGAGGGCTTTGAGATCCGCACGATACCGGCGAGCGATTATCTGGTATTTTTTCACCCGCCCTTTGACTATCTCAAGGACTGCGGGGAAGTCATGAAAAGGGTGGAGGAGCTGGCATGGAATTATGATCCGTCAACAAATGGCCATAATGGTTATGAGTGGAACGAGGAGGTCTGCCAGGATTACCAGCGCCATTATCCCGAGGTGATCGGATATGAGGTGCTAAGACCAGTCAGGAAAAAGAAATAGTCCGGATTGAATCATAGACATGAAGATCAGGAAACGTTCTAATTTTTAAAGAAAAAATTTTAGAACGATTTCCTGATTTTTTATTGACAAATATATCGTCAGATGATATATTAAATATATGATATATCATCTGACGATATATCGTAGGGCGACAGAAACTTGCCGTCTCTATAACTACAATTGATTCCACTCAGAAAAATGAAAAATATAAGGGAATCGGGAAGGAGTGGACAGGATGACGGAAAAGGATATTCCGCTGACAGAGGCTGTGTATTATATCCTGCTGGCGGTGCGGAAGCCAAATCATGGGTACGGGATTATCCAGGAGGTGGAGCAATTGACGAATGGGCGTGTCGTACTGGGCGCGGGGACGCTGTACGGTGCGATTCAGACGCTGCAGAAAAAGAAGTGGATTGACATCTACAGTGTCGACACAGAGTCCAGAAAGAAGAAGGAATACATTATCACGGATCTGGGAAAAGAGGTCTTTGAGGCGGAGAGAACACGGTTGGAAGAGCTGCTTAGAAATGCAGCGCTTATGGAGTGCTTTAACGAGGAGGAATGAGGAAATGATCAAATTTCGTTTATATTTAAACAAGGATGCGGAGGCAGAATGGCTGAACCAGATGGCGGCGGAGGGCTGGGCGATGAAGCGCTTTTTTGCCGGGTTCTTTGCGTTTGAGAGGTGTGAAAAGGGAGAATATGTCTATCAGGTTGACTTCGGCGACAGGCTGTTCTCTGTCAGCAGCGACTACAGGGAGCTGCTGCAGGATACGGGAATCGAGATCGTCCAGACATGGGGATACTGGGTAATTCTGCGCAAGAAGGCTTCCGAGGGGAAGTTCGAGCTGTATACGGATGTCGCATCCAGTATCGGGCACTACAAAAAAATCCGCAGAATGTTCAAGGTCGTGACCATCATGGAGATGCTGATTATGTTTTTTGAACTTTATATGGGAGTGGCATTTGAAGCCGTACTGGGATATGCCGCCGCGTTGCTGCTTGCAGTGATTCTGGTGGGGCTGGTCAATGTGTTGGTCAGGGTGAATGATATCATCGCAGACCTGGAGGAAAAAATGACAGGGATTGCCAAAAAGTACAGGGGACGGAATATTTCGGCATTTCTGGCGGTTGGACTGCTGCTAAATAGTTGTTCGCTTATGCTGATGGATGTGCTGCCGCATCCGGCAAAGTATACAATTCAGATTCTTGCGATTGTATTGATGCTGGTCGGAATTGTTCGTACAGGACTTGGCAAATGCAGAACAAGATTGTAAGACCAGTCTGCGGCAGGACATCACGGATAAATACCGCAAAAATGGAAATACTGATTGAATGAAAAAAGGCTGCCTCAAAGATGTAGGCAGCCCAATCAAGTCAGGAGGTATAAATAAATGATCGAACAGGATACAATCAAACTTTTGCGGGAGTGCGACGCGGGAATCAAGATGGGCGTGTCGTCGATCCAGGACGTGGTCGAGTATGTCAGCCACGATAAACTGCGCAAATGTCTCGAGGACTGCAAGGCAAAGCACGAAAAGCTTCAGGGCGAGATCCAGGCGCTGCTTACGGAGTATCACGACGACGGGAAGGAGCCGAACGTCATGGCAAAGGGCATGTCGTGGATGAAGACCAATGTAAAGCTTGTGATGAACGAGTCAGACCACACGATTGCCGACCTGATGACGGATGGCTGTAACATGGGCGTCAAGTCGCTGCACAAGTACCTGAACCAGTACAGGGCGGCGGACGAGAAGTCCAAGGATATCACGAAGAGACTGATCAATATTGAGGAGAAGCTGACACTGGATATCAGGGAATTTTTATAAAATCTTTATTTTTAGCAATATTTGTTGACCATTGTTCAATTATAAAGTATAATTATAGTAAGTATTTGCCAAGAATATCACGAAAAAAGTAAAACGATTTAGATGTTTTGTGAACTTTTTTTGCTTGTAACTATTGAATATACGAAATGGTTATGGTATTTTTCACAAATAGGAACTGCTTAGTTAGTTGAAAGGATATGGTTACAAGTATGGAAAAAATGAATGAGGTTTCTAATGGTGAAGTATTGGGAAAGAACAGCCAGGTCGCCCGTCTGAGAAAAATTGTTAAGCAGACAAATTTTTCTTTGATTCTCGGGATTGTCCTGCTTGTGCTGCTGTTCTTTGCCAGCATCAGTTATGCGTTTGTCTCAAATGAGCAGCTGGAGAGCACGATGTATCTGAACCAGTACCGTCTGGGTTCCAAGGCGCTGACCACGGCAGTGCAGTCCTATGCGGTCACTGGCAATCAGATGTATTATGATGATTATATGCGCGAGTTGAATACGGACAAGAACAGGGACATCGCCCTGGCGGGACTCAAGGAAAATAACATTAAGGATCATGAGTGGGAGGGACTTAATGAGATCGCATCCCTCTCCAACAACCTGGTGCCGCTCGAGGAGGAGGCGATGGAAGCGGTGGCGGCGGGAGATATCACTGCCGCGACGGAGTTTGTGTTCGGGGAGGAGTACTCCAATACGATTCAGAAGATCAATTCCAGGACAGATGAGGTCATCGAGGAGATACAGGAACGTCTGGACACGTCCAAGAAAATGTTCATGGTGATACAGATCGTCTGTGCCCTTGCCTTTCTGGCGGGCTTTATCAGACTGGCGCAGCAGTGCATCAGGACGATTCATTTCTCACAGAAGGAGCTGCTCACACCGATCATCAAGGTTTCTGATCAGATGAAACTGCTTGCGGGTGGCAATCTTCATGCGGAGTTCGACCTGAAGGAGGACGACAGCGAGGTCGGAGACATGGTTGCCGCTATCCGATTTATGAAGGATAATATGGCAGTGATCATAGATGAGATTTCCTCTATTCTGGAACAGATGGGACAGGGGAATTACATTGTGGAAGTGAAGCAGAATTATGTCGGCGAGTACGTAAAGATCAAGGACTCCTTGAACAAGATCGTGGAGGACATGCGCAGTACCGTAAGTACGATACAGGATGTTGCAAGGGAGATCGACAGCGGTTCCGCACAGCTGGCCTATGCGGCGGATGATCTGGCGACGGCATGTACCGGACAGGCGACGGAGGTTTCTGATCTGATGATGCTGCTGACACAGCTTGGCGACAGTATCGAATATAATGAAAAAGAGGCGGAGGAGGCTGTGAAGATCGCAAATCTGGCAAGCTCTACTCTGATCGTGGGTGCGCAGAAGATGCAGGATCTCGGGAATGCCATGCAGGAGATCAGACAGTGCTCTGAGCAGATTATTTCGGTCATCGCGGCGATATCGGATATCGGAGATGAGATTGACCTGCTTTCCCTGAATGCTTCCATCGAGTCTGCCAGGGCGGGCGAGGCCGGAAAAGGGTTTGCGGTAGTGGCAGAGCAGGTTAAGAAGCTGGCAGAGGCATCCCAGAATGCGGTAGGACAGACATCTGAGCTCATAGAGAGGACGGTCCAGTCTGTGGAAGTCGGGACAAGGATATCCCGTGAGTCGGCCGCTAATATGGAAGAGGTACAGATGGGGGCCGAGGAGACGACAGGCCGCATCAATGCCATCGTGGAGAAGCTCAAGATGGAGGTCGAGAGTATTGCCCATATCAATGAGAGCATCGGTGTTGTGGCGGGTATTGTGGATAACAATTCGGCGACGTCGGAGGAGACTGCAGCAGTCAGCGAGCAGCAGAAGGCCCAGGTTGAATCCATGGTGGATCTGATGAGTAAATTTAAGGTGTGATAGATGGTACATAACTTTTCTGCACGGCATATGATGATAGTAAGATCAGTGAGAGAATGTCGTGTGGAGTGCTTATGAATGATTTGGAGAAGGCGCAGTCCTGTATCACACAGGTGACACAGCAGGAGCCATATCTTACTGGTGAAAATGTGATTATCGCTGTGCTCGATAGCGGGATTGATTATTTTCTGCCGGAATTTCGCAGTGCAGATGGACAGACGCGTATTCTGGCGATATGGGACCAGACCGGACAGCCTGATGCAGCACAGGGGAAGATGCCCCCACGGGGATATCGCGAGGGTGTGCTTTATACAAAAGAGATGATTAACGAGGCACTGGCTTTGGGGCGCGAGAGCGGCCAAAGGCTGGTGCCTGTTTTTGACGTGTCGGGGCACGGGACAGCGGTGACAGGCGTGGCGGCCGGAACAGGGATGGGCGTGGCACCCGGGGCGGATCTGCTGGTGATTAAGCTGGGCAGTCCGCAGGCGGATTCTTTTCCGAGGACAACGCAGTTGATGCGTGGAGTCAACTATGCGGTCAATCTGGGTGTGGAGCTGGGCAGGCCGGTGGTGGTCAATCTCAGCTTTGGAAACACATACGGGGATCATCAGGGAAATTCACTGTTGGAGCGGTTCATTGACAATGCCTCCGAGATTGGTAAAAGCGCCATTATCGTGGGGAGCGGGAATGAGGGTGCATCGGGTGGGCACACGGCGGGCGTGATACAGGATGGCGGCAGCCGGGTGGTGGAGCTGGCGGTGGGCGGTTACGAGACAGGACTCAGCATTCAGCTGTGGAAGTTTTATCAGGATGTATTGAATCTGGTGATCATCTCGCCCGGAGGGGAGCGCACGACGCTGGATCTTTCTGATATCAGGGAAGCGCAGGCAGTGCGGCGGACGCTGGAGCAGACAGAGTTGTTGTGCTATCTGGGAAGACCGCTTCCCTACAATGTGCAGCAGGAAATTTTTATCGACATGATACCGACGGGAAATTATCTCAACAGCGGTGTGTGGCGTCTGGAACTGCAGCCGGTATCGCTGGTGACCGGAGATTACAGGATGTACCTTCCGGGATACGCGGTGAGAAGCGCTGAGACTGGGTTTTTTCTGCCGACGCCGGAGATGACGATCACGATTCCCTCAACGGCCAGACGTGCGATTACTGTCGGCGCCTACGATCTGACGCGCAGAAGTTATGCGGATTTCTCGGGAAGAGGATATGTGTACAGCTACATTGGTGGCAGGACAGACGTGTCCAGGACAGAT
This sequence comes from Lachnospiraceae bacterium, assembly GCA_009774245.1. Classification (GTDB taxonomy): domain Bacteria; phylum Bacillota; class Clostridia; order Lachnospirales; family Lachnospiraceae; genus COE1. Next base: position 73,314 of record VSNM01000017.1, on the reverse strand, counting down.
GTGTCCAGGACAGATGTGTCCAGGACAGATGTGTCCTGGACAGATATTGTGAGAGAACAGCAGATTATCGCCGATGTGAAACCGGACCTGACAGCGCCGGGGGTGGGGATTACAGTGCCCATGCCAAACGGGGGATATGAGCAGGTGTCAGGGACCTCCTTTGCGACGCCGTTTGTGGCGGGGGCGGCCGCACTGTTGATGGAGTGGGGAATTGTGCGCGGAAACGACCGCTTTCTTTACGGGGAGCGGCTGAAGGCAGCTCTGATCAGGGGAGCACAGCCGCTCGCCGGCGTCGCCGTGCGTCCTGACAGCAGGATTGGCTGGGGAACCCTGTGCGTGCAGCAGGCGCTGGCGAGTATGCAGTAACATGAAAAATTCCATGACTTTCTGTGTAGACTTTTGGCGATATTTAGTGTACACTAGAGAAAGTATGGAATTAAAGAGTATGGAATACAAAGGAGTGAGTACACTGGTTAAGAGAAGATATGTGAGGGCGCGCTCATTAAAGAATGAAATGGTGATCGACCAGGCGATCGTGGACAGGGCGGGAAGAATACTGATATCGAGAAACACGGTGCTTGATGCCTACCATATAGCGTCCCTCATCAAGATGGGCGTTCCAGGTGTGTATATACGCGAAGGGGAGGAGGACGAGGAGCCTGAGACTGCAGAGGCAGGAGATATCGTGATTGCCTCGTCAGTACAGAGGGAGATTGAGAAACAGACAGTGAAGGACAGGGCGAAGGTCAACCTGTCAGAGAGCGTAAAGGCGAGAGTGGCAGAGGGAATCCAGTACCTCTACAATGATACAGTTTCGGAGAATTTTACGTCGACGACGCGAAGTATTACGGATGATCTGATGAAGGCGATTTCGGATAATGATGCGATCGCTGTGGATATCAGCACGCTCAAGATCAGTGATGAGTATACGTTTAAACACAGTGTAGATGTTGCCACGATGGCGATGATCGTCGGGAAAAAACATGGGCTGAGCAGGCAGGAGGTCTATGAGCTCGGCATATCAGGGCTGCTTCACGATGTCGGCAAATCCAAGATACCCAATGAGATCCTGAACAAAGCAGGGAAGCTTACCGACCAGGAGTTTATGATGATGAAGCAGCACTCTCTTTTTGGGTATCAGATTTTAAAGGAAAAGGACGATTTGTCCAACTCGATCAAGCTCGGCGTGCTCCAGCATCATGAAAAGATGAATGGGAAGGGTTATCCGATGGCTGTTCCTGCTGAGAAGATTAATTTATTTGCGCGCATTATATCTGTGGCGGATATCTATGACGCGCTTGTGACGGAAAGACCATACAAGAAACCGTTTTCACCGAGAGATGCGGTGGAGATGATCATGTCCCTGACGGAGGAGCTTGACATCAATGTGATGCGTAGCTTCTTAGAGAGCGTGATCCTCTATCCGGTCGGGACGGATGTGGAGCTGAGCATCGGAGAGCGTGCGCGCGTGATTGAGAATAACTCCAAGTACGTGCTGAGACCGAAGGTGATCGGTCTGAAATCGGGAAAAACCTATGATCTGTCAGAGATCGGGAATGCGAATATTATTATATTGTAGGGAGGCTGTTCTGCGTTGTTTAAAAAGATGAGTGTGATACTTGTGGGGATTATGCTGGTATTGTGCTTTGCGCCGGCTGGGTGTGTCAGGGCGGCAGATGCGTCAATGAGTTCAATGTACCGGCGGTCAGTAGATTTTCCACAGGGGGATTTGTCAAGGCTGGCGCAGGTGCTTAAGAGGGCGCAGGCCGGAGATGAGATTACGATTGGATTCATCGGCGGTTCGATCACGGAGGGGCGCGGTGCTGCCCGCATACAGGACTGTTATGTCTCACAGGTGTATCGATGGTGGTATGACACATTTCCGCAGGCAACGATCAATGTGATCAACGCGGGCATCGGCGGTACGTCATCCTATCTGGGGGTACATCGTGTCGATGAAGAGCTCCTGGCGCACAGTCCGGATCTGGTCTTTGTGGAGTTTGCCGTGAATGACACTGCCGAAGAATTGTACAGGAACAGCTACGAAAATCTGATTCGAAAGATTCTCATGGCGGAGAGCAATCCGGCGCTTGTGCTGCTGTTTGCCACCAACGAGGCCGGTGACAGCTGCGAGGCGATTGAGGCGGAGCTTGGGAGATACTATCATCTGCCGATGATCAGTTATGGAAAGGCGGTGCTGCCGGAGGTGGAGGCCGGAAGTTTTGCATGGTATGAGATTGCGGAGGATATCGTACATCCCAACAACAGGGGGCATGCCATCTTCGCGGGGTTGATTACGAACTATCTGGAAGGGCTCTGCTCCAGACTTGACAGGATCAAGGTCAATGAGGAGCATCTGCAGCGGTATGTGCTCCCGGAGCCGCTCACGCCGCAGAGATATCAGAGTGCGCATATTGAGAATGCGGCGACACTCACACCGCGCGCGGAGCTTGGATATGGTGTCTACGATTTTAATTATCATTTCATGGATAACTGGTATGCCCTGGAGGATGACTCCTATTTGTCTTTTACGGTGGAGGCGGGCAGCATCGGAATCCTTTATCAGAGAACGGAGGAGGGAACCTTCGGGCTGTATGACATCTACATTGACGGGGTATGTGTCAGGACGCTGGATGGGAATTTTGTCAAATATGAAGGTACGGAGACGGAGGCGGAGGAGCTGTACCGGTCACCGGATGGAGCGGTTGCAGAGCACGTGATCACGATCGTCAAAAATCCGGCGTCGCCTCACACAGATTTTGTGATTATTGGATTACTGATCAGCTGAACAATCGAGTAGAAAAAATTTTGAGTATAAAAAGAATACCCGAATAGGGTATTCTTTTTCGCTACATGATCTTTTTCCATTTATTGATTACGTCCTCACAGGCGTCGGGGTCCATGTCCGCGACTGCCTCACAGAGATTGATGTACAGTTCGTGATTTTCATCGTCAAAGCTGTATCCGTCAAGTGTATGTATGGCGTCGTCCATTTTATCCATATCGAGGTCTTCGATGGCCTGCTTCATTTCGACAAAGACATCGTTCAGGATATCTGCTGTGATGGGCGGCTTTCCCTTCACTTCCTGTTTTTCGGGGAAGAAGGGGCTCAGGATATCGTGATAATGCGCGTACATGGACAGCAGATCGTCTGTATTTTGGAGAATAATGTCAATATCATTGGCGTTTCCGGCAGCCTCCAGTGCGGCGGCTCTGTCGGATAGCTCGTCTGCGCCAATCTGTTTGGAGGCACTCTTGAGTGCATGGACTTCCACGGTATAATTGTGCCATTCCTTTTTGTCCTTGTAAGTCTGGATTAACTTGAGCTTTTTGGGAATCGCACGGTAGTAATCTGCGAGGATTGTCATGAAGAGCTCCTCGCTGCCCAGCAGCTTGAGGGCGCCCTGAATGTTCAGCTCAGGAATATCGGGCAGTACCACTTGCTTTTTGGGCGGAGCGATTTTTGTAGGAACGGAACGCTTCTTGATCTTATCTTTGGGCAGCCATTTGCGAATGGTATTGATGAGCATACGCACTTCGATTGGCTTCGCGACGAAATCGTTCATCCCCTCCCGGATAAACATCGTCTTGACATCCCCGACGACATTGGCGGTGAGCGCTATGATCGGCACATCATCGTATTCGGAATGGAAGCGTCTGATAATGCGTGTCGTCTCGATTCCATCGAGCTCAGGCATCATGTGATCCATTAATATGAGATCGTACATGGTTTCCGAGATCTTGCTGATGGCGCCATTGCCGCTGAGCGCAGTGTCGATCTGCATGTTGAGCGGCTCGAGAAGGCCCTGGGCCACGGTCAGGTTGATCGAGTTGTCATCTACGATCAGGATTTTGGCCGTCTCCGCGGTAAAGTCATAGTATTCGTCGGAGGAGGTGCTCTCGTCCTGGATGAATACTTCATGGTTGTAGATACCGGCCAGCGACATGACAGACAATGGTTTGTGGACTATCATCACATTTGTCAGGCTGTAGTCCGCAGAAGTATCATATGGAGCGATCACGATCGTGTTGAGTTCAGGATGCGCTTTTGTAAACTCCTGAAGTGCCTCGTCAAAGTTTTCGGAAGGGACAAACAGGTAGATATCTTTCAGGGAATCAATGTGATCCGTCAGGTAGGACAGGATGTTTGTTTCCTTGAGGTCTGTGTAATCAATATCCAGCTTGTGCATATCTCTCTTGAGCTGTATCTGGGCATAGGTATTGTTAAGGAAACCGACGGCGTGGCAGGGCGACGGCTCCGACAGCGCTATGGATGAATCCACATCAATAATTTTTTGGGGAATCGAAAAGGAGAAGGTAGAGCCCTCTCCATACACGCTTTCCACGGAGATATCGCCATTCATCAGTGTGACGAGCTGCTTGCTGATAGCCAGTCCCAGTCCTGTACCCTCAATATTACGGTTTCGCTTGCTGTCAACCTGCTGGAAGGACTGGAAGAGCTTGCCGATATCCTCAGCCTTGATGCCGATGCCGGTGTCTGACACAGAGAACTGCAGATTGATTGTATCCTCTGAGACTGGCTCAAAATCATATTTGAGGCAGATCTGTCCCACTCTGGTGAACTTGGCAGCATTGTTTGCGAGGTTAGTGATAATCTGCTTGATGCGGATGCTGTCACCGCAGAGCACCTTGGGAATGGCAGGATTGATGTCGAGCACAAGTTCGACGTCATCCCTGTCAATGCGGGTGCTGATGATGGTTGCGATATCGTTGATCATGGATGCCGGTTCATAGTTCGTGGTCACGATGTCCATCTTGCCCGATTCGATCTTGGAGAAATCGAGGATGTCATTGATGATCGCGAGCAGAGATTTTCCCGCAGCTTTGATCTGGTTGATGTAATTTTTGGCGGTCGGTGTCATTTCCTCGCGCAGTGCCATCTCCGTCATGCCGATGATCGCGTTCATGGGCGTGCGCAGCTCGTGGCTGGTGTTTGCCAGAAAGTCTGATTTCAGGTTTGCCGCTTTCTCAATCTCGATGTTTGCCTCTTTCATGATGTATTTGTGGTAGGCAATACTTGAGAGGGCGCTCGTGAGCGTATACAGAAACAGCGCCGCATTTTCAAGTTTGTCTTTCTCGACGATCGGCACGCTCATGACAGACTGCAGATAGTTGATCAGGTCGATGCCAATCTCGGCGGCAACCTGCATAATGCGTGTGATGTCGGGAGGCGAGGTGAGTACCTGCCCTCCGACAAAGCAGCCGACCATCTTGTCGCCTGCCATGATCGGTGCGGCGAAGTCCATAAGTCCGGCGTGACAATAGTATGTTACGGAAGAGCCCACCTTGAGGGCAAGCTCGGCGCCGTGCTTGTCACACTGCTGGCAGCGCAGACATCCGATTGGCGAGGGGCGGGTGTATTTGCCGCAAAAATCGGTAAAATTCGTTCCCTTAGTGACCGGTATGCCCTCAGCATCGGTGATGATGGCTGCAAATCCCGTCATTTTAGAAAAGGAATCCTGCAGTCGCTGGAGCATTTCCACTTCAAAGAGATCAGTGATGGTTATCTCATTATTCATATGATATGCCTCCAATCCGATACTGTCAATCGACCAGTTCCCTTATTTTCTCAAGCAGGGAGTCCCTGTCGACGGGTTTTAACAGATACCCCTGCGGCTTTAGCGCGAGTGCACTCTTGATTTTCTCCACATCGTTGATTCCTGTGAGAAATACGACGGGAATCGTTGCAAGGTAGGGATCTTTGCGGAGTTCTTCGAGCACGGCAGGGCCGTTCATCTCAGGCATCTCATAATCGAGCAGAATCAGGCTGACTTCCTTGGTGTTCAGGAAACGAAGCGCTATTTTGCCGCTGATGGCAGTGGCAACCTCATATCTGGTATCCAGGTAGGATTTGATGGTCTTGTGGATGATGGTGGCATCGTCCACGACGAGGATGCGGTGGCGGTCAGGGGCTTCAGGCTGTCTCTCCGTGTTTTCTTTGGCTTCCGGCTCCTTTGATGCTTCCTCAAACACGGTATCAAGCTTGGCCAGTGTCTCGAAAGCGGTGTTGGCATTGTCATTCAATGCTTTTGCGAGCGCTATGTTGGCTGCCGAGGACAGCGAAGCTTTATGTCTTTTGATGAATCTTGTGATCGTATCTTCCATGTCGGTGGTGGACATCGGAAGCTTGATGCTCAGCTCCGGCACACAGTTTGGAATCTTGGACGCAAAATCCAGGCTGGCAGAATCGCCGATTGCGGCAAAGGGAATGTCATTTTTGCCCAGCACATCGTGAAAACTCGCGATGGTGACGAGATCATCTCTTGTCTCTGCACGCATACAGTAGATAAAAATATCCGGATTAAAATATTGGGCATGATTTTTCAGATCATCGTACAAAACGGATGATGTCATGCATTCAAATGCAAAATCCATTTGCAGAAAAAAATTACTGATGAGTTTTTTGCTGTTTCCAGCCAGCAATACCTTGTATTTCATTGAAATGTCCTCCTGGTTTGTTCGTTCTTCAGCAATATTATGGAATAGTCTTAAAATAAGGAATAGTGTTTGTCACATTATTTCTTGACAGTCCATTACCATAATATCATAAATTGTGTAATTAATAAATAAAAAAGTTAAAATTTTCACAAAAATTACAAAATATTGGCTGTGTTTACTGAATAATGTGACAATTTAGGCTTTGTTGGGTATTGTTGAACGATAATAAAAATTTCCTGCTTTGTTTTGGAAGGGATTTGTATTCGTGTGTGATAAGTTGTATAATGATGCTGTACAACAATTGAAAAAGGAGCTGGATGCAAATGAGATTCAAAGGGATCAAAAAGAGGGAAGAGGGACAATTTATCACGCGGTATGATGTCGCTTATGAGACGGTGGATCAGAAGGAAAAGATCTATGAGATCATCAGCCGCAATAAAATGTTGGATTCAATTGAAGCGCTCAATGGTGGCAGGCCGGACTCGGTCGTTATCATCGCGACGGACGAGTCCAGTGAGAGGCTGCTGGTCAATAAGGAGTTCCGCATGGCGGTGGGTGATTGGGTTTACAATTTCCCGGCCGGCCTGATCGACGAGGGCGAGGAGCCTGTGGAGAGCGCAAAGCGCGAGCTGTGGGAGGAGACAGGGCTTGAATTGTATGAGATCGACGATTTTATCGGGCCAAGCTACAGCGCGGTCGGATTCAGCAATGAGATCAATGTGTGCGTGGTGGGGAAGGCAAGGGGGACATTCAGGCCGAGCACCTCGACTGTGGAGGAGATTGAACCGAAATGGTTTACGCGGGAAGAGTTGAGAGGGCTGTTAAAGACAGAGCGGTTTGCCGCGAGGACACAGGCGTATGCCTATCTGTGGAGCAGGGAGCAGCCCTCCGCATAGGGAGGTCTGCAGCCAGCGCAGCATATCGGATTTCTGGATAAAGGTTTTGAGGGAGACTGGCCATGAAAAGATTCAATATCACAGGATTATGCATTCCAGAGAAACATTATATGGTTGACCTTTCAGATAAGGTTAATCAGATAACAGATCATTATATTAGCCAGGGTGCGTATTTTACAATCAATAGGGCAAGACAGTTTGGGAAGACAACGATGATCAACGCTCTAGAGACACGGCTGCAGGAGGACTATCTCGTAATCAGCATCAGCCTTGAAGCCGCTGATGATTATTTTGCAACGATGAATACCTTTGTCAATGGTCTTGTTATGGACATAGCAGATGAATTGCGAAGAAATAAGATTGATGAACGGATTGTAAAAGAGTGGGATGCAACGATTGAAGGCGAATTCCCATTAAAGATGCTGGGCAGAAAAATTTCCCTTTTATGCGCCCAGTCACCCAAGGCTGTTATATTAATGATAGATGAGGCTGACAAAAGCTCGGACAATCAAATATTTTTAAGTTTTCTGGGAATGCTCCGGGATAAATTCCTAAAACGGGAGAAGGGCAGGGATACAACCTTTCAAAGCGTCATTTTGGCAGGAATATATAATGTCAAGAACCTGAAAATAAAAATCCGTCCGGAAGAGGAGAAGAAATATAACAGTCCGTGGAACATTGCCGTAGATTTTAGTATGGATATGAGTTTTTCGGCGGCAGACATTTCCGGCATGCTGGTTCAGTATTCCAGTGAGACAGGTATTGTTATGGATACAACAGTTATTGGTGAGCAGATCTATTTTTACACAAATGGCTACCCGATGCTGGTCAGCTGGCTGTGCAAATGGATTGACGAGAACGGCGGCAGGATATGGACTGTAGAGAATGTCGGGAACGCAGAAAAGGAGCTGCTGAAAAGCGATAATACGCTGTTTGACGATATTGTCAAGAATGTCGAGAGTCATAAGGGACTTCGAAAAATTATAACAGGTCTGCTGCTCCATGGCCTGCACCTGCCTTTTGTAAAATCAGATCCCGAAATCAATCTCGGTGTGATGTTTGGGCTCTTGTCAGAGAAGGACAGTGAGCTGGCGATTGCCAATATTGTATTTGAGACCTTTTTGTACAATCATCTGATATCGGGTGAATTACAGGCACAGTATTTATTTCGTTCTGAAAAAAATCAATTTGTTGAAGACGGGCAGCTCAATATGGAACAGGCACTGTCAAAATTTCAGGAAATCATGAAGGCCGAGTATCGGAAGGAAGATGCTGCTTTTATCGAACGGGAGGGGCGGCTGTTGTTTTTGTGTTTCATGAAACCGATTATCAACCGAAAAGGCAGTTATTATGTGGAGCCTGAAACCCGTGGCAGCACGCGCATGGATGTAGTGATATCTTATTGTGGGCGTGAATATATCATAGAGTTAAAGATTTGGCATGGACAGCAATACCGTCAGAAAGGACTCGAACAACTCGAAGAATATCTTGACAGCAGGAACTGTGCGAATGGATATCTGGTCAGTTTCAATTTTAATGAAAAGAAAGCGTATCTGCAGAATAAGATTGTCTTAGAAAAAAGTAACAAAGAAATCTTCGAGATTATTGTATAGACAGGCAGGAACTGTGAAACTCCTGCCTGTTTGAATGCGATAGGGGTTAGCTGTATTTTCTGATTTTCAGGAAAATTCCCCTGTCGTCAGCGATCTTCTGGCATGCGGCGATCTCGTCCGCGGGTAGAACGTCCACGATCGTTAGCTGTGTGTGTTTGAAGAACTCTTTGGCGAGGGAGGCAAACTCCAGCAGCGCGGGATAGGCGTTCTCAAACTGCGGCCTTGTGACTGTCTGGTATTTTTCCGCTGTGGGCGCGTTCAGGCTGATGGACACGCTGTCGATCACCTGTGCAAGCTCAGGGACGATATTTCGTTTGTGATACAGGTTGCCCAGCCCGTTTGTATTCAGGCGGATGGCGATATGATATTTTTCTTTTACATAGGCTGCGCTCGCCAGCAGATTGTCGAGCGCGCAGGTGGGTTCCCCGTAGCCGCAGTACACCAGTTCACTATATCCGGTGAAGTCAAAGGCATCGACCGCTTTTCGGATTTCCTCAAGCGTTGGTTCCGTCTTGTGCCACAGGTTATCGGAATCGCCGACAGCGTCCTTTATCGAGCGGACGCAGAAGGTGCAGCTGCAGTCGCAGCGGTTTGTAATGTTGGCGTAGACCTGGTTTTTGTATGTATATAAGATATCAGCCATGGTAGTCCTCCTATTAAAAAATAACTTATGTATTTTGACTTGTTTATTTTTGCACTATTCCTAAGCGGCATTGAGAAACTTGGATTTCGCGTGCGTCCTGTCAAGCGCCAGACCAAATATGATGAAGAAAACCGCGCTGCCGCCGGACTGGATCAGGCTGCCGGACATGGAGGCGATGAACGCCGGCATGGCGCCGAAAAGCAGGTATTCGGCGATAAAATAGCCAAGACCTGAGATAAAATACGCGATGACAGCAGCAGCGATATTGCGCGGTGTCACGATCTTTGCCGACTTGCTGGTGAAGGGAATTGCGATCAGCATCTTGATGATGATGGTCGCAGGCGCCCATATGGGAGAGGTCAGCAGGTCCGCGAGTCCGCCCCCGATCGCTGCTGCCGCAAGTGCGTAGGGTGTGGGGAGCAGTGCCGCCGCAAGGTAGATGATGCTGTCCCCGAAGTGGATATACCCGCCGTTTATGCCTGTGGGGATATGGCAGATGTAAGCGGTCATGATCGTGATCATTGCAGCCATAAGCCCCGTGATGGTCAGGTATTTTAGTTTGGTGCCTCTTTTTTCGCCCGTACTGGGCAGTGTGCGTGTTGTCATGGATAAGTTCCTCCTCTTAAATCTTTTTAATCTAATAAATAGCGCAGGTATTTCTCAAAGGGAATACCATGGTTTTGGGGCGTTCCGTCATGTGACGCCTCCTCGATGGCAGGGCACAGGAAGCAGACTGCCTTCTGCATCGCCTCCTCGATGGTCAGACCGTTGATCAGGCATCCCATGATGACGGAGGCAAACAGGTCACCGGTGCCGGAAAAGCTCTCGCCCCGATAAGGGGTTTCCGCATAATAACTGTCGTCTGATGTGATGGCGAGATTGCCCACGGAGAATTGTTCTGGCAGTTTTCGGACAATGCCTGTCGTGACGATCATTTGTTCTGCATAGGCTCTCGGAAGGAGTCCGCGTGCAATCTCTTCTATATAAGAAAGGTAGTCTGTGTCCGATGCACGTCTGGTCAGGGCGTCATAGTCTACATCGGCAAGGAGACACAGCTCTGTCAGGTTTGGCGTGATCACGTCGGCGCGTCTAGTCAGCTCCTTCATGCAGTCCAGTAGTTCCTGCGTAAAGATGCGGATGCGTTGTCCGTTGTCACCCATGACGGGATCTGCGAGATAGAGCGTGTCGTTTTTCTTGAATTTTTCCAGAAAATACAAGACATTGTGCATCTGCGCGGCGCTGCCGAGATAGCCGGAGTAGATGCCGTCAAAGGATTCCTGCATTGCTTCCCACTTGTCAGTGAAGTGGTTCATACGGTCCGTATAGTCGTCACAGTAGTAGTCTGAAAATCCGGTCTGTGCGGACAGGACGGCGGTCGGCAGGGGGCACGCCTGTATTCCGAGGACGGATATGACGGGGATCGCCGCGGTCAGCGAGCATTTCCCAAAGCCGGACAAGTCATTGATCAGGGCTATTTTTTTCATTGAGATGATGTTCCTTTCACTGTTAATAAGGAACTGTAAACAAATAACTTTACTATCTTGCTTGTCTCTGTCTCCAATTGCACAGACCAAAAAGCCTCGACATAGCCCACTATGCCTACGTTTTTTGGTCTGCACACTTGAAGACATATACTGCGCAATCTGGCAATGTTATTTATTTACAGTTCCTAAGCTATACTATACAGAAAAAGTGTCTATATGAAAATGGTCAATTATAAGAAAAAGTGAGGGGACAGTTTTGACTAAAATTCCATGTGATTGATTTTCGAACAAAAAAGGCATTACTGCGCCTGCGGGGTAATATACTGGTTAGTGAGAACTGTGATGGTTTATCAAGGTGTATGGTTATGGCAAATGTAACAAATAGAAATATAACAAATACTAATACAACAGATAGAAATCGTGAGGAAAAGCTCACGTGCGGCTGTGATTTTTCGGGAGTCAGGCCGGCCGTGATGGCGCTGCCGTATCCGCCGATACGGGTGCGTGAGAGGAATCGGGCCTATGCGGACCTGATCGGCGTCAGCTATTGCGGTGCGGTCTCGGAGTTGTCCGCCTGCCTGCAGTATATCAACAATGAGAGCCGCATGGTGAGCCAGGGCTGTGCGATGGGACGGACGCTCCTCGCAATGGCAATCGCGGAAATGACGCATATGCAGATGCTTGCGGAGGTGATCGGTCTGCTGGGCGGAAATGTCTGCTACACGGCGATGCAGGCGGGTGGACAGCCGTGGATCTGGTCGCCGCAGTGTCTGACGCTGCCTGAAAAATTTGATGAGATGCTGCAGGCGGATCTCGAGCGGGAGCTTGCGGTGATTGACCAGTACAACATGCAGATCAGAAGGATTGGGGACGACTATGTCAATGCCGTGCTGGCAAGAATCATACAGGATGAGCAGTACCATGTCATGCTGCTACGGTCTATGATGGATACGATGTAAACTGGTGGTCGAAAAGACGGACCGCTCGATATAGAATAGAGGTTTAGGAATAAATCGGATAGTCCTGGGTAAGGATGTCATTCCAGCACCGGGCGCCCATGTTCGGGAACCTTACCCAGAAAAAGTCCAGATGGTTTCCGCCGTTATTCCGTTTGACCAGCTGTTCGAAATCATAGTATGGGAGTCCGATTGCGTCGAGATATTCCCTGATGTCCTGCGCGTAATCCGGGACAACTCTTCTCTGGAAAAAATTGTTGAGGCTGACGTAGGACATGCCGTTCATTCTCGGTTCGCAGGGCCAGTATTCGTGGTTGCTCAGATCCCGGTAAGAGACCAATTCCCTGTTTACGATCTGAAATTCAAATAGAGGGATATCTTTAAAATACATGATTCCTTCTAAGTTTTTGATAAAATATTCACGATGCATTGTTGTCTCCTTGATTGTTATGTCAAATTTTTTACTTTCCATATCATTCTGTCAGTATATTCTTTGGCATATTCGCTGGGCAGCTTTTGTATGAGCTGCAGATGCTGAAAGGGATACATTTTACTGATTGCAAACTCTTTTTCGAGAAGGTCGATCATGTCAAAGGGATCTTCGCCGTAGGGCGAGACATAGCAGTTGTGCATGGCGTCCTCGAAGGTTTTGTAATGATCCCTGTAGTTGTCGTTTTCAAACAGTCCCATGCCAGAGTCAAAGAGTAGGGAAATTTCATAGTTTCCGCGCAGATTATTGTAGAAAACGCCGAAATTTCTGGTGTGCCTGTCGACATTGCCGACGAGACAGTCTGTTACAGCGGTATCAATCATGTATTTCAGGCAGTCTGTATATGCCAGGTCACAGAGCAGGGATAGCTGCTTCGCACACCAGTACAGTTTTTCGACCGTGTTTTTGCGGATAAACGCGCTGTCATTCGTGGACATCATATTCTCGTTGAGCAATGATTCGAATGATTTGAAGGAGCGCCCCTGCAGTTCAAAGTTGTCAGAGTACACGCCTTTGTATTCCCGTCCCGCAAAATATATCGTGCATTCCTTCTGCTGCACGCAGGGGATAGTCAGTTGTTTGCAAAAGTCAGAGGCTATGATTTCAACAAGCCAGTCCTGCATGGTTACGCCGGAGATGACTGCCTGCGCTTTTACGAAATATTGTCTGTCTTTCGACAGGAATTTGGGCTGAAAACCGCCTGTGCTGCTCCGCAATGTGATCAAATCTTTTTTGTCAAAATGAAATGTTTTTGTCTCCATACTATTTTAATCTGCCTTCATCGGGTAGTCCTTATCCCACTTGGATAACAGTGCCATGACAGAATCGCAAATACGGACATCCCTCTTTATGATGGAATCCAGATCCCACTCTGTCAGATGCGACGTTCCCATCGCCTTGGTGATAGCGATTTTGGAGGCTTCGTATTCCTTTTTCTTTTTGTCAAAGTAACCGTTACCGGCTGCGATATTTAACTTCTTTTCAAACGGGAGCTTATTTCCTATATGCTCAATTTTTTCCTTGACTACTGTGTCAGGCACATTTGGGAAATAGTTCGTCTGCCATTTTTGCGGGAATATATGTTCGATTTCCCATTGCCGTGGAAGCAGTCCGTTCTGCTGTTCATAAGCCAGCATCTTCAACAGCATACGGACAACATTTCTGTTTGGATTCTGAATATGCGCCTCTAACTGGCTGGTGTCCATATCTTTGAAATCGAATGCAGGTGTATCTGATTTTACAATGGCAGAATTTAATTTCAGAATGTCCGGCTTAACCGCATTGATGGTAGGCATCAGCAGATACTTTGTGATCAGTTCCGCCAGCAGTTTATTCAGGAACAGACCAAACTTTGTCTCAAAATCTGATTCGCTGCGATAACAGACATAGTAAATAACAACCGGGTATTTCCAAAATTCATTCGGATAGGAACTCAGGGTGTCAAGGGACTGTCTGATCCTGCCATTTTTAGACCATGCCTCGTCCTCAATTTCTTCTCCCTTGTTTACGACTTTCCATAAGTTCAGGATCACAGACAGCGTATCCAGCAAATCCGGCTTATATAGTCTCTCGGTTTGGTTCTCAACATAATATTTTCGCACGCCGGGAGTTGTTGTCCTGGTGTCCTGTTCCAGTGCGCGAAGGTAAAACATGTTATAGTAAAAAAGTTGCTGTATGCTTTCGCCAGCCCCCGTGGCCTGCTCGTCTAATTCTTTCCAATATTCTATAAAGTCTTTCTTTTTTCCCTCTTCCAGATGTTTATAGATATTTGCCTTAAAAATATCTGCATCCGACAAGGGCAGTCCCCTGTCGTTCAATGTCGAGAAAATCGTCAGTGCCGTATCCTGTTTATCTGCGGTGATTGGAAGCAGGATTGCCTGATTCAAAAGTGCATAGATAAACTGATACACCATCAGCGGATTATCCTTAGCGTGTTTATCATATAGCTCTTGAAAATGCCGATAGTTCTTTGAATAGTTATCCTTGGCGCTTTTGTCAGCTTCTCCGGTTTCCAGTATGGAACGCAGTATTCCATTTCCGTCGTTGTTAATCACGCGTGAAGTCAGAAGGGTATCCTTAAAATCCACTGTTCCAGTCAGTTTGTTTGTCCTCCAGATAACCGGCTCAATCTTCCCAATAAAATTCCTGGCCTCTGCAGTCCTCTCAGAATCGGATACTGCGGTCAGTTTCGTGTAAATCGCGCGGAGCAGGAGAAAAAGGGACGTAATGCGCTGCTGCCCGTCGATAATCTCCTGCTCGCCGTTAGTTTCATAAGCTACTACGCTGCCGAGAAAATAGGTACCCTCCCGCTCTGTACCGCCATGTGTAGCTGCAAATTCCCACAAATCTTCAAAAAGAGTCCCTACCTGTTCATCTGTCCATGCATATGGGCGCTGATATTCCGGAATTACAAAGGGCTTTGTCTTTCCGCTTCCCAGAAAAGTCTCCACGCTCTGTTTGTTGACTTCTATTGTTGTCGGCATCTTTCTTCCTCCTTAGTTGTTTCTTGATGAATATATTTTAGTATATCATATCCTTTGTTTTTTTCAACTTATTAAAAAAACCTTTCCTCGCGGCCGGAAGGGCAGGCGGTTTCCCTCGGGAATGAGGAATGCATGTTCATGCCGAATGCACAGGTCATGTTCAACATAGCCGTCTGTGATCACGAGAATCGGCGGCATGGAGAGCGCCCTGATTTCTTCGATTAATCCGGCGGGGATGTATCCGCGCAGGTTGGACATATGGTATTCAAGCCCGCTCCGGAGGGCATTTTTGCAGAAATCGTCCAGCGAGGTGGGCGCGGAGAGATTTCCGGTGTAGCCGTCCTGAATGATATCGCCCTTGCCATAGCCGCGGAACGTTTCAAGCCTGGCGCTCTGGCGCATATTTTCGGTAAGCCTGTCGTAGATTTCCTCTGCGGACAGATTCTGCAGGTCCTTGTCGTACAATAATCCGCAGGACGGCATAAGTCCGATCTGCATTTCCACAAGCCAACTGTTGATCACAAAGTCGCAGGCGACATTCCAGAGCTGCGGATCGCGCCCCTGCCTGCGCGCGTGGTGCTGTAAGCCCGCGTGAAGGTACTCGTGGGCGAGGACAAATTTCCATTCTTCGTAATTCAGCCCTGCCGCGCGGTTTACGTAGATTTCCCCCTTGGCAGCATTGACTGCCGCGATGCTGATGTCATCTGGCGTGGCGCTGTTCCGGCTCGTTTCGATGATGCGGAAACCAGAAGCGATGCCGCCAAGCAGCGGATAGTGGTTGACGAACCATTGCGCGGCTTTATGCATCACGGTTTTGGGGCGGTTGTCCGTCTCCGTGTCCGCGGCGGAATTGATGACGGAGCGCACGGAGTCCGCGAGGGCGAAGGCAAAGCCTGCGACATAAGTATTTTTCTGGTTTTTGTCGTATGTCAGCGGCCTGTCGGGCTTTACCATGTCAGGAGCTCCGTCTGCGGCGGTGCCAAAATGGTTTGACGAGCTGTCGATTTTATTTTTCACGAGGTAGTCATAAATCCTGCGCTCGTCGGCGTTGTTTCCAAAATGGTCCAGTTCAATCGTGTCCACGTAGGGTGTGCCGAATTTCACGTCGGATAAAAATTTGCAGATATAGATATCGCACGCCATGTTCCACAGCGCGAAGTCGCACTGTACAGTCCACTCCGCCGCGGTGTTAGAAACACCTAACTGAATGGCATCGGACATGCCGGACGATTGGCGGAAATACCCCGGCATCCGTTCCGCGTCAAAGTGCCCGAATGCGAGGTGGAGCATACTGTGGGCAATGATATGCGCCCATTCCGCGGGGGTGTGGCTGCAGTCCTTGTTGAGATAGACGTTTCCGTGCGCGGAGGTCATGGCGGAGACATTTTTTCCGAGGGCAGTTTTGCCAGACAGTCTTGTGTCAATCCTCAGCCGCCCAAAGAGCGGGTGGCTTTTCACAAGTTCGATTCCGACAAGGAGCTGCTGTTCGTTTTTTGAGAGGGCTTCCCCTGATTTTTTCTTGGCCATGGCGTTACCTGTCATTCTTGATGAGTCTCGGGAGGTCGCGGACGATTTCTACCATAAACCATTCCGGCAGAACTTTTCCGTCGTCGGAGGAGACGATCATCTGCGCAAGCTCGATATTGATGTGGGACAAATCCTTGATCAGGGCTTTGGCGCGGTGTGTCAGAAATTGCGTGTTTTTGTCGATGGCCTGCTTGTCGTCGGGCAGCTCCATCAAAAGTTTTGCGCGGAAGCTCTGGGCCACGAAGTAGAGCACGTCCCGCTCGTCGGGGGCGGAGGGCCATCGCGCGTCGCCCTTGATGATCTCGCCAAGCAGGTTTTTGTTGTGGAGCTGTTTGACGAAGGCAAGGAACATTCCGGCGTGCGCGGCGGAGACGGAGCCGTATGCGAGCACCTTGAGGATTTTGTCGGGAAGCTGTTTTTCACCTGCCCCGTACTCATGCAGCGCGTCGCTTAGCATGTGCCACGAGCGCGGCGTGGAGTAAAGCTCCTCGGTTTTGGGCGGTTCGGAGAAAAGGTGGTCGGGACGTTGGGTTATGTAGTCCGTCACCCATGGATGCAGCCCGTGCGTATACGCCCATTCCAGCCACTGGTTTGGATCGGCCACAAGCTGCACATGGAACATTCTGTTGATCAGCGCCGTGGACATGGTTTTCACGATGGCGCCGTCCTGCGAACGGTTTCCGGCACCAATGACGACGCTTCCCTCCGGCAGATGGTATTCCCCGATGCGTTTTTCGTGGATCAGGCTGTAAAATGCCTTCTGTACCTCCTGCGAGCAGGCGTTCAGTTCGTCGAGGAACAGGACGTAAGGCTCCCTGCGGGCAATCATTTTGGGCGGCATGAACTCTGAGGTGTCACCCTTGATCTGCGGAATGCCGATGATATCCTCCGGCGCAAGCTGGCTGCCAAGCAGCGAGACGCATTCCAGACCGACATCATCCGCGAATTTTTGTACCAGCGCCGATTTTCCGATGCCCGGCGCGCCCCAGATAAAGACGGGGCGGATGGGCGCAAGGTTCAGGAGCAGATCCGAGAGCTCATCCTGCGTTACGGTAAATTTTAAGTTCATGAAAACCTCCTTTTCGTAGTAATTTCATTATACTATCGCGCACAGGGCATGACAAGGAAAAATTGATTTGCATATGAGGGAAAAAGGGGCTATACTAAGAGATAAGTATTGTCCAACAGAGGCAGTTGTGGGGGAGTGGGAGAAAATGACAGACGCGTCGGAAAAAAACAGGGATTATCTTGAGATCGAGCAGGATCTGCGGAAGCGCTACCGGAAAAATCTGTGGTGTAAGTTCACGAAGGCGATCAGGGAGTATGATCTGGTGCAGGAGGGGGACCGGATCGCGGTCTGCATCTCCGGCGGCAAGGATTCGATGCTGATGGCAAAGCTTTTTCAGGAGCTGAAACGGCACGATAAATTTGACTTTGACGTGAAGTTTCTGGTCATGGATCCCGGGTACAAGGCAGAGAACCGGCAGCTGATCGAGCACAATGCCAGGCGGCTGAACGTTCCGCTGACCATCTTTGCGTCCGATATCTTTGAGTCGGTCTTTCATATAGAAAATTCGCCCTGCTATCTGTGCGCCAGAATGCGGCGCGGATATCTGTACAGCAAGGCGAAGGAGCTGGGCTGCAATAAGATCGCGCTCGGGCATCATTTTGATGATGTCATCGAGACGATCCTGATGGGAATGCTCTACGGGGCGCAGGTGCAGACGATGATGCCAAAGCTCCACAGCACGAACTTTGAGGGAATGGAGCTGATTCGTCCAATGTATCTGATCCGGGAAGAGCATATTAAGGCGTGGCGGGATTATAATAACCTGCAATTTCTGCAGTGTGCGTGCAAATTTACGGAAAACAGTGCGTTCCGGGGTGATCTGGAAAATACTTCAAAGCGCCGCGAGATCAAGGAGTTAATCCGACAGCTTCGTCAGATCAACCCGTTTGTGGAAAATAATATATTTAAGAGTGTTGAAAATGTGAACCTGAGTACGGTCATCGCATATAAGCAGGATGGCGTCCGGCATCATTTTCTGGATGATTATCACAGCTTATGGTCGGACGGAACGCAGGAAGGAGCGCAATATGATCTGCAGCAGGAAACGGTGTCGCAGGGATATGAAACGCAGGGAAAAACAGCAATCGATGAAAAACTTGCGCGGTTAAAAGCGTATCTGCGGGAGCTTGGCAGTGTGGCAGTGGCATTTTCGAGCGGGGTAGATTCCACTTTTTTGCTGAAGGTGGCGCATGAAGTGCTTGGGGAGAACGTGGCTGCAATCACTGCAAACTCGTGCGTGTTTCCAGCGCGGGAGGCAGCGGAGGCGGAAGCGTTCTGTAAGGCGGAGGGCGTTGCGCAATACGTCTACGAGGCGGACGTGCTGGCGGTCGAGGGCTTTGCCGACAATCCGCCGAACCGCTGCTATCTGTGCAAAAAAGAGCTTTTCACAGGGATAGAAAAGACAGCGCGGGAGCACGGACTGCGGTATGTGATTGAGGGCTCTAATATGGATGATCTGGGCGACTACCGTCCCGGTCTGCAGGCGATCGCGGAGCTTGGCGTCAGGAGTCCGCTCAGGGAGGCACGGCTGTATAAACAGGAGATCAGGGAGTTGTCCCGAAGATATGGTCTGCCTACGTGGGATAAACCGTCTTGCGCCTGTCTGGCCTCGCGCTTTGTGTATGGCGAGACGATCACGGAGGAGAGACTTGGCATGGTGGAAAAGGCGGAGCAGCTATTGGCGGACAAGGGCTTTGGACAGATGCGCGTGCGCATTCACGGCACGCTTGCGAGGATTGAGGTGCCCAAGGCGGATTTTGGGTGTATCATGAAGGAGGATATTCGGGAGGAAATTGTGACGAAGTTTACAGAATATGGGTTTCATTATGTAACGTTTGACTTACAAGGATATCGTACTGGAAGCATGAACGAGGCATGTTACTGTTCACACAGGACTTAGCATTTACTGCTAAGTCCGTGCGAAAACGTAGCGGTTGCAAGTAAAAATCCATTTGCGAAGCAAATTTTGCATGGATTTTTACCTGTTACTGGAACGGAGTGAACAGTAACCGAGGCATTAGGGATTTGAGGAAAATTGATAGACTTTGTTGCACGGTTATGTTATACTAGATTACGACACAACAATGTGTTTCATAATTGGGAGGTGGTACAATGCCTGGTATGTCAGATATTGTAAGGGATTCTGTAGTTGATTTTTCAAGGTTGCAAGACTGGATGATATCAGCAAAGAAAAATAATGATCTTGAAACATACGAACAAATGTACAAACGTTATATTGAGTTAAAAGTTATTTTAACCACCGCAGGCGTGAATCTCAATGAACTTGACAGGATCAAAGAATAAAACTGAATAGTAGCAAATAAAAAGGGTGCAAGACCTATCAGTTTGGCACCCTTTTATGATTGACCAAAAAGTGTGTTTTTTCTGCATAGACCTGTTCGCGCGGCGAGTAGGGGAAAGGAAAGAAGATGGAGAACCAGTTTTCAAGGACAGAACTCCTGATTGGCGCGGAGGGGACTGCGCGGCTGAAGGCTTCCCGCGTTGCCGTGTTTGGAATCGGAGGCGTGGGCGGCTATGTGATGGAGGCGCTGGCGCGCAGCGGCGTCGGGACGCTTGATTTGATTGATAACGACAGGGTGTGCCTCACGAATTTAAACCGCCAGATTATCGCGACGCACAGCACGATCGGCGAGTACAAGGTGGACGCGGCCAGGAAACGTGTCCTGGACATTAACCCGGAGGCGGTCGTCCATACATACAAAACCTTTTTTATGCCGGAGACGGCGTCGGAATTTAATTTTTATGCGTTTGATTATGTGGTGGACGCGATCGATACCGTGACAGGGAAAATCCAGCTTGTCATGCAGGCGGACAGGGCGCACACGCCGATCATCAGTTCCATGGGGGCGGGCAATAAGATGAATCCCGCGGCGTTCAAGGTTGCGGATATTTACCAGACGCGTGTCTGTCCGCTGGCAAAGGTGATGCGCCGCGAGCTGAAAAAGCGTGGGATTTCCGGATTGAAGGTGGTTTACTCGGAGGAGGTTCCGATCGGGACGCACAGCGAAGAGGAGGTTCTGGAGATCGCAGGGGAAAATGACACAGGGAAAACAAGAAAACGCACACCCGGGAGCAATGCGTTTGTGCCCGCGGCGGCGGGGCTGATTATAGCGGGTGAAGTGGTGAAGGATTTGTTGCAGTACAAGGTGTGAATGCAGACGAATGCAGGAGGGGAAATAGGCAATTATGGTATATGAGAAGCTGCTAAACGAGATTTACGCGGTGGTTTCCTTAAAGTATCTCTGGCGCGGATACAAGCCGTCTTTTGTAAAGAGCGAGTCACCGGACTGGATTAACGAGACGATGGACATGGGGCTCGAGGTCAGTCAGGCGCTGCTTCCCGACGACGGGCAGACCAAGAATTTTATCGAGCAGTATCTGGGGTGCCTGAAGGAGGAGCTGCCGCCCGCCGCGCTGGAGCGGTATGGGGAGCGGCTGAATTTTTACAATGGCAGGTTCTGGGCTGTCCTGCCGGACGATCCCGGTCGTCAGGATTATTTGTACAAGGCAAAGTATCGGTTTGACAAGAAACTGGAGAAACTCAACACAAGCTATCAGCAGAGGCGGCACAATGGGCTTTATCTGTTCCTGCACCCGGGGGACGGGGACGAGATCGATGTGCGGCATCTGTATGAGTATATGGGTGAAAAGCAGAGAGACTGTGCGCAGCGCTTTGACTGGGTATTTTTGAACTGCAGGAAGGTGATCTATGTCTGTGATTATACTGAACAACAGATCGAAAATCGAATTGAAAATCAAATCGAAAAGATTGTGCTGCCACAGAACGCCGCGGATTTTCTGAATACGGAAGCGGAGTACCTGCGCTACTGTGGAACGTGGGAGGACGGCGTGTCCTTAGAGGACGCTACGTAACAGTTCAGCCTTCGGCTTCCTATTACAGGCATCAAGCCATGCAAAACCACTTCGTGGTGGCTTGATGCATCTCTGCCAGTACGCTATTTCACGGACTTTGCAGTAGATGCAAAGTCCTGGGTGGAACTGTTGCGACGCTACAGGTATGTTCCGCAGGGGCGACAGACAACGAAATAATTAAAGGTATAATGAATTGGAGGAATATTGATGCTTACAAGGCAGCAGAATATTTTTCTGGCAAAGAAAACATTTACCGAACTTGTGTTTAATACTGCCTATATAGAGGGATGCAATGTGACTTTTCCGCAGACACAGACAATTATTGACGGGGCAGTGGTCAGCGGGATCGCGGTGGACGATATACAGACCGTTCTGAATCTGAGAGATGGCTGGAAATATATTATCAATTCAGTAGATCAGCCGCTCACATTAGACTATGTTTGCAAGGTAAATGAATATGTGTCAAGAAATGAAAGTCTGGAATGGGGGGTATTGAGGAAAGGAACTGTCGGAGTCGGTGATTTTATGCCGACGGTTCCGGTTCGGGAAGAGGTATTGAGAGAAATTGACCGTATCAATCAAATAACAAATCCTGTAGACAGGGCGCTGGAATATTTTGCATATGCCTGTCGACAGCAATTGTTTTGGGATGGAAACAAGCGGACTTCCACAATGGTGGCGAGTAAAATCCTGATCGAAAACGGAGAGGGTATCCTGACAATCGGAAAAGATCATGCGGAAGAATTCAATAGGACGCTGAACGACTGGTATTTAAAGAACGAGGAAGAGCCGTTGAAAGACTGCCTGAAAAAGTGCATTAAGACACTTAATATACAATAAAGTATATAGAAGGAAAAGGAATGCGGGAAGAAATCCGCAAAGCTAGGAGGAAAAACAAATGTACCGTGAGATTGCAAAATTAATTATGTATGGCGATATGGACAAGGACTGTATCCTGTACCAGTTCGGGGAGATCTTCCGTCGGTTTGAGGAAAAGACAAGCACAAAACCGGCGCTGATCAAAGACATCTACACACAGCTCAAACGGCTTCTGATCGTTGCCACGGATTATGGCTTTAACTATAATCTCTGGCATAATTACCTGACTTTTTATCTGGTGACGAACGAGAACCCGTTCAGTATCACCTGCGAGAAGGTGGGTGCCAACGACGGGAGCGTCAACCATTTCGCAAAGAATGATTTCCGGGTTTTCAAAAACCTGTTTGACTTTGATTTTTCTGCGATCGAAAAAGAGCTTGGCATCGACTGCTTTTCACAGATTTCGGACTATAAGGCGATCGGCAAGAAAGAACTGATGTACAACAAAAATGTCAGCGAGAAGATCATCGCCCTGAGCGCGCAGCTCGAGAACGCTTCGGACGAAAATGAATTTTTTGACTGTGTGACATCATTTTACAGGGATTTCGGTGTGGGAATGTTCGGCTTGAACAAGGCGTTCCGCATCAGGGATAAGGCTGAGGGCGACATTGAATTTCTGCCGATCAACAACATGGACAAGGTGATGCTCGACGACCTTATCGGGTATGAGCTGCAGAAAAAGAAGCTCGTCGACAACACCAGGGCATTTGTGGAGGGCAGGAAGGCGAACAATGTGCTGCTGTTTGGCGACAGCGGGACGGGCAAGTCCACCAGTATCAAGGCGATCGTGAACGCCTTTTATCCGCAGGGACTCCGCATGATTGAGATCTACAAACACCAGTTCAAAGATCTGTCGAATGTGATCGCACAGATCAAGAACCGGAACTACAAATTTGTGATCTATATGGACGACCTGTCGTTTGAGGAGTTTGAGGTCGAGTACAAGTTCCTTAAGGCGGTGATCGAGGGCGGCGTGGAGACGAAGCCGGACAATATCCTGATCTATGCGACATCGAACCGCAGGCACCTGATCAAAGAGACCTGGAACGACAGAAGCGACGTGGAGGTTGACAACGGTATGCACCGCTCCGACACGATGGAGGAGAAGCTGTCACTGGTAAACCGTTTTGGTGTCACGATCAACTACTCCAAGCCTTCGCAGAAGGAGTACTTCAACATCGTGCTGGAGCTTGCGCACAGACAGGGGATTCCGATGCCGGACGAGGAGCTCAAAGCCGAGGCGAACAAGTGGGAGCTCAGCCATGGCGGCATCTCGGGGCGCACTGCGCAGCAGTTTGTCAATTATCTTGACGGGCAGCGCAGCGAACATCTTGATTAGAGCGTCTGCTGTGGCAGGTAAACAGGCTTTGTGGGAAATATGCATAAATAAGTATGCCCAAAGGCGGTGTTTTACTGTCAAATATAGTAAAGGTAACGCAAAATTGAACCAAAGCATTGTAAAGCGCCGGGGAAATAGAGTATAATCTAAAATAAACTGATGAAGAAGGAATGTGGTGATTCGGGGCGTTTTGTTTTGCAGAATCATTGCGAAGGAAAAATATTGACATGGGTATAACATCGATCTTATCGTTACTTAGCGGAGTCGCGCTTTTTCTGTTTGGCATGTCCCTGATGGGGGACGGGCTGAAAAAGGCGGCAGGTGAAAAGCTGGAGCTGATCCTGTACAAGCTGACCAACACGCCGATCAAGGGTGTTTTACTGGGAACAGCGGTCACGGCGATCATACAGTCCTCGTCAGCGACGACGGTCATGGTCGTCGGTTTCGTCAACTCGGGTATGATGAAGGTGGCACAGGCGATCGGCATTATCATGGGAGCGAACATCGGTACGAGTATCACGGGCTGGATACTCTGCCTGTCCTACATAGAGGGTTCAGGCGGCATCGCGCAGCTTTTGTCCACAACCACGATCTCGGCAGTGGTTTCCATTATTGGTATCTTATTTAAGATGATTTCCAAGAAGAGCACTTACAAAAATGTCGGCGATATCATGCTTGGTTTTTCGATATTGATGTTCGGTATGCAGAGCATGAGTGGCGCGGTGTCCCCGCTAAAGGAAAACCCGCATTTTGTCAACACGCTCACCATGTTTTCCAATCCGTTCATGGGTATCCTGGTCGGTATCGCGTTCACGGCGGTTTTGCAGAGTGCGTCCGCGTCGATCGGTATCCTGCAGGCGCTCTCCGTGACGGGGGCTATCACGTTTGCGTCCGCGTTCCCGATCACGCTCGGTATCGGTGTCGGCGCGGCGTGTCCGGTGTTGCTGTCCTCGATTGGAACCAATAAAAACGGCAAGAGGACGGCGCTCATCTATCTGATGAATGACCTGTTCGGCATGGTGTTCTGGGCGGTCGTATTCTATTCGGTTAACGCGGTCGTGCATTTTGACTTTATGGACATGACGATGAGCCCGATCACGATCGCAATCTTGAACACAGTGTTCCGTCTGGCGACGGTCATGATTCTGTTTCCATTTATCAAGTGGATAGAAAAACTTGTGTTCACCCTTGTGAAGGATACCGAGGAGGACAAGGAGGAGCAGGCGGACTTCGACCTGTTGGAGGAGCGTTTCCTCAAATATCCGGCGCTGGCGATTGGTCAGAGCCACACCGCCATGAATGGTATGGCAAAGAAGGCGAGGAAAAATATTGTGCGTGCCATGGGGCTTTTTGACAACTACTCGGAGGAACGCTACAACAAGGTGCAGGAGAAGGAAAACCTGATCGACAAGTACGAGGACAAACTGGGGACATATCTCATGCAGCTGACAGGGCGCGACATGACAGAGAACCAGTCAAAGCAGGTGTCCATCTTTTTACATACCATCAGTGATTTCGAGCGGTTGGGCGATCATGCGGTCAACCTGTCCAAATCGGCAAACGAGCTCTATGAGAAGAAGATCTCCTTCTCGGACGAGGCGACTTACGAGTTATCTGTCTTGGGGAGCGCGGTTAAGGAGATCCTCGAGGTTACAGTGGATTCCTTTGCGTATGAGGATGTCGATCTGGCAATCAGGGTGGAGCCCTTGCGGGAGCTTATCAATGTGCTTTGCAACGAGTTAAAATCGAGGCACATCACGCGTCTTCGGAATGGCAAATGTGAGCTGAAACAGGGCTTTGCCTTCAACAATATTCTGACGGATTTTGAGCGTATCGGCGCGCACTGTTCCAACGTGGCGGTCGCGCTGCTCGAATCGGAGGCGGAGGATTTTGATACGCACGAGTACCAGAAGAGTATCCGAGAGATGAACAACAGCATGTACAGGGAGCTCTTTGAGGCGTATGAGATGAAATATGATATCAACAAGCCTAAAAAGGCGAAGAAAGTGAGCGAAAAAGTAAACAAAAAGTAGGAAGGGAATAGCTTGTTTCTTAAAAAGAAAACAAGCTGTTCTTTTTAAGAAACAGATAAAAAACAAGGAGACAGGCAATATGTTTATAAAAGGTATGGACATTTCCTCCCATTTGGAAATGATGGATAAAGGGCACCGGTATTATGATTTTGACGGAAACGAGGTCAATATCATTGATTTTGCAAAGGAGCAGGGATTTAATTACGGGCGGCTGCGAATCTGGAATGAGCCCGGGCGTGTCAAGGAATCCGGCGGTTACTGTGACCTGGAGCACACGCGGAAGATGGCGGCGGAGATCAAAAACCGCGGTCTAGGTCTGCTGCTCGACTTTCATTACTCGGACTGGTGGGCAGACCCCGACAACCAGACGAAACCTGCAGCGTGGCAGGAGCTGGGCGGCGATGCGCTGGCGCAGGCGGTTTACGACTACACGAGAGAAGTGCTGACGGCGCTCTATCAGGACGGTGTGTATCCAGATATGGTGCAGGTCGGCAACGAGATTCGCTGCGGCATGCTGTGGCCGGACGGCAGGACGGACAACTGGGAGGAGCTGGCGAAGCTGATAAATGCCGGAATCCGAGCGGTACGCGACACGCAGGGGGCGTGGGATACAAAGGTGATGCTCCATCTTGACCAGGGTGGGCGCTATTATTATTTTAAGGAATGGTTTGACAATGCGCTCGCAAATGGCGTTACGGATTTTGATATCATCGGGCTGTCTTATTATCCGTTCTGGCATGGAACGTTCAGTGATCTCAAGAACACGATGGAGGAGCTGGCAAAGCGTTACCACAAGCCGATGATCATAGCGGAGGCGGCGCACGCTTACCGCAGGAGCCGGGGAGAGCTGTTTGGCGAGGCGCAGGAGAAAATCGCGGGTTTTCCGGCGGGCGGCGCAGCGCAAAAGGAAGTGCTCGAGCTGATTATGAGCATCACGGCACATATTAGCGAGAATATGGGACTTGGCGTCTTTTACTGGGAGCCGTTCTCAAGACCGGACGATGAGATGGACGACGGCTGGGGGAGCTGCATGGGCATCGTGGACGCACAAGGCAGACCGACACTGGGGTTCAGGGCGTTTGGGTTTGCGCCCGAGAATGCGGATATTGACAGAATCGCCAAGATCTATGAGCCGTCAGAGATCACAGTGACGATGGAGGATGAGCCGACGGAGTATCTTCCTAGGACAGTCAAGGTGCTAAAGTATGACGGCAGACTGGAACGGGAGGCTGTCACATGGAATTTTGACAAGTCTGTGCTGATGAAAAATGACACGGCTGTCATAAATGGAACACTCCGGAATTGTGGACAAACAGTTTCGCTTTCCATACATCTGGTGGATAAAAAGGGACAACAGAACCTTTTGAAAAATCCGGATTTTGAGAACCTGTATGACGGAATGCCGGAGCATTGGGCGGTTGAGGCAGCTGGGGACAACCTCGTGCAGGAAGTGCGGCAGGAGATCTCGGAGGAATTTCCATTTGGGGCGACAAACTACTATTATTTTAAATCCGAGAGCAATTTTAAATGGAAGCTCTGCCAGAAGTTTGAGAGCCTTCCGGCGGGAAACTATACGTTTTCTCTGGCGTATCGCGGAGATAATACGACAGGTGTCAAAGTAAAACTCTATGCCAGGACGGCGGGTGAAGTGCGCGCGGAACAGTCCATATTCCCGTCAGCGGAGGAATGGACAAAGCACCACATTGCGTTTACTCTGGACACGGACAGCGTAGCGGAAGTCGGCATCGCAGTGGATTCCCCGGCGATCTATGGCATGGTGAAGGAGATTTGTCTTGTCAGTGAACAATGCCGTCAATGACAAAGCGGAAAGAATGGTTTATAATATGGTTATGGTATCAAACGTGGTGGGAGAGGAGGATTTTGAGAGATGAGATATTTTAATACGGAAGGTTCCTGCAGGCCGGGAGAGCATTATATGGTAAAATTGGACAATCGGCTTGAGCTCATTAAAACAAAGTTGGTTGATCGAAAAAAATATTTTGTCATCAACAAAGGCCGCCAGTATGGAAAGACGACAACCCTGAATGCATTGGAAGCGTATTTGAAAGAAGATTACATTGTTCTGGCAATGGATTTTCAGGAGATTCCGACGCAAAAGTTTGCAGACGGTACGATCTTTTCACAGACATTCACGAAAAAGCTGTCCAGGGCATTCCGGTATATAGAAACACCAGACAAGGAACGGCTGCTGCAGCTGTTGGCAGATTTTCAGACTAACTGTTCAGACGGAGGGTTAGATGAACTGTTTGAATGTCTGAGCAGTATGTGTGAGATCAGTCTGCGCCCGATCGTACTGATGATCGATGAAGTTGACAGCGCGAGTAATAATCAGGTTTTCATTGATTTCCTGTCGCAGATTAGGAGCTATTATCTAAAGAGGGATAAAATGCCTATTTTTCACTCCGTCATTCTCGCAGGAGTCTATAACATTAAAAATCTTAAATTAAAGCTGCGCTCAGAATCAGAACATCAATATAACAGTCCGTGGAATATCGCTGCTGACTTTGATATCGAGATGGATTTTTCGACAGACCAGATCACATCAATGCTGGACGAGTATGAGGCAGACCATCAGACAGGTATGGACATACAGACAGTGGCAGAGGAAATCTATCAATATACATCGGGATATCCCGTTCTCGTCTCCTCGATCTGCAAGCGCATTGACGAAAAAATTTCCGGGAAGGAAGGTTTTGAAACACCGGCGGCAGCATGGTCTGAAGCGGGGATTGCAAAAGCTGTAAAAGATATGCTGCGGGAGAGCACGCCGTTGTTTGAGAGCATGGTAAAACAGCTGGATCTGTACAAAAGCCTGCGCGACATGATAGAAGGCATCATCTATCAGGGAAGAATCGTGCCGTTTAGTCCCGATGAAAAATCGGTCAGCATAGGTGTCATGTTTGGCTTCCTGGTTGAGAAGGACGGGCATGTTGCGATCGCAAACCGTATTTTTGAGATGTATTTATTGAATCTGTTTATGACGCAGGAGGCAATCGAGAGCGGGGCGTATCTGCGGGGTGAGAGTGACAGGGTTCTGTTTATCAGGGATAACAGGCTTGACATGGATTTTATCCTGGCGAAATTTGTCGATTATTTTACGGAGATCTGTTGTGAGAAAGACGAGGAGTTCCTGGAAAAATATGGGCGAAAAATGTTTCTGCTGTATCTGAAACCGATCATTAACGGTGTGGGAAATTATTATATTGTGGCACAGACACGGGACGCGAGACGCACGGACGTGATTGTGGATTATGGAGGGGAACAGTTTGTCATTGAGATGAAAATCTGGCATGGCGATGAGTACAACAGACGGGGAGAGCAGCAGCTCATGGAGTATCTTGACTATTTCCATCAAAAGAAGGGCTATATGATCAGCTTTAACTTTAACACACAAAAGGAAACCGGTGTAAAAACGCTCCTGTTTGGTGATAAGACGATCGTGGAGGCAGTCGTTTGACTGCGATATTATGGGGGAAAACAAATGACAGTTGCATTGATTTTATCGGGAGGCAGCGGCGTTCGGCTGGGCGCGGACATTCCCAAACAGTATATCGAGGTGAATGACAGACCTATCATTTCTTATTGTATTGAGCTGTTGTCCCGTCATGGGGAGATTGGCGCGATACAGATCGTGGCGGCGCAGGAGTGGCAGACTCTGATCAGAAGTTGTCTGGAAAAGTATGATGTCAATAGTAAATTCCGTGGGTTCTCCCTTCCGGGAGAGAACCGCCAGTTATCGATTTATCACGGGCTGGCGGATATCAGGGAATACGCAGAAGATTCCGATGTCGTGCTGATACATGACGCAGCGCGACCATTGCTCTCAGAGCAGATGATTACGGACTGCGCGGCGGCGATGGAGGGGCATGACGGCGTGATGCCAGTGCTGCCCATGAAGGACACCGTGTACAGGAGTGTCGATGGAAAGACGGTCAGCGAACTGCTTGAAAGGACAGAGATCTATGCAGGACAGGCACCGGAGGCTTTTCGGATCGGGCTGTATTATGAGGCGAACCGGAGGCTTTGTCCCGATCAGATCAGGCAGATCAATGGTTCGACAGAGCCCGCGATTATGGCGGGCATGAACATAGCCATGATTCCCGGCGACGAGGGCAATCTAAAGATCACAACGCCAGGCGATCTGGAGCGTTTCCGCAGGCTGGCGGCAAAATGACAGGGCGGATATTTCAGGGCGATTTGAACAGAATGCACATAAGCAAAAATCAAACACGATATGTGATAGATTGATATGTGATAGATTTAGAAGGGATAGATACGATCAATGAAGGCATGGATTTTACATGGTATTAGTAATATATGTTACGATGAGGCCGCCGAACCAGAACCGGCGGAGCATGAAGTGCTTGTCGCGGTGAAGGCGGCGGGCATTTGCGGTTCGGATATCCCGAGGATTTACCAGACAGGCGCGCATGTGCACCCGCTGATTCCGGGACATGAGTTTGCCGGACAGGTCATCGGGCTGGGGAGAAACGCGGACGCGAAATGGCTGGACAGGCGTGTCGGCATCTTTCCGCTGATTCCCTGCGGCAGATGTATCGCATGCCGGAAACAGCGCTATGAGATGTGCCGCGGCTACAGTTATCTGGGTTCGCGCAGGGACGGTGGTTTTGCGGAGTATGTCGCAGTGCCGGAGTGGAATTTGATAGAATTGCCGGACAATGTGTCATACGAACAGGCCGCGATGATGGAGCCGATGGCGGTCGCAGTCCACGCGATGAGAAACGCGCTTCCTCCTGATGCGTACCGGCGCAGTCCGATCGCTGTCTGGGGATTTGGGACGATCGGAATCCTGCTTGCCATGTTTCTGATCGAGGCAGGCTATTCGAATCTGTATGTGATCGGAAACAAGGACTTTCAGCGGAAAACGGCGATGCAGCTCGGCGTGGCGGAAGGACATTTTTGCGACAGCAGGAGCGATAGTGTGCAGGAGTGGCTGATGGCGTGGACTGATGGCATCGGCGTCGATGTATTTTTTGAGTGTGTGGGAAAAAATGAGACAGTGGCAGGCGCGGTTATGGGAACAGCGCCGGGCGGAACTGTGCAGCTTGTCGGAAATCCGGCCTCAGATATGTTGTTTGAGAAAAATGTCTACTGGAAAATCCTTCGTGATCAGTTGACAGTCAGGGGCAGCTGGAATTCCTCGTTCCGTCATGACAGGGAGGATGACTGGCATTACGTGCTTGACAAATTGCGGAGGGAAGAGATTCATCCGCAGCAGTGCATCACGCATCGTTTCTCGCTGGATGCACTGCTGCAGGGACTCCTGATCATGCGGGACAAGACGCAGGAGTATGTCAAAGTGATGACGGAGACAGGCGTCTAGTGCGTCTGCTCTCCGATCTGATTATAAAAGAGAATCAGCTGTTCCAGCTGCAGGCGCTTTGCGTCCATGGTCGGGTGTACATAGCGGTTTAAGGTAATCTTGACATCGGAGTGTCCTAAGATTTCGCTGATGCTTTTCACATCGATGCCCTTTTCGACACAGTTCGTCGCGAATGTATGGCGCAGGATATGAAAGTTCCGCTCGGAGATCAGGGCCTCCCGCAAAATTCTTTTGAACTGGTACTGCATTGTCCGCGGTTCCAACGGTTTGTCACCGCCGAAGATATAGGACTCGTCGCTGCGGATGGTGCCGAGGAGCTGCAGGAGACTGCCGGATACGGGAATTATCCTTCTGGAGCAGTCGCTCTTGGGATCGCTCTCCAGGAGATTTGTCCTTGTGGCCTCGTCGACGGTCTCCATGGCAGTGATTCGCTGTACCGTGTGGTTTATGGTGATTGCCTGACTGTCAAAGTCAATATCGTCCCATTTCAGGGCGCATATTTCGCCCAGCCGCAGTCCGATACAGAGCGAGAGGAATGTCGCGATTTTGTATTTGTCCGTATCCTTGCAGATACAGTCAAAAAGCTTTGCCTGCTCCGCTATGGAGAGCGTCTCGATCGCTTTTTTCTCTGCGCGTGTGGGAATGCGTGTCAGCATGGGGACGCTGATCTGGTAATGACTGTTTGCATAGCGCAGGATTTGATTGGCAATGCTGTAGATACTTTTTTGCATATTTTCGGACAAATCATCCGGAATCTCTGCCTGGAGCTGGATGTCTGAGATATCGGTCAAGGGGCAGTCGCCCAATGCGCCTGCAAGGTGCGTCCGGTATACTGTGTCATATTTGATGTAGGTCGAATATTTGCATTTTTCCCGAATCAGTCCGAGCCATTCGTTGGCGGCCTGTGAGAACAGGGCGGTACTGCCCAGTGCGCCTGCGCTGCTGCCGGAAATACAGTTTCGGATGGTCAGCTGTTTGATCGTGAGCTTCTCCCGTACCTCAGCATAGGAGTGCCCGTATACAGAGCGGTATACGTATTCCTGCCTGTTCTCGTCATATACCTTGTAGCGTCCTTCCCATCTGTTGTCATTTTTCCGGTGTCTGATGTTTTCTCCATGTCTTCCCATAGTTTTCTCCTTTGTATAAATGTTTTCTCAAAGCCACAGAGGGATTAGGAACTGTAGAAAAATAATTGACACATCTTGACTTGTCTATTTCTCCGATTATGCATGTCAAAAAGCCTCGCCGTAAGGCATTGCCCTTTATGCCTTTGCCTCCTACGCCTACGTTTTTTGACATACATCCTCGAAGAAATATCCTGCGCAATATGCATCACTTATTTTCCTACAATTCCTTACGATATAAGGAGTCCCTAAACGTTCATCCCTGCGGCTGTTGATTTCTCTATTGTAATATAGGTGCTAAAAATGCGCCAAATAAGTGACTTATAGTTGGCATAGGAGGAAATTATGTTATAATTGAGGTGATAATTCGAAGGAGAAGGACAATGATAAAAAGAATTTATAAAAAGAACAGATACAAGTTTTTGCTCAGCCTGATTCCTGTGGTTATTGTTGGTGTCATGGCTCCCTTACGTTCCTATATTATGCAGCTTTTGATTGATTCTTCAAATTATAGGGAGTTGTTGGAAAAATGCCTTATCGCTGTTGTTTTTAGCATAGGAGTATTTATCTTTGAGTGGGCCGGCAAGAGGAGTCAGGCAATTGTTGTGCGGGATATTGAGAAGGATCTGCGCAATCAATTGATGCATAAGCTATTTTATATTTCTGCCAATCAATTTGAAAAAAAGGGGTTGGCATATTATCTTTCAAAATTTACTACAGATATAAAAATCATATTAGACAGCGAAGTCAACAATGTATATGGCATGATTATGCAGTTTGCCTTTTTGGTTGTTGCCGTCATCTATTTACTATGGGTAGAACCGTTTATTTTATTGATTGTAGCCGCAGTCAGCATTGTACAGTTTGGGGTTCCGAACATATTAAAAAAGAAAATCGGTTCCTCAACAAAAGAGTATACAGAAGCCCTTGAGGTTTATTTGGACGGAATAAAAAGCGATTTAGGAGGTCATAAAGTCATAAGAACCTTCGATGCAGTAAAGCAGATTTTAGGAAAGCAGGAAAAGCTTAGCGATTTCGTATGCAGAAAAAATGAATATGCATCTCAAATGCTATATTGGGCACAGGCGTTAGCCTCTTTAGTAAACAATGGGGCTTTTTTGATTGTTCTGACGAGTTGCATGTTTTTTGTTATGGCAGGAAGAATCACGCTTGGCGAAGTAGTAGCAATCACGAATATGATGAATTTCGTTTTAACACCATGTAAGACGATTGCCAATGGAATGATTCAGTTAAAGGCAGTGGAAAAGGTAAAGGCTGAATTGGCAGCCTTGTTGGAACAGGAAAGTGAAAATGATAATAAAGAGAATATTAATGAAAAGATACGAGAAATCTGTCTGGATCATGTCAATCAAAAAATTAGTGAAAGCTTTTCGCTGGACAATCTGACATTAACCTTTGAGAAAGGTAAGAAGTACGCTATTGTTGGTAAAAGCGGAAGCGGAAAATCAAGCATTATTAAATTACTTACAGAGTATGGAGCGGATTATACAGGCCGGGTTCTGATTAATGGACAGGAGTTGTCAGGACTTAACAAGGAAAGTATCATGCATGTCAGTCCGGTTTGCTACCAGCAAACCTACATATTCAACGACACGATTTTCAATAATGTAGCATTATATCAGAATTATTCAAAAGACGAGGTCATTGAAGCACTACGGAAAGCAGGCATCTATGATACCGTTCAGAGGCTTCCAGAGGGAATAGATGAAAAAATTCAGGAGAACGGGAAAAATTTTTCGGGCGGTGAATTGCAGAGAATTGCTTTGGCAAGGCTTTTTTTAAGAAATAAGGCAATGACATTTCTTGATGAAATTACATCGGGGCTTGACAATGCTACTGCTTTTGAAATTGAAAAAAGACTGTTGGATGAAGATATGACGATTATAAATATTACTCATAGATATAATAACGCACTTATGCAGAAATACAGTGAAATTATTGTGATGGATACCGGTAAAATAGTAGAAAGGGGAAAATTTGATGAATTAATGGAAAAAAAGGGGGAATTTTTCTATTTATACAAAATCCTTAGCGAAAAATAAAAAGCTGACAATTTCTGCATTTTCCGAAACAAAAAGATTGTCTGATCGGTAATCTTGGTATATAGTAGAGATAAACGACAGGCGATTGAGGGAGTAAGGAATTCGGTATGGGAAAACATTATGAGAACACCGCAGGCAATAAAAAGCGGTATGAAAAGCTGGATGACATCCGCGGCATCGCGCTGCTCAATATGATCGCCTATCATGCCGCCTGGGATCTGGTGTACATATACGGGACTGACTGGGGCTGGTACCGGTCGGAGGGGGCGTATGTCTGGCAGCAGGGAATCTGCTGGACATTTATCTTTCTGTCAGGCTTTTGCTGGTCGCTTGGCAGTCATGTGTGGAAGCGGGGGATTACCGTCTTTCTGGGGGGCGCTGTGATCACGCTGGTGACGCTCCTTGTCATGCCGCAGAACAGGGTGGTATTCGGCGTGCTGACACTCATCGGCTCGTGTATGCTGCTGATGAACGTGCTTGACCGATGGCTGCGCCGCGTCCGCCCGGGTGTTGGAATGGCTGTGTGCGGTCTGTTGTTTTTTCTGACAAAGAATATCAATGAGGGGTATCTCGGTTTCGGAAAGTGGAATTTTTTCAGGGTTCCGGATGTGCTGTATCACGATATTGTTTCAACTTATCTCGGTTTTCCGCACAGGGGTTTTTATTCGACGGATTATTTTTCGCTGCTGCCATGGGGATTTTTGTTTGTGGCAGGATATTTTACATTCCGGTTTGTCAGTGGGAAAAAGTGCATGAAGACGTTTGAAAAAAGCATACTGCCTCCGGTCGAGTGGCTGGGAAAACACTCATTTGGGATTTATATGGTGCATCAGCCAGTGATCTATGCGATATTGGAGATTGTATTCAGGGCGCGTGACTTGATGTAAAAAGAAGGGGAGGACAGGAAGATGGGGTATTTTCCTTTTTTTGTGGATATTGCAGGCAGGAACGGCCTGATTGTGGGGGGCGGCCGCGTCGCGCTTCACAAACTGGAAAAGCTGCTTCCCTATGGCGCGCGGCTGACGGTGGTGGCGCCTGAGATCACAGAAAGCATGGCGCAGTGCGCGCAGGAAAATGATATTTGTGTCATAAAGAGAGCGTTCGCGCCAGAAGATCTGACCGGTATGCGCTTTGTCATCGCAGCGTCGGACGACAGGGGGGTGAACGCGGAGGTCGGAGAACTCTGCGGGGAAAAAGGGATACTGGTCAACGTGGTGGACGACAAGGAGGCGTGCAGCTTTCTTTTTCCGTCTCTGGTGAAGGCGGGAAAGCTTGGCATCGGCATCTCGACAGAGGGGGCAAGCCCGGAGATTGCAGCGTCAGTCAGGAGCCAGATTGCCTGTATGATTCCGGCGGGGATGGAGGAAATACTGGATTATTTAAACACGCTAAGACCGCTGGCAAAAGAATACATCAAGGACAATACAAGGCGCGCGGCGTTTTTGAAGGACATGGCAAGGACATGCATGGACGGGAACATGGTGTTTGATGAGCAGGAGACGATGCGGAGACTGGAAAAATACAGACAGGACGGGGAGCAGTGCGCGGCAAAGGCCGCAGGCAGGGTGCTGCTTGTCGGCGCGGGCTGCGGCTCATACGACCTGATCACACTGAGGGGAATGCGCGCGATACGGCGTGCGCGGGTTCTGGTATATGACGACCTGATTGACAGGAGGCTTTTAGAGGATGCATCAGAGAGCTGTGAGCGAATCTATGTGGGAAAGCGCAGCGGCAGGCACAGTATGCGGCAGGAGCAGATCAACAGCCTGCTCGTGCAGAAAGCGCGGGAGGGCGGACTGGTTGTCCGTCTGAAGGGCGGCGATCCGTTTGTGTTTGGCAGGGGGATGGAGGAGCTCGAGGCGCTCCGCGAGGCGGGAATCAGGGCGGAGTACATCCCGGGAATCACGTCCTGTATCGCAGTTCCGGCGTTCGCGGGCATACCGGTGACGCACAGGGAGGTCAGCAGGAGCTTTCATGTGATCACGGGACATACCGCAGCCGGCAATCAGGACGGTGATCTGACGCAGGACATCGATTTCTCACTGCTGGCTCGATTGGAAGGGACGCTGGTGTTTCTG
Organism: Lachnospiraceae bacterium; assembly: GCA_009774245.1. Taxonomy (GTDB): domain Bacteria; phylum Bacillota; class Clostridia; order Lachnospirales; family Lachnospiraceae; genus COE1. Next base: position 36,919 of record VSNM01000017.1, on the reverse strand, counting down.
ATGGGATATTCGCACCTTGCGCAGATCACGGAGGCGCTGATGCGGTGCGGAAAGGAGGGCTCTGCGCCGGCGGCAGTGGTGCACGGCGGTTTTGATACCGCTGTTACGGCGGTGCGGGGGACGCTCTCGGACATTGCGGCAAAGGCAGCGGCAGCTCAGATACAGACGCCTGCGGTGATCATTATCGGAGATGTTTGTGGTGTTGTAAATATGGTAAATATATGAAAAAGTCGTTTTCAAAAAGCAGGGCGGTATGTTATAATATACAGAAAAGCAACGGACAGCGCGGGCTGTCAAAGATATGTAAACGGGGTAAAAGGATGTACAATAAGCGAAGAACAGGAAGGATTATCAGGATAAGTCTGGTATTGGCTGTCATGCTGGCCATCGTCTGCAGTATGGCAGGAGCGGCAGGCATATCACAGGTGCGCGCTGCGCAGAAGCGCACGGTAAAGGTCGGTTTCTTTCCCATGGAGGGTTTCAATGAGAAGAACGGGGATGGGACCTACAGCGGTATGGATGTGGAGTATCTGGAAGCGCTATGCGACTATGTGAGCTGGGAGATCGAGTATGTGGAGTGCGATAGCTGGGACGACGCGCTGCGACTCCTTGCGGACAGGAAGATTGATCTGGTCGGCTCCGCGCAGTTTTCCAGTGAGCGGGCGGAGGTGTATCAGTATGCTAATCTGGCGAGCGGCTACACGTTTGGCACGATCGCGGTAAACGGTGAGAGCGAACTGCCCTATGAGGATTTCAGTGCGATGGAGCACATCACCTACGGCATCGTGAAGACGTATATCAGAAAAAATGAATTTTATGAGTACCTTGCCGACCATGGCGTCTACAATCCGAAGGTAAAGGAGTATGACAATACCGCGCAGCTTCAGGATGCGCTGGCGCAGCAGCAGGTCGATGCCATGGTGCACTCACTGACAGAGATCAAGGAGGGGCAGCGCATCGTCGGGCGTTTTGCGCCGATGCCGATTTATTATATCTCCTACAAGGGAAACGATGAAGTGATGCGGGAGTTAAATCAGGGTATCGCGGATATCAAGATGACGCGCCCGGAGCTTGAGAATGAGCTGATCACGAAATATTATGACAGCAGACTGGATCAGACGATCCTGCTGTCACAGGAAGAAAAAGAATATATTGCGGAAAAGACAAATCTCACAGTCGGTTATTTTGACGGTTACTATCCGTTTTCCTATGAGAATGAGGGGACCTATCATGGGCTGACAAAGCAGGTTCTCGATGAGGTGTCCGTGCTTACCGGTCTGACGTTTACCTACGTCAGGATGACCAATATGGACGAGGCAATGCAGGCCCTGAATAATGGCACGATCGAACTGCTCGACTACTGCGGGGATACGCCTAAGAGTATGAGAAATTCCGGCGTCGTGGTGACAAAGGCCTATGCGAAGGTGCCACATGTGCTCATCATGGATCGGGACAGTACGGCAAGTGAGATCAGGGTTCTGGCTGCGGTAAAAAATGGTGATGAGGAAGAAAATATAGCCGCGCTGGTAAATGAGGATGCGCAGATTTTGATCTTTGACTCACAGCTGGAATGCCTGTATGCCGTCAATGAGGGAAAGGTGGACGCCGCGCTCTGCGATGGTTATCTGTCGGAGTATCTGCTCGGTTCGAACCTGCGGCTGAACAAGCTTGAGATTCGCAGCGTGTTAAATGACGCGCATGTCATTTACATGGCAGTGAAGGAGGATGCGGATTCACCGCTGCTGAGCATTCTGAACAAGGGGCTGCTCGAGGTGAGTGACAAGATGGTGAACGACTATATGCTCAAGGACAATCTCTTTGCCAGAAACAGCGTGGAGAGTTTTATCCGGACGCACAGCGTGCTGATCATCGCGATCGTGATTCTGCTCGCGGTGGTCGTCGTTCTTGTGATGCTGCATATGCTGCGCGACAGCAGGCGGATACAAAAGCTGATGTACAAGGACGCGGAGCTCAATATCTGGAATCTGAACTATCTCAAATACAGGGCGCAGCAGAGGATTGCGGCGGACAAAAACCAGAAATATGCGGTGGTCTATATGGATATCTGTCAGTTCAGGCGGTATAATACACTGTATGGATGGCATGCGGGACAGAAAATCCTGGAGCTGATGGTGTGTGTGCTGGCGGAGAATATGGACAGTGACAGGGAGCAGTATGCCAGAAGCCAGGGAGATCATTTCGTTCTGTTCGTAAGCTATGACAGTCTGCCGGAGCTTGAGACAAGGCTGGCAGAGCTCGAGGACAAGATCACACAGCGCATCTATGAGGCGGCGGATATGCGGATGCCCATTACGATGGGAGTGTGCTGTATTCCGCCGGGAAGCGATGACATACAGGTGTTTATCTCCTATGCGATACAGGCTTCGGATATGTTGAAAAACAGTTACAGCAACGAGATCCGGATCTATGATGAGAATCTGCGCGCCAGGTTAAAGGAGAATCACGAAAGGGAAAAACTGCTGGAGTCTGTCGATATCAACAAGGATTTTGTGGCGTACTATCAACCCAAGGTGGATATCAGAAGTGAGCAGATCGTGGGTGCTGAGGCGCTCGTGCGCTTCAAAGATCCGACGGACAACGGCGCGATCAGGGCGCCGGGATATTTTGTGCCATATTTTGAGCAGACAGGAAGAATCACGGAGATTGATTTCTTCGTCATGGAGTGCGCGTGTAAGCTGCTGCGGCGGCGCATGGACGAGGGAAAGCGGATTGTGCCGATCTCCTGCAATTTTTCAAGGATTCATTTCACGAAGGAGAACTTTCCGGAGCAGTTTGAGGCCGTGATGGATAAGTATCAGATTCCGAAGGAATATATCGAGGTTGAGATCACGGAGACGCTTGTCGTGGAGGAGCTCCAGCAGCATAAGGTGAAGGAGACTGTCGAGATACTGCGCAAAAAAGGAATCAGGCTCTCCATCGACGACTTTGGATCGGGTTATTCGTCGCTCGGCGTCTTTGAACAGATTCCGGCGTCAGTCATCAAGCTCGACCGCTCGTTCCTGTTAAACAACGAGAATCGCGTGCGGCAGGTGAAAATTATGAAGAATATTGTGAATCTGGCGCAGGATCTGGACGCGCAGGTTGTGTGCGAGGGTGTTGAGAACGAGAATGACACGGAGCTCATGATGGAGATTGGCGCTTATGTGGCACAGGGCTACCGCTACAGCAGACCCATTCCGGAGGAAGAGTTTGAGGAGAAATTAGACAAAAAAGCAGAAACAGGAATAAGAGAAATAGAAAAATAAAGGAAACAGGAATAAGAGGAGTATCACAATGAAATTAAACGACATATTGCGCAAAGATGAAGTCACGTTGTCCTTTGAGGTGTTTCCGCCCAAGGTTACAGCCAACTACGAGGAGGTGCAGAGGGCGGCGTACGGTGTTGCTAAGCTACAACCGAGCTACATGAGTGTGACTTACGGCGCAGGCGGAAGCACGCGCAGCAATACCGTGAAGATCGCAAAGGGAATCCAGGAGGAGTACGGTGTGACGACGATCGCGCATCTGACCTGTGTCGGCGCGACGAAGGAGGGAATCCGTCAGGCGCTTGAGGAGATGCGCGCGGCAGGCATTGAGAATGTGCTCGCGCTGCGGGGCGACCGGCCGAAGGATTTCGAGGGGGAGCCTTTTACGGATTACCATTATGCGTCAGAGCTCGCAGCGGACATCAGGGAGTTTGGCGGCATGTGTATCGGCGGCGCGTGTTATCCGGAGGGACATGTCGAGTCGGAGAATACGCAGGAAGATATCCGGAATCTGAAGAAAAAGGTTGACGCGGGCTGTGAGTTTCTGACCACACAGATGTTCTTTGACAATAATATCTTCTATAATTTCCTTTGTAGGGTGCGCGAGGCGGGGATTGATGTTCCGGTGATTCCGGGAATCATGCCGATCACAAGGCCCTCCCAGCTGCAGAATGCGATCAGATTGTCAGGCTGCAACATGCCGATACGGTTTCGCAGTATCGTGGACTGTTTTGGCAGAGATCCGGAGGCGATGCAGCAGGCCGGCATCATCTATGCCACAGACCAGATCATTGACCTGATCGCAAACGGAATCCGGCACATCCATGTCTATTCCATGAATAAGCCGGAGGTCGTGCGTGGGATTCAGGAGAGTCTCAGCAAAATTATATAGGAAACTTATAATAGGAGACGATTTTGATGCATGACGCCCCGCTTTCCAGCATAGATTATACAAAGCTTTGATTTGATGGAATTATGAGGTTATGCGGAATATTTATGTTGGAGATGTAGGTGTTGCGGTGGAGTATCTGCAGCTGGCTCTGCGGAGGGCAGGCTATCCTGTTATGGTCGATGGCCAGTTTGGCAGGGAGACCTGCAATGCGTTGAAACAATTTATGGGAGAGGGAGTCGGCTGCTACGTGGACAGGGCAGCGTGGGCGAAGCTGATTCCCTATCTCAAGGGCTATACCACACATGTGATTGCGGCCGGGGAGACCTTGTGGGGGATAGCGGATACATATGATACATCGGTGTCTGCGATATTGACGGCAAATCCGTCGCTTGACGCCATGAGTTTACAGATAGGGACGCGGATTTACGTTCCTTTTTCTTTTGCGCTGGTGGATGAGAGTGTGCCGTACACGTCGAGCCTGACAGGATTTATCCTGGAGGGACTGCAGATTCGTTATCCGTTTCTGATCTCAGGCTGTATCGGAAAAAGCGTCATGGGCAGGGAGGTGTGCTATCTGCAGTTTGGCGAGGGACCGACACAGGTTTGTTACAATGCCTGCTTTCATGCCAACGAGTGGATTACGACACCGATTTTGCTGAAGTTTGCGGAGGCATACGCAAAAGCTTACGCGGAAGGGGAGGAGCTCTACGGGGAAGATACGGGGAAGCTGTTTCAAGATTACAGTCTGTATCTGATCCCGATGGTCAATCCGGACGGTGCGGACCTTGTGAACGGCATGATACGAAACGAGGAGTATGTCGAGCAGACGACGGCGATCTCGTCGGATTATCCTTCGATCCCTTATCCTGATGGCTGGAAGGCAAATATTAACGGAATCGACTTGAATCTCCAGTTTCCCGCAGGGTGGGAAAGGGCCAGGGAGATCAAATTCGCGCAGGGCTACACGTCGCCCGCGCCGAGGGATTTTGTGGGGGAGGCGCCGCTGTCGGCGGTCGAGAGCATCAATATGTATCACTTTACGACGGCGCATGATTTTCAGCTGATACTGGCCTATCACACGCAGGGCGAGGTCATCTACTGGAAGTATCTTGACTATGAGCCGGAGCGCTCGAGACGCATCGCGGAATATTTTGGCAGAGTCAGCGGTTATCGGGTGGAGGAGACGCCCTATGCGTCGGGCTACGCGGGCTACAAGGACTGGTTCATCGAGGCGTACAACCGCCCCGGATATACGATTGAGGCGGGGCGCGGCGTCAATCCGCTGAACATGAGCCAGTTTGCGGGAATCTACGCGGACAACAGACTGATTCTGGTCGGTGGCATGACACAGCTTGGAGAGCCGGAGGCTTAGATTTAGACTTAGAATAAAAGATATACAAAACTTACGGGAATCAAAACTAATCTGGCGGGTATTTCTTTGCAGCGCTTCATGGTAAAATTTTCTTGTATATTGTATAGGAGCTGATAGGAAACGGAGGACTCGTCATGAAGCAGATTTCATATGAATACAAAAATCTCCCCATTCCGGGCGGAGGTTATGTCACAGGTTTTTTATACCATAGGAAGAAGAAAAATCTTCTGTACGCCAGGACCGATATCGGTGGCGCGTATCGGTACGATGCGGGGGAGCAGAAGTGGGTGAGCCTGATACCTCATGTCACCATGCGCGATCTGAGCGAGACTTTTCCGATCGCCATGGCGCTCGATGATGAGAATCCGGCCATGCTGTACATTGCCTGCGGCGTCAATGCGGAAAAGTCCGGGGTGCTGGCGATCTCGGAGGATTACGGGGAGCATTTTCGATATGAGAGGATACCCGTGATGGTGCACGGGAATCTGAATGGCAGGGGAACCGGCGAGAGACTGATCACAGGCCGGAAGAATCCGAGGAAGCTGTACTATGCGAGTCAGCGGGAGGGGCTGTGGACCACGGAGAATCAGGGCAGGGAATGGCGCAGGCTCAGCGCCCTGCCGGAGGAGCATCTGGCCTTTGTCACACAGGTGGGCAGTGCGCTGCTTGTCTCCACTGCGGGGGTGACGGGGATGGACCGCGGTCGGAACAGGAGGGGGCACAGCCTGTATGTCTCCTACGATGACGGGGAGCATTTCGAGGAGCTTCCCGAGCCTCAGAGCCATGTCATTGAGGGCTGCCGCCTGAATGGACTGGTGGCGCAGAGGTGCGCATCGGACGGAAGGTATCTGTATGTGACCTTTTCCTCCACAGGAAGACGGTCATATGTGTTGGAGGACGGATACAGCTGTGATTCCGGGGACGCGCTCGACGGCAGGATCGCGCGATATGAGATCTGCGCGGACGGCAGGATTGGCGAATTTCGTGAGATCACGCCTGTGACTGTGAGCAGAGCCGCCGGCATCGGACTGGACAGTATTTCGGGAGAGGAGCCATTAGAGTTTGGCTTTTCCGGTATCGATGTCTCCATGCAGACATCGGGGATGGTGGTGTGCTCTACCATCGTGAAGGACGACGGGGACAGTGTGTTCCGTTCCTATGATTATGGAGAGAGCTGGCAGCAGATTCTCTATGATCTGGACGAAGGCGAGATGACGTTTCGCGCGCCCTATATGCAGCCGGAGTGCAACGGGGGACACTCGCTGATTCACTGGCTCAGTGATTTCAAGATCAATCCCTTTGACGACAATGAGGGGTGGTTTAATACGGGGACAGGCGTATTCCGCACGCAGACTCTGAGGGACGGGAAATGTCGTTTTACTGACTGGTGCGACGGCATTGAGGAGACCGTGCATCTGAATGTGTACGCTATGCCAAGAGGAGATATCCGGGTGATCGATATTGTGGGCGATCTGGGCGGATTCGCTTTTGCGGAGCTGGACAGGCCCTGCGCGAACTCGTTTGCCGAAGGTGAGGGCAATCGCTACATTACCTGTATCAACGCGGATTTTTCGGATGAGCATCCTGATGTCATCGTCGTGACGCCGCGCGGTAACTGGAAGGGAAAGACCAAGGGCGGACTGATACTCTCACAGGATCAGGGGCGCACGTTTACAAGGCTTGACATGCCGTTTGGGCTGGGCAGTGAGCTCGATGCGGCGCTGAGAAACATAGAGAATCCGAACGTCAACTCCGGCTGGGTGGCGATGTCCCCGGACTGCCAGACGATTGTGTGGTCTGTCGCGGACGGGATTCACCTTCCGGTGGGCAGACTGATTGTAAGCCACGACGCGGGCGTCAGCTTTTCTGTCTGTAAGGTCTATACATTGGACGGCAGTCAGAAGACGCAGGGGGATGTCAAGGTCTTTTCCGACAGGGTGGACAGCAGCATCTTTTACGCGTTTGGCGGTCATTCGGATTTCTATGTCAGCAGGGACGGCGGGAGTACCTATCAGGAGCGGATGCTTCCGAATGATTTCCCGAAGGCGGATTTCGGGCTGATCGACTGTGCGAACAAGACGGAGGTGCGCGCGGAGACCGGAAAACAGGGCGTGTTCTATATGGCGCTTGGGGAATATGGATTATGGAAACTGGAATACGATTCTGACACAGATGTTATAAAAACCACAAGACTGAGCAGTGAGGGCGACAGCGTGTTCCGAATGGGGTTGGGACTTATTTCGCCGGAGAGTGACTACTATAAAGACAATAAGGCAATTTATCTAAGTGGTATTATTGACGGTAAATACGGATTCTACAGGACATTCGACGAGGGCAGGAGCTATGAGCGGCTGAATACAGACAGGCAGATGTACGGTGAGATCAACAGCATTGACGGGGACTGCCGCGCATTTGGCAGATTTTATCTCGCTACGGGTTCAAACGGATTAAAATATGGTGAACCTGTCCGCGATTGAGACAGTCGTAAGACGATTGCGCAAAAGATGTATTGATATAGGAAATATCGGCTATGAAATGGAGGTTACATATGCAAATTTATCAAGAGGGAAACAAACTGGTGATAGCGGAGGGAAAGGGTTTTGTGTGGATTGAGCCGTGGGGAGCAAATTCCCTGCGTGTGCGCATGAGCGCAGTACCGCAGATGGACGCAAACGACTGGGCGCTCACAGAACAGATGGAGGATATCACGCCGCAGATTACCTTTGAGGAGATCGATGTGACAGATCCGTGGTACAAGGGGGAAGCGTATGCGAAGTATCATCAGACGGCGGTACAGGCGGGCATTACCAACGGAAAGATCACGGCGAAGGTGTCCCATGAGGGTTGGATTTCATTCTACAATCAAAAGGGCGAGCTGCTGACACAGGAGTACTGGCGCACGCGCGACAGGATCAACCGCTACTGTGTGCCGCTTCGAATCGTGGCGCGGGAGCTGAAACCGATTCAGGGGGGATCTGACTTTGAGCTGACTGCGCGGTTTGAGGCGTTTGATGATGAGAAGATCTTTGGTATGGGGCAGTATCAGGAGAAAAATTTGAATAAGAAGGGCGCGGTGCTCGAGCTGGCGCACAGAAACTCGCAGGCGAGTGTGCCGTTTATGGTGTCGAGCAGAGGATATGGATTCTTGTGGAACAATCCCGCTATCGGCACAGCCGCATTCGGCACCAACAAGACGGAGTGGTACGCAAAAAGCACCAAAAAATTGGACTATTTCATCACGGCGGGGGATACGCCGGCCGTGATCGAGGCGCAGTATTCGCTTGCCACAGGACGCACGCCGATGATGCCGGAGTACGGGCTTGGCTACTGGCAGTGCAAGCTCCGCTACCGCCAGCAGGACGAGCTGCTGGCGGTGGCGCGGGAGCACAAAAGGCGCGGGCTGCCGATGGATGCGATCGTGATCGACTTTTTCCACTGGACGATGCAGGGTGATTTCAAGTTCGAGCCGCTCGACTGGCCAGATCCAGAGGCGATGGTCAGAGAGTTAAAGGAGCTTGGCATTGAGACGGTGGTGTCCGTCTGGCCGACTGTGGACGAGCGGAGTGAAAATTTTGGGAAAATGAGCGACATGGGTTATCTGGTAAATGCGGACCGCGGAAACCAGAATCACATGACATGGATGGGAAATACGGTGTTTTACGACGCGACGCATCCCGGTGCGCAGAAGTTTGTGTGGGAGCGCTGCAGAGAGAATTATTATAGGTACGGAATTCGCTGCTTCTGGCTTGACGAGGCGGAGCCGGAGTACGGACCATACGATTTTGACAATTACCGCTATTATGCGGGACCGGCGCTGCAGTGCACCAACACCTATCCGGTGGGTTATGCCAAGGGATTTTATGACGGACTTCGCGCGGAGGGTGAGACGGACATCATGAGCCTCGTGCGCTGCGCGTGGGCAGGCAGCCAGAAGTACGGCGTGCTCACATGGTCGGGCGACATCTGTTCATCATTCCGCGCGATGCGGGAGCAGCTGCAGGCCGGACTGAACATGGGAATGGCAGGTATCCCGTGGTGGACCTCCGATATCGGCGGATTTCTGGGCGGAGATATCAGTGATCCCGCGTTTCGGGAGCTTCTGGTGCGCTGGTTTGCGTGGGGAGCATTCTGCCCTGTATTCCGCATGCACGGAGAACGCTCCCCGTGGTACGAGCGGGAGCAGGAGTTTAGAAACGGCGTGCGTCAGCTGACGAGCGGGCAGGACAACGAGGTATGGAGCTTCGGCGAGGATAACTACGAGATCTTGAAGAAATATTTGTTTATCAGGGAAAATTTGAGACCGTATATCCGGGAGTGTATGAGGCAGGCGAGCGAGAACGGTTCACCCATCATGCGCCCGCTGTTCTATGACTTTCCAGAGGATTTGGCGAGCTGGGAGGTGGAGGACTCTTACATGTTTGGGCCGGATTTGCTGGTCTCGCCCGTCATGGAGGCCGGCGCTGACAGCAGAACGATCTATCTGCCAAAGGGAGCGCAGTGGACGGACGCTTACACGCATAAGGTTTACGAGGGCGGACAGACCGTGACGGTTCCGGCACCAATCGATGTGATACCGGTGATGGTGCGGGACGGGAACCCGTCCACGGACGGGAAAGCGTTTCGGATTTATGAATAGTTAAGATGGCTATTTTTCTCCATTCTTCAATTGCTTTTTTGGGACAGTATTGTTACAATAGAGAAGGAAGCAACATATTCCGTTATGAAAAGGAGAATTATGGTGATGGAAAGAGGAGCAGGAATTTTATTACCGATTACCAGTCTGCCGTCGAAATACGGTATCGGCTGTTTTTCCAGGAGCGCGTATGCGTTTGTGGACTGGCTGAAGGAGGCGGGACAGAGCTACTGGCAGATATTGCCGTTGGGACCGACCAGTTATGGAGACTCACCGTATCAGTCTTTTTCCACCTATGCGGGCAATCCCTATTTTATCAGCCTGGAGGCGCTGATCGAGGAGGGGGTGCTGACGGAGGAGGAGTGCGACGAGGCGGATTTCGGTGAGAAGGCGGGGACGATCGACTACGGAAAGTTGTATGAGAGCCGTTATCCGCTGCTGCGCAAGGCGTATGAGCGGAGTGATGTCAGCCACAATATGGAGTATCTTCGGTTTGTGGAGGAGAATCAGTGGTGGCTGTCGGACTATGCGCTGTTCATGGCAGTGAAGGACCGGTTCGGCGGTGTGCCCTGGACGGAGTGGGCGGAGGATATCCGTTTCCGGTGGGGAAATGCCATGGATTATTACAGAAGAGAGCTGTATTTTGATATCGAGTTTCAGCAGTATTTGCAGTATATGTTTCAGAAGCAGTGGAAGGAGCTGAAGGCTTACGCCAATGAGAACGGGATTCGGCTGATCGGCGATATTCCGATCTACGTGTCGATGGATAGCGCAGATGTGTGGGCGCATCCGGAGCTGTTCCAGCTTGACGGGGAGAATCTGCCTGTGGCTGTGGCGGGCTGTCCGCCTGACGGCTTTTCCGCTGACGGGCAGTTGTGGGGGAATCCGCTATACCGCTGGGATTATCACAGACAGACAGGGTACCAGTGGTGGATCTCAAGGCTGGAGTACAGCTTCCGCCTTTGCGATGTACTGCGGATTGACCATTTTCGCGGATTTGACGAATATTATGCGATTCCTTACGGGGAGGAGACTGCGGTAAACGGTCACTGGGAGAAAGGACCGGGGATCGATCTGTTTCGTCATATGGAGCGCGCTCTTGGCTGGAAGGAGGTCATCGCGGAGGACCTGGGCTTTGTGACGGATTCGGTGCGCAGGCTGGTACAGGAGAGTGGTTTCCCGGGAATGAAGGTGCTGGAGTTTGCATTTGATACGCGCGACTCGGGAAGCGCCAATGATTATCTGCCGCACAACTACATAGAGAATTGCGTCGTCTATACGGGAACACACGACAATGAGACGATTGTGGGATGGCTGGACAGCATCCCGAAGGAAGATCTGGAGACGGCGAGAGACTATCTGTGCGATCAGTATACGCCGAAAAAGCTGTTGTATAAGTCTCTGATCAGCATGGCGATGCGCAGCTGCGCGAGGCTGTGTGTTATTCCGATGCAGGATTATCTGGGATATGACAATACCTGCCGTATCAACACGCCGTCCACCGTGGGAGAGAACTGGAAATGGCGCTTAAAGGGAGACGAGCTGACGGATGTGCTGGGAGAGGAGATTCATGAGCTCTGCAGGAGATATGGAAGGCTGAACTGGTGTAATGAGAAGAGCGACGTCCCTGAGGAGGAAATAAAAGAAGAGGAAACAGAATAAGGAGCTGTGGTAAATCGCTGTGTGATGACTGTAAAAAGTCGTGGCATGGCGATTTTCTCTATCTATAACATATGGAGGAAATAACATGATATGGAATAAGGCAAGGGAATGTATGAGTCGGGATGAACTGGCAATCCTGCAGGGAAGGCGTCTTGTGGAGCTCGTCGATTATATGTATCATAACGCAGGGTATTATATGAAAAAAATGCGAAGGCTGGGGCTTGAGCCGGGTGATATACGGGGAATTGAGGATTTGGATAAACTGCCCTTCACGACAAAAGAGGATTTGATCGAAGCCTATCCTCTGGGGGTATTTGCTCTGCCGGACAGTAAGATCGTGCGCTATCATGTGTCGCAGCACAGAGCTGGGTACGTCGGCATGGAGACGATGGCCGGATATTCGCAGGGCGATATCGACATCCAGAGTGAATGTATGGCGCGGTCGATCAGTATGGCAGGTCTGGGTGAGCGCGATGTGATACAGGTTGCGCACAGTGATGGCGTGTGTACCGATGATCCGGGAGCATCCCGCGGAGCGGAGCAGGTCGGGGCGGCAGTGATACCGGCGGCCGGCTGTAAGCCCGCGGTATTGACTGCACTGATGCGGCGGCTGCAGGTGACGGGGGTGATTGGCACCTCCTCGGAGCTGATGCAGGTGGCGCAGATCGTGGGAGAGAGAGGGTTGAAGGAGAGTCTGCAGTTAAAGGCGGCGATGTGCGAAGGCAGCTCGTGGGCAGAGAGTATCCGGGAGCGGCTTGAGGAGCGGCTTGGGATCAGAGTTTATGACATCTTCAGTCTCGAAGAGCTGACGGGACTCGGAGTGGCGTGTGAGTGTGAGTACAGGAAGGGGATGCACATTCAGGAGGATTTTTTCCTGGCGGAGATACTGGATACGAATACGATGCTCGTGCTTCCCGCCGGGGCGCACGGAGAACTTGTATTTACATCGCTTCAGAGAGAGGGAATCCCGCTGATCAGATACCGCACGATGCACATTGCCAGAATCAATTATGAGAAATGTCAGTGCGGCAGAACGATGGCGAGAATAGACAGGCTTTGCTGTGGGATGGATGATACGCTTCTGATCAGGGGAAACAGCGTGTCAGTATCCCATGTGGAGGCGGTCCTCTGTGCGCTGCGTGATATCGAAGCTTCCTATATAATACGTATCAGAGAGGAACACCACATTGATGTGGTGGATGTCTATGTTGAAAGTACTGCAATGACGGGAGCGCTGCTGTCAGAGCACTGGGCAGACGTGAAGCATAGGGTGGCCTGCGCGATCCACAGAACCATTGGAGTGGAGCCGGATGTGTATGACGCAGGAAAGAATCCGTTTGATACAATGTTATTCAAGAGAAAGGTTACAATTGTGGACGAGAGAAAATAGTGCATTTTTGTGCATATTATATACAAAAACACTTAAAAAAGATTAAAAAATATTCATTGAAAAAAGATTACAGATGGTATAAAATAAGAATAAGGAATTGTCGGAAAATAATATGTGAAGGGAGATTTGCTGTGAAGAAGAGATTATTAGTGGCAATGCTGTCTGTTTCTTTATTGACAATGGCGCTCACAGGCTGTGGCAATGCGGATGCCGGTAATCAGACTGATACAGAGCCGGCGGATGTGGAAGTACAGCAGGATGACGGGGACGGGCAGCTCGAGTCGGGCAAGGTGTCGCTGCGCGTCTGGGTTGAGGAGGCGAATATCGAGAATCTGCAGAAGATGATCGACAGCTTTGAGCAGAAGTATGCGGGACAGGCTGATTTTGATATCACGATCGAGGTGTCGAGTGATGCGGATACCAGAAATAATGTACTGGGAGATATTCACAACGCGGCGGACATTTTCTCCATGCCGGATGACCAGCTTTACAGCCTGATCGCGGGCGGGGCGCTCTCGCCGGTGGAGAATCAGAGTGAAGTGAAGGCTGCAAATCTGTCGGAGGCGGTGGATGCGGCGTCCTACAATGGTACTTTATACGCATATCCGTATTCTGCGGACAATGGTTATTTCCTGTATTATAACAAGGCGTACCTGTCGGAGGCAGATGTGCAGACAATGGACAGAATCCTTGAGGTGGCGGCTGAGAACGAGAAGAAGCTGTCGATGGAGTTTAATTCCGGCTGGTATCTGTATTCATTTTATGGAAATACAGGCATGGAATTTGGAATCAATGATGACGGCGTCACCAACTACTGCAACTGGAATACCACGGAGGGAAGCATCAAGGGTGTCGATGTGACACAGGCGCTGATCGATATCGCGACGCATCCGGGGTTTATCGCACAGCCGGACGGCAGTTTTGTTGAGGGCATACAGGATGACAGCTGCATCGCGGGCATCAGCGGCGTGTGGAATGCGGTTGCGGTGCAGGAGGCATGGGGGAATAATTATGCGGCCTGCAAGCTTCCGACATACACCTGCAACGGGCAGCAGATACAGATGTCCTCTTTTATCGGGTACAAGATGTTTGGCGTGAATGCTTACTCAGAGCATCTGGCGTGGGCACATAAGCTGGCTGACTGGATCACAAATGAAGAGAATCAGATCCTGCGTTTTGAGGAGAGAAATACAGGACCTTCCAACGCAGTTGCGGCGGCCTCGGATACGATCGCAAAGGTTCCGGCGATCGCGGCTGTCATCGACCAGGCGCAGTACGGCGTGCTGCAGCGCGTGGGAAACAGTTATTGGAATGCATGCACATCTTATGCGGATGTCATAGCGGCCGGTAATCCGGACAATATGCCGTTGCAGGACCTGGCGGACAGGCTGGTAAATGGAATCACAGCTTCGACAGTACAATAAGGAGGGGGACAAAATGAAGGGTAAGAAACGCTTGAGTATCACGATCGTCATTTTGGTTCCGGTTTTCATACTCGGAGTGCTGGCGATTTATTCAAATATTGCGGCGATTAGTAATCTGAGAAGGGTGAATACGACTGCGGTGGCGATATCGGATGAGCATATGGTCAATATCTCACAGTTGAGCAATATCGAGAGAGAACTGCAGGAGATTCACAAGAAAGCGCTCTCACATATTATCGCAACGGATCTGGACACGCTGATCGCGACCGTTGCGGAGGTTCGCGCGGAGGAGGTGGTGCTTGACACATATCTGGTGGAGTACAGGGATAGTCTGGTGGAGGCAGATGCCGCTGCATATGACAAGCTTGTCTCCAACTATGAGACGATGAAGTACGAGATCGCGAATCTGATGGCGTACAGTGGAAACGCGGAGAAGCAGCTGGCATTTGACCTCGCAAACTCGACGATCAAACAGTGCAGCGATGAGATGCAGCGCCAGGTTGACATGATGATGGAGAGTGCGCAGGAAAGTGCGACGCAGGCCAGCGATGCACTGACGGAAGCGTTCAACAGGGCAGTGTTTAAAAATCTGGTCATTGTAGGGCTCAGTGTTGTAGCACTGCTGAGCACGCTGTACGGTGTATTTGTGCTGATCATCAGAAAGCTGATCGTCGCCAATCATGAGATCAATGATATCATCAATGGCATCGATCAGAGTCAGGGTGACCTGACAAAGCGCATCAGTATCTTGTCCAATGATGAGATCGCTGATCTGGGAAATGGCATCAATACGTTCATGGGCAAGCTGCAGAGCATCATGAAATTGATCATCGAAAATTCCAGAAAGCTTGAGGAGGTCGTCCGCGAAGTGCAGGAGAGTGTGCGGACCTCCAACGACAGTGCGTCAGACCTTTCTGCGGTGACGCAGGAGCTGTCTGCCACGATGCAGGAGGTCGGACATTCCGCTACGATCATCAACCAGAATGCGGAGTCTGTGCGCAGTGAGGTCCAGATCATTGCGGATAAGTCGAACAGCATCAACGACTATTCCAAGAAGATGAAGGAAAATGCGGACGCGATGGAGGCAAATGCGAAGTCCAATATGCAGGAGACGGGAACAAAGGTACAGGAGATTCTCGAAGTGCTGAATCAGGCAATCAAGGAGAGCAAGAGTGTCGAGCAGGTGAACGGGTTGACCAATGATATCCTGAGTATATCCAGTCAGACAAATCTGCTGGCATTGAATGCTTCCATCGAGGCAGCGAGAGCGGGGGAGGCAGGAAAAGGATTTGCGGTTGTCGCAGATGAGATCAGGCAGCTTGCGGATTCCAGCCGTGCGACAGCCAACCGTATCCAGGAGATCAACGGCGTGGTCACGAATGCTGTCCAGAACCTTGCAGGACAGTCCAACAATCTGGTGGAGTACATGACCAATTCGATTCTGCCGGAGTTTGAGAACTTTGTGAGCAGCGGCGAGCAGTACAGGGACAATGCCACTTACATAGAGGGCGTGATGGATGAGTTTACAGCCAAGACGGATGACCTAAAGCGTGCAGTTGACGAGATCGCCTCGTCGATCGAGACGATCACAGACGCAATTGACGAAGGAGCGAGGGGTGTGACTGGTGCGGCGGAGAGCACGCAGGTGCTTGTCACGGATATGGAGAATATCAGCAACCGGATGGATGAGAATCAGCAGATCGCGGCAGCGCTCCAGAAAGAGACAGATGTGTTTAAAAATTTCTGATTTAGAATAAAATTCAGAACAAAAGTTCGTCAAAGGCTTGACTTTGACGAACTTTTTCTGTATGATAAGAGTAGAGTGTGTTTCAATTTGTGATGGGAAAGTGGGTTGGAAGTGTGAAAAAGTGTGTGATTGTCGGAGCGGGGATGTGTGATGCGCAGCGATTGAAGAGGCAGATCACGCTGGATGAAAATGATCTGTGCATTGCCGCGGATGGGGGCCTGGATTACCTGACCGCGATTGGTCTGACGCCTGATCTTGTGATAGGGGATATGGATTCGCTGGAGCATAAGGAGGGGCTTGATTTCTCACACGCGGATTTCCGGATAAAAAGACTTCCGTATGAGAAGGATGACACGGATATGCTTGCGGCCATCAAGGAGGGACTGGCAGCAGGATATCGGCAGTTTATGCTTTATGGGGCGCTGGGCGGGCGGTTCGACCATATTATCGCAAATATTCAATGTCTGCTGTATCTGTCAAACCGGGGCGCGAAGGGTGTGCTCGTGGGTGATGATGTGACACTGATGCTGATACGAAATGAAAAGGTGGACTTTCCGGCAGGCAGCGCGGAGGCGGGAAATCGTATTTCTGTATTTGCGTTCGGCGGTGATGCGCACGGCGTCTCGGAAAAGGGATTGAAATATCTGCTGGATGATGTTACTGTAAAATTAGAGTTTCCGATTGGCGTGAGCAATGAATTTATCGGGGAGGATGCCGAGATCGAGGTGAAGGACGGCATGCTTTTGCTCTGTGTGGAGGGGTTGCGATGATATATACATTTTCAACATGGCTGTTTTTTTTCTATCTTTATTGCTTTTTGGGATGGGTATGGGAGACATGCTATGTGTCCGTGCTGAAAGCAAAATGGGTGAACAGGGGCTTTATGAGGGGGCCGTTTCTGCCGATTTATGGCTCTGGGGCGATTGTCGTACTGATCTTCACACTGCCGGTTCGCACGAATCCCGGGCTGGTGTTTGTGGTGGGAATGGTGAGTGCGACGATATTGGAATATTTCACCGGAGCGGCGATGGAGTGGCTGTTTCATGTGCGGTACTGGGATTACAGTAACCAGCGCCTGAATCTGAATGGTCATATCTGTCTGACATCTTCATTGGCGTGGGGTGTATTTTCGGTGATTCTCACGCTGTACGGGCATACGCCGGTGGAGCGGCTGGCTTCGCATATGAGTACAAATGTTTTGGAGGTCATTGTTTTTGTGCTCACTGTCTATATATCGATCGATATGGCGGAGAGTATCCGTGAGGCGATCAACCTCAAGGAGGTGCTGTTGAGCCTGGAGGAGAACAACGAAGACTTTCGGAGATTTCAGAAGCACATTGAAGTCGTATCCGCGTTTTATGGCGGCGAGCTGAAAGAAAAATCGGAGGCAGGGCTTAGAAAGATCAATTCTGCATTGGAAAGCGGGAAGGAAATGTATGACAGACTGGGAGAGAACAGCAGAATGTCCAAGGCGGCGTTTATGGAAAAAATGAACGGCGCGCGGACAAAGAGGGAGTACGGGCGTATGCATTCGTTGTTAAAACGGAATCCGCATGCAAGCTCCAGAATGCATAAGGAAGCATTTTCGCAGTTTGTGGAGTTTGCGGAAAATGATACGGAGGAATAGAGAGTCAGCAGCGCGTTTTGGCTTTGAAAATTTGTATTTGGAGGAATAGAGAGTCAGCAGCGCGTTTTGGCTTTGAAAATTTGTATAAATGAGGGAAAGGGATAAAATATGTGTACAATGGATTATAGCAGATTAAACAGACTGGGGGAATTGCTTGAGGAGAGCGTTCAGGCAGGGCAGATTGCAGGAGGAAATCTCTGTGTCCTTCACAGGGGGGAGGAAGTGTACTATGCGGAGGCCGGGTATGCGGATATTGCAAACCAGAGAAAGATGAAAAGGGACAGCATCTTCCGGCTGTATTCTATGACAAAGCCGATCACGTCGGCCGCGGTGATGCTGTTGATGGAGCGCGGTGTGATCGACCTGCTCGATCCCGTCTCAAAATACATACCAACCTTTGCGGGTATCAGAGTAGCAGCACCAGAGGGAGACGTGGCTGCAAACAGGCCAGTGACGGTAAAGGACTGTCTGTCCATGACATCAGGGCTTACATACAATTGCGATCCTGATCCTGCAAGCCGCGACGCAGCGCTCGTCTACGATGAGCTGGACAGGAGACTGTACTCTGACAGTCCGATGACGACGATGGAGATGGCGTCAAAAATGGGACAGGGTCGGCTTGCTTTTCAGCCGGGAGAGGGCTGGCGGTATGGGACGAGCGCCGATATCCTTGGCGCGGTCGTGGAGGCGGCATCGGGAGTCCGCTTTGGAGAGTTCCTGAAGAGGGAGTTTTTTGAACCACTGCATATGAAGGATACCGGATTTTGCCTTGACGCGTCAAAAAGGGACAGGCTGACGAAGGTGTACGAGGTGACAGGTGACGGGCTTGCCGAATATCATGGAAATCACCTGGGAATCTGCAACCACATGGATGCCGACATTCAGTTTGAGTCGGGTGGTGCAGGGCTGGTATCCACGATCGCGGACTACAGGCATTTTGCGCAGATGCTCATGAACGGGGGAACATATCAGGGCAGAACCTATCTGTCACCGTCGACGGTGGCATACATGACAGGTTGCCGCCTGTATCCGCACCAACAGGCTATGATGGCCGGGTGGGAGAGCCTCGCAGGTTACAGCTACAGCAACCTGATGCGCGTATTGTCGGAGCCGTCGCTCGCGGTGATCAACGGTTCCCACGGAGAGTACGGCTGGGACGGCTGGCTTGGCCCCTATTTTGCGAATATGCCAGAGGTCGACATGACGTTTTTGATGATGGTGCAGTTAAAGGATTCTGGTACGTTTACCCTCACGAGAAAACTTAGGAATGTGCTGGCCGCGGCGTTTGTATAAAAGAATTGCATGGAGAGGTTGAAAATAATTGTGGAGTCTGGTATGATAAAAACAAGATCGGGGTGGGGGTGACAGAATGGATAAGGAATTGAAATTGATGGTCAATGCGATTCTTGAAGAGATGGGACGCATGGAAGATCGCATTAACAGACGTTTTGACAAAGTGGAACAGCGTTTTGACAAAATGGAACAGCGCATGGAATCCATGCAGCATGAAATCAATGCCTGTAAACTGGAGGCTGGGACAGTGGATATCCTGATTAGGAAGATTGATCAGTTGGAAAAACGGATTGAAGAATTGGAGCGCAAAACAGCATAATAGAACATCATATAAAATAAGCAGGCCAAAAGCCTGCTTATCTTTATGCACACGGGCGTCCAAATGAAATATGTCAGCAAGCTGACGGACGCCCGGCGCGGCGAGTAGGGGAAGATGGCTCTTCCCTACTTGATTGCACACGGACGCGGAAAGGAAATATGCAGCTAAGGCTGCCCGCGTCCGGCGCGCGAGTAGTGGAGAAGGGCATTCCCTACTCGGTTATACAACGTCCTGTAGCTGTGCAGTATAGAGCCTGTAGTACGCGCCTCTTTTTGCCATCAGCTCCCTTGCGTTTCCTTCTTCCACGATGCCGCCATTGTCAATGACAAAGATGCGGTCTGCCTTCTGGATCGTGGACAGGCGGTGCGCGATGACAAAGGATGTGCGTCCTTTTAACAGAGCTTCGATGCCATCCTGAACCAGCAGTTCTGTCTTGGTGTCGATACTCGATGTCGCCTCATCCAGAATCAGTATCCTGGGGTTGCTGACCATCGTGCGGGCGAAGGCGAGCAGCTGTTTCTGGCCGACGGACAGTCCGCCGCCGCGCTCCTCCAGTTTCGTGTTGTAGCCGTCTGGCAGTTTTGTGATAAAATCATGTGCGTGGACGGCTTTTGCCGCCGCGATAATCTCCTCGTCCGTCGCGTCTAATTTGCCGTAGGCGATATTTTCACGGATTGTTCCTGTAAACAGGAAGTTATCCTGTGTCATAATGCCCATCTGCTGCCGGAGACTTTCGATACTGACCTCTTTGATATCATGTCCATCGATCCGGATAACACCCTTTTGAATATCATAAAAGCGGCTGATCAGATTCACGATGGTTGTTTTTCCGGCGCCGGTGGGGCCTACAAGGGCGATTGTCTCGCCGGGTTCTATGTGGAAGCTCACGTCGTTTAGGACATCTGTGCCTTCCTCATAAGAGAATCCGACATGCTCAAAATCGACTGCCCCGACGATCTCAGGCATTGTCGTCACGCCGTCGGCGTCCACGATCTCCGCGCCGGTATCCAGGATCTCAAAGATGCGTTCCGCGCCGGAAATATTCGTGATCAGCTGGTTGTAAAAGTTGCTGAGGTTCATGATTGGCTGCCAGAACATCGATATATATGTGCCGAATGCGATTAGTGTTCCCACAGATGCATTGTCGACACCGAGAATCATGATGCCTGTAAACCAGAGGGACACGTTTCCAAGCCCCCAGCAGAAATCGACCACAGAACCAAAAGCGTCCGCATACAGCACAGCGTCCATGAAAGAGCGCTGATGCTCGTCAACCAGGGTGCGGAAAGTTTCTTTCGTCTCCTCCTCGGCGGTAAAACTCTGTATTATACGGATCCCTGACAAATCCTCATGCACGAAGGCGTTGAGGTTCGAGGATTTTTTGCGGAAAATCTGCCACCGCTTGTGGGAGCGCACCTGAATGAACCATACCCCCGCGATCATGAGGGGAATGCTGATCAGGGCGGCGGCAGCGAGTCTGGCATTTTTGACAAACATGATGCAGACAACCGCGCAGATCGTGATAAAGTCCGGTATCAGGGTTGTGACGCTGTTTGACAGCACGTCTTTCAGGGAGTTGATGTCCCCGATAATGCGCGCGAGGATTTTTCCGGTCGGGCGGCTGTCAAAGAACTTAAAGTCAAGCGTCTGTATATGCGTATAGAGCTGCTGCCGGATTGTGACCAGCACCTTGTTGCACACCTTTGCCATAATGTACATGCGGGCTTTCACGAGGACAATCAGGATCGCGTTGAGTACAAGCGCGATCGCGGCAAGCCGGTAGAGGCCTTTGTAATCGCCGACTGAAATATGGTTGTCAATCGCCGACTCTATGATCAGTGGATTGATGAGGCTCACGCACACGCAGTAAGCCATGATCAGCAGTACTGCGAAGATGGAAGCCTTGTGTGTGAGCAGGTAGGAGAACAGTCTGCCCAGTGTCTTTATTTTACTGACTTCATTCAGGTTTTCGTCCTCTTTGTAGGAATTAATTGCCATGGTATGCACCCCCTTCCCCGATGGCGGACAGTTTGCCGGAATCTGACGGCTCACCGTATTGCGATACGTAAGTGGTATAGTATAAGCCCTTTTTTGCGAGAAGCTCGTCATGTGTCCCGCGCTCTGCGATCGAGCCGTTTTCAAGGACGATGATCTCGTCCGCGTGGCGCACGGCGCTGATGCGGTGGGCAATGATCAGCTTGGTCGTGTCGGGCAGCGCTTTCAGTGTCTTTTGAATCTCGTGCTCCGTTTCCATGTCGAGCGCTGACGTTGAGTCGTCCATGATTAGAACAGGTGTATGTTTCGCAAATGCCCTTGCGATGCTGATGCGCTGTTTCTGTCCGCCTGAGAGCCCGACGCCGCGCTCACCGATGACCGTCTCGTACTCGTCGGGCATCTTTTCGATGAAGCTGCTCGCCTGCGCGTCCCTCGACGCTTTCCGCACGATCGCCTCATCGATGTACTGCTTTTTGCCGAGTTTTACATTCTCATTGATTGTGTCTGAGAACAGGAATACGTCCTGCATCACGATGGAAATACTTCCCCGGAGTTGTTTCAGGGAAAGCTCCCTGATGTCAACGCCATCCAGGCGGATACAGCCGTCCGTGGCGTCATACTGCCGCTGCAGCAGTTGTATCACGGAGGTTTTTCCCGCGCCGGTAGCGCCCATGATGCCGACTGTGGAGCCGGCGTCCGCCTCAAAGGTGATGTCGTGCAGGATTTCATGCATATCTTCCTTATGGAAAGAGACATGCGAAAATTCAATCTTTCCCTGTACGTTGTCCAGGGTGACCGGGTGGTCAGCCTCAGTGATCACGGGTTTTTGTTCATATATTTTGGCGATCTTCTTGTTGGAGGCGATGCCGGCGGAGAAGTCGTTTGACAGCCAGCCGAGCATTTCCATAGGCCATACGATGTTGTTAGAGTACTCGAGAAATGCCCCGAGCACGCCCAGGGTAATCGTTCCCTGGATCACAAGGCGTCCGCCGAGCAGCAGGATAATCATGGGCAGAAGCTTTGTGATGATCTGTAAATATGGATAGTAGCGCACAAATACCTTGGACTGCCGCATGTTGAGCTCGTAGTAGCGCTGGTTGTGTGACAGGAATTTATTGATCTCAAATTTTTCCCGCGCAAATGCCTTCACGGTGCGCACGCCTGCAAGATTTTCTTCCGCCACGGTATTGAGAACCGCGTTTTCCTCGCTGATGTCCTCGTAGATCGAGCCGAGATGGCGTTCCATGCCGATGGCGACCAGGGCGGACAGCAGCATGGCGATCGTCGGTATGACAGCGAGCGGTGCGTGCAGCCGGTACATGCAGAAGAGCACCACGCAGGTGTGGAAGATCACTTCTATGATGAGCATGCTCACATAGGACAGGGTGTTCCATATTCTGTCGGTGTCGTCCTTGACGCGCGCCATGAGTTCCCCGGTGTTTGTCTTGTCAAAAAAGCTGCTGCTCAGGCTCTGGATATGGTCAAACAGGTTTTTACGCATGTCCGAGCCGATGGACGATCCCACCTTGTCAAACGTGTATTCCTTTGTGTACTGGAAGATGCAGCGCCCGACGCCGACAGCCAGAATGCCGCCAAGCAGATAGGGCAGAATCGTCAGATTGCCGCCCAGTATCACATCGTCAATGATGTGCATGGTGAGCATCGGCGCCAGCATGTCAAGGGAAACACTGATGATCAGTGATGCGATGGCAAAGAGATAATGCCACTTGTATTCCCAGATGTAGGTTGATAGTTTCTTTCTCATAAAAAATAGTTTCCTCCCCAAAATCGTTCTCCGGTGTATTGAAAAGTACAAAAAAACCTCATGGCAAAATTACCATGAGGCAAATGATTCTAAATTGCAGGATTTGCGCAAGCCTGTCTGAAAACAGTCCGTCACATCCAAGATACCCCGGAGATAATTTTACTATAGTATAACGTTATACGCTGATTGATTGTGGTATTACCAGACTGATTCAACATAGTACTACCTCCTTTCCTGTACGCGGCATTTGTTATGATTTCCAACAAATGCAATAATTGGTTGCTCTATTTAACATACTCTCATTTTTAGCGGTTGTCAACTGCTTATCATTCTTTTTTGACAATACATTTGAAAAATGATATCATGAAAGGAACGATTTAGGTATCAATACCGAAGAATTGGTGTTTTTATGAAAGGGGGAGTATTATGGAGTTTCATTTTCTGGGCGGCGCCATGGAGATTGGCGCAAGCTGTATATATGTGAAGGCGGCTGGCAGGCGGTTTCTTCTGGACAGCGGAATCCGGCAGTCGGGGGTAAAAGATCCGCTGCCGGATTTCCGCACGATACAGGAGCAGGGCGGCGTGGACGCGATCATTGTCAGCCATGCGCACATGGACCATATCGGAACGCTTCCGATCATCAGCAAGGCATATCCCAACGCGCGGATTTATATGACAGTCATGACGGCAGAGCTGACGCGCGTGCTTTTATATGACAGCCTGAAGATCATGGCATACCGCGAGGATGAGATTCCACATTACACAGAGCAGGACGTGCTCGACATGCTCGGGCGCGTCACGCCTGTGCGGTATCAGGCAGAGCAGCTGATATCCGACGGAGTCCGGCTCACGTTTTATCCGGCGGGGCATATTGCGGGGGCGGCGTGCACCTATCTTTCCACGGAGGAGGGGACGCTGTTTTATTCTGGGGATTTTGCCGCATTCTCACAGCGGACGATCGAGGGAATCCATATACCGAAGCTGAGGCCGGATGTTGCCATCGTGGAGACGACTTACGGGAACAGGCTCCACGCCAACAGGCAGGTGGAGGAGCGGCGGCTGGTGGAGCTGGTGCGGGAATGTGTTGAAAAAGGTCAGAAGGTCCTGATTCCGGCTTTTGCGCTCGGGCGGTCGCAGGAGGTGCTGCTGATCCTGCGTGCGGCGATTCAGAATGGGGAGATTCCAGCTGTCCCGGTGTATGTGGACGGCATGGTACGGGATATCAACATCGTCTACACCCGCAATCCGACATTTCTGAAAAATGCTCTGGGAAAGCGGATTCTGCGCGGCAGCGAACCGTTTTATACAAAGGAAATCCAGCCGGTGGCGCCCATGGGAAACAGACAGGAGATTCTTGAACAGAAGGGGGCGGCGGTCATCGTGTCCAGCTCCGGCATGCTAACTGGCGGTCCGAGTATGCAGTATGCCAAAAAGCTTGTCCAGTCTGAGGACGCATGTGTCATCATCACAGGATACCAGGACGAGGAGTCGCCGGGAAGACAGCTGATGAACCTGCTGGAAGGGCAGGAGGAAAAAAAGATCACATTGGACGGGACGACGCTTCCGGTCAGATGCCGCATCGAGCAGGTGGGGCTGTCCGCGCACGGGGACAAGTCAGAGATTACGGCATTGCTGGAACGGCTGTCCGCGCGCCAGATATTTCTGGTGCATGGGAATGAACAGACGATCCGCGATTACGGGAAGGAGCTGGCAAAGGAGGATTACCGCCGCCGTATCTATCTGCCGGAATGCGGGCAGGTCTATCCTGTGGAGATTCGAAAGAAGCGACAGCAGTTGAACAATCCATTGCCCTATACCATGCAGAAAAACCATGCATTTGCGGCAGATGACGCGAAGCTCTTGTGGGGATATTGGTGCGAGCACTACAGCGGCAGGAAGTTTGCGGTATCCCAGTTAGCTGAGATCTGGTATGGGCGGCGGCAGGAGGAGGAAACGCTGCAAAGTATGCAGGAGATTTTGTCAGAGAGCCCTTATTTTTCCCCAAATGCACGGCAGTTGTTTTTGTTCGAGGTCAATTCCCGGGAGGATATTGAGAAGGCGCTGGCGCCAAAGGAGCGGACCATACAGGAGGTTGAGGTGCAGATACAAGAGCTTTTTGCGGCGCATACATACCGAAAGATCGGCTATTATCCGGAAAGGCGGGAAGTTGTTCTGCAGTTTGACTATCCTGACAGCATAGACAAAGCGCTGTTTCAGAAAAATGCGGAGGATTTTCAGGAAGAGACAGGATGGACTGTCCGTGTCAATCCCTCCATGAATCACAGCGCCGCAGGCAGTCTGCTGTATGCGGCATTCGGGGACAGGCTGCAGAAGGTGTCCTATTATGTGGACAGGAAACAGTACGTGGTGACTGTCTCGGCGGAAAAGGAACAGGATCGGGAAGCCGCAGGGGCGTTTTTCAGGCAGACGGGCTGGAGCCTGTGCGTGAATGGCAGATGCCTGGGCGGCGGGAGTGCGGCAGAAGCTTCCGGAAGTATTGGCAGTGGTGATGCAGCAAAAAAATCTGATTTGGAATTTGAGCCGGGGGATGGAGCGACAAAACCGGTGGAGCAGAATCTTGCCTTTTCCTGTATCGATCAGAGTTTTGAGGGGCTTCCCGATCAGATTGAAAAGAAGAGCTTAAAACAGGACGGGAGAGGGAAATATCTGGAATTTAGCTTTGTCTCGCCGCAGGTCGGTCTCCGATACCGGAAGGAGTTGCAGAGAATAGCAGACCAGATCGGGTGGCGTATCCGGATCGCCGATAGGGTAAACCAGAATGCGCTGCTTCAGGTGATCCGGTCGCTCTGTGCGGAACACGGATTGACGCCCGCAAAGAATCCGTCCTATATCCCTGACAGACGAGCTGTAGCACTGAAAACCGCAGGGGAGACAGACTTAGAAAAGCAGAAGGCGGTCGCGGAGGCTTTCTTGGAAAGGACGGGGTGTGCGTGTGAGTTTGTGTGATGGATACTTTGTCTGCCAGTCGGATTAGGGATATGTCGAGTACAGAGGTTTTATTGGATAAGAATATAAGGAGAGATTGTAATGCCAGTTTATGAACCGAAGGATTATGAAAAAGTGATAGAGCGGATTCAGGGAAAAATAGACGCGCTTCAGATCGAGATGGGAGAATGCCTTTCGGAAGAGGAGATTGCAGCGTTTGAAGATTGCCACAAAATTCGTCTGCCACAGGCATATCGTTTGTTTTTGAAAAAGGTCGGAAATGGATGCGAATATATGTACGAAGGATGCCGTCTTAATAGTCTGGAGAGCAGTCTGTGTCAAAATCCGTCCGAGCCCTTTATGCTTGAAAAATTCTGGCTTTGGGAGGAGGACGAGAGAGAGTCGGATATCATTGAGGATGAGAAGAAAAATAAAGTATACCGGGGAAATATCAAACTGATCGATTTGGGATGCAGCATGAGTTATCATCTGATCATCACTGGAAAATGCCAGGGTGAAGTATGGGAATTTACAGATGTGGGCGTCCAGCCCTGCTGTGAGCGTCAGGATTTTCTAGGCTGGTTTGAGTTGTGGCTGGACAACCAGGATGAGACGGATTACTATAAGGATTATGTGTATGATGAAAAATGATTGCGCGTAACTGGAAAAAAGTGTATACTTTATACGAGTGTGGGCATCTGGGTGCACGCTTTCCTCTGCATGTATGGGAGAGGCAGAAACAATACGAAATTATAGAGATGAAAAAGGAGAATAGGAAATGAGCAAGAAGACGACAGTGTTAATGATTCTTGACGGCTATGGATTAAATGAAAAGACAGAACACAACGCGGTGGCGCTGGGAAAAACGCCGGTGATGGACAGGCTGATGAAGGAGTATCCGTTTGTACAGGGAAACGCGAGCGGCATGGCGGTGGGACTTCCCGATGGACAGATGGGCAACTCCGAGGTAGGGCACTTAAATATGGGTGCTGGCAGAATCGTATATCAGGAGCTTACCAGAATTACAAAAGAGATTCAGGACGGCACTTTCTTTGAGAATCCCGCGCTGATGGAGGCAGTGGAGAACTGTAAGGCGAAGAACTCGGCGCTTCATCTGTTTGGTCTGCTGTCAGATGGCGGCGTCCACAGCCACAATACACACTTGTATGGACTGCTTGAGCTTGCAAAGAGAAGCGGGCTTTCCGAGGTCTATGTGCACTGTTTCCTTGACGGGCGAGACACGCCCCCTGCATCGGGAAAAGGCTTTGCGGAGGAGCTCGAGGCAAAGATGGCAGAGATCGGCGTCGGCAGGATCGCGTCTGTGATGGGACGCTACTATGCGATGGACAGGGACAATAACTACGACCGCGTGCAGAAGGCATACGAGGCGATGACAGAGGGCAAGGGTGAGCAGGCGGCGTCAGGTCCGGCAGGAATCCAGCAGTCTTATGATAATGACAAGACGGACGAGTTCGTGCTTCCGACAGTGGTGGCGGAGAATGGAAAGGCGATCGCGACCATCAAGGACGGCGATTCGATCATTTTCTTCAATTTCAGACCGGACCGCGCGCGGGAGATTACCAGAGCATTCTGCGATGATGATTTCAAGGGCTTTAACAGAAAGCGTCTCGATGTGAAATATGTGTGCTTCTCAGACTATGATCCGACGATTCCAAACAAGTCTGTCGCGTTCCACAAGATCTCTGTGACGAATACCTTTGGCGAGTGGCTCGCGGCAAACCATATGACACAGGCGAGAATCGCGGAGACAGAGAAGTATGCCCATGTGACGTTCTTCTTCAACGGCGGCGTGGAGGAGCCAAACGAAGGAGAGGACAGGGTGCTCGTTCCCTCTCCGAAGGAGGTAGCGACCTATGATTTAAAACCGGAGATGAGCGCTTATACCGTGTGCGACAAGCTCACAGACGCGATTCGTTCCGGAAAGTATGATGTCATCATCATCAACTTTGCAAATCCTGACATGGTAGGGCACACAGGCGTTGAGGCGGCTGCGATCAAGGCAGTCGAGGCGGTTGACGAATGTGTCGGAAAGGCGGTTGATGCGATTCTTGAGGTGAACGGCACGATGTTCATCTGTGCAGACCACGGAAACGCGGAACAGCTCGTCGACTACGAGACAGGCGCTCCGTTCACGGCGCACACGACAAATCCGGTTCCGTTTATTCTCGTAAACTATGATCCGGCGTACACACTGCGCGAGGGCGGCTGCCTTGCAGATATCGTGCCGACGCTGATCGAGACGATGGGAATGCAACAGCCTGCTGAGATGACGGGCAAGTCGCTGCTGGTGCGCAAATAGGGAACTGCGCAGAGGAGCTAAAGAACAAGGTGTAAAGACTTCGCGGAGTGGTAAGTTTTTACACCTTTTCTGGTTCCAGCGACGAGGATATTTTGATTCAGCGGTAGTGGGAGGAGCATATGAAATACGACAAATTAAAGGACAGCATTGAGAAAGCCTGTGAGGAGGAAGGAGTGGATATCAATGAGATTTTCTGCATTCCGGAGCACTCGCTCTCAGAGGAGATCGGACAGGTCGAGGAATATCTCGGGGTGAGACTGCCGGACAGCTATAGATGGTTTCTGGAAACATATGGTTCCGGCGGAATGGAGACGTTTGACTTCTTCGGAATCGAGGGCGGCAGGGAGGATGTGGCTTCCTGCACTGTGGTGTATGTGACGGAAAATTACAGAAAAAAGGGCATGGAACAGACGTTGGTGGTCATACAGGATCTGGGGGAGTATGTCCGGTGTATTGATACAGGCCAAAGTGACGAACGGGGAGAAGCCCCAATCGTGAACTGGTCCTGTCATGTCAATGGCAAGGTCGTCACAGAGAAGGATTCCTTTTTGAACTATTTCCTGGAAGTTTTGGAGGATTATATCTAAAAAGAATAGATTATGTACGCACTGATGAAACGCAAGCTTATGATTAAAATTTTGGGCCAGAGCATCATACTGCTGGCAGTGTTTGCGGCGATGCAGGTCGTGCAGTTTTTGATCAGTCACGACGAGACACAGTACTACTCGACGCTGATCGTCAACATTATCATTTTCCTGCTCACGATCACCATGGTGGAGTTTTACAAGGACAGTTCTACAGAGCTGCTGAACAAGAAGGCGTTCAAGCAGTTTATAGACAGGGAGATCGGTAAGCCAGGAAACAAGGCTGTCTATCTCATCAAGCTGAAAAATTATGAATACCTCAGGGACAATTGCTATGAGCCCTCCGTAATGGAGCTGGTCAGGCAGCTGGCGGAATATATGAAAGAGTACTCGATGCTGTCGTCGATTTACTATTTTGAAGATGGAAAATATGGGATTGTTGTCCGTCAGAAGGATAAGTTTGACGAGAATGCGTTTCTCGACAAATTGAAGGAGCGGTTCTGTGTGCCGTTTGAACTGAACGGGGCAAGCATCAATCTGATGTTGTTTGTGGCAGTGCTCGATGTCAGCAATGGAAAGATCAACAAAAATAATTTTTACAGTTACTTTGCAGTGTGCGATGATTTGAAATACAGGAGCAATGAATAGATCGAGATTGTGCAGAGCGACAGCTTCGGTATCAATGAGCTGCAGAAGTATCGCAACATTGAGGACGCCATCAAGCGTGCGCTTGTGGAGCATGAGTTTGAGATGTACTATCAACCGATCATTTCCACACAGACAGGCCGGGTAGTTTCCGCCGAGGCGCTGATTCGTCTAAAGGACAGACTTATGGGTTTGTGTCGCCAGAGGATTTTATTCCGATCTCTGAAAATAACGGCAAGATTCTGGAGATCAGCGAATTTGTCATCGACAGTGTATTCCGCTTTGTCAAGGAGAATGACATTGTGGCGATGGGGATGGAGTTTATCGAGATGAACCTGTCAGTGATGCAGTGCATGGACAAGAACCTGACGGAGAAGCTGCAGTACTATATCCAGAAATACGACATTGATCCCAGGCGCATCAATCTGGAGATCACCGAGACGGCGACCAATTTTGATGAGCATCGTTTGAAGGAACAGCTCCTTGACATCAAGAAATTGGGATTTACATTCTCGCTGGACGATTATGGTACAGGGTACTCCAACCTGGTGCGCGTGCTGGAGTATCCGGTCAATGTGATCAAGCTGGACAAGAGCATTGTCTGGGCGGCCTTCACGGACCGCGACAGTTTTGTCACGATCAAGAACCTGATCTCGATGTTTCACGACGTGCGCAGGAAACTTGTCGCGGAGGGCGTGGAGAACGAGGAGCAGATGAGTACGCTCAGGGAGCTGGGCTGCGACTACATGCAGGGATATTTTTATTCCAGACCGGTGCCAGTGGCGGAATTCATTAAATATACCAGAGAGGTTAATGAGATCGCATAAACCATAATTGAAAATGGATTGAATTTATGAGACTTTCCGAGGACTATGAACCTGTTAAGATGTTCTTTGGCGGGGAACAGCAATAGATTTTTATGAGAGCATTGGATATGCTTGAAATCTATGATGACAGTAAGACATATATTGTGGATGAAGAACTTGAAAATGTTGTCGCCCGAATGAGGGCAATTAAGAAACCGAAATATATTGAACTTTTTATGGAAATCAGCAATGGCGCTGAAAGGTGCAACAATGTTTCCGTTCTCAGAAGCTATGCAGATAAAGCGGAAGCGTTGAAAATCCGTTTATTAAATGAAATGGATGCGATAGATGCGGATCTTGCAAAGAAAAAGGCGCAGGAGCAAGAGAAAAAGAAGAAACAGGACGGCGAAGCTGTCGATATGACAATAAAAGTGCCGGTTAAGAAAACCAAGAATGTTACCATTAAGAATGTTACCCATACTTTGTCATGGCGCATAGAGAGCGCGGAGGATGTTGAGAAGTGTGTGAATCAGTTAAAAAAATCACTGTTAAAAGAACTGGATGGAAATGACATTGTAAATGTGGAGTTTTGATTATAAAATAATGAACAATTTGTTTAACGTATTTTTAGACAGGATATTTGGCAAAAATAAGGGTGATAGCAATAAAAATGGAGAGAAATAAAATGATTATTAAAAGTATAGCTCTTAAAAACTACAGATGTTTTGAAGATATCGAAATGACTTTTCATGAAAAACTAACAGTAATTGTTGGAGATAACGGTTCTGGAAAAACGTCTATTCTTGAAGGGCTGGCTGTCTCTTTGGGAACAATGTTTACCGGATTGGATGGTCTGGGTGGTATAAGTATTAATAAGACTGATGCTAGGCTAAAAACATATTTAATGGGAGAGTCTGAAGATGTTCAACCACAGTATCCTGTAGAGATAACGGCTATGGGTGATATGGATGGACAAACGATTATATGGAAGCGTGCTTTATTGGGGGAAAATGGACGGACGGTTATAAAAGATGCAAAGGATATGATTGATATTGCAAGGAGTTACCAAAAGCGTCTGCGGGAGGGGGATTCGACGCTGGTGCTTCCAATCATTGCATATTATAGTACCAGACGTTTGTGGGATTATCATAGAGAGAAAAAAATGGATACTTTTAAGGACAGTACAAAAACAAATGGTTACATTGACAGTCTGGATGGAACCGCTAACATTAAACTGATGATGAACTGGTTTAAAAGGAAAACCCTTCAAAGAATGCAGAAAAAATCAGAAGAATTGCGGGAGTTTATGGAACTGTTGGTTGTATATAGGGCAATGACAAAATGTTGTGAGTGTATTTTAGGATACAGGGGGGTTACTTTTAACTATAATCTGGATACCAATGAAATTGAGTGCCTCTATATCAATGAGGATAATCTTCGAATGAGTATTCCGTTGTCACAGATGAGTGACGGTTATAAAAATACAGTCAGTCTGATTGCAGACATTGCTTATCGGATGGCTGTGTTAAATCCGCAATTGGGAATGAATGTGATCGAACAAACAGATGGGATAATTCTGATTGATGAGGTGGATTTACATTTGCACCCGGCATGGCAGCATCGGATTCTGGGAGATTTGCAGGAGATTTTTCCAAGAGTGCAGTTTATTGTAACAACCCATGCACCAGCTGTCATCAGCAGTGCAAAAAGCGAGAACCTTGTGATATTGAAGAATTATGAAGTGATAGATGCAAATGTAGAAATTTATGGAAATGATGCAAATTCTATTTTGAGGGATATTATGGGGGTATCCGAACGCAATCCTGTCATTGCGGATCTCTTTAATTAGTTCGATTCGCTGTTGAATGACAGGAAATATGATGATGCGGAAAAGATATTGGACGAAATTGATGGAAAGAGAGATTATCACGATAAGGAGGTCGCTGCTGACAGAGTAAAATTGAAACTGGAAAGAATCCGGGGAGGGCAGAAATGATTGAAATAAAAAAAGGAACTGAACCGGAAGGATTGAAAGAACTAAGGGAAGATTCTATGTTGAGTGAACTTTCGCCCAAAGAGATGTTTGCGGAGTTGAAGAATCCATTGAAAGCACAGGTAATTGAGAGTCTGCGGCATGAGCAGGGACAGCTTTGCGTGTATTGTATGAGTAAAATTCCAAGGGAGGATAAAGATCCGGGTATAGCGGGAACGACCATAGAGCATTTTATTCCTATTGATTCATTGGATAGGGGAAATGCAGAACTGGCCTTGGATTACAATAACTTGTTTGCAGTCTGCCACGGCAATGTAAAAAAGCGTACAAAAGGTGTTCGCAGAATCAGAACAAAGGACGATCTGACCTGTGATAAGCATCGTGGAAGTACTCAATTTCGGAAAATAAATCCATGTAAAAAAGAAACTTTGCAGACGATTTTTTATACTTTAGATGGTAGAATAGATGCATCAGATTCAGATGTACAGTTTGACTTAGTGAACACATTGAATCTAAACTGTACATCTGCCCCCTTGATAACCGAGCGGAAGGCTGCTTTAGATGCATTAATTAATGAGATTGGAAAAGTTGAAGAAGAATATTTACATAGCTATTGCACAGAAATGTTGAATGCATTTATGGATGAAAAAGATTCTAAAACGCCTTATGCAGGTATTTTGATTTGGTATTTGCAAACAATGATAGCAGCATTGGCGTAAAATTGAATTAATATCAAGGAGTGAGAGTATGAACAAAAGCGCTATCAGGAACTTCGCAATCTGGGCGAGAAATAAGTTGGTTTCAGATATACAGTATAGGGCAGGGCTTATGGGGATAACAGCTAATGGGATATATCCTGCATTGCCACAGTCTACGAAAGAGACGGAGTTTTATGATATTGGAACTATGGAGCCTTATGTGATTATGGGAGAGGCGATTAAACAGCGCAAGAGTCTTGTAATGTTATCAACCAGAAAACAAATGAGACAAACTATCAGACTGCATATAAGTACATTATGGAAAGCGTGGCATACACTTGGTTTAACCGCCTGATTGCGACTCGCTTTATGGAAGTTAACGACTATCTTCCGTCTCATATTCGCGTATTATCTTCAGAAAGTGGCAAGATGGAGCCGGATCTTGTGACGACTCCTTTTGATGTGGATTTGACATTTACAGATAAAGAGAAACAGGATATTGTGCAGTTAAAGAACGAGAATCATCTGGACGAATGTTTCCGGCTGTTATTCATTAAACAATGTAACGCGTTAAATGAGATACTTCCAACGCTTTTTGAAAAGACGGCAGATTATACGGAGCTTTTGCTGAATATTTCTGTGATTGATAAGGAGGGTGTTGTTTCTCATCTGGTAAATGACATAGCAGAGGATGACTTTAATATTGAAAAAGGCGGACAGGTGGAGATTATCGGCTGGCTGTATCAGTATTACAATACTGAGCCTAAGAATGAAGCTTTTGCAAAGAACGGTAAGATTACAAAAGAAGAGATTCCTGCGGTAACACAGCTCTTTACACCGGACTGGATTGTGCGCTATATGGTGGAGAATAGTCTCGGTCGGCTGTGGATAGAGGGGCATCCCAATGATTTGTTGAAATCCAAGTGGAAATACTATCTTGACGAGGCAGAGCAGGAGCCCAAAGTGCAGGAAAGGCTTGATGAGATACATAAAGAGTATGCGAAGCTGAATCTGGAGGATATTCATTTTATCGATTTTAAGGCTATGAGATTGATACGAAAAAAACAGGGGAAAAATTAAAATATGTATAGTAGGCTTGTTTTGACATAAAGCAGGCTCGGAGCGAGCCTGCCCTTGAAAGTCGGGATTATCCCAGCTTATTTTATTCCTTGCGGGGATAAAGACTTTCAATTAAGGTTTCGAATGCTTCGTGTAATTCATAACGTGCTATCTTAATTTTGTAACTAAGATCGTATTGTTTGTCTATGGCAGAATCTATCATACCCATTGCTTCATATTGCTCAGGCTTTAGCTTTGGAGCGTTAGGATTACGTTCATAATCTGTTGGGTTGTTGTAAAAAGTAAATGCTTCGTCTAAACGCTCTTTCCCAATCTTATTTTCTAATTCAGTAAAAACATTTTTTGAATCAGATACTGCGGTATCCAAATCGTGCAAACATTCAATGAAGCTAATGAATTGTGGAGATGAAAATAATGAATTAAGGATGGAACGATAAGAATCTGACTCATATCCAAAATTCAAGCAGGATTTCTCTGTTCCTGTAATTGTCCTGATGTTATTAAGGGCATTAGCACTCAGACCTGTGGTCGTTGTTATGGCAGTCTCTAATTTTGTGCCTTCAGAATAATCGGGCTCACCAAGGAGATAACCCAGTTCACATTGAAACACATTACACAAATTAAGCATTACATCAATTGGTGGTCTAAGTTTCCCTTTTTCATAATTTGATATCTGCTTACCTATGATACCAATTTTTTTCCCGAGTTCCATTTGAGACAATTTGAGCTTGGTTCTTTCGTCCAAAATTGTCTTACCTATTTTTTCTGTATTGTATGTCATAGATACCTCCTTTGTTACTTAAAAAGTAAAATGAAAATATATAAAATTACTTTACGGTTCCTATAAAAAGAAGTATAATAAAATTACTCTAAGACGTCAAGGGAAAATGTAACTGTAAATAATCTCAACTTGCCTCGGATGGGAGGTTCGCATGAAAACAGGAGGTCAGCTTATGGAAAAAGAGAAAAAAACATTTTTGGACTGGATCAAGAAACATAAGAAGGAACTAATTATAGCTGGTGTAAGTATAGCCGCTATAATCGCGGTAATTGTTGGTATCAAGAATCACAAGGCACTGGAGGAAGCCTGGTCATCCCTTAGAAAATTGGTTGAGAAAACGCCGGAGACGATACATGTAAAAAAACAGATGCCTATTACAGAAGTAACACCAGTAAAGGATAGCGTGGAGATCAATATTGTGACAGCTGATAGGATACCACATGATGTTGCCGAACATCTTCGAAATTTGCCGGAGGGATGGAAAGCATCAGTGGAAAAGATCGCTACTGCGGCAGAACACGGCTATGATCTTCTTCCAGGACAGACTTGGGTCGAAGCATACAGAACAGGAGGGCTTGCAGCATGAGAAAAACGAATGAAGAAAAAGGATTGCTGGCCAAACTTGCCAGTGGAGTTCTTGATGGAATAGTCGGTGATGAAAGGGTATATCGCGGCTACAAGAATGTTTACTGTGGAAAGTATATAAAAGACGGCGAGCCGGTTTCATATCGGCAAGGAGAATCGGAAAGATTCTTTAATGGCAAGGAAAATGAACGCATTTCAGGAAAAAGAGAGGAGGAACATTACGATACGGATGAAAAAAAGCTTGATTTCCTTCAAAGATATGGATGGCTTACGGATGATGAAGATGTAAAGGCATATAGCGCAAAGTTTAAGCCTAAGAAATAGCAAACACTCCCGACCATCGACTCAGCCCGATGATTGGGAGTATCTTTTTTTGTTTATCCATTGATGGCGAAAGGTCATAACAAATATAAAAAAATGTCCTATGCTATATTGGTGTTGGAGTTATTAATCAAATAAAAAGTAAGGGGGAAAGAAGTAACATGTATAAGAATCTCTTGGAATTTCGTCCTTGTTATAATTGTAATAGTAGAGATATCTGTTTTTTGAGAAGAATACCAATGAATCATTATTCAGAGTATGTACAGGATTTTGTAATAAATATTCCTCAATCTATTTTCAGATATCAAAAAAATGCAAAGCAATGGTATGCAAATTATCAGGCAATTCAAGAGCAGTTAGTGCAATATTATGACATTAATGATTGCGGATTGTCCGGGAATGAAAAAAATTATTTAACGACAGAAGAGCAGAAAATAAGTGACAGGCAAAGAATAAAAGAGTTATTTAAACAATTTTTAGATGCAGCAGCTAAATCCACAGAAGATACAAATCCGGAAATATCAATTTTGTTTGACGAAATAGGATTGGTATTAGCATCTGACTATTTGGAGGCTGTCAGTAAAATATTTTCAATGTTCAAGACTTTGGAGAAAGCTAAATGCAATTTCAGGCGATAATGTTTTGAAATGTTATTACATTTATGGAAAAAGCACAATAAATATGAGGAATTATCTATGTTTTGGTAGTGTCAAGTAATCTATGAAAAACTGAACCAAAAAACTAGGCTCAATTGAACCTTGAAAATTGCAGATAC
>VSNM01000169.1 GCA_009774245.1 Lachnospiraceae bacterium | reverse complement strand
ATAGATATTGTGGTGCAAGATTGGGAAAATTAGCCTGCAAGGGAAATTCAGACCTTTTGACACCCTAATCATTATATCAAAATCGGCACATATTTCAAACATTATGTTGAAAAAATGTTCTGCTTCAGATATACTTTTTATAGTTTGTGATAAATGGAAGGATTTTCCGGGGGCTAGAGCATTTCTCAAACACGCTCTAGAAGGGCACATACTGGAAAGGCGAAGTTTGCACACGGAGTTACTGGA
This sequence comes from Lachnospiraceae bacterium, assembly GCA_009774245.1. Lineage (GTDB taxonomy): Bacteria > Bacillota > Clostridia > Lachnospirales > Lachnospiraceae > COE1. The sequence goes on along the minus strand of VSNM01000169.1, from coordinate 4,688 downwards.
TAAATTTTAAATGGAATGTGTGTCATTGTGTTGACGGACGCGTGTCGGGGCACATAGGAGGCGCATGGATAGGAGAACAAATGAATTACGAAGACTTTTACCAGGATCTACAGCCGCAGCAGAAAAATGTGAAGGACGGGCTTGCCTCCCTGCAGAAGCTGTTTAAGGCCGTCAGCCGTGAGCTTGAGGGCGGCGATGTCAAGAATCTTGCCAAAGATCTGGCGGCGATGGCGCAGACCGTGGCGGCAGTTTCGGAGTCTGTCGACGCCATGAAGACCGCGGCGGACGGATTTGATGCCAGGGGATATTTTGAGAGCGGAGAATATGCGGAGCAGATGCTTGCAGCCTGCGCGGAGAAGGGTGTGGATGTCCGCGGGGAATTTCCGGTCTTTGAGATGTTTCCTTACCGTGTGAGACTGGATGTGGAGAATCAGGATGTCTATCTGGACCGCAAGAAGGTGCAGTGCATGCGTCCGGGAAGTTTTGTGGACATTGTTAAAAACGGGCAGGAGAAACTCAACAAGGCATCGTTTAATGCCGCCGCTTTTGCCACAGAGCTGGCGGACGCTTATGATCTGGCTGTCTTAAAACTGGGCAGACAAAAGCAGTCGGATATTTACCTGTCGAATCTGTACAAGTTTCTGGCACCGATGAGCCGTTTCAGGAGGGATTATGACCAGCAGAGCTTTGCGTTTGATCTGGCAAGACTGTATATTTCCGATGTGGAGGAGACGAAAAACGGTAGGAGGTTCCAGTTTGGCCCCAGCCGGGTTGCAGGGAAGGGAATCCGTATACTGGACAGGAACGGAAAGGAACAGTTCCTTGCGACGATTCTTTTTTATGAGCAGGCAGAAGATTAGGGGGAAGCGCTATGGCGGAAGAATTAATAGAAAATGCTGATTGCGGCGTTTCGTTTCTCACGGAGTTCTGGCAGGAAAAATATCTTCAGGAATATATTAAAAATGGCGGCAGTAAGATCAAGTTTGTGACAGGGCGTCAGGGAAGCGGGAAGACACATTTTCTCGGGCTGATGACAGCGGCAGCCAAAAAGGAGAATTACAAGACCGCCCGGTTCTCAGCAAAGGAGATCTGGCTCCATGATTTTAAGGATATTTATGTGGAGATTCTCAGGCAGTGTGACATCATGGGGTGTCTGGAGGCGGTCAGCCATCAGTTAATCGAACAGATGGGATTTCACTATCAGGATATTCCGGACGAAATGCGCTTCATCGACTATCTCTCGCAGAATGATTCGAGCGATGCGATCACCAAACGGGAGATTCGCGCCCTGTTGCGAAAACTTTTTCTGGACAATCCTCTGATGGACAATAATTTTGCACTGGCGTGCAGTATGCTTACAGGGAGTATTCTGGGATATCCTGTATTGGAGGAACAGAACAAGGAACTGCTCCTTGCGTGGCTCGAGGGTGACCGTTCCATCAAATTGTCCCAGCTGCGCGCACTGGATTTTTATCCCAGCCGGATTACGAAATACAATGCAAGGCATATGCTCCGCTCCCTGGCCGAGCTGGTGCATATGGGCGGGTATTCCGGCCTGTTTGTCACGGTTGACGACATGGAGATTCTGATCAGCCGTTCCAGTCTGGAGCCTGTTCACTATACGAAAGTGAAGCGGGAGGATACATATGAGAGTATCCGTCAGCTGATCGATGACATTGACAGCATGCGAAATATCATGTTTGTGTATGCGTTTGACCGTGAACTGCTCGACAATGAAAATGCCGGAGTGAAATCGTATCAGGCGCTGTGGATGCGGATTCAGAATGAGATTGTGGGGGAGCGGTTCAACCGTTTTGCGGACATGATTGACATGGACCGGCTGGCAGCGCAGGAGTACACGCCGGACGTGATCGTGGCGATGTCTGAGCGTATGGCAAACGTGCAGGACAACACAGTCCATGAACCATTGAACCAGGAGGCGGCGCGCCAGCTGATAGAGCGTGCACGCATGGGAGCAGTGGGCATTCCGCAGCTGGTTTGGATGACGATGCAGGGGGTGGATACAGATGTATGATACAGATGATATAGCGTATGATATAGAAGCGAGACATATGATCGAAGCATTGCGCTCAGGCGTGCCCTCCCGCGCCGTGGGGCAGTATTTTTCGGAGGCGCGCCCAAAGATCATGAAGGAAATATCAGAACGACTCGATCAGGTGTGCGAGCAGGGAAAGTCGAGCGGCATGGTGATCTGTGGTAAGTACGGGGAAGGCAAGACGCACCTGCTCAATACCGTATTCAGTCTTGCCCACTCCAATGAGATGGTGGTCTCCTATCTGTCACTGAGCAAGGAGACGCCGATGGACAAGCTCTATCTGGTGTACCAGAAATTGATACAAAACACCTATCTTCCCAAGCGCGAGCAGCCGGGATTTATGCATGAAGTGGACAAGATTTCCGCGAAAAGTCCGATTGCAAATGAGATGTGTCTGTATGCTGCGAAACAGTTAGAGACCGATAAGCTGTATTATCTGTTTCGTTCATACCTCAACACGGAGGATCCGGACGAGAAGTTTCTCCTGCAGGCTGACTTAGAGGGGGATTTTGTCGCGAACGCACCACTCAAGAAGATTTACCGGCGCATTTTTAATGAGCCTGTGAAGTACAATGTCAATTTCACCAAGACAAAGCATTGCGGGGATTACATCTCTTTTATGAGTCATCTGTTCACGCAGATGGGATATCATGGATGGGTAATATTGGTTGATGAGACAGAGCTTATGGGGCGCCTTGGCAAGAAGGCGCGTTTGAACGCATACAGGAATATGGCAAAGTTCCTCATGCCGAACCAGTGCCCGGAATCGACGTTCAGCATCTTTGCACTCAGCGCTTCCTATGTGGAGGATGTCATCGAGGGAAAACATGAGTATGAGAATCTCGAGGAGGTCTTTCCAGAGGAGCCGGAGCCTATCAGGTCTGTCCTGGATCTGCTGACAAAGGCGCCCCAGCTGCTGCCCCTGACGAAGGAGGAGATCAGCGAGGTACTGTGCAAGATACAGGATTTTCACGGCAAAGCCTACGGGTGGACGCCAAATCTGTCGGCCGCGTCGCTGGCGGCATCCACCCAGGCGGGCGGTTATCTGCTGCGCACCAAGATCCGCGCGGCGATCGAGTTCTTAGACCAGCTCTATCAGTATGGAAAGGCGGGCGATACCACCATCAACGAGCTTGGGGAAGAAACCTTTGAGGAGGATGTGCCGGTGATTGATGATTTTTGAAAAATGTAACGACAAATAGAAGCGTGGAGGGGGGCTGTCTAGCCCTCCTCTGTGCATAAAATAACCTTTGCCAACTATTCTATTGTCTGGACGACCGCCCCATCCTGGTCGCGGATATATGTCGGAACCACCTCTATGGTAAGCGGCATTGTTTTCATAAGATATGTGCCGACATGCGGTTTTAAGAGCATGCAGATTTCATCGAGGTTTTCCTGTGCCAGTGAGAGAATGATGGCATCGTTGTCTGTGTCGATCGCTGGCTGCTGTGCGCACTCGAAACAGACGACCGTGTCATTGCACTGCAGGGCGAATGGTCTGTCTTTTCCGATCCTTGCCCGGAGCAGTGTTACTATCTGGTCGATGTGGCCTGCGCCGAGCTGCAGATAGCCTTTGTTGGTATCCAGACTGGCAGTAAGCTCTGACAGGTATAATAAACTGGTGGAGGAGCCGTCGCGCGCTACGCCCTGCTCCCAGGCATATCGGAATTCCGGCCGGCTCATCAGTGATGATCTGGATAAATCCGAGATTCCATAGGGGACATATTTGAGAAGTTCATTTAAAAAGTTTTCCCCGTTCCAGCACATCATGGAATTAAGTTCATCTTCTGTGATGCCAATGGCTTCCAGAAATATCATGGAGCCGTTTACAGTGTTGATGGTGCCAAGTTCCGGATCTGTCAAAAAGCCAAGACAGGTCAGCTGGGTATCAGTTTCCAGGGCGATCGGACCATTTGCGTTTAGGTAGTGGCCGGAGTCAAAGGTGTTGCCTGTCGAAAAGACGTATCGCGCCAGATTCTGCAGGAGGTTCATCGGCCAGATGGGCGGCGTGTCCTCGTTTCCGCGTTTTAGGCGGAAGGTGAGCTCGAAACCAAATCCGCTTACAGGGTTGTCGCTGTCGTCAGAATCATTTTCAGTATCCATGGTATCATTTTCATTGCAGTTCTCGTTGCCGTTGTCAGTGGTGTTGTCGTCGTCGTCCTCCGAGTCCTCATCATCAGGGTACAAATCCGTAAATCCATAGGTGACGTAGAGCCAGTGCGGACAGCCCTTTTCGCTTTCCCAGATTTCAACGGCGTCCAGTGGGTCTTTGCCGCCGAGTCGCCATGGCAAGATTGATGCATAGTACAATCCTTCCTGCCCGGGGTAAAATTCTTTGATGCGGTTTGATATGTAGGTATAACCGTCTGTTTTCATCTTGTAATCCACTCCGTTTCGATAGATTTCCATTTGTTGAGGGGCATTGCGCCTGCCTCTATATAGGATTATAGCATGGTTTTAGCTTTTTTGAACAATCTTTTTCTGTAATTGTTTGGAAAAATTATAAAACTGTATTATAATGGAAAATGAGGGACGATTACATATAGATCGCGCCGTTTTTATGCACACGGACGCGGAAAGGAAATATGCAGCTAAGGCTGCCCGCGTCCGGCGCGCGAGTAGGGGAAGATGG
>VSNM01000168.1 GCA_009774245.1 Lachnospiraceae bacterium | reverse complement strand
TTGAAGTTCACAAGGCAGCCCGTGTATTCCCGGTTTTCAAGGATATGTACCACGGTGTTCGCCGCCCACTTGCACTCGTAGCCGGGGTGGTAGCGGCGGGTAAATTCCTCTCCGACTTTGACAAGAAAAACGAGTTTGACATTGAGAAGTACCTAAAACGCCGCTCGGCAGCTATCAAGCCGGAAGAACCCTTTGACCTCTACGAGATAGACGGGGACGATTTATAAGGGCTTTGCGTCATGGAAATGTGCATAACAGGCTATTGCATCATGGAAAAGTCCGTTCACAGAATGTGGAAAAGCTAAAGTGCAGCTTTCCCACATTCTGCAAACAGACTTTCCCACAACTCCATAAGATAGCAAGTTATGCACATTACGCACAGTGCCGACTACTACGGAATCCCCCTCATTCCGCGCTCTGTTTGCGCATATTTATATAATTTCTGCAAAATAATTCGTATAGTGTTCGGTTGCTACACTTGTATTCTTCGAGAAAACGAAATATAATATAGAATATTATATCGGAGGTGCATTATGGATTACATGACGCTTAAACAGGCAGGAGAAAAATGGGGTATCTCTCCCCGTATGATAAATTATTACTGTTCTGCCGGACGAATTGCGGGGGCAGAAAAAATGGGAACAGTCTGGTTAATACCAAAGGACGCTGATAAACCCATAGACGGAAGATTAAAAGAAAAGCGGGGGAATTTGAAATGAAGCATATTTTGATTATTGATGATGATATTCATATTGGGAATATCATTGAAGAAGCACTTGTAAAAGAGGGCTATCTGATATCACGGGCTTATTCGGGAACAGAAGCATTATATGTGCTGTCTGCGTCAAAACCTGACCTTATTCTGCTTGATTTAATGCTTCCTGGGCTTTCCGGTGAAGAAGTGCTGCCACAAATAAAGGGTATACCCGTAATTATTGTTAGTGCAAAGATTGATGTGGACGATAAGGTTGTTCTTTTGCTTGGTGGTGCAGCAGACTATATTACAAAACCTTTTGAAATGAAAGAACTGCTTGCAAGAATTACGGTTGCACTCCGAAATGGTGCAGCTTCGGTTGATTCCATTCTGTCTTTTGATAATCTGCGGTTGGACATGATGACACATGAAGTCTTTGTCGGACAGCAGGGAACAAATTTAACGAGGACAGAATATGCAATCTTAAAAATTCTCATGCAGAACCCGTCACAAGTAATAGCAAAGTCTGTACTGCTTGAACGCATTAGCGGGGATACTCCCGATTGTACGGACAGTTCATTAAAAACGCATATCAGCCACTTGCGAAAAAAACTGCGGAATATTGGCGGGAAAGAATATATAGATGCGGTATGGGGTATTGGATTTAGATTGAAGTCGGAATAAATCTCAACGAAATCTTAACTATTTTCTCAACCGTTTTCTCAACTATTTCCTGCTACAATGCCAGTAAAAGACAAAAAGGAGGCTCAACTTATGGATTATATCCTGACTACAAATGCCCTGTCTAAAGAGTATGGAACATTTAAAGCATTGAACGCTGTTTCCATGCATATTCCCAAAGGGGCTATCTATGGTTTTGTTGGGAAAAACGGTGCCGGTAAAACAACGCTGATACGCTTAATCTGCGGATTGCAGACTGCCACTTTCGGCGAATATACGCTGTATGGAAGGAAAAGTACAGATAAGGAAATTAACAAATCACGCAAGAGAATGGGGGCTGTTGTAGAAACGCCGTCCATTTATCTTGATATGACGGCGGAAGAAAATCTAAAGACGCAATACCGTATCCTCGGACTGCCCTCTTTTGACGGTCTGGCAGAGTTGTTGAAGCTGGTTGGTCTTGAAAATACCGGAAAAAAGAAAGCGAAGAAATTTTCCCTTGGTATGCGGCAGCGGCTGGGGATTGCAGTTGCGCTTTGCGGTGATCCCGACTTTCTTGTGCTAGACGAGCCGGTAAATGGTCTTGATCCGCAAGGCATAGTTGAAATGCGGGAATTGATTTTGAGACTTAACCGTGAACATCAGATAACGGTATTGATTTCCAGCCACATTCTCGACGAACTGGCAAAACTGGCAACGCACTACGGCTTTATTGATAATGGTACCATTGTCAAAGAAATAAGTGCGGCGGACTTGGAAGCCGCCTGCAGGAAATGTGTATTTATGGAAGTGAGCAGCACAAAAGCACTTGCCTGTGTACTGGACCGGATGAACATCGAGTATAAGATTTTGTCCGATACGACTGCCAACGTGTTTACAAAAGTGAAAGCGTCTCTGTTGATTTCTGAACTGGCAAAAGAAAATTGTGACGTGATTTCAATGCAGGAACACGCCGAAAGTTTGGAAAGTTTTTATATCAGTCTTGTTGGAGGTGAAAAACATGATTAAACTTTTAAAGGCTAATTTAGCAAGGCTTTTGAAAAATAAAGTATTTTGGTTTGGTTTTTTGGTATTGAATGTTTTTTGTATTATACAAAAAATCAGTATCATTCAAGATACAGTAGAATTACATTATTTAGAGGAAGCATTTTGGATACAGGCATTGGTAATCGGCATTGTCCTTTCCATTTTTATCAGTCTTTTTGTAGGCGCTGAATATGAGTATGGCACAATCAGAAATAAAATTGTTTCAGGTTATGACCGTTCAGACATTTATCTTGCAAACATATTTACTTGTATTATTGCGGGATGGATTATGTGCATGGGGTGTCTGATTTCTTCGCTTTTGGTTGGCGTTCCATTTTTGGGTTTTTTCCACACTGCACTTTCAGAGATTCTTTTGCAAGGAATTTGTGTGTTCGCTTTAAGTGCGGCTTATACGACAGTTTATTGTTTCTTTGCCATGGTAATCCCGAACCATACTGTTGTAGCAGTTGTCTGTATTTTACTTTCATTTGTGCAGTTGTTTTCTGGCATTGTCATTGGAAATCGGTTGGACGAAACAGAGTATTATTATATTCCAGATGCGTCCTTGGGGATAGGTGAAATTGACGATGGAAGTCATTCAGAATGGATTCGTAATCCCGATTATTTAGAGGGGACAGAGCGGCGAATTTATGAAATTGCTTTTGAAGTCATACCGGGAGGACAGTCCTTGCAGCTTAGTGAATGGTATTTGATTGAACACGCCAGCTATATGGAGATGTTTTTGGCTTCATTGGCATGGATTGTTTTATCATGCGGCTGTGGAATGATGCTGTTCCGTAGGAAAGATTTGAGATAGGGGAGGTATGTTCATGCTTTTACCGTGGGTTTTGTGCAGTATTCTGTCTTTCATTGTTCTGATTCTCTGCGTGAAAATTCATACGCTGAAAGTGGGCATGGCAGAAATACGGGTACAGCTTGCGGACTGGCTGAAAACAGATACGAATACCCTTATTTCTATATCTTCCAGCGACAGGCAGATGCGACTGCTGGCATCCGACCTAAACAAGCAGCTTCGGCTGCTCCGCAGACAACGCAGACGATACCTTGACGGAGACAGGGAGCTGAAAGATGTCGTAACGAATATTTCCCATGATTTGCGGACACCCTTAACTGCTATTTGTGGATATTTGGACTTACTCCGGGGTGAAGAAAAGTCCGAAAAAGCCACTCATTATGTCATGGCTATTCAAAACCGTGCAGAAGTATTAAAGCAATTAACGGAAGAATTGTTCCGCTATTCGATTATCATGTCGGCGCAGGAGCCTATGCAGTTAGAGCCTTTATGTGTGAATGATATATTAGAACAAAGTATTGTATCATTTTATGCTGCATTGACGAAACGTGGCATTACTCCGCAAATAGACATTACTGAAAAAAAGATTATGCGTACTTTGAACAGAACTGCTTTCCTGCGTGTATTGAACAATATTCTGAATAATGCGGTGAAGTACAGCGACGGTGATTTGAATGTTTCGCTGTTCGAAAATGGGGAAATCATTTTCTTAAATACAGCGAAAAATCTAAATGATGTACAGGTTGGAAAACTGTTTAACCGCTTCTTTTCTGTGGAAACAGCAAGGAACTCAACAGGGTTAGGGTTAGCTATCGCAAAAACATTGGTTGAACAAATGCAGGGAACTATTACAGCACAATATCACAACAATGTATTAAGTATCTGTTTGGATTTTCCGCAAACAGCAGAATAAAAGTATAAACGATTTACATGAAAATGCAATGTCCTATGTGACAGAAAGACTACATGACAGGGGGTGAGATTTGTCGGTAAAATAATCATACTTACATTCAAAGATACAGAAGAAAAAGCGGTTGAGAAAGCCATAGCCGCCCTTGCCGATATGATACCGCTGGAAGCCATACAGCCGCCGTAATCCCCCACACTGGTTTTTCCGGGATTGGAAATAAGACTGCATCAACGCCGGGTATTAAAAGACGGGGCAGACATATACCTCACACGTTTGGAATACGGCGCACTCTGCTACCTTGCCGCCAGTCCGGGGCGGGTATTCACAAAGTCGCAAATCTTTGAATCCGTGTGGAGCATGGAAAGCGAAAGCTGCCAGTCAAGCGTTGCCAGTGTGATATGCAATCTGCGGAAAAAGATAGAGCCGGACAGCAAACCCCCCACCTACATAAAGACCGCTTTAGGCATAGGCTACAAGTTTGCTTCCGGGGAATGACAACCGAATAACCGCCGCCATTTTAGGCAGTCAGAAAGCAGGAAATCAAGAAAAGGTTTCCTGTTTTTTTTGCGCCAAAAAACGCGCTGATTTTCCAACTTTGTCGAAAAGTTTTATCAAAAAGTTTCCCAAAACCTTGCCATATTTGCATTTCTCTGCGTAGTAAGGAGTAGAGGGGGAAATTTACGCTGTTTTCTTAGAGCAAGATTCTACCACAGTACCAAATTTCGCCTATCGGCTCATTTTGTCCTGCGGGAATCTTGTTGGGGTTGCCACCCCAAGCCCGCCTTTTTGCGGCTTGCGCCGCTTGAAAAAATCCA
>VSNM01000167.1 GCA_009774245.1 Lachnospiraceae bacterium | reverse complement strand
GGTAAGCTCTACTTCCTGCCCAATAACTGAAAATACTTCTAATTCACGAATTGTATAATTCATTTCTTTTCCTTATGCGCTTTGCTCATTCACTCCTCCTAAAGCCTGCCGATCTTATTTCCCCCTTGTAGACTAAGGAACTGTAGAAAAATAAATGACACATCTTGCTTGTCTATTTCTCCAATCTTGCAGGAGAAGCAGTTTTGTACTATTTGGCTACTTGATAGTCTTGAGTGGGTTACTTGCTTCTTTTTTATATCCCCTGCCCAATAATCGTTTTCGCCCACTCCGTCATAGGACTTTCTTTATGAATATCGATATATCTTTTGAATAACGCCCTGCTCTCATTTTCTAAGATTCCAGACATCACAACCGGAGGATGAAAAGCTGATTCAGTATGGTATTCGCTCCATGTTTCCGCAGCCCACTTCGCTGCGCCGTCAGAAGGTGCAGCAAGCGAATAATATATTCTGCCAATAAACGATGATATGGACGCCCCAAAACACATCATACAGGGCTCTAGGTTCGTGAACAGCTCCATTTGCATTTTTTCTTTCGCGCTTATTTTTTTCTTATCCAGTTCCATCAGGGCATTTAGCTCCGCGTGAACCAACAGCCTTTTATCTTCACTTTCCGACGTATGACTTTGCGCCATTATTGTGTCGCCATGAAATATAATACACGCTATCGGTAATTCATTTTTTGCCAGTGCTTTTTCTGCCAGATTGATTACAAGTTCCATTTTTTCATTGACAGTCATATCATCTCATCCTCATATTCCACTATTATAATCAATTCAACTCAAATATTCCTTATTAATATGTATAACCTCCCGCATCGCCTCCGGCCCCGGCGCGCCGATTGTCGTGCGCTTATTGACACAGGTCTCCAGGCTGACCGCATCATATACGTCCTCCTCGAACACGGGACTGATCGCCTTTAACTCCTCGAGGGACAGCTCGTCGATCGCCTTATCCTTCTCAATACAATACAGCACAAGCCGCCCGATGATACCATGCGCGTCCCGGAACGTCACTCCATGATTCACCAGATAATCCGCTGCGTCTGTCGCGTTGGTGAACCCTTTCATGGCACTTGTCCTCATGATCTCTTTGTTGAACTTCATGGTTTGGAGCATGCCTGTAAACAGCGCTACACACCCCTTGACGGTATCGATCGCATCGAAGGTCAGTTCCTTGTCCTCCTGCATATCCTTATTGTATGCGAGCGGGATTCCCTTCATTGTAGTCAGAATCGACACCAGCGCGCCATATACCCGCCCGGTCTTGCCCCGCACCAGCTCCGCGATATCGGGATTCTTTTTCTGCGGCATGATGCTGCTTCCGGTTGAGTACGCGTCGTCAATCTCCACGAAACGGTACTCATTGGAATTCCATATGATAATCTCCTCGCTGAAACGGCTCAGATGCATCATAATCGTGGACAGCGCGGATAACAGTTCGATCACATAATCCCTGTCCGCCACGGAATCCATACTGTTCAGCGTCGCCCCCTTAAATTCAAGCAGCTGCGCAGTGTACTCCCTGTCCAGCGGATAGGTCGTTCCCGCCAGGGCGCCTGAGCCAAGTGGACAGTAATTCATTCTATTATAAATGTCGTCAAGCCGCTGCCTGTCGCGTTTGAACATCTCAAAATACGCCCCCATATGATGCGCCAGTGTGATAGGCTGCGCCTTCTGCAAATGGGTAAAGCCAGGCATATAGGTCTCTATATTTTCCTCCATAATCGCAAGAATAGTCTCTAACAGTCTCTTTAAAAGATTGTTGATCTCCACAACCTCATTCCGCGTGTAAAGCTTCATGTCAAGCGCCACCTGGTCATTGCGGCTCCTGCCGGTGTGAAGCTTCTTGCCTGCATCACCGATTCTTTCTATCAAATTCGCCTCCACAAAACTGTGAATGTCCTCATATTCATCCGTGATCTCCAACGCGCCCGTCTCAACATCCCGCAGTATGCTATCCAACCCGTCTGTAATCTGACGCTTTTCCTCCGCTGTCAGAATCCCCTGTCTCGCGAGCATTTCCACATGCGCCCTGCTGCCCTCTATATCCTCGTGAAAAAATTTCTGGTCAAATGAGATCGATGCGTTGAAATTGTATACAAGCTTGTCTGTCTCCTTGGTAAATCTGCCGCCCCAAAGCTGTGCCATCTTCTGTCTCCTTTCGCAACTGCTATAGTTATTCTCTTGAATACAATAGCATAGATTTATGAGAGTTGCAATAACAAATTAGGAGCCTTAAAGAAATAATATGATAAGATGTTACTGTTCACACAGGACTTAGCATTTACTGCTAAGTCCGTACGAAAACGTAGTGGCTGCAAGCAAAAATCCATTTGCGAAGCAAATTTTGCATGGATTTTTGCCTGTTACTGGAACGAAGTGAACAGTAACGATAAGATGTTACTGCTCGAGCCCGTATGACTTGATTCTAAAGCCCTCTTCTGTCTTGGTGACTTCCATGCTCAGATACACATAAGCCCCATCGGATTCCACATGTCCGCTAAATTCATAGGAAAGCCAGCAGGTGACGCCGACTTCGACGTTATCATCAGGCAGACCGGTCAGATCATTTTCCCTGATCTGCGCTGCATTTTCAGGATAGGCATACAGTTCCACCGTTTCTGCAAAATCCTCCGTCAATAGCGATCTGACCACTGCCTCGTCATTTTCAAAATATGCCGCCGCAAAAGTCTCCGCAATAGTTTTCATCGCGGCCGCGTCCTCACAGAGTTCCCCGCTGTTGACACGCTGCATACCGTTTGCATCAGGGTTCAGCGCAATGCTTCCCGACTGTTCCAGATACATCCTGCCATCGTACACAGCGCAATGATTATACAGTCCCCGCCCGGGTATCCCGGAATCTGTAAACGGATACACTTTCTCTGCGTCACCACCCGCTCTCGGAATACGAATCAGGTATGTTTCCGCGACGCCGTAACCGTCCGCCATATAACCGATGTTCCGCTCCTGCGTCGCATAGACATACTCCGCGTCGTAATTGACCAGCTCGATTTCATACAATCCTCTTGACAGATTCTCATAAAACAATTCCGGTTGTCCGGCTGCAAAATCTACATACCAGATTCGACTGGTCTCGTCCTTGTAATACATTCCGTTTTCCGTGATCAAAGTCGAAAAATAGCCGGCATCGCACAAGGGTTCATATGTGCCGTCTTCTCGCTCAACGTAAAAACTCCTCTCCGCCTCATTTTTATATTTGCTGACAATCTGGCTGCCGCCCAGCATCTTTTTGCACGCTCCTACATCCATGTCAGGCATATATTTCTGTGTCAGTTGTCTCGTCAGCTCCCAATATTCCTCGGAGTCATACGCCGTGTCCTGATCTCTCTCCCATTGCAGTTCCACATAGTCGTTGTTTTCCCGATACAAAAAATCGTCTGCCTTGTCGTCAAGCTGTCGTCCGAGCCCGCCGTCCTGATTCAGCTCAAAGCCAATCCTGGAACCATAATTATATGCCACATATAAGTTTTCGTCGTAAATCGAGATGTAGTACAAGGATTCGAATTTCTGACCGGATGCCGCGAGTACATCGACCACTTCCCATGTATCCAGATTCATCCGATAAATAGTCGCCTCAAATTCTTCGCCTCCTGGTACTGAACCGCAGAAATACAGGTAATTCCGATCGATCTCCATTCCCCTGCGAAGCCTGTAGTCATCGCTGTAAAGGAGCTCTCCGTCACCCATTCCATCCTTGATGCAGTAAATCCCGTTTTCCCTTGCCAGATAGATGTCATTCTTATAAATGCGGGCTATCTTATTGTATTCATTGTTATAGTCAAAACTGTCCCCCTGCTCCAGTGGAATCTGACCGTCTGTGCCGAGTTCTGTTTCACCGGATTCGGCTTCAACAGACAAGCTCTCACCATTTTCTTCTGCCTGATACCCGCAGGAGACGACGAGTCCCATAAGGGGAAACGCGATGCAGATCACCGCGGCACTCACCAGTCCCCTTTTCTTTCTCCCTTGGTCAAACATGTTATCAATCCGCCCTTTTATCTGTACCTTGTCTGCCAGAAAACTACTGGAAATGACAGACGGTTTATTATTTCTGGCTGTCCTGTTTCCGGCAAAAAAGAGCATCATGCGCGCGTACCGTTCCCGTTCCTCCAAATCCCGCCCGCGTAGGGCCGCCTCGTCGCACGCAAGCTCAATGTCATAATAAAACTGCTTTCTCATGAGGTATACAGCCGGATTCATCCAGTTCACGCAGCAGACAACTGTCATCAGCAGCTTTGACAGAAGGTCTCTTTTTCGATAGTGGCATAATTCGTGCTCGACGACCAGTTCAAGCTCTACTGTCGTCCACTGCTTCTGAACGGATGGAATGACCAGCTTCGGACGCACAATCCCGATCAGCATTGGACTTGTGATCTGCCTGCTCTGACAGACCGCTATGCGGATTCCCGTCTTAGAGACCGCTTCCCTGATTCGGTCGTCCGTGACGGGGCGCAGACTTTTCCGATATTTTCCCAAAAACATCCCATATCCGATAATCGCGTAAAACATGCACGCAAACACGCCCAGAATCCAGATTGCCGAAAGTATTTCTACATATGTATAACGCAGTCCTGTCACGCTGCTAAAAGTATTTCCCGTAATTATCTGATCTGCCAACGCCTTCTGTCCGGCAGAGTTGTCATCGCTTTCCCCTGATGGCTGCCCGTCATTTTCCGGACTGGTATCGTTCTGCGCAAATATATCATGTCCAAAGCCGGCAGACAAGTCTTGCTGACTGCCGGCTCCTGTTGTCAATGATATGTTCGACACATCGTCAATATCCGCGCTGGACACAGAATCCGAAACAGCGCCCTCTGCGCCTGCAAAAGAAATCCCGGCAAGGGGCACTATGGAAAAATTGTAGGGAATCAGCAGACGGACCGCGAGCAGAATCCATATGATTTTCATCCAGCCTGCCCCGTATCTTTTTCTGAATTTTCCGGCAAAGAAATTTAAAAACAGAATGATAACAGCTGCCACTATGTTAACTTCCAGCAGATCTAAAAACAGACTGACCAATATTTCCCACATATGCCTATTTCTCCTTCCTATAATGTCAAGTCCTAAATTATTGATTTTACAGACTTTTCTTTAAATTTTTACCTCATAAAACAGA
>VSNM01000166.1 GCA_009774245.1 Lachnospiraceae bacterium | reverse complement strand
ATGCAGGGGCATTGGATTATTGAAATGTCGGAAATGCTTGCCACTGTCAATGCAAAAAGCATTGAAGATATTAAATCATTTTTGAGCAGACAGAAAGAAACATACCGTATCCCATATCAGACTTATGCGGAGGACAGACCAAGACAGTGTATCTTTGTCGGCACATCAAACAATCTTGATTTTCTTCCGCTGGACAGGACGGGGAACAGAAGGTTTGCGCCTGTTCTGGTTCATCAGGAGCGTGTGGAGAAACATATCCTTGAGGACGAAAAAGAGTCGAGGGAATATATTGTGCAGACGTGGGCGGAGGCAATGGTAATCTACAAGAACTGTTCGCATGAGCTGAAAT
The DNA here is from genome assembly GCA_009774245.1 of Lachnospiraceae bacterium. GTDB lineage: Bacteria > Bacillota > Clostridia > Lachnospirales > Lachnospiraceae > COE1. The sequence continues at coordinate 4,944 of VSNM01000166.1, read as the reverse complement.
TGTCAAAGGAAATGGAAGAATATCTGAGGGAAATGCAGAAACAGTTTATGCCGGAAGATACAAAGGTTGGAATTATTCAGGCATGGCTGGACGGCTGTACGGACGAGTATGTATGCAGCGAGATGATTTACAGAGAAGCGCTGCGGCATGAGTACGAGGAACCAAAACAATGGGAGATTAAGGAAATTAACAGCATTATGAACACCTGTATTGCAGGGTGGGAAAAAATCAGCTCCCACAGGTTTGGCAGGTATGGATTGCAGCGTGGCTGGAAACGCAGAACCGATATGCAGGGATTTTCACCATTGCCGGATAATGCGCAGTTACCTTTTAAGGAGTAAATGGAAGTATGCTTTAAACTCTTTTTTATCCGGTTTACAGGGCGCGTTTACATTTTTGTAAACGGTGAGTTTATAGCGGGATATAGGAAAATCAAGGTTTTCCGCTATTTGTAAACGGTGTAAACCGAAAACACTGAAAACACAATAATAAGATTAACAATAATAGGAGGGCATTTATTATGCAGAAATATAACAACACAAAAATCATTATCGGACTGGATCATGGTTATGGCAATATTAAAACAGTACACAGGGTATTTAGGACAGGCGTGGAATGCTTTGAGGAAGAACCGATAGTCAGTGTGAATTACATCAAGTATAAGGATAAGCATTATGTGATTGGGGAAAATCACTTAATTTATCAGGGGAACAAGACAGATTCGCAGGACTTTTTTATTCTCACATTGGCAGGATTGGCGGAAGAACTGAAATTCCGAGGTCTGCATGAAGCAAAAGTGGTACTGGCAGTTGGACTTCCGCTTGCTTGGGCGAAAAGTCAGGCGGCAGATTTTAAGAAATATCTGATGCAGGAGCAGGAATTATTTTTCTCATTCCGCAAAGAAAGTTACAGAGTGCATCTGTGCGGAGTGGAAGTGTTTCCACAGGGATTTGCGGCGGTATGCAACGCCGGTTCAATGAAAGGATTTAACATGATAGCGGATATCGGGAATGGCACGATGAACGTGATGCAGATTGTGGACGGCAGACCATTAGAGAAAAGTCTTGTGACGGACAAATTCGGTGTTTCGATCTGTATGAAGGAAATACAAAAAGAACTGTCAAAATCAGCAGGGGAAAGCATACCGGAGGTTATGATTGAGCCGATGCTGATAAACGGATTACAGGGCAGAGCTGATGCAACTGCAAAGGTTGTAGAGCGCATTGCCGCAGGATACGCAGAGAATATTTCAAAGCGCTTAATTGATTATGGATATAAAGAAAATCTGGTGCATCTCTATGTGATTGGCGGCGGGGGCTGCCTGCTCAGACATTACAGTGATATTGCCTCAAAAGGTAATGTGACTTTTATTGAGGACATCTGTGCAAATGCAAAAGGATATGAATACCTTGCAATGCAGAAACAGCGCAGACAGGCAGTGTAGAAATGGGGTTATGGAATGAGAAAGGCTTATAAATGCAGCAACATAAAATTCTGTATGGAAGATGAAAACCAGCGCAGGACTTGGGAATATTTGCAGGGCATTACACGAAAAGATGGTTCTTATGGGAAGATACTTTCTGATGCATTTGTGGAGGTTCTTGACAGAGGAATACAGGAGGTGAATAAGACGGAGGATGACTCTGCTATCTTAAAAGAACAGACTGTTGATGCTATTGAGGAAGTGCTGGACAGGGCATTGGAACAAAAATTCTATGATATGCTCCAAGAATTGAAGGGAGTTTTTACAGACCAAATCAGTAGAGGCTTTATAGAATATGTTCCTGCTTCTTGTTCCAGTGCAGACGATCCTATGCACAAAAGCGATGCGGAGGAAATGGAGCAGATGCAGGAGCCGGAATTGTCCGAGGATATGATGGCGTTTGCATTTGCAATGGGCGAATAGGCGGTTCCCAATTTTATATTCGGTACTCATTTCCGAAAAGGAAGCCTATGGAACGGTACCGAAAAACTTAAATTCGGTACTGTTGCCCAAAATGAATGACGGCTGTATTTTGCCGGAATGAGCAGTCTGTCGGATGGTTTTTCCGGCAGACCACGGATGCCGTCAGGCAGAATACCCTCGGAGAGCGCCTTACTTCTGATGCGTATGCGTCAGAAGTAATAAGGCGTTACTTTTGACAAAAGTAACAAAACCGTAGTTAGTCTGTATACATAAAAATATGAGAAAGAGAGTGATGCGTTGGCGGCAAAAACAATTTCTTTTCCAAAGGGGAAGGGGCATCTTACACATAATAACAGGGATTTTATCTGCAATAATGTGGTGCCGGAAAGAACTGCTTGGAACCGGATTTACATACAGGAATCATTGAGGGATGCATATGAGAAATGCTTCGGACAGGCACTTCGGGATTATAATGCGGCGCAGAAGCGTAAAGACAGGCAGAAAGAAGATTACTTGAAAGAGATAGAAAATTCCGGCAATAAGGAAAAGGCTTTTTATGAAAATATTGTACAGATAGGTAAAAAGACAGATACTCCGGTTGCGGACGAAAGCGGAGTGTTGACAGAGGAGGCAAAAGCGGCGATAGAAGTCTTAGACCGCTATGCAAAGACTTTTCAGGAACGGAATCCGAATCTATATTTATTCAACTGTGTGATGCATCTGGATGAGGCAACACCGCATCTGCATATAGACTATATTCCGGTAGCGCATGGATATAAAAATGGCATGAAGACTCGCAACAGTCTGACAAAGGCATTCCAGCAGATGGGATTTGCAAAAGCGGTCAGTAGAAAGCAGAATGAAACTGTCGCATGGCAGGAACGAGAGAGGGAATATCTGACAGAACTGTGCCGGGAGCAGGGGATTGAGATAGAAGTTCTCGGTGTACAGCGTGATAATCTGTCATTGTCGGAATATAAAGCCGTAATGCGAGAAGTGGAGGAGTTGGAACAACAGGCGGTGGTGCTGGATAAGCGGAATGAGGCTCTTGAGCAGCAGAATGATGATCTTGCGCAGAAAACAGTAGAACTTCGTGGACAGGTGCAAGAAATGGAGGTACAAAACAATGAGCTGGTTTTACAGGCACAGAAACTCACAGAGCAGATTGAGGAAGCAGAGGAAAAAGAAAAAGCGGCGAAGGAGGTTCTTGCGAAACATGATTTGAGGGCGGAAACATTTAGAATGATTTCAAAGGAAGTGGCGGCAGAAACAAAAAATATGAAAAGTGTTGCTGTTCCAGTGACAAATCTTTTCGGCAGTGAGGAATATGTCAAAGTAAAGAAAAGTGACTGGAATAAAATACTGGATGCTTTCAGCAAGGCAGTATCAAGAAATCATCTCTTGGAAAAGTATGAGAAGAAAATTTCTGGTCTGGAGAAAAAGATAGCTGTGCTTACAGATCAGGTTGAAAAACTAAAGAGGTTTGTAGCATCAAGAGGACTTGGAGAGGCGTTTGTGGAATTTATAAAATCGCTTGCGCCAAAGACGATGAAACAAAAACTGGAAGATGCAAAATTGGATGCGGTTGAACATAACCGTCATAGAAAAAATCAGCAGGCATTGCCTGAAAAAAATAAGCGGTGGCAGCAGGAAATGTAGAGTTTATAGAAAGAGAGGAGCAGAAAATGAACATAACTTATGAGAAATGTGAAGATTATTTGATACCGAATTTAATTCCCGATCCAGAGCCGGAGGGGGAGTTGAGGAAATTTGGATTGATGCGGAAGTCTTATTTGAAAAATTATAGGAGAGGAATTTATTCGGGATTGCTGTTATCGGGAGAATTAAAGAAGCATCTGCTGATGATACAGGAACAGGCAGAGGAAAGATTTGATTTGCTGGTGGAGCAGATGGCGGAGAGGGAGGGAGTGACGGAGCAATTAAAGGCACACGAACAGATGCTTTGGGTGCAGAGAATGAATGGCATTAGGGCGAGGGCGGAAGAGATTGTGATGGAGGAAATTATATACACATTATAATAAGTTAGAGTGGGGCAGAGAGTATCTACCTCATTTGTAAGTTTTATGCAATTTTAAGAAGTATTTAAATGACAATTTGGATATTTTGTAGTAAAATTAATTTGGAAAATTATGCAAGGAGGTTGTCCAATGATCGACAACAAAAAGGAACAAGAGAGAGAAGAACTTCATCGTACCATATGGAATATGGCGAATGAACTTAGAGGAAGCGTGGATGGATGGGATTTCAAACAGTATGTGTTAGGTATGCTGTTTTACAGATATATTTCTGAAAATTTTGCCAGATATGTAAACGCTGGAGAGATTGAGGCGGGGAATGTCGATTTTGATTATGCTAATCTTTCTGATAGTGATGCAGAGCCTGCAAGAGAGGAATTGGTTGATACAAAGGGGTATTTTATTTTGCCGAGTGAACTGTTCTGCAATGTGAGGGAAAAAGCACCACAGGATGAGAACTTGAACGAAACGCTTGAAAAGGTGTTCCGAAATATAGAAAGTTCTGCACAAGGACATGACAGTGAAGATGACTTAAAAGGTCTGTTTGATGACCTTGATGTAAACAGCAACAAGCTTGGTGGAACAGTAGAAAAGAGAAATGCGAAACTGGTAAAACTCCTGAATGGCGTTGCTGAAATGAAATTGGGAGATTATCAGAACAATACCATTGATGCATTTGGTGATGCTTATGAATATTTAATGGGTATGTATGCATCTAATGCTGGAAAGAGTGGTGGAGAGTATTATACTCCACAGGAAGTATCGGAACTTCTGACAAGAATTACAGTACTTGGAAAGAAAAATGTAAATAAGGTGTACGATCCAGCATGTGGCAGCGGATCACTGCTTCTTAAATTTGCAAAGGTTTTGGGGAAAGAGAATGTCCGACAGGGCTTTTTTGGACAGGAAATCAATATTACTACATATACACGACTTTACAACTTTATAAATGATACCCTTGTTGCTGAATCAACTGTTTTAGGGCATTAATTATTGTATTTG
>VSNM01000165.1 GCA_009774245.1 Lachnospiraceae bacterium | reverse complement strand
TGTCTGATAGTATTTTAGAACAATACTACCAGAATAGGAGACTAATTATAAGACGCCGATTATTTGCCGCTTACAAAGCTTTCGCTTCATAAGAACTTGTTTCATTTTCCTGCGAGGCAAAAAGAAATAACTGTTATATTTTATATATAACAGTTATAACAACTATTCGTTAAATCAGTCTTTTGCGAATAATAAAATTATATACCCCATATAAGTATACTATGCTCTCAGTCCGTAACTAACCACCAAAGTCTCATTTTTCATACAGTTTAGAGACGGAAAACACCTTTGTGGAAATGAGATATTCTTTTCAAAAACTGATTCAAAAACTTCAACCTTTTGCATATAATAAAACTCTGGACCCGTAAAACTTAATTTGATGGAAGTTCTGAACATTTACATTAACTTCTTTCCTTCCATGAATTTCCAACCATTTTTCCATTGTAACCTCCTTAAACTTGAATGTGTTAATAATACAACCATAGGAATTTGCGTCTGCTTATCTGAAAAGTTTTCAATAAATACGCGATCCTGTCAGACATTCCCTTTTCTGAAATGGAAATTGGTATTTATGTATTGTTTCTAGCGCAGGGCTGCATGATATATGCCCTGACTCATGATTCTTCTGGTCCATAGATGCGTTGCCGTGAAGTTTATAGACCAAATTCAGCGCACAGTTTTTCAAACCGCACCTGTTCTTTTTCCTTTATCGTCTTTGACAGGTCATACATGCAATGATGAATGACATCCGCATCCTTTAGAACCTCATCCATTGGAGTATCCATGACCAGTTTGTCACTATGGTGATATATGGCTGAGCAGATCAGTTCCGTCTCCGCTTCATCTGTCAGCTTCAGTTCATCCAGTATTTCCCTCGCAAGCTCTGCGCCTTTATGTTCATGTTCGTCATAAGAACCAGTCTTATAGGCATGAAGATCGTGTAGCATCGCCGCCATAGAAGCGATTTCGGGATCTAGTCCCCTTTTCCTGGCTATCATAGTGGCAGCGAGGGAAACTCCGTAAAGGTGTGCGATTGCTGAATTTCTCTTGTCCGCATCATCCATCCTGTTAAGTTCGCCATTTACATATTTTCTCAGTTCTTTTAGTCTTCCCATCCCATATTTCCTCCCGTTCCTGAAAACATTGCCTGACAGATTTATTCATAACCTGTTAGGAGTCTGATAAATATTTAATCCTGTGAGTACACTTTGTATCAGCAGAAAGTGTCTGTCACCTGTCCAGATTGGAATGCCATGTTTAAGGGCGATTGTTGCTATAATAGCATCTGAAAAAGGTACGGAAATTCCTTTCTTTCGAAGATTATATAAATTATCGCCTAAAATCTGCCAGTCAGGAATCTCCAGATTGAATTCATCAAATGCCTCAAGCATTGTTGTAATGTTTGCGAAATCCTTTGCTGATATTGCTCCATGAAGAAGTTCTGCCCGCACAACACCACAGACAGCTATGTCTTCCTTAATAAATACATTTTTAAGATCTTCTGTGGGATTATTCCAAAAATCGATAAAAATATTGGTATCTGCGAGAATCATCAAATCATACTCCTCTCCCTTAGCTGACTGACTGCCTCTGCATCGATCTGGATCTTTCCGGCCGACTGCATAAAGCGCTGCTTTTTTTCAGCTTTCGTCATTGGAACATTTTCTGATACGGCTGATGTACTTTCGTTTACATCCTTAAATCCGGTAACAGACACTATTTTCATTTTATCTATCATGTCAATCAATATCCTGATGCCGTCATCCGTCATTTCATCTATTCTGCGGTATGCTTCCTGTTGCAATGTCATAATTCATCACCTCACTGTTAATCAAACGATTTGAGACGTTTTTATTATAACATATTTCCGGTTCTCTATCCACCGATTTTTAAAGGAATCAGAGAGATGAAGTAAAGAAACATTTTATTCTTTAATTCCACGTCTGGAAAAGAAACCAAACAACTGTCTTTTCTTTATACACTTAATTATCCAATTGAAGCATACAATTAATTTCTTTGAATAATTTAACTGCACATTTTAATCCCCGTAAACAAATTTAAAGAGGGGGCAATAACACCATTGTGCTACATACTCCCCCTTTATGGCTAATTTTAGTGTTGTCTGCCAACGGCCAGCTGTACACTGGTAAGAATTTCGGGTTATAGTGTTGCCCGCCAACGGTTAATCATAAAATTGACAAGTACATCAGATTTGAGTGTCAGCCCACTAGAAAAGCACGCTTTTCTTTTACTATTATTATATGAAAACCTAATTTTTTGTCAATGGAAAAATCTCTATTTTGTGGAGATTAATTAGTGAATTTTATCATTATATGTTTGCATCTGGTTATGTTTGTAAAAAATTTTTGTATATGTTTACTTGGGATATAAATTTTTCTTTTCCGCAAAATATATGGGTGAAAATGAAATTCGTTAAACTTGAATTTAGCGAATAGTTACTCCTATATACTTCATATAAGTAAACTGAGCAGTAAAACTAAAAATAAATGCAACACTTTTTAAGGCTGTTGCCCTCATTCTTGGAAAGATATGTAATACAATAAACATATGGAAGATTAGATTAATCTTGGTTAGAATCTGTAATTGGTATGTGTTGGGAATGTGCAGCAAACTTGAGATATCTTTTTTATTCAGATAATAAAAGTACTTATTTCCCGATAGCGTACCACTTCCGCATTGCGGAAACTGCAAAGGCAAACAGCCTTAAATTGTATCCTAAAATCCCGACGAATTATACGCAGGTTTATGACGAAATCAGCACAAACAAACAGTTTATTTCGGATATATTGCGAAAATGAGCAATAATATATCCGTATATGCAAGTTAACAGTCTATTAGGCGATAGAAAATGTTCATTTTGGTAGTAAAATTTAGCACTTTAACGTGCAAAACATGTGTATAATTTTTTCGGGAGATTAGGTTGTATGATTACTTGACAGTCTACAGGCTCACAATTAAAACAACCTCTACCGTTGTTATCAGTATAGAAAGTTATGGAAGTGCCAGAGGACTTGGCGTTGCAGGCTGAAAACAGCCACAGGGGATATTGGTTCACAACACATACAATTGACATAAATATGGCAATGACAAAAGAAAGACTGATAAACAGTGGCTTTTATGGTAGTGTAAAAAAGTTTGTGTCTATGGGAAAAAATACCTCTTTTTTGGTAAGAATTAGTATATGACAATTCTTATCGAAAAGGAGTATTTTTATGCCAGTAGCAAAGGAACAGATTCGACAGATTATTGCAGATAACAACTTACACAGTGTAGCCGATGTCTACACCCTGCTTAGGGACAGTTTCAAAGACATACTTCAGGAGCTTATGGAAGCAGAACTGGATGCATCACTTGGTTATGAAAAAAATCACAAGGGTGATGCCAGGACATCCAACAAGCGTAATGGTCATTCACCAAAAACACTCAAAAGCCAGTATGGTGAATTCCAGATTGATGTCCCAAGAGACCGTGAAGGGGAATTCGAGCCAAAACTTATCCCTAAATACAAGAAAGATATATCCGGCATTGAGGAAAAAGTAATCTCCCTTTACACAAGGGGTATGAGTACAAGGGACATCCATGACCAGATACAGGGTCTTTATGGAATGGAACTGTCCGCTGAAATGGTCAGTAAGATCACGGACAGGATTCTTCCGGAAGTCAGGGAATGGCAGTCGCGCCCGCTAAATCCAGTTTATCCGTTTGTATTTATGGACTGCATCCATTACAAGGTAAGGGAAGACGGACGCATCCTAAGCCGCGCCGCCTACATCGTACTTGGCATCACAGCAGATGGTTATAAGGATATCCTGGGTATCACAGCAGGCGCCAATGAGACCAGTAAATTCTGGCTGGGAATGTTAAACGATCTGAAAAACCGCGGCGTGCAGGATGTACTGTTCTTCTGCGTGGACGGACTTTCAGGATTTAAGGAAGCGATAGGAGCTGTTTATCCGGATGCACAGATCCAGAGATGCGTCATTCATATGCTGCGCAATTCCTTATAGCACTTCATTTTACGTACAATCACAGCACCTCCAGTCTGATGATCATTAACAATACATAGATCTGTCTATCCTTCATACATTAGCTATAGAATCATGTGCTTTTCCATTCTATCTTCCTTTATTTAATCACATTTTCATGGAATCTCTATATCTCCAAGGTCTTTCAGATTCCGCTCCACAATCTCGATCAGTACAAGATCACATTCCGTATTCTCCACAAGGGAAAGGTCATAAGGTGTAGAACGATAAAAAGCAGCCTGTCTGAATGTTCCGCCTATATATGGGATCAGCGCCCTGCCAAAGCTGTCGCGGTACACAAGGATCGATTTTTCGTTTCCATCCTTTGATGTGGTACAGATTTTCATATCATCCAGACTATGCATTCTGCCTGTATACTCAAATTCCCTGCCATCATCATATACATACTGGCTTTCGAAGTGCTCCCCCGCCGGGAAAAGAATATTATACAGATCCGGTTCGTGGCTTTTTTCCATCACATAATCTGTAATCCCATATTGTCCAGATAAACCGAATGCTGCATAGATCTCATTTAAAACAAGCCTTGCACCTGTATTGTTCCAGTGTGTATCCTCCCGAAAATAAAGAAAACTGTCATCCTGTTCCTTTGCGTCAAGCAGCACTTTGTATGCATCCACAAAAGGAACCTTCATTTCTCTCATCCGCTCCTGGAGCAACATAAGATTTGTCACTCCTGCCTTTTTTCCAAACCGTGCCGGCATATATTCAGGATAAATACTATTCTTGTTTGGTACAATGACTATGAGCGGTTCTTTTCCCTGTCCGCTGATATAACTGCAGACTGCGCAGAGTCTGGCAGCGATCCTGTCAATCTCTGCGTCAGACAACCTGATCCCTGTATAATCATCAAGCGTTTCATCAAAGAACATCCATCCCTCTCTTCCAATCACCACCTGATCATCACACGGTGTACGCAATAGTCTGAATTTCAGCAGACTTTCCGCTCTGATCAGTTCACTCCGGAAAGCAAAATGTTCTGCTGCATACGTCTGCAGCTCTTCAAAATACTTCGTATTCCATGTCCCATCTTCTTCAAGAAATGCCGGATACCCCGACAAGATCCGGTTTTCTGTCAGTTCATTCCTGTAAAACAGCATCCCTGTCGAGGGAACCATACATAAGATCCAAAACATCAGAACATAAATCCACAATCCAATTTTCTTTTTCATATATCACCTCTGTCACTTCTAAAGGTAGTGTCAAGTCTACTACCTGTTTTTTCTATTCAAAGCCTTTATTTTCGGGAGTTTGCAAAAAAATGAGCA
>VSNM01000164.1 GCA_009774245.1 Lachnospiraceae bacterium | reverse complement strand
TATGCTTGTCAAAAGCAAGCTATTGAATTGGTTTTTATAAATACCCGCTTTACGGGTTTCTATCAACGGCAATCCTCTTTTTGATTCTTCATCAGCCTTTTATGAAAGCATGCTATCAATTTATTTGGAATAAATGCCCGCAGGCTTGGGCGGGCATTTATTTCATGTTCTCGTATATCCTTTGAAGCATACTGTGAAACATGTTCTGTTCTTCTTCAGATAGTCCATGAAACATGGTTTGTTCCACTTTTCTGCTATTCTGTATTGCGTCCTGGCAGCATTTTTCACCTGCCGGGGTAATTCGGACAAGTTTCATTCGCTTGTCGTTTGGGTCGGTAAAACAGTCAACCAGTTTCTTTAATGCAAGCCTGTTTACGATTCCGGCGCAAGTGGATTGTGCTACCCCTAAAATGCGTTCCAGTTCTTTGAAAGAATAGGTCTTTTCGTCTTTTTCGTTCAGTGACAGCAGCACCCATACTTGAACCATAGTCAAGTCGTTCTGGCGCAAGGAATTATTTGCCTGTCTTTCGATTGCGTCATGGAGCTGTTTTATGAGTTGCCCGCTGGTAGGGTTATCGTTCAATTCAGCACCTCCTTTCCCTTTCAAGAGGTATCATAGCATATTGAAAGTAAGCTGTCAATACCTCGCTTTTGATTTTTTTATGATAGAAAGATAGAGGTGAGTTCCACCGTAGTCGGCATTGTGGAATGTGTAGTATCCGTGTATCAAAGTAGTATTTTTGCATATGAAAAGCTGGCACAGAAATCTTTTCTCACCAGCTTAATAAACCTACAGGTTCTTCCGAATGCGCCGCTCCCTCATCCTTCCCCGCGCACGCAGTCAGAGCCGCAATCAGCACCGCACAGAGAAAAAGTGCAAATCCTCCCTCCTTTCATCTGCTTCCTACCCTTCTGAACAGCTTTGCAATATAATGCGCTATGAAAATACACAGCCCCATCAGCGCAAGGTAATCCAGAAAGAACTTAAGCTTCGGTTCTTCATAATCCAAAAAGACAAATTCACTGCGCAGCAACATATAGGTCAGAAAATTTCTCTTGATAAAGACATAGACTCCATAAGCCGCAGTCAGCAGACCTATGATAAAGCCCGCCACCTGATATTTACGCTGTGACATATGCTTTTTCACAGCCACATTTAAAGCCATTCCCCAGTGCAGGCCAAGGTGCAATAATATTCTGTGTATCACTTGCAAATAAAAACCATTTCGCATCATTCCATGACATTTCTGGGGATGTGATCGCAGTAAATATTTGTTTTGTACCCGACATTTCTCCATCGCACTTCAGGTATTTTATAGATTTGATAATCATTTCTTCAAGAGATTTTACATCTAACTTTTTAATATCCTCAGTTTCAGATAATTGTTCAATGCACCGTTCCAAAAATTCAACTTCTTCCTTGTTACCATTTTCTGATGCTATTTGAGCTGCATTCTCCGCCGCATAGATTTTCCCATGCGAAAAGTTGGTCACTTGACCTACTCCAATATAGGTAGCTACTTTTTCTGGGTGGACATTTATATATTCCATTCCAAGTACCGTTCCCCACGATTGCCCCATGATGATAATTTTGTCTTTACCAAAACGCCCCCGCAAATAATCAATTATTTCATCTGTATCAGCAAGTAATTGTTCGATAGCCAGATTGTTATCGCCTTTGTTTCTGTAAAATGTCCGTCCGCAGCCTCTTTGTTCCCAGCAGACAATCGTATAATCTTTTTCCAATGCAGTCTGATAATAGCAAGTTAAATATGTTAACGGAAAGCCGGGTCCTCCGTGAAGCCATAGAATAACAGGATTATTCCTATCTTCACCACGGATTTGCAGATATTGTTCTATACCGCCTATTGTGACATAGATATTTTCTTGTGTTCCTAAGTCCGTATCTATTTTCGATTCCAATGAGTTATGAATACGAAAAAATACAATTGTTAAGAAAGTCAACAAAACTATTGCACATAATACGAAAAAAAACATAAGCATTTTCTTTTTTACCTTTTTAAGGGAGATCTTTTTCATTAAAATTTATACCTCGGTTATATTTGATATAACGGCTCTTATATCTAAAGCTGTATCCGTAAGAGAAAGTAAATCCAAGCCAAAATTTTTCACTATTGAATACACCTGCTCTTTGGTACAATTCAATACACCAGCTACAACCAAAGATACCATTCCATGTGTATATACAATCATTCTTTGGAACAGCATATCCGCCTGTTCTTTGCTAATATTAAGATACTGATACAATTTATCTATCAAAACAGCATTCCCCTTGTCTGTTAAGATAGAATTAAATCCACCCCGGCAATAATTCTTACTTTCACCCATATATACAAAACGGAATAGGTTAGGCGTGTCAAATGCTAAAGTGATATATCCATAACCGATCTGCCAAAATGCTTCTATACAATTTGTCGAAGTAGGCATCATTTTTTGATTTGCGTAGGCAACGGCTTCCTTTGTCAAGGCTTCCCTCATGTTATCCATATTGCCAAATTGCCAAGCAATCGGTTGTGTTGAGCAGTTTAATTCTCTCGCAATGCTCTTTATGCTTACTGCTGAATATCCCTCACGGATAAGAACATCTAACGCCGCTGTGAGAATTTTTTCTTTTGTAATTTGAACGCTGCGTGGCATAACGTACCTCCATAATAAAATAAACAGGTTTATATAACGTGATTTATATTATATCCACTTATATCCTGTATGTCAAGCAGCATAATTCAAATTTCATATTTTCACACATACCCCTCTGTTAAAATTGTTTTAACTCACTTATAGGGCTATACTGTTTTTAGTAAAAATACTAGAATAGCAAGCACTGCCCATGTCCGGACACATGGGCAAAATTCCCCATACTTCCCTACCGTCCGTATAATGAAATTTTCATAGGGAAGTATCCCTAACCCTCTCTGATTTTCTTTGCATTTTCTCTGCAAGCCCTTGACCTTCCCCCGCAGATTTGCTACAATAACACGTGGATAATTCTATCCAAAACAACTGAACAGACACGAAACCAGACTGTTGTAAACCGAACAAGTTACAGCAGCTTTTTTTTGCCCTGATTTAGAAAGGACGATGTAAAAATGGCAAACAGGACACGAACCAACCGGAATGAATTTCACTTAGATGACAAGGAGCAGTACATCCTTGACGAGAAGTTTAGGCTGTCCGGCATGAAAAGCAAATCCGCTTTCCTGCAGAAGCTGATTTTATACGGATACGTCTATGACGTGGATTACAGTTTTTTGCGGGATTACAATACGGAACTTGGACGGATCAGCTCAAGTCTGAACCAGATTGCAAAGAGAATTAATAGCACAAACCACGTCTATCAGGAAGATATGGACGAAGTAAAGGAGTTGATGAAACAGGTATGGCAGTCACAAAAATCCATGCTATCACAGCAACCGTTGATCAGGCGATAGCCTACATATGCAACCCGGATAAAACAGACGGAAGCATCTATATTTCTTCCTATGCCTGTTCGCCGGAAACCGCAGCGATTGACTTCAAATACACCTTAGACCACTGCCGGGAAAACAGCCCCAACAAAGCCTATCATCTGATACAGGCTTTCGCTCCCGGTGAGGTCAGTTTTGATGAAGCACACCAGATCGGAAAGGAACTTGCGGACAAGGTTTTAGAAGGGAAATATTCTTATGTTGTCACCACACATATTGATAAAGGTCACGTCCATAACCATATCATTTTCTGTGCCGCTGACAACATAGAGCATGACAAATACCACGACTGTACGCAGACTTATTACCGCATCAGAAAATTAAGTGATGAGCTGTGCAGTGAGCATAACCTTTCCGTCATTATCCCCGGTGGGGAGCGTGGGAAAAAGTACAACGAATGGCAAGCGGACAGGAATAGCGCCGCATGGAAAACACAGATAAGGAAAGACATCAACACCGCCATAAAATCATCCTCCACCTATGAAGAATTTCTGCTCCTGATGCGGCAAAAGGCTATGAGATAAAGGGCGAAGCCTTCGGGGAAGATGCACCCAAATTTATCTCTTTCCGTCCACTCGGCAAAGACCGTTTTGTGCGTGGCAGCATCAAGTCACTCGGAAGAGAATACACGAAGGAGCGCATCAAAGAACGGATTGAACTGAAACGGGAACGGAAGGCGGTTATCCCCAAAAGGGATTATGCAGATAAGAGATTGATTGACACCTCCGATGAAAAATTTCAGAACAGTTCGGGGCTGCAGAGGTGGGCGGTTGAGAATTTAAAGATTGCGGCTCAGACATACAATGAAGCAGGCTCCCTAAAAGAACTGGAACAGAAAATCGCCACCACTGCCGCCACAGGGAAGGAAGCAAAGCAGACTGTACGCAGGCTGGAGAACCGCATCAAATACCTTGCGGAAATCATCAAATATGCGGAGCAGTACAAGGCAAATAAAGCGTATCATACCGCCTATAAGAAGTCCAAAAACCCTGACGCTTATTTCCGTAAACATGAGAGCCAGATCATCCTTTATGGCGGCGCAAGGCGTATGCTGGGGCAGACGGGCATCCCCTTAAAAGGCTTGAACATCGACAAGCTGAAAGCGGAGTATCAGGCGCTGACCGCACAGAAAAAAGAACTGACCTCCACATACAAAAACTGTGAAAAAGAGCTGAAATCGCTGAACCGGAAGCTGGAGAACCTGAACCAGTATTTGGGGCGCACAGAGCAGCCAATAAGCGCGCAGGAACAGCCAGACCGGGATAACAACCCTTCCCGGTAATTCCCTGTCTGAAAAGGGCTTTGAAAGCAAAAAAGCATCATGGAAATGTGCATAACTCCCCGTCTTATGGAGCTATACACATTGCCCACAATGCCGGAGGCGGCGGAATCCCACCCATTCCTTCATTCATTATTTATATTTTTTGAGAAGAAAATATTGCAGACAAGACCGTTTTCATGTATTATAATGAATAAATCAGCAAAAAAATAGGAGTGCCGAAGCACCCCCATTTCCTAAACCCTCTTGCAAAATTCGCAGTGTTGGTTTATAATCATCTTAGAAGCCGAAGGATTCAAGCACGTCCGACGGTTGTTCAATCGGAAACGAGTAATCAATTTTAGAAAAACAAACGGATCACTGGCTATTCTCTATTCGCAGTAGAGGATAGCCTTTTCCGTTACTTGCGGTTGTGTTTATTGTCTATGTATGTCAAGGCTGCAAAAATCACCAGCACCAACGTAAGCACTTCTAACGTATTCATACCGACCTCCTTTCCGTTTCCAGAAAGGACAACCGCAGACTATCCCTACTCGTTCTAATCTGACTAAGAGAATTATAGCACGTTATGTCGAATAATGCTATAAAAGATTTGCGTTAAT
>VSNM01000163.1 GCA_009774245.1 Lachnospiraceae bacterium | reverse complement strand
ACCGTTGTCGGAACGCCCTGCATGGAAGTTGTACCCGAATTCATATAGCTGTACTTGCCCTGCAGATATTTGGAATAGTCATTGACATTGCTGTACCCCGTCTTGATCTGTTCTGTTTTTGTTCCCCCGGTCGAGGTTTTCAGTTCCACCGTGCTTGTTGTCACATTTCCTTCCTTTGCAGTATTTGTGTAGCCCTTCCCATAATCGTTGTAATTGTTTGTGATCTCCATTGACATAATAATCATCCTCCTTCTTATTTTACCTGCGGTCCCTCTGTCATTCAGGGCCGCCTATGCCCCCTTGCGGTAAGTCCGGGCATGATCTTCCTTACTTCAAAATGCCCGCCGCCTCATATGCTGTAATCGAAACCGCCTTTTTGGTCATGCTGTCCTTATAATATCTATCGTCCGTTTCCTGCTCCATCAGCCTGCGTTTCAGGGCGCTCTCCTCATTCAGCCGGGCATATTCCTCACGCCTTTTTTTCTTTGCCGCCTGCTCCGCCTCAAACTGGCGCATTTCTTCTTCTGTCGGACCGGTAATATTTCCACCGTGGCTGGAAGCCCGGAAACGTGCAATCTCCCCATTTTCATCCAAAACAATCAGATGGGAGCATATCCTTCCGGGTACTTGGTTTGTTGCAATAAAACTCTCCACTCTAGCCATGACCTGTTTTGCCAGTGCCGGATCATTTTTCATTTTTTCTTCCAATTCCGGCGGCACGACAATCGACTTCTGCCCGGCGATTGAGTGGAGCCTTGACTGTACCCCGGATGAATCCATCGCAGGATTCGCCCCATTCGGTTTCCAATTCACGGCGGATTCGTCCAAATCATTACGGAAAAATTTCTCAAATGGGAAATCATTCCTCTCCCATACCCCCTGCGGAATATCGGACGCATCTGCCGTATGGTAGTACGCTCCGGGAAACCTCGCCTGCCACATATCCTTAAAACTCATTCCCGATACATCCGACTGCTCCGCAGCTTTTGCCGCCGCAAGTTCCGCAAAACTCACGCCCTCGCTCTTGCCTGCCGCATTCTTCCGGTACTGCTCCGCCAGATAGTATCCTCCCAATTTACCTGTTACTCCGAAATCCATCTTCCTCTCTCCTTTCATTTTTCATCATCACGGACAGGATGAACACCCTGCCGTTTACCTTAAAATCCATTGTTCCCTGGTATTTCTCCGCTGTGCTTCTGATGTTAATAAGCCCTATCCCATGATTCTCCCTGTCCGCCTTGTCCGTCACAGGGAACTCATTCTGCGGTCTCCTCACCACCTTCCCGTCAAAGCTGTTCTCCACTTTCAGGAAAAACAGCTCCCTCTTTTGGAATGAACTGATGCGGATAAAGGCTTCCTCGCCCGGTTCTTTCGCTTTCAGTTTCCGGCACGCATCCATTGCATTGTCCACCGCATTCCCTAAAACAATGCCGATATCATAGCTTTGGATGAACAGTTTTTCAGGGAACTGCAGCCCATCCACATCCATCCGCAGATCCGGCACCGTACCTGCAATCTCATGGTATTTCATATTCAGCAGGGTATCCACAACCGTATTCCCTGTCTTAAAACGGAATTCCAGTCTGTCCATCGTCCGGCTCAGTTCTTCCAGATATGCCTGCAGTCCTTCCTCTTTCCCCGCTGCAAGCTGCATGATGACGGAGATCGTATTCTTCATGTCATGCCTCATCCCCCGTATCCCGGAATAGACGCGCTCCATCTCCCCCATATGCTCCTGCAGGCTGCTGACCTGTTTCTCCAGAATAATCCGGCTGCTCTTTTCCCTGTTCCAGCAGATCATGTCCTGAAAGAGTTTTACCCCAAACATAACGGAGAATAGTAACAGCAGCAGGATAACAGGCATTATGACCATCAGAGACGGATATCTGTCATACAGCGTCTCCGGCACACCGTTCTCCGCCGTGTCAATCGTAATACGCAGTAAAGTGCATACCATCAGGCCGGTCAGCCCCGGTGTGAGAATGAACAGCAACTCCGTCCTGTGGACGGCATAGTCCTTTTCCCGATAATCCTGCACAATCCTTCTCATAGTAAAATAAAGCAATACTGCTCCAATTACATGGAACAAAATCTGGTTTCCTATGGTAATAATGTTTATAACACGATTATAAAATTCCAATGGCGAAATATATCCATTTTCCAAGCACCAGCCCCACAGCCGGAACAGATGACTGGCTAATTCAAAAAAAATATGCGCAAGAAAAACGCTCATTTCACCCACTGCCATAAAGGTAACTATAAGAAATAAAGTTATCTTTCCAACTACCCTATAAAACACCAGCGCAATCATCGATACGATGCACAAAATCACTGCCAACCTTATGAAAACCCAAAAACTCGTGTAGCCCTTTGGTAAGATAAACCCCATCCCTAACCGCAGAACACCATACAGCACTGCGGCTGCCAGCCCGCCTGTCCGCCGGTTCCGTATCCTGCTTTCCAGAAAACTCCCAAAGAAATACTGCAGGCAGTATCCCTGGAACATGGCAGAAAACACTTCCAGCAGGCCGCTCACCACTTCATACACAGGACACCCCTCCATTCTGCAAATACCACATATACGCCTTTACAAACTCATTATGCTTCTTCCTTGTCAGGTAAACCTTCTCGCCGCTGGAAAGGAAGATGCTGTCGCTGTCATACCTCGCTATGTGCGCCATGTTGACCAGATATCCCCTGTGGCAGCGGTAAAAGCCACCCCCAAACTGCCCTTCCAGTTCATCCATCGTGGCATAGGACTCTATAATGTCCTCCATGTCCGTGGTATGAACCTCCACCTTCTTCCCCCTGCTCTCAATATACAGGATGCTATTTAGTTTAAGCGTATACCCCCGGTTCTTCGCCCGTATGAATATCTGCCGCTCCTTCTGCCCCTTCCTTTTCCTGGCTTCCTCCTCCGCCCTGCCAAGCACCTCCATGAACTTCTGTTCCTCAATGGGCTTTAGCAGGTAGTGGAATGCCGAGACGTCAAAAGCCTCAAACACATATTCCCTGATTCCCGTGATGAAGATAACCACCGCATCCACGCCGGACTGCCGGAGAGTCCTCGCCGCCTCAATGCCGCCTATGCCCTCCATCTGTATGTCGAGGAAGATCATGTCAAAATCCTTTCCCTCCGCAAGCAGTCCTTCCCCCGTGGTAAAACCGCTTATGTCAAAATCGGGATTCCATTTTTTTATGAATCCGCCAATCTGCTCCCTGATGGCTTCCTCATCATCGACCACTGCTATATTCAAAATTCATCACCTCGGATTTCCGTTTCAGCCGTCACTTAATTTATCGGCAGATTTTCTGTTATTTTGGGATGCAGGGAACGAAAGGCATATAAAATGGAGTGAAAGGCATAAATGCAGTACGGAAATTTCAAAATCAGCTCTAAAGTTTTTCGCCATTCGTCCGATATAGGGGAAACGCAAACCGCCGTGTAAGCATATTAACTCTGATTCCCCCGCTTTCCAACTAATTTCCCTTATCAGGCCGCCCGGCTTGCCTGCGGAAAAGACAGACCGCCGCATATGGCGGATGATGGCCATAGTGCGGCGGTTTGTCTTTTGTAGTATTTTACCATTTAATCAAAAACAATATATCTATATAACACCATTCAGAGACAGAATCAGCAAAATGCAGGTGATGATGACCGCCCCAAAAAACAGCCACAAACCAACCGGCTTTTTATTCTGCTCCACGGCAGAATCCGACAGATACCCTGTCCTGCGCAGTGCCGTAGTGATCGGCTTATAAAGCAGGAATGTGAATCCCGCATTTAGCCCCGCCTTTAACAGATTGAATGGCAGGAATGCCGGGATCAGCAGCTTTGCAACCGCTTCACGGGGATATCCCATGTAAATAGGGGCTATCAGATAATTCCACAGCATCATCACCAGCACCATTGCCACGCTTCCGGCCAGCAGCCCTGTGACGGCTCCCTTCAATGTCCGCTTTTTCTTATAGATGACCGCCGCCGTGCAGGCAAAGGAACACGATGACACAATGTTCATGATGCACCCAAGAATCCCGTTTTCACTGATCGTCACCATCTCTATCATTGACACAATTACCGATACGATAAAGGATGTCAGCGGCCCCCATATCAGCCCGCCCAGCGTGATGATGATGTCCTTCGGGTCATATTTCAGAAAAAGCACCACCGGGATGCGCCCTACCACCACTACTACATAAGCGATTGCCGCAAGCATGGCAGTTGTCGTTATCTTCTTTGTATTGTTGTTCATATACATTTTCTCCCTTCCGTAAAAATAAAACAGGCACCCAAATCTTGTATTCAGGTGCCAGAAAATTGCAGACAGCACACACCATACGAAAAAATGCTTATCTTTCGTACCATGCGGCCTTATCTTCTTCTATCCAGACTATACTGTTGGTTTTGGAATCTCACCAAATCCTGACTTGGACGCCTGCCAAGTCCTGCGTTTTCACGCTCGCGGACTATACCGCCAATCGGGAATCTCACCCTGCCCTGAAGATGCCAGTATTAAGTTGTTAAAAAACTGCCTATACCGTTTCGTAAGAAACCAGTTCTTCCATCGGAATGCGGGTCTGTGAGTGGCGCTCCGGGTCTGCCGCTTCCTCGTCCGAATACCCGACTGCAAGGATATTGACCGGTTCCAGATCATCCGGCAGCCCGAACTCCCTGCTTATCACATCCGGCTTGAAATAACATATCCACACGGAGCCGAGCCCTAATTCCGTTGCCTGCAGCATCATGTGGTCTGTCAATATGGAGGCATCTATGTCGGCGGTCTGCTTCTTATCAAACGGGCGCACCCATGCCTTTCCGTGGTCAGCGCAGACGATGACCGCCAACGGCGCTCCGTAAAGGTTCGCCCCTTTCCCAATCTTCGCAAGCCCCTCACTGCTCTGCACAACAATCAGGCGGACGGGCTGGAGATTGGCTGCTGTCGGCGCAACATGGGCGGCCTCCAGAATCTTTTGCAGCTTTTCTTCCTCCACCTTTCTGTCCTTATATCCCCGGACGGAATAACGCTTCTTTGCAATTTCGATAAAATCCATAGTGGCAAATCCTCTCTTTCTATTGTATACTGAACGTGTTGGTCAACCGTTGACCTAAATTTTAGCAGGATACAGAAATTCTGCAAGAATGCACTTTTTGGGTAGATACTTCCCAAAAGGGTAGCTATAAAAAGGAGAGGATACAGATAATGGAATATTCAAAAGACCAGTTTAACTGCCCGGTGGAGGCCACGCTGTTTTTGATCGGCGGGAAATACAAGCCCCTCATCCTCTGGTACCTGATAGAAAAACCGCTCCACTACATGGAGCTGCAGCGCATGATCCCGAAAGCGACACCCAAAATGCTGTCGCAGCA
>VSNM01000162.1 GCA_009774245.1 Lachnospiraceae bacterium | reverse complement strand
CTGACTCTTGCCCTGCACAGGTTCTTTACATATTTTTCGATGTCTAAGGCGTTCTTGTCATCAAAATCGGACAGAAGGCGGTACTGCCTGTGCTTTGTAATGTCAAACTTATTGGAGAAGAAAGGTCTTACCCCTCTAAGCTGCATGATACATTTTCCACCATCCATAACCGAAATCTCATCCATCGACATCAATTCTTTGACACATTGTCAAGTGAAGAATTCATTCCTTTTGCTTTTTCATACACGGAATCTTGTAGATGTTCTATAAATGTGCTAAACTATAACAAATCAGAATATAAGGAGAAATATATATGCGTATTTGGAAAATAGTATTTTCGGTTCTGACAGTTGTTTTTGGTTCTATTGGATTGATGAAATTACTGCCTTATGATATAACGTTACCTATTATGTTTGTGTTTATGGGATTAGTTATGTCATTAAATGCGAAAGAATGCTATGATAAAAAATCGAAAACAGATGCTGCTATTTTTGGCGGAGTAGCAATTTTTGTTTATGCAGTCACAGCATTTAATTTGGTTAGCCGATTGCTATAATTCAAATTTGCGAGGGAAAATATATGATTAGAATAAGACCATATAAAGCTTCGGATGTAGATACGATATTATCGTGGTGTCAAGATGAAAAAGCATTTTATCAATGGACAGCAGGTGTACTTGGTAATTACCCAATAACACAAAATGAATTTTGCTTTGTTGAATCTCTAATGCCGTTTACTGCATTTGATGAAACTGGAATTGTTGGTTTTTTTACACTAAGGAATCCTGATGAATCTTTGGATGAATTACGCTTTGGATTTGTTATTATAAATCCTCACAAGAGAGGAAAAGGCTATGGAAAAGCTATGCTCCAGTTAGGTCTAAAATTTGCATTTGAAATATATGGAGCAAAAAAAGTATCATTGGGTGTTTTTGAGAATAATCTTCCAGCTTATTACTGTTATAAGGCAGTCGGTTTTAGCGACGTAGTTCTTGATACAACAGAAAGATATTGTATTCTGGGTGAGGAATGGAAGTGCAAAGAATTGATTATGGAAAATAGATAGATTCCAGTTTATAGATTTGAACAAATCGGTATTTAAGGAGTTGTTGAAATGGAGATTAGATACATCACCAAAGATGATAATCCTCTTGAAATAAGCAAAATATATGAAAGTAGTTGGAAATACGCATATAAAAACATTATTCCTCAAAACTATCTTAATAGTATTCCAACGGGGCAATGGGCTAATAGTATCAATAAAATTGGTATGAATAACCTTGTTCTGATAGAACATGGGCGTCTTATAGGTACTGCAAGTTTCTGTAAATCAAGATGGGAAAAATACAGCGAATATGGAGAAATCGTTTCCATATATTTTTTGCCTGATTACATTGGAAAAGGATACGGTAGGTTATTGCTTAACAAGTGTATTAAAGAATTAAAACAATGCGGATTTAGTAAAGTGCTTTTATGGGTTTTGGAGGATAATCATAGAGCAAGAAAATTTTATGAAAAAAACGGATTTATTTATTCAGAAGTATTTCGGGATGATAATATCGGTGGGAAAGATATAAGAGAGGTATTGTATTTCCTTGTATAGATAAATTCAAATTTGTGAGGATGAATGTGATGCGTGAATTGATGTTGGTTAGGCCATCTAAACTATATGCAAAACAAGTCATGTCATATAAAGAAGAAATGTTACAATGTGGAGATAGTTTTGATGGTTGTGCAGGTCTTGAAGATGTCCAATCATTTGATGAGTGGATTGACTTTGAGAGAAGATTAAGAGAAAAATATAAAAGCGGATATGTTCCATCAGAAGTGTTTTTAGCGGTAAGGCGAAAAGACGATTTTGTTGTTGGTATGATTGATTTTCGACACCCATTATCGGATTTTCTCAAAAATTTTGGGGGTAATATTGGATATAGTGTTCGTCCGTCAGAAAGACGAAAAGGTTATGCGTCTGAAATGCTGGGATTAGTTTTACCTTTTTGCCGTGCGTTTGGAGAAAGCAAGGTTTTAGTAACCTGCGATAAGCGAAATGTAGCTTCGCAAAGGACGATTATTAAAAACGGTGGAGTGATGGAAAATGAAATTGTTGATACAGTGGGATTAAGTAAAAGTGGCATTATTCAAAGATTTTGGATTTCAATATAGTGTCTTTCTCAACCATTTCCAGTTTGACATACTGGGAAATCGCAATTTAAAGGAGAAAATTATGAATATAGAACAATTTTGGAAAGCCGTTCTTGCCCAAGATGAAAGAGAAATTAGAAAATACTTTCATGCAGAAGCCTATGTAAATTGGCATTGCACCAACGAGCATTTTACGGTGGATGAATATATTGTTGCGAATTGTGAGTACCCCGGAGAATGGGACGGACTCGTTGAAAGAGTAGAAATTGTGAATGATTTAATTATTACAGTTGTTCGTATCTATCCCAAAGATAGAAGTATTTCTTTTCATGTGACTTCGTTTATTCAAACAAAAAACGATAAAATTACAGCAATGGACGAATATTATGCCGATGATGGAATGGCACCACAATGGAGATTGGATAAACGCATTGGGACACCTATCAAATAAATCCCAGTTTTTTCTGGAAGCCGGAGAGTAGGAAACCCGGCTTCTTTTTCGTGTACAGACAAAAAGAAAACCCTTCCCCCAAAAAGAGAGAAGGGCATTGCCGTTATTCTGTTACCGCCGGTATCTCCCCGACAAAGTTATAAATGATTTTGATTTCCTGAAATTTCTCCCCGTCAATCTTTTTCACCTCCCCCACCAGAATCCGGCTGATAAGGCGGTTTAAGATACCCTCGTCCAGTTCCTGTATCGTGGCATACTGCCGGATTTCCCGGATAAAGGTACGGACATCGCTTTCCTGCTCATTGGAGCGGCGCAGGGAGAGGGTCAATTCTTTTAGCTGCTTCTGGTTTTCCTCCTGTTCCCGTTCCATTGCCGCCGTCAGCTTCACAAACCGCTGCTCCGACAGGATTCCCTTTGCCTTGTCGGTATACAGGTTCAAAAACATATCGTCAATCTCCCGGTTCCTTGCTTCCAGCCGTTCCCGCTCCTTCTCCATCTCCGAAGCGTCCGCCAGATACCGCCGCTCCATGCGGCTGCTAATCCGCTGGTAGAACGATTCCACGTCTTTCAACGCCATTGCCGCAAGTTCCTGAATATCCTTCAATACAAGGTTATATAAATCCCTTGCTTCCACTTTGTGGCTGGTGCAGGCGTTTTTTCCCAGCCGGTTATAGGTCTGGCAGATATAATACGCCTTGTCTATCGGCTCCCGTTCCTCGCCGGTAAAGCGGTTCTTCCCGGTTCTGCCTACTTTCTCATAGCGTACCTGCATGGACTTCCCGCAGGTGGCGCAGTAGATAATGCCGTGGAACAGGTTATAGAAGGGGCAGGCGTTCCCCTCCATGATGGGAGGGCGGCGGTCAATCAGTTCCTGCACCTTCTCCCAGTCCTCCGGGCTTACGATGGCTTCATGGCAGCCCTCAAGGACTTCCCATTCCTCACGGGGAATGATGTCATAGGTATTGGAGCGGATTCCCTTCTGGTGCGTCCGGCAGACAAGATGTGCGCCTTTGTAAAACGGGTTCCGCAGGATATGGCTAATCCTTGCGCTCCCCCACGAATAATAATTCACGTCACATTCCGTATTGCTTTTTACCCGTGTGATGGGGATTTTATCCTCCATCAGTTGTTTGGCTATCCGCATACACCCCCAGCCGTTTAAGGCAAGGTCATAGATTTTACGGATAGTAGGCGCTGTTTCCGGGTCAAGGATAAGGTGTCCCCTTTCCTCCGGGTCACGCATCAAGCCAAGGGGCGGCTGCCCGCCGCCAAACTTCCCCTGGCGGGAGCGTGTCATGCGCCCGGCAAGCACTTTCTTTGAAATATCCCGGCTGTACATATCATTCAGGATATTTTTAAACGGCGTAATGTCCATTTCCTGCCTTGTCAGGCTGTCCACGCCGTCCGTGACCGCTATATACCTTACATTGTGTTTCGGGAAAAAGATTTCGATATAACTGCCCGCTTCAATATAGTTCCTCCCAAGCCTTGAAAGGTCTTTGGTTATCACGCAGCCCACCTTCCCCGCTTCAATGTCGGCAATCAGACGCTTAAACGAAGGGCGGTTGAAATTCCTTCCCGTATACCCGTCGTCCACGTAATACTCGTACCGGGGCATACCGTTCTTTTCAGCGTAATCTTTGAGCATAAGTTTCTGGTTCGAGATGCTCATGCTTTCATTCTGGCTGCCGTCATCAAGGGAAATCCTGCAATAGAGGGCGGTTATTTTCTGATTCGATAGATGATTTTTCCTGCTCATAGGCTTCTCCTTCTATGAACAGGGACACGATACCATGATAATACCATGCCCCCGCCATTTGTTCAACTGTTTTCTGCAAGATTCCCGGTTTTTCTCCGGTTTCCGCCCTTTAGCCTGCCTGCCGTTTCTGCCATTCCTCGAACCGCTCACAGGTCTGCCTCTCGATAAGCTGCTCAAAAGCTTCCTGCATGGTCTGGCTGCCCGCAAACTCACGGGACACGATAAACTGCACCTTTTTCTTTTTGTTCCGGCTCTGCGCCGGGCGGTCTGCTTGTTTTGCCATAGGCATTTACCTCCATAAAGATACCCGGACGGCTCCGTCCGGGCGTGTGTCGTGTGCTGCCGGGCAGGTGGGAGCCTGACAACGGGGTCTGACAACGGACGTTAAAAAACCCCGCACACAAAACCCGGCTTCCCGTTTCCTGTCCTGATTGATTTTCTTTCTATTTTTCCGTTGCTTTCGTTGTCAGGAAAAGAAAAAGCCCGGAAATACGGCATTTGCAGGCTCTCTTCCCGGCAACGGGCTTGACAACGGGAGGGGCAACCAGCTGGCAACCGGCTATGGCTTTTCTCCTTCCAGCCATTCCTCCGGCAGCCCAAGCTGGACGGCTTCCCCTTCGGGCAAAGGCTGGAAACCCGATTTCCCATGCCCTCCGTTGTCAGGCGGCTCCGCCCGTTCCCAGCCCTTCTGCCGGTTATAGGGCGGCGGGAAATGCCGTGGATTCTCAAAGGCTTTCCAGCCCGCCGCATAATTCTTCATGATGGAGTTAATATCACGAATGTCATACTGCTTCGGTTCCTCATAAGCCGGGTGTCCCAGCCCTTCATGGTAGATTTGTAGGGAGCATACCATCTTCCCGCCGTACCCATCTAAAAAGTTCAGAATCCGGGTGGCGAGGGTGTCCTCCGGCATGAATGACCGTTGGTGTTCTTTCAGATACTTCTCCATTGCCGGGCTTAATTTCAACTTTACATCCCCCTTCCGGTAAACCTCCATGACCTCCGCCCACATCTGCCCGATATAGGCTCTGGAAGCGGCTTCAT
>VSNM01000161.1 GCA_009774245.1 Lachnospiraceae bacterium | reverse complement strand
GTAAAGCAGTGAATTTGTTTTTGCATTATATAAAACAATTCGCTGCTTTTTTGTTTTCGGGAAGAAAGACAGTCATAACAGATTGTCTTTTTTTCATGCAAAGAAAGGAAAATCAAATATGGCAGACGCAAAAACAGAAAAGCAGAAAGTAAAAGAGATCACTGATAAACTAGAGGAAGGCTTAAAAGAGCTTTTCGAGAGCGAGAAATACAAAAGCTATCTCTCAACTATGTCAAAATTCCATAATTACAGTTTCAACAACACGCTCCTGATAGCTTTACAGCGCCCTGACGCAACCTTAGTGGCAGGCTACCAGGCATGGCAGAAGAATTTCAACCGCCATGTAAATAAGGGGGAGAGGGGAATCCGTATCCTTGCTCCCGCCCCTTATAAGATCAAAGAGGAACGGGATAAGTTAGACCCTGTGACCGGGGAGGTCATGCTGGATAAGGACGGTATGCCGCAGACGGAAGAAGTCGAGGTTAAAATTCCCGCTTTCCGTACCGTGTCCGTGTTTGACGTATCGCAGACGGACGGTGAGCCGATCCCGGAACTGGAGGCAAAAGAACTTCTGTCCACAGTGGAGGACTATGAGGACTTTGTTAAGGCAGTCACTTTTATTGCGCCGGTTCCGGTCAGCTTTGAGGACATTCCCGGCGATTCCAAAGGATTCTTCAGCCCGGCAGAAAAGCGGATTGCGGTGCAGGAGGGCATGAGCGAGAGCCAGACTTTAAAGACGATGGTGCATGAAACTGCCCATTCCATGCTGCATGATAAGGAGGTCAACAAGGATATTCTTGCGCCCGCAAAGGACAGGAACACCAAAGAGGTGGAAGCATTGCCTACACCGTGTGCCAGCATTTCGGCATAGATACTTCGGATTATTCCTTTGGGTATATTGCCGGGTGGTCAACAGGGCGTGATATGAGGGAACTGAAATCTTCCCTTGACACAATCCGCAGGACGGCATCGGAGCTTATCACGGGGATTGAGGGGCAGCTTCAGGAATTGCGGCGTGGCCGGGAACTGATGCAGGAGCAGGAGAAAGAGAGCCTTTTGCTGATACAGAACAGCGATCTGTCCGAGTACAGCCTTGTGAATGTCCGGGGAATGGATGCGGCAGAGATTGTGGAGGCCCTGTCCGCCATGAATGACAATGACAGGCTGAATATTGCCGCATACCTGGAGAGCAGGGGCGCATGGACTACGGAGATTGCCAATCAGGATACAAAAGAGTTTGGGGAACACCATTTGGATGTCCGGTATAATACCGACACAAACGAAGTCATTAACATAAAGGCGGAAATGGAACTGAACGAGAGGGCAAAGGAGCCGATTAGTGCGGATGATGTAATTTTGAAAATCACACATTCGGACGGTTTTGAGGTGGAGCGCATTACCAACAAGACACCGGAAGGAGTGCAGGAGATCATGGCTGCGCTTACAAAGCTGGAAGATAAGAACGCACAGAATATCCGTGACTGTCTGAAAAGCTGTGGGGCTGACTATATCCCTATCATTGTGGGCGGCGGCAGAAATTCCGGTATGCCGCAGTTTAATGACTTTGAGATTGACCTGGTTAAAAAAGAGATAACCATGATGCGCCACCTTTCTCCGGCAAAGCAGGCGGAGGGCATCATCAACCGGTTAGAGTTTGCCAAGACCGCTTTTTCCGATGATGAGCGCAATCTTATCGTGAATTACGCCTTTAAGCTGAATGACATGGAAAAGACAAGGGAGCTTGCGGAGCGTATCTATTATGAGGAAACGGAAGGAAACCAGGGAGCTGCCCTTGCGGTTATTGACGCACAGGCAGAGATTGACGCACTTCCTGACCCGATGATCGGTTTATGGGAGATGGAGGAATACGGCTATTTGGCGGAGGGAATGCTACCGCTTACAAAGGAAACCGCATTAGAATTGTTTGACCGTGACCTGCCCGTGTACCAGCTTCACAAGGACGGTTCGGAAACCATGATACAGGGCAGGGAGCAGGTTACAGAGTATGAGGGTATCTTCGGCATTGAAAAGCGGATTGGGAGAATGAAAAGAGCCTGTGGGCGTTGCAGGAGGAACTTGCGGAAGGCAGGGCAAATAAGGAAGCGCAGCTTTTATATGGGGATTCTGGTAAGTATGGCATTTATCAGTTGAAGGACATT
The DNA here is from genome assembly GCA_009774245.1 of Lachnospiraceae bacterium. Taxonomy (GTDB): domain Bacteria; phylum Bacillota; class Clostridia; order Lachnospirales; family Lachnospiraceae; genus COE1. The sequence goes on along the minus strand of VSNM01000161.1, from coordinate 3,289 downwards.
CCCGAAATGCGGCAGTTCCAGTTTTCCGGCACGGAATCTTTAAAGCGCAGGGGAATTATAAAAGACAATCTCGATGCCATTAAGCCGGAGAATTACAACCTTGTTTATGTGGGTGAGCTTTCCGGGCTGCAGGGGCGGACGCAGAGCGCAACGCTGGAAGCGGTCTATGAGAAATTCAACATAGATCACCCGGCAGATTATAAGGGGCATTCCCTTTCTGTCAGCGATATTGTGGTGCTGCATGAGGGCGGGAAGAACAGCGCACACTTTGTAGATTCGTTCGGCTTTACCGGGCTTCCTGATTTCATGCGGGAACTGGAAGGCATAGAGGAACCGGAAAAGGGAGAAACAGAGCCGGAAGCGCCGCAGGAGGAAACGCTGGACACTTCTGGACATAATGTCCAGAAGTCGGACGCTGAAAAGACAGAACAGAAAAGCTATCCGGCTTTCTACGGGCATACCCTGGTATATGCGATGGAACATGGGGAAGTGGACAAGTATTTGGATTCCCGGAAACTTGACAGGGAGTGCAAAGAGGCGGTTGAGGGAACAATCCGGCAGAATTTTGACGGTATGCACTTAAATCATGATATTGTGAAGCCTTTAGCGGAGCAGTACGGTTCAGACCGCATCGCCTTTGTCCTTGCCAACACGCTCCAGCAGGAATCATGGGATGGGCGCTTTTCAAGGGATAACAAAGCGTGGGCGGCGGAGTTTTACATTCCGGAAAATCTTGTGCATGGGATAGATGTAAACCGTCAACTGATCGTAAGCAGCCACCCGGCAGTATTGGACGGTTTTATTGATATGTTCCGCAGGGAAGTTTTGGAGAAGGAAAAAGAAATGTCTGCCGCACAGGAGAAAGAGCCGGACACTTCTGGACATGATGTCCAGAAGTCGGAGCCAGGGCAGGCAGAAATGGAACAGCCGAAGCCGGAGCCAGCGCAAACAGAACAGCCCAAACCGGAGAAGAAAGAACACCAGGAAACAGAACGGCCAGAGCTGGAGCAGGAAGAACCGCCAGAAACAAAGCAGGCAGAGCCGCAATCCGAACAGGATAAGCCGGAAAAAGCGGATAAAACACAGCTATTTGAGGATATGGAGGATGAGGACGAGATCATTGACCTTGGAGATGAAAAAGACCAGGTGCTTGCGCAGATGAAGAAATCCTTAAAAGGGGAGCAGGAAACAGAACTTGCTTTCCAGATAGCAGACCGTTTCATCAGTATTCATGAGGTTGACGGGGGCTATGATTATTCCATTATGGGCGCTGACTATAAGGAGATAGACGGGGGTGTGTATGACAATCCCGATGTCAGTATCAGAGAAGCCCTTGACGATATTCTGACGGATTTGAAAGATAATCCCTTTGATAACGGCGCAAGGGGAAATATCCGTGACAATGACGAATTGATACCGATTGATTATGATGGATTGATGGAAAAAGTGGAAGCGGCAAACGCAATCGAACCGCAGGCACAGGGAAACGTAGTGGAAAATTTCAAGGCAAAGACCAATGAGCTGTTCCATGAGATCAGTGAAATGAACCCGGCAGAGATTGAGGAAACCGTAAAATGCCATGTGCAGGCGCAGTTAGATGAATACGGCATTGATGCGGAGATTGTGGACGTGGCAGTAGTGGGGAGCCGCTGCCGGGGATTGGAGCAGGAAGGCTCTGACCTTGACGTGGCAGTGGAGCTTTCCACAAGTGAGCGTGAAGATGTCCTGTTTGATACATTTAACGGGGATACGCTACATATCGGCGGCGTGAAAGTGGACATAAACCCGATTACCGCACAACGGACGAGAACGCTTGAAACTTATCTCCCGCAGGTGGAGGACTATCTGGAGGGAGTGCGTGAGGCCAGGGAAAATGAGCCGGTGTCCTTATCCCAGGAGCAGGCGGAAACAGAAGTGACACTGACGGTTGCGGAATGTGGGGAGTTCCATAGCCTGGGCGAGTTTTATGAGAATATCCCTACCGTGGAGGAAGCTGTGGCAATCTGGAAACAGATACCGCCGGAGCGCATGAACGGAATCCCCGCAATCGGCATCAATATTCATACGCCGGGAACAGAGGCGTTTGAAGATGTGGGGATGGATATTTTAACCGGGAACAGGATTGACCTTGACATTTTAGAGTACATTCCTGACATAAAGGGAAATCCGCAGGCGATGGAAATGATTGCGGAGCTTGTGGCCAGGCTGCCGGAAATGGAGATAGACGGCAATATGAGCGAAGAAATGGAAGTAAAGGTATGGGAGAAGCGTATGCCCAATCTGACACCTGCGGAACAGCTTGCGGTGGAGATTGACCGGTTTATCTACGGTTATGACACAGCCCTCTACCATGACAATAACCAAAGCATGACGGAGAACGTATCAGAGATTGCGGAAGCCTTGAAACAGAGAGATACCCGTGACATGGCAATGTGGTTTGCTGATATAGCTTCGGACGGAACGGAGCCGGAGGAGCGAAAGCAGGCTATGGAGTTTCTTGGAAAGCTGGTGGAGTACAAGCCCCTTGCCAAGATCGAGGAAATGGAAGAACAGAATTACAACATGGTGGATAATGTGCTGAATAACGGCGCAGGAGAGAAAGCGCAGAAAGAGGAAAACAAAAAGGCACAGGATAGGCCCGCCGCAAAACCGTCCTTAAAAGCCCGCCTTGCGGAGAAAAAGGCGCAGGTGGCAGGACAGGGCAGGGAGCAGGAAGAAAACATAAAAAATAAGCAGAGGGAGATGTAAGGATATGGATACAAGGTTTACCGTGGAAGAAAGCAATTTAATCTGCATTTTTGCAGGGGAAAGCAGGAGCGAGGTCATTGAGGATATTGAGAGGGCTTTGCCGTATCTGGAAGATACGGATATGCTGGAGCTGACCGGCAGGGTGATCGGAAAGCTGCGGGATATGACCGATGAAGAATTTGAACAGCTTGAGTTGACAGAAGCGGAATAGAATATAATAGAAACAGGCTTTCTTCCTACAAAAATGCGGGGAGGAAAAGCCTGTTTTTTGTTTATTTTCCGGAAAATGTAAATTTGGAAAGTATAGCTGACATGAAGTGATTTGTAATAATCTGGAAGTTTTATTTACAGAGATAGACTAATATTTGTACTATATTTTACAAACCGACACAAAACGCCTCTTGTATGACAGACAAATTTCTGCTATAATTGACCTGTTGTATTTTTGCAAAATTTATAGAAAGAGGGCTTGACAAACATGATATTTTGTGCCATTCTCAACCAAGCAACCAAACAGGAACTAAAACAAAATAGCACAAAA
>VSNM01000160.1 GCA_009774245.1 Lachnospiraceae bacterium | reverse complement strand
GTGGAGAACGGCAGGATAAAAGGGCTGGATGCGCCACTTGATAAACTGCTCAATGATCCGGGGCAGAACCAGACATATCTTGATTACAGGGCAGACATACTTGCAATCAAGAATTATGAAAGGATGCAGGGAAACGGTCTGCTTGGAGGATTCAGCGCAAGATATGCTGTTGACGGGGAGACAATCCGTACAGTTAGTGTGTAATGCCGCAGGGGTGATTCCCTGCTCGGATAAATGCGGGCATTATGCCCGGACTTACCGCAAGGGGGCATGGGCGGCTCCGAATGACAGAGGGGCCGTCGCAGCAGATAAGAGGAATGAAACTTTTTTGAGGGCCGGTTCGTATTATCAGCAGATGGCCGGTTCCATCAATTTATGACGGAGGATGTGAAAAATGCGTGTCAGCAGAATGCCGGCATTACTTATTACGGCAATGATGATTCCCGCAGTCAGTGGATGCACCACACAGGGAAGCCCCGCCCCGGATGCCGTGCATCAGATTGAGGATGGCAGTCCGGCGGTCTATGATGATGACCCGATAGCGGTGGAGCCGCAGCTTGACGAAGATGAGCTGGATAGGGATTCGGATGAATCCAACGTGCAGGGGGAGATCATTTCGGCGGAACCGCATAAAGGGAGTGCGGAATGAAAAAAGTAATTGCAGTAATTTCAGCGAAGGGAGGTGTTTGTCATGAAGTTTGACAGGGGAAGTTAGGCGGTATGTCTGCATGGAGGTAATGAACTGCTCGGACTTATCATGAGGGAGCAGAGGCGGCTCTGAACGACTGAGGGGCTGCCGTTAAAATAATTGATGACAATGGAGGATTTGAAAAATGAGCGTAAATGGAATAGGAACAACAGGATATCCGGCATGGCAGGGAGCAAGAAAAACACAGCAGAATACTGTAAGAAAGAATTTTGCAGAACAGATAAACAATGTGGCAAGCGCAAAACCGCATACGTCTATTGTTTATATGAAAACAGATGATATGTTGTATTCCGGTGGCAATGGGACGGGGCTGTCCTTTTATATAAAATATGCGGATGGTTCAACAGAGGATGATCCGACTGTGATTGCAAAAGGTGTTGATGAGAATGGGGATGAATTCGAGCAGACCATACATATCAACAAAATAAATCCCCGGAATGCTTCATTAGTGGAAATGACAGCATTGGAATCCTATATGGGTGTAGATAAGAATGGAGGGCTTACATCATTACCGCCTGAAACGGGAATGATGGGATTGCACGATAGGACAAATTTCATGGATATGTTCCAGAAACAAATCAGTGACATGAAGCTGTTGAGCCAGAAAAAAGCTACGGCATATTACCAGTACAGTATGCAGGCGTATTGGGATTTCATGAACAAGAAATAAATTCCATCGGCTGTATATCCCCGATAACCCACAGACTGACAAGGCAGGGTGGGCATCCCCGGCGTTCCGGCAAAACAGAGAGAGGCGATTGAAATGGATATAACAGGAGTAGCAAAAAGCCATCATGCGGGCATCCCAAAGCCATCATCCAAGAAGGAATGGAAGCTGTCTGACTGTAACGCGGCACTTTGTAGTAGGCGGAAAAAGCATTTTATTTTCGACAGTATAAACACCATTACGGCACCCTCTTTTCGCTGACCGCACACTACTGTCAACGAAACTGTGCAGTCAAATCGAAACCTTCCAACCCAAATTGTATGTACAATGAGGCTGCTGGCAGCATATGGGACCAGATAAGCGGGACAGCCGGGAGGCAGGGTCTGAAATCGTCTGAAAAATATTCCAGACAGAAAAAAGCAGTTCCCGGGGAATTGTGCCACTTTCATACACAATGGTTAAGGAAACGGCCGCGTACACAGATGCACGCGGCCTTCTTCGGTTCTTTTTAAGAATTGTCCCCTGTATTAAAACACTTCATAAAACAGGTATTTAACGAATAGATGACCGAATTTGCAAGGGGGGGGGGCAGTATCGCTGTGCCTCAAAGCTGCTGGTTATTGACCGCGGCAAGAATGGTTTCCGGGTCAATGACCTGTTTAGCGGTCTGCTCACCGATGATCAGGGCATCGGTCATGAGGTTGTCGATCATGCGGGCATTGCCCTGTGCGTATCCATGGACGGCGGACAAAGCGGCTTCGCTTAAGATGGAAAGGCTGCCGCCGGCGGTCTGTATCTTGTGGGATACATACTTTGCCACTTCTTCATCTGAGAGGCCTCCAAAATCATAATGGACAACGACTCGTTGGCGCAGCGCCTCGTTCACGGGCTTTGCAAGGGTTCTGTTAAAATAGGATTCCCCGCAGAGGATGAGGGAAAAGCAGTTTAAGGAGTCATAGCCATGGTTCATGATGAGCTTTAAATCATTGAGTATCGCCGGAGAGAGGTACTGGCATTCATCAATGGCAAGGCACAGGGGGCGTTTTTTCTCATGGTAGAGATAGTAAACCTGCTCCTGCACGGCGCGGAACATCTGGGGCTTGGAGCCTGCCGGCTCAAGGCCGAGAACCGAACACAGAAGGTAATAAAATTCCCGGATGCCCACCGTGGAGAGGCAGATATACTCCATATGCCCCAGGTTCTGGTTCATGCTTTTTGCAAAACAGCGCAGGCAGAAAGATTTTCCCATGCCGGGCTGGGCGGTAAAGACGCCGATGCCCCTGACATCCCGGACATAGGAGAGGCGGGAGGACATCTGTTTGAAATCATTGGACTGGAAACAGTCCTTTTCCTTCTGGCACTGTTTGTCAAAGGGATTGAAGGAAAGCCCGTAATAATCCGTGAACATCAGTTTCCACCTCCGATCTTTGTATAATCGACAGGGATACGGTTTTCCCGTCTTGTGCGGCAGTTTTCGTTTTTATCGATGGCACGGATGGGGAAATGTTCCCCTCCATACAGGATGAATGCGGAGTCCATGTCCCCGGGTAGGTAGCGTATCTCCACCTTCTGCGAGATGAACTGCATGGGGACGTCATAGCTTATGCAGTCGATGGGGACGGTGGCGTCCTTCCTTACCTTGCGGGTGACGCGGTTTAAAAAACTCTCCTCCAGCCATTCCCGGGAGCGGGGAAGCCTCACGAGTTCCTTTGTTGCCTGATACCTCTCAAAAGGTGTGCATCCGATTCCTGCGTGGTAAGTGGTGTTATAGGAACGGATGTAATCCCGCAGGAGCGCTTCAAATTCATGCAGGGAATTTATCTTTTCTAAGTCAAGCCCGTACAGGAACCTTTCCCGCATGGAGCGGAAGTTTCTTTCCACCTTGGCTTTGGCGGCGCCGTCCCTGACCGGTGCGTGCAAAAGCACGGTGCCGATGGAACCGCAGATGAGGGAGAGCTGCTTATCGATGTAGGGGAGCCGTTGTCGGTATAAAGCCTGTCAGGGATACCGTAGGTGGAGACAGACTGTTTTAACACTTTCTGGAAACCATAGGAATTGTCGCTGTAGGAGAGGCCTGCGCCGACAATCATGCGGGAATGGTCGTCGATGATGACGACCAGATAGACCTTATGGGCTTTCTTGTCCGCGGCGTCATTGATGTAACAGAAGTGACAGGTATCTGCCTGCCACAGCCTGCCGAAAGCATCCTCTTCAAATGCCTTCCTGTCTTTCAGGGTCAGTTCCCGTGAAGATTTCAGGCCGTTGTTCCTTATGAAGCGTTGTACGGCGTCCACGCTGACACTGGCAGGGATAAAAGCATCCTGCACAAGGCGGATATGGATCTGGGTGGCATTAAGCCTTGGATATTTCTCCTTCAGGCGCAGGATTTCTTCGATTGCGGTATCGGGCAGTGCGCGGGGGATGCCTTTGTCGGAACGGGTTTTTGGCAGGAGGGCATCGAAGCCGCCTTTTTTGTAGAGATAGTGCCATTTCTGGGGTGTTTTCCAGCTGTACTTCACGCACCTGCCGTCGGGTAAAGTAAGAGGTTCCTTAGTGATACGCATGAAGTATGCCGTATCGCTTCCATCGGGAACAAGCCCCTGCACAAGCGGGGCAATGAGGGAAAAGCGGAACTGTGCGGTCTTTATGGCAGCGTCACAGTCGTCCGCCTGCATCTGGTTGTTTTTCTTTTCTTCCATGAGAAAGCCTCCTTTTTTAGTAGTCGTCTTTATGATAAAGGAGGCAGACGGGAGAGTCGATTCACAGGTCATGGCATAAAGGCCGGGCATCCGCGGGACCAAAACGGGGTCTTTCACAGTTCGCCGGGTTTTTGTGTGGCTGGAGGAAGCTGTATGTGGTCAGGCGCAGGAAATCGTCCATGAAGAGTGAGTAAGAAGCCGTTAGTAATTCGTCCATGAAGGAAAAAGCGGCCATCTCCATGTCACGCAGGACGCCGAGCCATTGTTTTTTATGGATCAGGAACATTTTTTTGAAGCGGTAGATGAGGGGTGGGCTGACCATGTATTTTTCGCAGATGCCGAGGATGGTCAGGCGTCTGTTGAAGTAGTCGGAAAGGATGAGCAGGATCATGGGGAGGGAGTAAGAAAGGTATGGAACGATAAAATCCGGCAGGAGTGCGTGTGACTTTCCGCAGGGGCACTGCACGCGCGGTATCTTCAGGCGGAGTACTTCCGGCTTTCCATCCGGGAAGGTAACAAGGCTGCGGTCATAGCTGCCCCTTTTTTTGCAGGTACCTTTTGCACCGCAGAAAGGGCAGACCAAAAGAAACAGGGGGGACTGTTCCAGGGACTGCCGGAACAGGATCCTGATAGAAAGGATTGTATTTTTCAGCTTGCAGTCAAGGGCACTTAACCGTATCATAGTCTTGAGGGTAGGGCCTTGCGGTTCTGCAGTGTCAAGAGCGCATGGCTTTATTCATGGAGAGAGGAAGACCGACTTTAGCGGGTGGGCTTCCTCTTTTCTTTTTTCTGTTACCACAACAGTATATCGGTACAGCTGTCCGTATTCTATAACGAAAAAAGTGTGCGGTAAGAAACGGCACACATGTGTAGCTGTTATTTTTATGCTGCGAATTTAATCTGCAGGAAAGCTGCAGTAGATGGGTACTTTATTTCGCCGCGTTACATGCTGGGGTGCGGCATCGCCGGGGTGGAGCAGTCGGAAGTGCTGCGTGACAAGGAAATCATAGAGGAACAGCTTAAAAAAGAGCGCGGGCGGTATGAGACGCTCCTCGATATGAGGATGAACAACGAGATACCGAAGGAAGTATTCAGCCGCAAGCAGCAGGAGGTGGGGGAGAAGATCGCGGAACTGGAGCAGCGGATGGCGCAGTACGGGGACGTGGAGCCCGCCACGGAGGCAGACGTGAGCGGCAAGCTGGAAAACCTGCAAAAGCTCATGGGGCAGTTCTCCATGCCGGAGGACGGGGATTTTTCAGAAGAGGAGATGGATAAATATGTGTCAGGGGTGAGGGTTTACGAAGACCGCTTCGAGTGGCTCTTAAACCTAAGCCCCGATGCGGGAGGGGGACTGGATGATGCCGGTTCCCCCGTTTATTTCAAGAAGATAACGGTCACG
>VSNM01000016.1:70512-88006 GCA_009774245.1 Lachnospiraceae bacterium | reverse complement strand
GTCGGGCCAAACGAATCATGGAACTATATAATACGAGGCTTGAAATAATACATTTTATTTCGTGACGGTTCCTAAGTAAGACGGAAGCTGTATGGGATGGCCTGCAGAGAATATATGAACAGACAAAAGGCAAATTTCTATTTGTGTTGGACGAATGGGATGCGGTATTTCATATGCCATTTGTTTCAGGGATGAATCAGCAGGAGTTCCTTCTATTCTTAAAAAATATGTTAAAGGATCAGCCATATGTAGAGTTTGCGTATATGACAGGTGTCCTGCCAATCGCAAAATATTCTAGCGGTTCAGAACGGAATATGTTTGTGGAGTATGACATGGTCACGTCAGAAAAATTCAGCGGATATTTTGGATTTTCGGATGCGGAGGTTGACCGGCTCTATGAGATTTACCAGAACGAATCAGGAACGCCAAAGTTTGACAGGGAGGAGCTCCGGCTCTGGTATGACGGGTATTATACGGCTGCCGGGAACCGCTTATACAATCCGCGATCTGTCGTTCTGGCGCTGACCGATGGCCAGCTCAGGAATTATTGGACGAGTTCCGGCCCGTATGATGAGCTGTTTTATTATATCAGGAACAATATCGAGGATGTGAGAAACGATCTGGCCTTAATGGTATCAGGGGAACGGGTGGAGGCTGATATCGGGCAGTTTGCGGCGGTTTCCATGGAGATCAGTTCCAGGGAACAGATTTATTCCGCCATGGTGGTCTATGGTCTGCTGACTTATGAGGATGGAGCCGTTCTGATTCCGAACAAAGAATTGATGGATCGGTTTAACGAGCTTGTGTTACCTTTCAGCCCGCAACAAATATCGGGTTGAGCGGGAAGACCGGGCAGGAAAAGGATTTGCAGATTTTATATTTTATCCCGAGCACAAAAATGCAGATGGGATTATTCTGGAATTGAAAGTAGACAGTACGCCGAAGGAGGCGATTGCACAGATTAAGCATAAGCGATATGATTTGCGGTTTCAGGGAAAACTGGGAGAAAAGCCGAAGTTTACAGGCCGGATTCTGGCGGTTGGCATCAGCTACAGCCGCGAGACGAAGGAACATCGGTGTGAAGTGGAGGTTCTGTAATATGGACATGCAATTGTTTGATATTTCTATTGAAAAGACTGCCATCGAGCATAATGTCAGGGCGGTGACGAATACCATCATCCTTTCCGGGGAGGGGAAAAATAAAATGCTCCCCTACATGGAGAGAGTGGCAAAGATGCTGCCGGAAGTCGCAGACAGGATACACGAAAGTATGACAAATGAAGAGATTTATATACAGATTGAAGATCTGATTACTGCCGGATTTGCAGAGAATGAAGAGGTGATGCGGTGGAAAATCAGACATTTTGAGTCGCTTGCGCAGAAACCATTATATGACGGGATTGGGAAGCTGCTTGACATCTTTGGGATGAAATATGATGAGAAGCAAGTCTTTCATTGCTATCTTGGATTCTATAATCCGTTTCCAAGGGAGGTTCTGAGTAAAAAGTATTGGCTGCACTACGATGTTTCGGATGAGATATTCCAGCGGGCATCCATGCATGAGATCAATCATATGATTCTGTTTGATAAGTGGAAATCAATGCATGGATATGAAAAAAGGCAGGAACCTGTTTATCCCGACATACTCTGGTTTCTGGAAGAACTTGCCATCGAGCCGACACTGAATGACAGGCGTATTCAGGAGATCATTCCGATCAGGCATGAGGCCTATGCCTCGCTTCGCGCGATCCAGATAGCGGGAGAGCCGTTGACACGGCATATCCAGAAAATATATGATAACAGTTCGGATATGGAGGCGTTTCTGGATGCGGCTTATTGTTTTCTGGAGGAGAGGATGGGGGTTTGGATGGGATATGGGTGAAATTCCATATGATAATTATTTGTCTAAATGTCCATTTGTGGCATCAGAAAATCTTGATATAGCCTGCCATGCCAGCAACTTTCTTCTTTGTGGCCGAATATTAATACGGCGTACTTGTCGTAAGTTTTTTCTATAGTTTTGTAAATGAAATAAGTCAGAGGGATCTGTCGGGTGATGTGACATTTTTCTTCCGATTATGATCATATGAAAAAAGAAAAGGAGTTGTTGGATAAATTACAACTCCTTACTTATATATAACACTATTTCAATCCACAGACATCATTATTGGAGCAATTAAAATTGCCTATTTATAGTCTGACAGTTTATTTTATTGTAAATGTGAAGTTTTTATTCGTCAAGAGTAAATAAATTTGTCATTAATAATGCGATACATGCATATATCTCTTTTGCCTTGATCTATAAGTAGACAATTATATTATACTTCTTATATATTACACTGAAAAATGTGTATTGACATGTAGTTGATACAATGATATGATAGGATGTATAAAGATACATGATGTCGTAGGTATATATCATATAACGAATGTAACAGAGTGACATCTGTAATGGGACAGAAAAATGATGGTTTGTTGGTGGTAAGACGAAAGGTATTCACATATTACTGACATCAGGAGCAATGATAACCAAGGTACATCAAAGCAGAAAGGATATAATATGTTACCAGAAAACAACGACTATAAAAATTTGGTAGAAGAGATAAAGAGTAAAGTTCGACAGGCACAGTACAGTGCAATGGTAAAAGTAAATGGTGAAATGATCCTGCTTTATTGGAATATTGGAAAAGAATTGAATGAGCAGGTGCAGTATGGAAATTCCTTTATTGATACCCTTGCACAGGAAATTCGACTTGATTCTCCACAAGTCAAGGGATTTTCAGCAAGAAATCTTCGATATATGAAAAGGTTTGCAAAAGAAATCACAGATCAAAACTTTTTGCAGACGGTGTCTGCAAAATTGACATGGTCGCACAATCTTGTTTTACTGGAAAAGCTGAAAAACATGGATGAACGGTTCTGGTATGGTACGAAAGCAATTGAAAATGCATGGTCGGTTGATGTGCTTGAATTTCAGATTGCAGGGCGGCTTATGGAAAGGCAGACAAATCCGGAAAAAGTGCAGAATTTTGCGCTACGCCTGCCCGAACCACAAAGCGAACTGGCGATAGAGACAATGAAAGATCCATATATTTTTGATTTTGTCGAAATACGTGAGGGAATGATAGAACGGGATATTGAGAATGAACTGATAAAACATATAACTAATTTTTTGCTGGAAATGGGTTCCGGATTTGCTTATATGGGGCATCAGAAATTGTTTAGGGTGGGAGAAGAAGAATTCTTTCCGGATCTTTTGTTTTACAATACGATTCTTCACTGTTATGTAGTGATCGAACTGAAAATGAAAAAGTTTATACCAGAGTATGCAGGAAAAATGAACTTTTATCTGTCTGTTGTGGATGAACAGCTGAAAGCTGAGAATGATAATCCGTCGATTGGCCTGATCTTATGCAGGGATAAGAATAAGGTGGTGGCGGAGTATGCCTTAAAGGATATGAGTAAGCCAATTGGAGTAAGTGAGTACAAGCTGACACAGGAACTTCCAGAGGCTTTTAGAAAAGCATTGCCAGATTCGGAGGAGTGGGAAAAACATATTCAATTTCCAGACGAAAGAGAAAATGATAATGACATAAATAACACGTATTAACGTGAGTAATCATATTACTGCAGGGGCGCGGAAAATGCAGAAAATGAGGAGGTCATCAGGGAGGGAGTTCCATGGCGGGATATCTTGGAGGATTAGAAATAGTTTTTTCGTGTGAATAAATTACAAAGGAGCGTGATCAGATTGACGGCGCACATTTCAGAGGATGGACTGGACAGGGAGGAGTCTGTAGCGGAGCATACAAAAAAGACTGCCTTTCTCTGTGAGAAAAAAGGAGAGCGGTGCGGCCTGACGCAAGTCATGTCAGTATGCGGAATCCTCCACGATATGGGGAAAAACAAACAAAAATTCGATGACTATATCCATGCGGATGACAATATCAGACAAAAGCTGCGAGGAACCATCGCCCACGCATCGACAGGGGCAAAGTTTCTGTATGACATGCACCACGATGACAATTCCAGTGATGTAAAGATTTTAACGGAACTGATTTCTTATGCAGTGGCAGCGCATCACGGCCTGTTTGACTGTGTGGATCTCGATCACGGCGATCTCTTCTCGAAAAAAGTGGACAGGGTAGAGGATTATGACGAGGCATGCGGCAACGCGGAGAACGACTATCTGGCTGAAATGGAGCTTGGGCAGCGGTTTGCGGATGCATTGGAAGAATTTCACGGGATACAGGAGAAGATCAGGAAATTATATACAAGGTTAAAACCCTTGATTGAATCTAAAAATATTCAAAATGCGAAAGAAGCAGCGTTTCAGTGTCGCCAATTTCTGTTTTCATGTCTGCAGCGTCTGATTTTATCGATTCTGATCGATTCCGACTGGGAAGCAACATCAGATTTTATGGAAAATGTCGATACATGCTCAAAATTAATATATTCAAAACAGGCGGATATCAATAGCAGGGAAGTATTTGGAAAAGCAAAAGAAAATTTTAGAAAATACATGCAGAAAAAGCAGCAGACTGTTAAGGACAGGGTACTCACAAATAAGGAAAAAGAGATATTAGATGCGAGAAATGCACTGCAAAAAGAATGTCGGGAATTTGCGGCGCACCCTGCAGGAATCTACTGTCTGCCGCTTCCGACTGGCGGAGGAAAGACATTGAGCGGTCTTGCGTATGCGTTGGAATACTGCAGACAGCACCCGGAGACAGAGCGAATTATCTATGTTTCTCCGTACATATCAGTCACGGAACAGAACGCAGGGGTGTTTCGCGATGCGGTTGGCGAAGAAAAGTGGATTCTGGAACATCATTCCTCTGTGGTCAGAAACGAACAAAATGAAGGCGAGGACTATCGGGACAGAAGTGTGTCGAGATATGACATCAATTGGGAAGAGCCTTTTATATGTACGACATTTGTGCAGTTTATGAACACACTTTTTTCAGACAGAAGTGAGTCGATACGGCGGATGCACAGGCTTGTCAATGCGGTCGTGATTATCGATGAAGTCCAGTCGATGCCCTTAAAGTGCGTGCATACATTTAATTATATGATTAATTTTCTGAATGCCGTTTGCAATACCGATATCATTTTGTGCACGGCAACGCAGCCGGCTTTGGCGGAAACGGAATTTCCAGTCTGTTACAGTGAACCGAAATATATGATCCAGGATGTAGACAGATGGTTTCGGGTATTTGACCGGGTAAAGATTCATACGGCGATAACAGAACAGAAATACACGTTTGAAAGTCTTGGTGATGAGATTGCAGGGCGGACAGAAGAATTTCGGTCGATTCTTGTCGTTCTGAATACGAAATCCGCAGTGAAAAAACTGTACGAGATCTTAAAGGCGAAGAATGTCAATGTGAGGTATCTCACGACAAATCTGTGTGCCCAGCACAGGAGCGACCGAATCCGGGAGATTCAGAAAATGCTCGCAAAGCGGCATGAGAGTATTGTTGTGATCAGTACGAATCTGATCGAGGCAGGCGTTGATATCTCATTTGAATGTGTCTATCGATCGATGACGGGTCTTGACAGTCTGGCGCAGAGTGCGGGGCGGTGCAACCGCAACGGCGAGCTGAAATACGGCGTCATTTATCTGATTACATTGGACGATGAAAATACTGGAAATATGGAGGAACTTCTGCAGAACAGAAGAGTGGCGGAGCGGATTATACATCAATACAATCAGGGGGACAGGGCGGACAGCCTTTTGATGCCGCAGTGGATGGATCTGTATTTTGAGGATATATATCGCTATGCATCAGATAAAATGAATTTTCCGATTGCAAAAATGGGGACAAGTATCACAGAGCTTTTGTCAAAGGGATTTGGTGTGGAAAGGAGAAAGAATTTACTGAATCCGGCGTATAAGACTGCAGGACAGGCGTACAGGGTGATCGATGACCATTCATTTGGCGTGATCGTGCCGTACAAAGAGAGTGTGGAGATCATAGAGACAATACAGGGGACATCAGACCTGGCGGTCATCAAAAGCTGTATCCGGCAGGCGCAGAGATACACGGTCAATGTGCGTGAGAACCTGTTAAGCAGATTTGATGGACTGATACAGCCTGTCAGTGAAAAAATGAAAGGTCTTTATATGGTATCGGCGCCGGGCGCATACAGCATGGATTATGGTATTGCGCCGGAGTGGGAACCGCTGATTTTTTAGTATGAGGAAAAGACAGTGTCCGCAAAATTGACCGAGGAGATACATAATAAAAATATACAAAATATAAATATAGAGAGGAGAAGTGCAGTATGGAAAAACCAAATGTGATTGAGTACAGTGTGTTTGGCAGATACGCGTTATTTACCGATCCATTGTCAAAGACAGGCGGCGAGAAGTGCACATATCAGATTCCTACGTATCAGGCTTTAAAGGGTATTACGGAATCAATTTACTGGAAGCCAACGCTTACGTGGGTGATTGACGAATGTCGTGTCATGAATCCGATCCAGACGGAATCCAAGGGTATCCGGCCGATCAGATACAGTGGTGGAAATGATTTGTCGTATTACACCTATCTGCGAAACGTGGAGTACCGGGTGAGGGCACACTTTGAATGGAACGAAAACAGGGAGGATCTGGCGCACGACAGGAACGAGCACAAACATTTTGACATCGCAAGGAGAATGATTGCGCGAGGCGGAAGGAGGGACATTTTTCTGGGTGCAAGGGAATGTCAGGGATATGTGGAACCATGCTCGTTTGATGAGGGCGAAGGTGCGTATGACAAGACAGACCTGTCATTTGGCGTCATGGTACATGGGATTACCTATCCGGACGAGGCTGTCAGGGAAGAGGAAAGAGGAAAACTGACAGTAAGGCTCTGGAATGCGCAGATGGTAAAGGGAGTCATTCATTTCCCGCGCCCGGAAGATTGTACGATCAGGCGCGTGTTACAGGAGACAAAACAGAAACAGTTTCTGTTTGAAAAGAATTTTACGGGACTAGAGGAGTTCGAGGGAGGTGACATGTTTGGCGTGGTTACAGACATTGGCTGACACATATGATGTCTATGCTGATCTGGCAGGAGTGATTAAAGATGAGCAGCCAGTACTGCTGCCGATTTCCCACTCGACGTTTAATGCCCAGATCGAAGTGACGCTTGATGAGGACGGGAATTTTGTCAATGCCAGAAAGCTTGAAAAGGGAAATGACGCGGTTACGATCATCCCTGTGACAGAGGATTCTGCCGCCAGGAGCAGTGGCATTGCACCGCATCCCCTGTGTGATAAGCTCTGTTATATTGCAGGAGATTATACGGAATATACAGGAGATAACAAGGAGGCGTACTACGAAGCTTACATGGAGCAGCTCCGGGAGTGGGCGGAGTCGGAGTATACGCATCTGGCAGTGCGACAGATCTGCAGATACCTTGAAAAAAAATCGCTGATACAGGACCTGGTGGCCAGTAAAGTATTGGAGTTGGACGACAGTGGCAGGCTTACAGATCGTACTAAAATACAGGCTTTAGGCCAGACAGGAGCTGCCGTGCGATTTCTTGTCTACGGAATTGATATACCGGAAGTGTGGAAAAATCAGGGATTGTATGACAGATATAGTGCGTATTATCAGCAAAAGGCGGGTGAAAAAAATCTGTGCTATGCATCAGGAAAGTTGGAATCCTGTTCCGACAAGCACCCGTCGAAGATACGCAACAGCGGGGATAAGGCAAAGCTGATTTCAGGGAATGATGAGTCAGGTTTCACATACCGCGGAAGATTTACATCGAAAGGACAGGCCGTTTCCATCGGATATGACGTATCACAGAAGGCGCACAATGCGTTGCGGTGGTTGATTCAGAAACAGGGATATACAAGGGATGATTCCGCAATTGTAACATGGATCGTGAACAGGGACATGCCGGTGCCGGATATCATGCAGGAATCGGTCAATGCCTTTCGTGATATGGATGATTTTGATGATTGGGATATCCTTGATACGAGCAGCGTCGATAAGAAGGATACTGGGAAAATTTTCGCAGAACAATTTAACAATGCGATAAACGGGTATGTCGGCAAGATCAAGGCAGATGACAGGGCAGCCGTGATCGCGCTCGAGGCCGCAACGACAGGGCGTCTCTCGGTGGTATATTATGACGAGATGGGCGCCAGGCAGTATATCGACGCGGTATTGAACTGGCAGCAGCACTGTAAGTGGCGCCGGACGGTGAATGTGGGAAAGGCAGGGGAAGAGAAAAAGAAAATCACCTGTGAGTGTACACCGTCACCCAGAGATATCGCACTTGCGGCGTTTGGTGTACAGCGCTCCGAGTGGCTGGAAGCGGACGGCAAGCTGATCAAAAGCACAGTGAAGCGGTTATTGCCCTGTATTACGAAAATAGGGGTAGAGATACCGAAGGATATCATCAAGGCAGCAGTGCAGCGTGCATCTATGCCACAGACCATGAGCGAATTTGTGTGGTACAATGACGTATTATGTGTTGCCTGCGCAATGATTCGATATCGCTATGAAATGGAGGGAAAGATGATGGATGATTTTCTAAAGGATACGATCAGTGACAGGAGTGTTTTATTCGGAAGACTGTTGGCGGTGTATGATTACATGGAACAGCGTGCCATGTTTGAGCGCGACGAAAATGGCAAGGTGGTAGAGAGACGTACCACAAATGCAAAAAGATACTGGAACGCATACAGCAGAAGACCAGCCAGGACATCTGACACGATAAAGCAGAACTTAATATCATATGAGAGGAAATTAACCAGCTATGAGATAATGAAATTTGAAGAGTGGTCTGGTGAAATCATAAAATATCTGTCAGTTGCCGGATATACCAATGATGCATTGTCTGAGATGTACCTGCCAGGATATTATATGCAGATGGACTATATGAGACAGGAATTTCAGAAAAATAAGAACAAAGAAAATAAAGAAGATGAAGATAAAGGAGATAAGAATAATGGGTGAATTTACGAACAAAATCGATTTTGAAGTACTGGTAATGGTAAAAAACGCAAATCCAAATGGAGATCCGCTGAATGGAAACAGGCCGCGCGAGACATATGATGGTTATGGGGAGATTTCAGATGTGTGCATTAAGCGCAAGATCAGGAACAGGCTGCAGGACATGGGGGAAAATATCTTTGTGCAGAGTGATGAGCGCTCAGATGACGGTGCAAAAAGCCTTGCAGACCGGGCAAAGAATAACGCGGTCATGCAGAAGGCACTGAAAGATAAAGACAAGGAGGCCTATGCAAAAGAGGCGTGCCAGACCTGGATAGACGTGCGCAGTTTTGGGCAGGTATTTGCATTTAAAGATGACAGTGTATCCGTCGGTGTGAGGGGGCCAGTTTCCATTCATTCGGCATTTAGTGTGCTTCCGATTTCGATTGACAGTATGCAGATCACTAAAAGTGTCAACAGCGAGACCGTCAAAGAGGGTAAGAAGTCGTCGGATACAATGGGAATGAAGCACAAAGTATATTCGGCATTATATGTCCTAAAAGGCAGCATAAATCATCAGCTTGCACAGAAAACAGGGTTTAGCGATGACGATGCAGAAAAGATAAAAGAGGCGCTTCGCACTTTATTTGTAAATGACGCATCTTCCGCGAGACCGGACGGCAGCATGGAAGTGTGTAAATTGTATTGGTGGAAACACAATTGTCCCATGGGGCAGTATTCGTCGGCAAAGGTACACAAGCTTTTAGTAATTGAAGCGAAGGGCGATGATCCAAAGGAATTTGACGATTATACAATAACACTGAATGCTCTGCCAGGATTAGATGTTGAAGTGATTGAGGGAATTTAGTCATGTATGATGAAGAGGATTACCTGATGCTCTCAGGCATTCAGCACTTTGCATTTTGCAGGCGGCAGTGGGCAATGATTCATATCGAGCAGCAGTGGGCAGAAAATTATCGCACTACGGCGGGCGAGCTGATGCACAAGAAAGCACATGACGAGGGTTCCTTTGAAAAAAGAGGAAATCTGCTGATCGTCAGGGGATTGCGCATCGCTTCCCGGGAGCTTGGTTTGAGCGGGCAATGTGACGTCGTCGAATTTCATGAAAATGAAAACGGCATCGTGTTATTTGGGTATGATGGAAAATGGAATCCGGTGCCGGTCGAGTACAAACATGGATCGCCCAAAGAAAATAATGCCGATGAACTGCAGCTCTGCGCACAGGCAGTCTGCCTCGAGGAGATGTTTCAGACAAAGATACCCGAAGGATTTCTGTATTACGGTGAGAACAGGAGGCGGAGTCAGGTTGAATTTACGGATGCCCTGCGGTCTGAAGTAAAAAAGATGGCCGAGGAAATGCATGCTTTATTTAAAAGGGGACACACGCCAAATGTGAAACCAACGAAACAATGTAAGGCATGTTCACTGGAAAATCTTTGTGTTCCCAAACTGCAGAAGGCAGTGAAGGCAAGGGAATATATTGAACGAAATATTATGGAAAACGACGAAAGTACTTGATATTTATATCTGATATTTTTATACTGGCGGTCGAAAAGACTGACCGCTCGGTATAATGTGATGCACACAAGCCACAATCTGAAAAATTTTATATGACAATTTTTCAGATAGAAAATATGCCACTTCGTGGCTGCGGCTGGCGCAATATTCACAGCAGATTTCATCTGTCGTGAGTATATAATCTGATTGATTTGCGAGGAGGATTCATGTGCGGAAATTACTGAACACTTTATATGTTATGACAGATAGCTGCTACTTAACACTTGATGGCGAAAATATCGTGATACAAAATGGCGATAAGACACTTGGCAGATTTCCACTGCACACACTGGAAAATATCATGTGCTTTACATACAAGGGAGCAACGCCGGCACTGATGGGCGCCTGTGCGGAGCGGAAAATCGGAATGAGTTTTTTCTCACCAAGAGGTGTATTTTTGGCAAGGGTTGTCGGGAAAGAGTACGGAAATGTGCTGCTGCGAAAAGAGCAGTATCGCATCTCGGATGATGAGAAACGAAGCGTCGCATATGCGAAAAACATGATTGTCGGAAAGGTTTTTAACAGCAGATGGAGCATAGAGCGGACGCTTCGCGACCACGCATACCGTGTAGATGCCGAGAAAATGAAACAGGTATCCAATAATTTATATGAGACACTGCCAAAGCTCGACAGTGTCTCGGGACTTGATGAACTGCGGGGGATTGAAGGAAAGGCGGCAGAGCAGTATTTTTCTGTATTGAATGATATGATATTAAACCAAAAAGAGGATTTTGCATTTACCAGAAGAAACCGCAGACCTCCGCTTGACAATATCAATGCCATTTTATCCTTTGCATACACAATTCTTGCGGGAGATTGCGCGAATGCTTTGTCAAGCGTCGGATTAGATCCCTATGTCGGATTTATGCACGGCGACAGACCGGGGCGGACTTCTCTGGCGCTGGATCTGATGGAAGAACTGCGTCCCGTGCTGGCCGATCGGTTTATATTGACGCTGATCAACACAAAAGCAATCCAGGCAGTTCATTTTGAAAAACAGAAAGATAATGCAGTGCTCTTAAATGATGACGGCAGAAAGGTATTTTTTAATGCATGGCAGAATCATAAAAAGGAAACGATCACACACCCATATTTAAAGGAAAAAATCGAATGGGGACTGGTTCCTTATGTGCAGGCGCTGTTGCTTGCACGGACGATTCGCGGTGATATTGATGAATATCCGCCGTTCTTATGGAAGTAGGTGTTAAAATGTTAGTGTTGATCACATACGATGTAGCCACTCAGGATGCGGCTGGAAGAAGCCGCCTTCGAAAAGTCGCAAAGGAATGCGTGAACTATGGACAGCGCGTCCAGAACTCTGTGTTTGAGTGTATTTTGGATTCCTCACAGCTATTGATATTAAAAGACCGCCTCGTCTCACTGATTAATGAGAAGGAGGACAGTCTCAGATTTTATTATCTTGGCAACAAGTATCAGACAAAGGTCGAGCATTTCGGAATAAAGACTTCCTATGATGCCGAAGGGACTTTGATGATATAGGCGGGTGCGAATCATAAGTGCACACAAAATGCCAGGAAGGTTCGCACCAGAAAAAAGTAACAAAATATGGCGAATGCCATATTGAAAGAAAATGAGCGATGCTTGGACTTGTCAGTATTGCTCAAACAGAAGTCAGTATTTTTATGAAAATATGTGATTTTTGTGGTCACTCCCTGCGTGGGAGTGTGGATTGAAATTTTTGTTGCTTTGAGACTATTATATGTCTCATATTGTCACTCCCTGCGTGGGAGTGTGGATTGAAATTCTGCTCTCTGCAAGCTCCTGTCTGGCAAGCAATGTCACTCCCTGCGTGGGAGTGTGGATTGAAATATAGACAATGTTGATTTGCGTCTGCAGATCCCCGTCACTCCCTGCGTGGGAGTGTGGATTGAAATTGCGACAGCATCCATAACATCACTCAGATTATCCGTCACTCCCTGCGTGGGAGTGTGGATTGAAATCTCTGAATACGTGTGTCCGCCGTTGATGGAGTATTGTCACTCCCTGCGTGGGAGTGTGGATTGAAATTGCGCAACCGTAGCAAGCCGTCCATTAAAGCGTGTCACTCCCTGCGTGGGAGTGTGGATTGAAATAATGCCGGGCTTGCTGTGCCGGTGCCGGTAGATACGTCACTCCCTGCGTGGGAGTGTGGATTGAAATATGCTTTTCCGGAACTCGGCGCCTGTTTTCCCATCGTCACTCCCTGCGTGGGAGTGTGGATTGAAATTGGAAAATTTGCCGATTGCTACATTGGTGGCTGGAGTCACTCCCTGCGTGGGAGTGTGGATTGAAATATCAAACCTGCAACCGTAAATTCCTCCTCATCATCGTCACTCCCTGCGTGGGAGTGTGGATTGAAATTGAATATTGTTTACCGCCTGGATAATATCCTCTTTGTCACTCCCTGCGTGGGAGTGTGGATTGAAATTCCTTGGGTGGTCTGGAGACTTACTTTAAGAAAGTCACTCCCTGCGTGGGAGTGTGGATTGAAATACGGGAGAAACTCCCACAACTACCTGAAATGCAGAGTCACTCCCTGCGTGGGAGTGTGGATTGAAATCATCTGCCATAATAAAGCGGATATCTACCAGACGTCACTCCCTGCGTGGGAGTGTGGATTGAAATCATCCATATGATAAAGTCCGTTTACTATCACGGGTCACTCCCTGCGTGGGAGTGTGGATTGAAATCGTCCCGCCTTGTGAGTATTATGAGCGACAGCCTGTCACTCCCTGCGTGGGAGTGTGGATTGAAATATTATTGACCTGAACAATATACATCGCTCTGCCGGTCACTCCCTGCGTGGGAGTGTGGATTGAAATGTGAAATTAAGGATTTTAGCATCACTTGTCTCAAGTCACTCCCTGCGTGGGAGTGTGGATTGAAATCCTTTAATGCCATAAAATGCCTCCTCTACAAAAGTCACTCCCTGCGTGGGAGTGTGGATTGAAATATGGGATTGCTGGAACCTTTGCACGGAAGGGCCGTCACTCCCTGCGTGGGAGTGTGGATTGAAATCAGAGACAAATTTGAGAGTTACCCCAAGGAAATCGTCACTCCCTGCGTGGGAGTGTGGATTGAAATTTTTTCTGATGTATCCTGCTGCCCTGTTTTAGCCGTCACTCCCTGCGTGGGAGTGTGGATTGAAATCTGAAGTCTTTCATCAAGAAACTGATGGATACTGAGTCACTCCCTGCGTGGGAGTGTGGATTGAAATATCCAGCCTGTCAAGCGGACAAATTTCGCCATCCCGTCACTCCCTGCGTGGGAGTGTGGATTGAAATATATTGTAGCAACTCAGCATCCTCCTCCAAATCTGTCACTCCCTGCGTGGGAGTGTGGATTGAAATTAATATCATCCGTTCCGGACTGTTTTCCTCAAGAAAGTCACTCCCTGCGTGGGAGTGTGGATTGAAATCTGACCGCGTTTTCCACAAAATCCGCGATCTCCCTGTCACTCCCTGCGTGGGAGTGTGGATTGAAATTTTTATTTGCTGCAACAGGTTATATACTGGTCTGTGTCACTCCCTGCGTGGGAGTGTGGATTGAAATTGGTGGGGAGAAGAAACGCATTGACCTGTGTATCAGTCACTCCCTGCGTGGGAGTGTGGATTGAAATTCATATTGTGGGGTTAATAAGCTGGGTAGAGGGGTCACTCCCTGCGTGGGAGTGTGGATTGAAATTCAGAAAGCTGCGGCTGACGCACTCAACGTCTTCGTCACTCCCTGCGTGGGAGTGTGGATTGAAATATCACTATCGCCTCCATCCACGTTTTCCTCGTCGTCACTCCCTGCGTGGGAGTGTGGATTGAAATTGTGTACCTACACATCCCTATCGCTTACACAACGTCACTCCCTGCGTGGGAGTGTGGATTGAAATCGTACCTTACAAGAGTGGGGAGACAGACCAATCGGTCACTCCCTGCGTGGGAGTGTGGATTGAAATGCTTTCCTTTGGCGACACCCATTGGGATCTCAAAGTCACTCCCTGCGTGGGAGTGTGGATTGAAATGGTAAAACCGAATTAGTATATAATTGAACGTGCTGTCACTCCCTGCGTGGGAGTGTGGATTGAAATCACAAGGCCTGTTTTATAATTCAAGCATCCTATAAGTCACTCCCTGCGTGGGAGTGTGGATTGAAATATCCCATAATTCCCAATCGTCAGCGACCAGATCGGTCACTCCCTGCGTGGGAGTGTGGATTGAAATCATCTACCTTTACGATTACCGACGGACGCCATTGTGTCACTCCCTGCGTGGGAGTGTGGATTGAAATACCATCCCTGATCGCGTCACACAGGAACTCATCGTCACTCCCTGCGTGGGAGTGTGGATTGAAATTACCAACAGCTGATATTCACAATCGCCCTCGTTTGTCACTCCCTGCGTGGGAGTGTGGATTGAAATTACCAACAGCTGATATTCACAATCGCCCTCGTTGGTCACTCCCTGCGTGGGAGTGTGGATTGAAATATCCATTCTTGTCCATTCTCTATCTTCCAGGACGTCACTCCCTGCGTGGGAGTGTGGATTGAAATAAAACAAAGCGCTTTCTTGATTTTTTTCGTAGTTGTCACTCCCTGCGTGGGAGTGTGGATTGAAATAAGCGTGACGGAGAACCAAACGCAGATTTTATTGTCACTCCCTGCGTGGGAGTGTGGATTGAAATGTTTAATCTTTGCGAAAAGTGCGCTGATGAAGTGGTCACTCCCTGCGTGGGAGTGTGGATTGAAATTCCTGCTTAATCCATAAGACACAATCGCAAGGCTGTCACTCCCTGCGTGGGAGTGTGGATTGAAATTCCTGCACCTGCCGGCAGGGATCACTTAGCGGAGGTCACTCCCTGCGTGGGAGTGTGGATTGAAATTGCAGATTGGCTAGATCACTTTTACTGATTTTAGTCACTCCCTGCGTGGGAGTGTGGATTGAAATGGATGATTAGATATGAAAATCAATGCGTAGATTGGTCACTCCCTGCGTGGGAGTGTGGATTGAAATAGATGTACAATGTGACCGCGGGAAGCCAAGGGAGTCACTCCCTGCGTGGGAGTGTGGATTGAAATATATGTGTCAGAATCCTGCTGCCGGAGATCACTATCGTCACTCCCTGCGTGGGAGTGTGGATTGAAATCAAAGAAGATAACAAGCAGGGCATTTTCAACATGGTCACTCCCTGCGTGGGAGTGTGGATTGAAATTAGAAAGCAAGTTAGAAGTTGCGGATGCCTGCTAGTCACTCCCTGCGTGGGAGTGTGGATTGAAATAATTTATGTTGCGACGTCGCAACCCTGCTGCCAAGTCACTCCCTGCGTGGGAGTGTGGATTGAAATTTTTATATCCATAACTTCCTCCTTTCTAACACCACGTCACTCCCTGCGTGGGAGTGTGGATTGAAATCAAATAATCCCTTGGGCGTGCAGGCCTCTGACAGCCGTCACTCCCTGCGTGGGAGTGTGGATTGAAATCTTGTAAATACTGCATTCCTAGGCATTGCAAACGGTCACTCCCTGCGTGGGAGTGTGGATTGAAATAACTACAAGAAAGCTGACGGAGCGTTGGAATTGGAGGTCACTCCCTGCGTGGGAGTGTGGATTGAAATGCTAACGGTTGGAAGATATTGACCAAAGTGCATCGTCACTCCCTGCGTGGGAGTGTGGATTGAAATTTACCTGCGGCATCTGCTCAGCGATACGGAATTGGTCACTCCCTGCGTGGGAGTGTGGATTGAAATGGTTTGTGACTTCATAAATCAGAATGGATTTAAGTCACTCCCTGCGTGGGAGTGTGGATTGAAATAGACAATACCGTACACATGATAATCCCGTTGGAAGTCACTCCCTGCGTGGGAGTGTGGATTGAAATCGATCAGTCGCGGAGCTATGGCTCAAGAGCGCCCGTCACTCCCTGCGTGGGAGTGTGGATTGAAATGATCTTGCCATTGATGATGATATTTTACGGAAAAGTCACTCCCTGCGTGGGAGTGTGGATTGAAATTTCGAGGCGAAGTTGGATATGGGTGGAAGATAAGTCACTCCCTGCGTGGGAGTGTGGATTGAAATAGGCTCTAATACTCTAAATTGGTCTAATCCCTTGGTCACTCCCTGCGTGGGAGTGTGGATTGAAATCTAAATTGCTGTTTGAAAAAGTAGATTCCATAAGTGTCACTCCCTGCGTGGGAGTGTGGATTGAAATTTTGCAAGACATTCCTCGCACCGAACTCGATTAGGTCACTCCCTGCGTGGGAGTGTGGATTGAAATCGCAGCAGCTCAATCCCCTTGACCTTGGAGGAATGGTCACTCCCTGCGTGGGAGTGTGGATTGAAATTGTTGCTAATATGCAGGGACAGAACGCTTTGCAGGTCACTCCCTGCGTGGGAGTGTGGATTGAAATTGGTATGTATAACGATAACAACAATGCAATTAAGTCACTCCCTGCGTGGGAGTGTGGATTGAAATTTTGCGAAAAAATTAGCGTCTGCGTTTGGAGATAGTCACTCCCTGCGTGGGAGTGTGGATTGAAATCTCACATATCTGCACATAATTTAAGGCATACAAGGTCACTCCCTGCGTGGGAGTGTGGATTGAAATTGCGTGTGGATAAAATCATACATCCTCAATCCTCGTCACTCCCTGCGTGGGAGTGTGGATTGAAATCAGAGTGCATTTCTCCCAACGGACAACGGCTTTCGTCACTCCCTGCGTGGGAGTGTGGATTGAAATAGCACATTTCCACCTCCCCTCAGACATGCCTCTGCGTCACTCCCTGCGTGGGAGTGTGGATTGAAATCCCATACTCGCAAAACCGGTATACTGCTTCCCGTGTCACTCCCTGCGTGGGAGTGTGGATTGAAATCCCTTTTCCTGCGCCATCTCGCATTGTGATAATAAGTCACTCCCTGCGTGGGAGTGTGGATTGAAATCCGTTGGGCATCTGTCTACAGCAAAAGGAATATTGTCACTCCCTGCGTGGGAGTGTG
>VSNM01000016.1:68169-70412 GCA_009774245.1 Lachnospiraceae bacterium | reverse complement strand
GATTGAAATAGAATGGACGTGTTGACTGCATAGAAACCGTCACATGTCACTCCCTGCGTGGGAGTGTGGATTGAAATAGAATGGACGTGTTGACTGCATAGAAACCGTCACATGTCACTCCCTGCGTGGGAGTGTGGATTGAAATCCCTGCTCCACGACGCCATAGCTTGCAGCAATCTGTCACTCCCTGCGTGGGAGTGTGGATTGAAATCCAAGGTAGCGCACAACGGAAAATTTGATATTGAGGTCACTCCCTGCGTGGGAGTGTGGATTGAAATCAATCAGGATTACATACGGTCTGGAAAATTCCCGTCACTCCCTGCGTGGGAGTGTGGATTGAAATATCGTACATTTTAAGGACCATATCAACTTTGTCAGTCACTCCCTGCGTGGGAGTGTGGATTGAAATCAGTGCCTGCCCCTGCTCCACAACCCCATAGCTTGTCACTCCCTGCGTGGGAGTGTGGATTGAAATTGTATCCATCCCCGAAAATTCGAACGCCTTTTTAGTCACTCCCTGCGTGGGAGTGTGGATTGAAATTCATTCACAGCCTGGATAATATACGCTGATATGCGTCACTCCCTGCGTGGGAGTGTGGATTGAAATTGTTTTCTTTTCCTGCAAAAAAATTTCTTTTTGGTCACTCCCTGCGTGGGAGTGTGGATTGAAATAACGGTGCAAGTATGTTTATCCTATCATAATTTTGTCACTCCCTGCGTGGGAGTGTGGATTGAAATCTGTAGGCGGCAGAAAGGCTCTTAAAAGCATTATGTCACTCCCTGCGTGGGAGTGTGGATTGAAATATCAAAATATATGGATTGTTGCTTTTGTCTTGCAGTCACTCCCTGCGTGGGAGTGTGGATTGAAATTATGTCGATGACCAGGCTACCTAAAACCCTACGGAGTCACTCCCTGCGTGGGAGTGTGGATTGAAATCACCAAATATGGTCTGAAATCCCTACCATCTTTTGTCACTCCCTGCGTGGGAGTGTGGATTGAAATCTGTCAGGCGAGCAGTAGATCTCCTGACAGAACGAGGGTCACTCCCTGCGTGGGAGTGTGGATTGAAATCCTTTTCCTAATGTGCATATTACTACTAAATTACGTCACTCCCTGCGTGGGAGTGTGGATTGAAATACCGTTATCGTCACAAACAGTCAAAACATTGTATGTCACTCCCTGCGTGGGAGTGTGGATTGAAATAGTTCCACTTCGGTTCCGCCCACCTGCGTACATTTGTCACTCCCTGCGTGGGAGTGTGGATTGAAATAAGAGAAGTTCAGCGCGATACTGGAGACAGGTTTGTCACTCCCTGCGTGGGAGTGTGGATTGAAATTGAGTGCAAATTAAGGAGGGGTTTTGAGATGAGGTCACTCCCTGCGTGGGAGTGTGGATTGAAATATTGAAATGGCTACAGCTTTTGGCAATTTTATGAGTCACTCCCTGCGTGGGAGTGTGGATTGAAATCATAGGAATAGAGTGGGCAGAGAACATAAGGATAGTCACTCCCTGCGTGGGAGTGTGGATTGAAATGTTTTACTACACAATGCCTAAAAGCTTGCAAATAGTCACTCCCTGCGTGGGAGTGTGGATTGAAATATCAGCCGCCGGGCATGGGGGTGCGGCGCAGAGACGTCACTCCCTGCGTGGGAGTGTGGATTGAAATTACATACCATTTATCAAGATTTCTCACGATTAGAGTCACTCCCTGCGTGGGAGTGTGGATTGAAATTCGCCAGTGTCATCAGATAAAGTATAATGCATAGGTCACTCCCTGCGTGGGAGTGTGGATTGAAATGATTGATATCTATGACAGATGCGAAAGTATACTTAGTCACTCCCTGCGTGGGAGTGTGGATTGAAATGGGAAACCACGAGACGCTCTTGGCGAAAAAGGGGAGTCACTCCCTGCGTGGGAGTGTGGATTGAAATATACAGAGCAGCAGATCAAAGAATTTCGCCGGAGCATGTCACTCCCTGCGTGGGAGTGTGGATTGAAATCCAGCTGAAGGCAGCTTAACTGAATAGTGTTTGGTCACTCCCTGCGTGGGAGTGTGGATTGAAATTGTCATATGGGCGGAGCAGATCAACACGACGCCGTCACTCCCTGCGTGGGAGTGTGGATTGAAATTCACCAGCTTGTTGACAATTGACTGTATCTCCTCGTCACTCCCTGCGTGGGAGTGTGGATTGAAATAGTTTGCTGTTTGTCGGCAGTCGATTTATCTACGTCACTCCCTGC
>VSNM01000016.1:0-68069 GCA_009774245.1 Lachnospiraceae bacterium | reverse complement strand
GATTGAAATATCCATGGGAGTATCTGGTGTTCTAATTTTCCTAGTCACTCCCTGCGTGGGAGTGTGGATTGAAATGTCAAAGTCTACGGTATTAACCAAAGATATTACAGGTCACTCCCTGCGTGGGAGTGTGGATTGAAATAGTTTGCTGTTTGTCGGCAGTCGATTTATCTACGTCACTCCCTGCGTGGGAGTGTGGATTGAAATATCCATGGGAGTATCTGGTGTTCTAATTTTCCTAGTCACTCCCTGCGTGGGAGTGTGGATTGAAATGTGAAATATGCAATGATTTAAATTATTCAGATAGTCACTCCCTGCGTGGGAGTGTGGATTGAAATTTTAAAATAAGTGATATGTTTGCTAGGCAAGAAAGAGTCACTCCCTGCGTGGGAGTGTGGATTGAAATAATACAACGGGACTGATGAATTTGAATATATTGATGGTCACTCCCTGCGTGGGAGTGTGGATTGAAATATAGTTGTTGAAAAATGCATGGTGCCACCATACCGTCACTCCCTGCGTGGGAGTGTGGATTGAAATAATACAACGGGACTGATGAATTTGAATATATTGATGGTCACTCCCTGCGTGGGAGTGTGGATTGAAATGATAAAAGCGAATCATAGTGCAGGATCGTGCCGATGTCACTCCCTGCGTGGGAGTGTGGATTGAAATTAAGTCTGTCTAATTCCTCTGTATGTTCGAGTTTGTCACTCCCTGCGTGGGAGTGTGGATTGAAATAAAACAGGCAGGGTATAAGAAGGGAAAGTAATGGTAGTCACTCCCTGCGTGGGAGTGTGGATTGAAATATTAGTGACATCTAACTTACCAGATATATTTTCGTCACTCCCTGCGTGGGAGTGTGGATTGAAATAAAATTTGCCTTGTCGGTCAGTAGCTCATTTGGGTCGTCACTCCCTGCGTGGGAGTGTGGATTGAAATCAAAGCAAACAAAGGCAGCATGTGAAGAATCCGTGTCACTCCCTGCGTGGGAGTGTGGATTGAAATAGACACGCTGGAAGAAGAAAAAGATGAGGGAAAAGGTCACTCCCTGCGTGGGAGTGTGGATTGAAATCAACGCCTGCCCCTGCTCCACAACGCCATAGCTTGGTCACTCCCTGCGTGGGAGTGTGGATTGAAATGAACTGAATTGACACCTAAGGTTACTAAGTTTTAGTCACTCCCTGCGTGGGAGTGTGGATTGAAATACTCAATATATTCTCTGCTGTTTCGATATCTGGAGTCACTCCCTGCGTGGGAGTGTGGATTGAAATAGCATCAGGATTCTCAACATTTGCGCCTAGTGCCGTCACTCCCTGCGTGGGAGTGTGGATTGAAATTACGAATTTTTATACGCTTATCATAACCAAACGTAGTCACTCCCTGCGTGGGAGTGTGGATTGAAATGAAATAGTTTATCAGGATTGCAAAAGGGTGTAATTGTCACTCCCTGCGTGGGAGTGCGGATTGAAATATGAAAACAGGCGATAAGACGGAATTTCCAAGCCAAGTCACTCCCTGCGTGGGAGTGTGGATTGAAATTCCGATAATACGCACATCAAGCGGTTCCTCAGATAATCGCTCCCAGTGTGGGAATGTGGATTGAAATTCTCTCTATCTGATTAGCCAAAAGCGGCGGAACATAATCACTCCCCGCGTGGGAGTGTGAATTGAAATGTTTAGATTTAATGAAACAGTATAGTTCCCCCAGTAGAGCTGGGGGAGACAAACATATGCAGGCGGTGAGCAAAGTGCAAAAATAGAAAATGCTGCGGGTAAGACAGACACTTTGGGGCAAGAGGATATTAGGAACTGTAGAAAAATAAGTGACACATCTTGCTTGTCTATTTCTCCGATTTTGCAGGATAAAAAGCCTCACCGTAAGGCATTGCCCTTTATGCCTTTGCCTCCTGCGCCTACGTTTTTTCTCCTACAATCTTGAAGAAATATCCTGCGCAATCTGAGTACTTATTTTCCTACAATTCCTTACTGTGAAACGGTAGGTAATGTAAACGAAAAAACGATCAAGAGGTACATAGTTGGAAGGTGATTCAGGGAAGTGACATCGGCTCAATAGGATTAACAGCAAACCACCAGCGGGGCTGGTGGTTTGTGAGATCATCTTTTTATAGTTTAAATTCTTTTATCATGTCGGTCAAATTCTGTGCCTGTGCAGAAAGCTGTTCACTTGCCGCCGCGCTCTCCTGTGCCATTGCAGAATTATCAGTAATAACCTCTGAAACCTGATCAAGCGCCTGCTTAATCTGATTGATACTTTCATCCTGCTGTTTTGACACTTCGTCAATGCTGATCATCTGTTCATGAATGATTTTTATCTTAGACATAGCCTGCTGCATCTGTTCAGCAGCATTGTTTACAATATCCATTCCCCGGTTCACTGTATCAAGAGAATTGTTAATCAATACAGCAGAATTCTGAACCGCTTCCATGCTTTCGCCTGCAAGACTTCCTACCTCTCCTGCGACAACCGCAAATCCACGTCCCATTTCACCTGCTCTCGCAGCTTCAATCGATGCATTCAGAGACAGGAGATTTGTCTGGTCGGCAATTTCCTCGATCGCTGTGATAATATTCCGGATTTCGTTAGAGCATTTTGTGATTTCCTGCATTGCATCAACCGCATTATTCATCTGCTGATTGCAAAATTCCAACTCTTGATTCATGCCTGAGACGCTTTCCATTGCGTTGTCAACAAACGCTGTATTCGAATCGACATGTTCGGTTATATCTGTTACAGATGCCTGAGGCTGTTGAATAGCCGCTGCCTGATTTGTTGCGCCATCTGCCAGCGAAACTGCTGCCTTTGCAATCTGATCTGCGCCGCCTGAAACTTCCAATGAAGCGCTGTCAATATGGTTCAGCGTGCCTGTCAGGCGCTCTGACAAATCCAGCAGCGCCAGCTTTACCTTCTGAAACTCGCCAACATAATCCTGTTTTAATTCAAAACGCAGGTTTCCGGCTGCAACCTCACCGAGTACAAGTGTGATCTCGTCAATGTATCTGATATAATCCTTCAGACGGTCTACTGTCTTGGAAATGGCTTCAGCAACCGCGCCAACCTCATTTTCTGAGTTAATGTCAAGCGTAACATCCAAGTCAACTCCTGCAATCTTTCCGGCAACGGTTTTAAGTTCTTTAAGAGGTTTCACGATTCCTCCGGCAATCCGGTTGATAATGAAGATCAGTATCACAACTGCCGTAATAAATGAAACGCAGATCATTGCGATCAGATATTAAACCGTTTTATTATATTCTAATGTTGGCATACCGCTGAGAATACTCCAACCCGTATCTCCTATCATAACATAACAGCCATGCTGTTTGGCTCCGTTATAACGGTATGTGATAGTCACATCCTGCCTTGCCTGTATCGCATCCAGTGCCGCCTGTCCTAACCCGCTGTCTGAAACTGGTGTATTTACAAGAGACTCATCCGGCGCATACATGATATTATCATCCGGGGTCAGGAGAAAAAAGAATCCTGTTGAGCCAAGATGGTGTTCTGACATCATATCGTACAAGGTGTCTACGGATACATCAACTGCGGCGACACCTATAAATTCATTATTATTTCCGTATACAGGAGAAATGATACTTGAAACCATCTGGCCTGTAGATGAATTCTGATAAGGCTCTGTCACAATCGTCTCACCTGCCTGCTGAACCTTTGAGAACCAGCTTCTGCTTTGGATATCCCACTCCCCGATTTCCGATATGTATCCGCTCTCCTCGTCCTCTGCGCACTGACATGAATCCACATCTGCGATCCAGCATACAAGGATATTTTCGTCGTCAGTATGTCGGGTATTCGTCATTGATTTCAGAACTGTGTCAAAACGCTCTGCCTCCACAATCTTTTTCCCGCTCGTAACATCCATGAACAGCTGACTGATCTCATTATTTGCCGCCAGCTGTGTTGTTGTTTCCATGTACTTTGTAAAATATTCGCTCACACGAAGTTCAACTTCTCCTGACTCTGCATTGATCTCTTCTGTCCTAATCCCATTCACAGCTGAATGTACCATAAGAACAATTACTACAGCAACCATACCTCTCTGTTAGGAACTGTTAAGAATTAACTTTGCAGATGACGCAGCATAAGAAGATTTGGTCGCTGCTCTACTTTGCCAGCTTCATTGCTTAAACAGTCAGACATTCAGCTCTACAGGTATAATTATACTGTTTTATGAAACATTTTCAATACTCTGTCAGAATATGTCATAACGCCAATAATCCATGCAAAATTTGTATCGAAAATGGAGTTCCTCAATAAAATGTTTGTGAATTTGGAACAATCAGTGTAGAATAGAGATATAGAAAATAAATGGAGGAATACTATGACATACGAAGAATTTCGCAGCGTAATGCTGCAAAAGCTGGAGGACAAGAAAAACGAGCTGGGCTATGACAGGGTGAAATATTATCCTGACGGCTTTACATCGGAGGATCAGGAGGATCTGGTCACGATCCGTGATACCAATATGCGTTATAACAAGATGGAATCCGATGTGTTGTCGGGCGATTTTGTGATTCTGTATATAGAGGCCGGAAGCACGCAAATGTGTAGATTTACCTGCAAAGGGCTCTACAGGGCATATGAGGAAAACGGCTGGGAGGGCGTGTGGACAGAGGTCAATTCGAGTCTGGCAGAGGGAAAGCGGATGGCGAAGATGGATATTATGGAGCTGATCGACAGAAATGAGTACAGCGCGCTAAAGGAAAAAATCTTTATCCGTCCGCTCAATTATAATGACCATCGTTATGAACTCAAGCAATATGTCTACAGGCAGATCGGGGATATCGTGCTGGTTCTCTATCTGCTTGCAAGCGACACGCACAATGGAGAGCGGCATGACGTCTCGTCCATAAAGGTTCCGAAGGTCATGATGGAGAGCTGGGGGCTGAGCGAGGATGAGATCTGGGAGAATGCGGTGAGCAGTACCTATATGATGTCGCCGCCGAGAATGTACCTCAATCCGATGGATACATACAAGCCGCCGTATCACAAGGGTGCCTTCATGGCATTCAATTCGGATATCAGGTCGCTCTCTGCGATGGCCGTGCCGACGGTGACGACGACGACGCAGATGAACGGTGCGATCGCACTGTTTTATCCAGGTGTGAAGGAGCGCATCGCACAGTTGTTTGGAGACGATTTCTGCGTGGCGTTCACGAGTGTCCACGAGGCGCGGATTCACAAGAAAGGGACGATTCCGCCCAGGGAGATCTTGATGCGCATCAAAGAAATGAACAAAATGCTGGACCCGTCGGACATTTTAACGCGCAAGGTCTATATGTATGAAGCGGCGTCAAAAGAATTTCGGCAGCTGGAATTGTAGGTCACAGGGACCGGGAGGGGAGATATGATCAGAGTAACTGTATGGAACGAAAATCTGCATGAGGAGAGACAGGAGGAAGTGAGACAGATCTATCCGCATGGAATCCACGGCTGTATTGCGGATTTCCTGGAGCAGGACCGGAATCTTCTGGTGCGCACTGCCACTCTGGAGGAGCCGGAGCATGGTTTGACCGAGGCGGTTCTTGCGGATACGGATGTGCTGATTTACTGGGGACATATGGCGCATCATGAGTTTTCCGACGAGGTGGCGGAGCGCGTGAAACGCCATGTGCTGCAGGGAATGGGGCTGATCGCGCTGCATTCTGCGCATTTTGCGAAAATTATGAGCCTGCTCATGGGGACAAGCATGACACTTCGCTGGCGTCATGGCGACCGCGAGCGGCTGTTTGTGACCGCGCCGAACCATCCGATCGCACAGGGCGTTCCGGCACACTTTGACATTCCGATTGAGGAGATGTACGGCGAGTATTTTGACATTCCAAAGCCGGATGATGTGGTGTTTACAGGCTGGTTTGCGGGCGGTGAGGTATTCCGGAGCGGCTGCACATTCCAGCGCGGACTTGGCAGAATCTTCTATTTTCAGCCGGGGCATGAGGAGTATCCAGTTTACCATATGCCTGAGATTCAGCGGATTCTTGTCAATGCGGTTCACTGGTGCGCGGAGGTTAAAAGGCAGCGAAGGCCGCTGGACTGCACAGCGGTGAAGGTGGCGCTGGAGGAAGAGTACGTCAATCCGATCAGGCTGTCTGTGTTTTATGATCATATAATACAGGCGGTCAATCAGTCGCAGGGCGACAGATCGCTGAATCAGATCATGAGATGCTGCAGTGAATCCGGAATACGCGGTATTGATATCGAGTATAAACGGCTCTGTGCCGACTATGACAGGATTGATGAGGCACTCCGGTATCATTATATGGAAGTGGCAAGTATCTATCAGTTTTACGATCTGAGAGACAGAGCTGACATTAGTGTCGCAAAAGAGCAGATTGACATGGCACATCAGCTGGGGGTAAAGCATATTCTGATCGTGCCCGGATTTCTGGACGAGGAGGAGGCAAAGGCGCTTCACCGCGTGAGCGGCGATTATTTTGCAGTGGAGCGGTTTATGGAGCAGAATCTGTGCGTTCAGGCAATGAAGGAAGCGCTGACAGAGCTGACACAGTACGCGAAACCGCTCGGAGTGGATGTGACACTCGAGGATTTTGACGACATCAAGTCGCCGTACTCGCGGATGAATGAGCTGCTCTGGTTTATGCGAAATGTGCCGGACTTAAAATGCACATTTGACATGGGAAATTTCGCGTTTGGTTATGAGAATGTGATGGAGGCCTATGAGCTATTGAAGCGGTATATCGTTTGTGTACACTGCAAGGACAGGGGCAGTGAGGGCAACGGCCTGAAATCCGTCCCGACGGGAAGCGGATATATTCCTGTTGCGCAGCTTGTCAGGAGGCTCAAGGAGGATCATTACCGTGGATACCTGTCAATTGAGCATTTCGGGGACTTGGACCAGCTGGCCGCCATCGAGCAGTCGGCACATTTCCTGAAGGCAATCGTGTGAAGGAGGGCTTGTTAATGGGAAGATATATTATGGCATTGGATGCGGGGACGACCAGCAACCGGTGTATTCTGTTTGATGAGAACGGCAGGATGCGCAGCGTCGCACAGAGGGAATTTACACAGTATTTTCCGCAGCCGGGGTGGGTGGAGCACGATGCGGACGAGATCTGGGCGAGTCAGCTTGGCGTCGCGGTCGAGGCGATGAACATGATCGGCGCCTCCGCGAAGGATATTGCCGCGATCGGCATTACCAACCAGAGGGAGACAGCGATCGTGTGGGACAAAAACACAGGCGTGCCGGTATATCATGCGATCGTATGGCAGTGCAGGCGGACGGCACAGACGTGCGATGCATTGAAAGAAAAAGGGCTTACAGAGAAATTCAAGAAAAAGACAGGGCTTGTGATCGATGCGTATTTTTCGGCGACAAAGGTGAAATGGATACTTGACAATGTGCCGGGGGCAAGGCAGAGAGCAGAGAGGGGAGAGCTTCTGTTTGGCACGGTTGAGACGTGGCTGATCTGGAAACTTACCAAAGGCGCGGTGCATGTTACGGACTACTCCAACGCTTCCCGCACGATGCTCTTTAACATCAATACATTGGAGTGGGATGAGGAGATTCTCGCGGAGCTGGATATCCCCAAGTCCATGCTTCCGACTGTGAGGCCCTCGAGCTGCGTCTACGGGGAGGCGGATGCGTCCTTTCTCGGCGGGGCGATACCGATCGCAGGAGCAGCGGGAGACCAGCAGGCGGCATTGTTCGGGCAGACCTGCTTTAACGCAGGGGAGGCGAAGAACACTTACGGAACAGGGTGTTTTCTGCTCATGAACACAGGCGAAAAGCCGGTGTTTTCTGACAATGGTCTGGTGACGACGATCGCGTGGGGGCTCGACGGGAAGGTCAATTACGCCCTGGAGGGTTCGATCTTCGTGGCGGGAGCGGCAATCCAATGGCTGCGCGATGAGCTGCGGATCATTGATTCCGCAGAGGATTCCGAGTACATGGCCAAAAAGGTGGCGGACACGAACGGCTGCTATGTCGTTCCGGCATTTACAGGTCTGGGCGCCCCTTACTGGGATCAGTATGCGCGGGGAACGATTGTCGGCATTACGCGCGGCGTCAACAAATGTCATGTGATCCGCGCCACTCTCGATTCCATAGCGTATCAGGTCAATGATGTGCTCGCGGCGATGGAGGCGGACTCGAGGATTGCGATTCCTGCGCTGAAAGTGGACGGGGGCGCGAGTGCAAATGATTTTCTGATGCAGACGCAGGCAGATATCGTCAATGTTCCGGTGATACGTCCGCAGTGTGTGGAGACGACTGCCATGGGAGCTGCTTATCTGGCGGGACTTGCAGTAGGGTACTGGACAGACAAGGAGGAGGTTCGGAAAAACTGGGTGAGCAACTGCGTCTTTGAGCCCTCGATCGGGGAAGCTGACAGGGAGAAACGGATCAAAGGCTGGCACAGGGCTGTCAAATATGCCTATGGCTGGGAAAAGGAATCTTAAAAAAGAACCTAAAAAAGGAACCTTTTCAGGTTCCTTTTTTAGTAATTACATATTAAAAAACTGTTTTACGCGTCCGCTCTGATTCTCCATGTACTTGCGCTGCATCATGATGCTGTAAGTATTCAGAAGCTGATTTTTCTTGAGGTCCGTCACGCCTTTGCCGTAATCCGTATCCGCGATACGGCTGTGTGATGCCGTCAGGTTATAGATCGCGTTGTTGCCGTAAGCGATGGAGTGATCTAACCTGTTGGACGCTGCGCCCAGCGACGAGCGCTGTGCAGACACCTTTGCCAGGGCATCTGATATGGCGTCGATGGCATTGGTGGCTGCCATGCCGGTCTTGTCGGCTACGTTCAGGCCATAGATGCCGATTCCTGCTGCGTTCAGCGCGTCGATATTAACTGAAATCTTGTTTGCCATATCCGATTCAGCACCCACATGCAGAGATGTGGAGAAGCTGTTTGACTGCTCCACGCTGCCCTTGCTGATCTCAAACCGCACTTTTGACGGATCGTTGGGATCAACGGTGCCTGCTGAGACAGTCGCGGCTGTCGTGGCGCCGACACTGCTTGCGGCTGCCAGCTGTTCCTGAATCCTGGAGTACGCTGTATCCGCTGTGATCACGTTGGGATTCGTCTCATCGTCCTTGTCACCGATCGTGTAGCCTATGCCGCCGATCTTGATCGAATCCCCGATCTTTAGGGCGTCCATCGTGAATGTGGCTTTCGTGGCGTCCTGCGTCAGGGTTCCTGTGATACCGGCGTCGCGAGCGCTCACCGGAATTGAATTTTTGCCGGCACCGCCCTTTAACAGGTAGGACTCGTTAAACTTGGTGGTTGCCGATACGCGGTCGATCTCCTGTGTGAGCTGATCGATCTCCGCCTGAATGGCGCCTCTGTCCGATGAGGAGTTTGTTCCATTGGCTGCCTGAATACTGAGCTCGTTCACGCGCTGGAGCATATCTGTCACAGAACCCATCGCGCCTTCCGCTACATTCAGCATATTTTGCGAGGTACGTGCATTGTATACTCCTGCATTTAAGCCGTTTGTCTGTTTCAGAAGTTTCTGTGCAATCGCGAGCCCTGCGGCGTCGTCGGCAGCGGAATTAATCCGTTTTCCACTGGAAAGCTTCTGAAAGGAACGACTCAAATTGCGGTTATTCTGTCTTGTCAAATAAGACATAGAAGAAATTCGCATCAATATTCCCCCTTTCCTGTAAATCATAATTGATAATTGGATATAAATACCTTCTTTTACAAATTTAGCATATCACATTCAGATTTGCGGTGCAATAAAAAAGATAAAAAAAGTGACACAATTTCAAGAATTTCAGGAAAATTTCTTGCCAATTGATATGAAAAAGGAATATGATAGAGACAACTCAATGTATAAAAAATATAGAAACGAAAATATAAATTTAAGAAAGGACATACCGATATGATGAAGCAGGCGGATCAAAGGAATTTGACCATGGTCATGGACTTGTACGAGCTGACGATGGCAAACGGTTATTTCAAT
This sequence comes from Lachnospiraceae bacterium, assembly GCA_009774245.1. Lineage (GTDB taxonomy): Bacteria > Bacillota > Clostridia > Lachnospirales > Lachnospiraceae > COE1. The sequence continues at coordinate 58,096 of VSNM01000016.1, read as the reverse complement.
GACGGAGATATGGAGACGAGGGTGGCGTTTGACGTGTTTTACAGGAAAAATCCTGACAGGGGAGGATTTACCATCTTTGCGGGGCTGGAACAGATCGTGGAGTACGTGGAGAATCTGCATTTCTCGGACGAGGACATCGCGTACCTGCGCTCGCTGAACACGTTTACGGACGCCTTTCTGGATTATCTGAAGGAATTTCGGTTTCAGGGGGACATCTATGCTTTTCCGGAGGGAACGATCATGTATCCCAATGAGCCGGTCCTCACTGTGGTGGCGCCCCTGATCGACGCGCAGCTTGTCGAGACCGCGATTCTGACGCAGATCAACCACCAGTCGCTTGTGGCGACCAAGACGGCGCGCATTGTGCGTGCAGCGGAGGGGAAGATGGTGTCGGACTTCGGCGCGCGGCGCGCGCACAATATGGACGCGGCGGTGTACGGCGCGCGCGCATCGTATATCGGTGGCGCGGCGGGGACGGCGACTGTGCTTGCGGGACAGATGTTTGGCATTCCCGTGAGCGGCACGATGGCGCACAGTTGGGTGATGTACTATGAGGATGAGTATGAGGCGTTCAAAAATTATGCGGTCAATTATCCGGATAATACAGTGCTGCTGGTTGACACCTACGACACGATTCAGTCAGGGATACCGAACGCCATCCGCGTGGCGCACGAGGTACTTGAGCCCATGGGGAAGCGGCTCAAAGGGATTCGCATTGACAGCGGAGATCTCGCGTACCAGTCGTCGAAGGTCAGGAAAATGCTGGACGAGGAGGGGCTGACAGACTGTAAGATCATCGTGTCAAACAGTCTTGACGAGCACACGATTTCTTCCTTAAATATACAGAAGGCATGTATCGATGGTTACGGTGTGGGCGAGCGGCTGATCACGGGTGCTACGAGCGATTATTCCGACGACACGCTGGCGCTTCTGGGGGCGGTGTACAAGATCGCGGCGGTCGAGCAGGGCGGCGTATTTGTGCCGCGCATCAAGATATCCGGCACGGTGGAAAAGATCACAAATCCGGGGCTGAAAAAGGTGTACCGGATTTATGACCAGAATGGAAAGGCGAAGGCCGATCTGATCGCGAAGGCGGACGAGGAGATTGATATGAGCGGTGAGTTTCGGTTTGTCGATCCGCAGATGCCGTGGAGAAATCTGAAATTTGTAAACTGTACGGCAAAGCCCCTGCAGATAAAGGTGTTTGAAAATGGCAAAAGGGTGTGCGAGCTCCCGACACTGGAGGAGATCAGGGCATATGTCAAGAGACAGCTCGGCGAGGAGATCTGGGAGGAGGAGCAGCGGTTTAACAATCCGCATGTGCACTATATGGATATGACGCCGGATTACTATGAACTCAAAATGGGACTTTTGCATGAAAAAGGAAAGACTGTTGGTTAAATATGGCGTTTTATCTGTCGATATATAGATTAAGATACTTTTTTGTTACAAAAACAGGGATGTCAGTGCAGCCGCTCATGAACCGGGTGCTGCATGAGGCGATATACCAGGAGGGTGGATTTATGCAGATCAATGCGGTAGGGATGGCGAATGGATTTTATAAGGTGAACGCTCCGCTCCGTGCGGACGTGGCAAAGACAAATACAGAGAGCGTATTTGGAGCGCAGTGCAGGGTGACGATCTCGCGCGAAGGCAGGAAATTGAGCCGGCAGATGAATGCAGCGGAGCCAAAGAGCTTTACGGCGGCTGGTGCGGAGAGGATTCTGCTCCGGCAGCAGAAAGAGGAGGAGATGAGCAGGAGCGAGCAGGCTGACACGCTCAGTGAGATTTCCGGTCTGATGAGTGCGATTAGGAGTTCCTCCAGCGCGGGTGAAGATAAGGAAACGATCGCGAATAAGCAGGAGGCATTGAATCGTCTGCTTGACTTAAAGGCGCAGCAGGAGGAGGAAAATAAGCGGCGGAGCGAGGAAGCGGCGGCTAATGCAGCGGGCGCATCCATGGGACAGGAGGAGATCGACAGGAGAAATGAAGACCTGTATCTGCTGTTAAAGACACTTGAGGAAAAGGACGAGGAGGAGCGCACGGAAGGCTCGGGCGACCGGAGTGACACGGCGGATACAGAGAATGGGCAGGGCGGCGCAGTAGACCGTTTTCAGGAGTCCGCGTCAGCGCTCGGCGTTTCCGCGGCAAGGCGCGAGCTTGCGGCAAAGGGCATGATCGATGATATGTATGACAGCGGGTATGGCAGGCTTGCCGAGGCAGGTGCGATGATGCATGAGATACATGCGGAGCTTGATCTGGCGGCGGAGGCGTCTGTCAGGGAGAATCTCAGTGAGGATGAGCGCAATCAGCTGATGTCTGAGCATATTCAGAGAGCAGGTCAGCTGATGTCGTCAAATTATGGAGAGATGATGGACCTGAGAAGAAAAGGACATCAGGAGATACAGGATGCGAAGGAGCTGGAGCAGCGGCATATCACGGTCAATCCGCTTGACGGCGTGGACAGGGCGAAGCAGACGATACTTGACGCGGGTGCGGCGGCAGCGCTGAACGAGGTGTCGCAGGATACACTCGACAGAGCGTCCGAGGAGCTCGAGAAGAAGGTGCAGGAGGAGCTCGACAAGCGAAATGACGTTGTATCTGGCACAGATGATGACGATGCACAGAAAAAGGCGGAGGAGCTCGCGGACGAGAAGGAAAAGGAGGCCAAAGAGCTTGAACAGCAGGAAAATGAAAAAGTTACTATTCACGGGGCAGGAATGCGCTGAACTGCGCATTCCGTGAGGACATGATTCAGGAGTGAGGGGCGATTTTTGCGAAGCAAAACTCTGAATATCGCCCCGAATCGTTACTATGAGCGGCCCTTGGCCGTGAATAGTAACGAAAAAAATGCCAAATTAATGAATTAATTATTTAAAGATTTGACATAGTATGCTATAATAGGAAGAATGAAAGCAGAATTATTTAAAAACAGCAGCAACCTAAAAAATTACGTGTTCAAACTTTTAAGAAACGGGGCACAGGACAAAAGGAGAGAAAACGAAATGCCAAAAAAGCCAATTATTGACAAAGAAATGTTTAAGAGAAGCGTGCTGTACAATGTAAAGACACTGTACAGAAAGACTTTGGAGGAAGCTACAGAACAGCAGATTTTCCAGGCGGTAGCCTTTGCTGTGAAGGATAATATCGTAGATCACTGGCTCAAGACACAGGAGGCTTACGAGGAGAAAGATCCCAAGACAGTGTACTATATGTCCATGGAATTTTTGATGGGACGGGCGCTTGGCAACAACATGATCAACCTGATGGCATACAAGGAATTTTCGGAGGCTTTGGAGGAGCTCGGACTGGATATCAATGTGATCGAGGATCAGGAGCCGGACGCAGCGCTTGGAAATGGCGGTCTGGGACGGCTTGCAGCATGTTTCCTTGATTCGCTTGCAACACTTGGCTATTCCGCGTACGGCTGTGGCATCCGCTATCGCTACGGCATGTTCAAGCAGCAGATCCGGGACGGATTTCAGAGGGAGGTGCCAGATGACTGGCTCAGGGACGGAAACCCGTTTGAATTAAGGCGTCCTGAGTACACGAAGGTGATCAAGTTCGGGGGCAACGTGGCCTGCCGGGAGGAGGACGGCAGACTGATCTGGTATCAGGAGAATTATCAGTCTGTCAAGGCTGTGCCTTATGACCTTCCGGTTGTAGGATATGGAAACGGCATCGTCAATACGCTGAGAATCTGGGATGCGGAGCCGATGGACTGCTTCAGCCTTGACTCCTTTGACAAGGGCGATTACCAGAAGGCGGTGGAGCAGACGAACCTCGCCAGAAATATTGTCGAGGTGCTTTATCCAAATGACAACCATATTTCCGGCAAGGAGCTTCGCTTAAAACAGCAGTATTTCTTTATCTCAGCCTCCGTGCAGACCGCGATTGAGAAGTATATGTCCAAGCATGACAATATACACAAATTTTATGAGAAAGTGACTTTCCAGCTAAACGATACGCATCCGACAGTGGCGATCGCGGAGCTGATGCGGATACTGCTCGACGATTATCACCTGGAATGGGACGAGGCATGGCTGATTACGACGAGAACCTGCGCATACACCAACCATACCATCATGGCGGAGGCGCTCGAGAAGTGGCCGGTGGACCTGTTCCAGAGACTTCTTCCGAGAATCTATCAGATTATTGAGGAGATCAACCGCAGGTTCCTTCTTGACATCGTGAACAGATATCCGGAACCGGCCGACAAGATTAAGAAGATGGCGATCATTGCGGATGGTCAGGTGAAGATGGCGCATCTGGCAATCGTGGCGGGTTACAGCGTGAACGGTGTGGCGCGGTTGCACACAGAGATTCTCAAGAATCAGGAATTGAAAGACTTCTATGAGATGTATCCTCAGAAGTTCAACAACAAGACAAACGGTATCACGCAGAGACGTTTCCTCCTCCACGCAAATCCGCTGCTTGCAGACTGGGTGACAGACAAGGTTGGCGAGGACTGGATCGTGGATCTTCCTGTGATTGACGGCATCGCAAAGTATGCGGATGATCCTGTGGCTCAGAAGGAGTTCATGGAGATCAAGCGCAAGAACAAGGTGCGTCTGGCGAAATATATCAAGGAGCACAACGGCATTGTGGTGGACCCGGATTCTATTTATGATGTGCAGGTGAAGAGACTGCATGAGTACAAGAGACAGCTGCTCAACATTCTTCATGTGATGCACCTGTATAATGAATTGAAGGCAAATCCGAGTATGGAGTTTTATCCGAGGACATTTATCTTTGGCGCGAAGGCGGCGGCTGGATACAAGAACGCGAAGCTGACGATCAAGCTGATCAATGCAGTCGCGGATAAGGTAAACAACGATCCGATCGTCAAGAACCGCATCAAGGTGGTATTTATCGAGGATTACAGGGTATCCAACGCGGAGCTGATCTTTGCGGCGGCCGATATCTCCGAGCAGATATCCACGGCTTCCAAGGAGGCGAGCGGCACAGGCAACATGAAGTTCATGCTCAACGGCGCTTTGACACTCGGCACGATGGATGGCGCCAATGTGGAGATTGTCGAGGAAGTTGGCATGGAGCATGCGTTTATCTTTGGACTGAGCTCGGACGAAGTCATTAATTATGAGAACAACGGCGGCTACAATCCGATGGATATCTACAACAGCGATGCAGATATCAAAAAGGTGGTCGACCAGCTGGTGGACGGCACTTACGCGGATGACAGGGAACTTTTCAGAAGTCTGTATAATTCCCTGCTCAATACACTTGACACGGACAAGGCTGACCGCTACTTTATCCTGAAGGATTTCCATGCATATGCGGATGCGCAGAAGCGTGTGGAGAAGGCTTATAAGGATAAGACCGGATGGGCAAAGAGCGCCATGCTCAATGTGGCAAAGGTTGGCAAATTCACTTCGGACAGAACCATCCAGCAGTATGTGGATGAGATCTGGCATCTTGACAAAGTGGAGCTGGAGTAGTAAGGAACGATTAAGAAATATACAGAACGCATATCTCAACTGAGCGGGATATGCGTTCTGGCTTTCTTGTGCACATCAACGTGTGCGGGTAGTGGAGAAGGAAATGGGAAATACAAATATAAAGAAGCATATAACGAAAATCTTGTGTCTGCTGATTAGTGTGCTGATGATCGGCACGGTCAGCGGCTGTACTTCAGATAAGAGTGTTAAGACATATCTGCAGGCGCTTTTGGACGCCTCTTATAAGAATGATTCGAAGGCGTTTGTAGAGATGAAGCTGGGAACGGAGGAGGAGGCACAGACGCTTTATGAGCAGGGGATTGATACAGGATTAGGCGTGTTCTGTAGCAGATTGGGCGTGTCCGATGAGTACAGGGAGGAATTTCGCCAGATTTATATGGATATGCTGGGGAAAGTCCGGTACACGGTGGATGGGGCGGAGAAGCAGAGCGACGGCTCCTATACAGTGACGGTGACTTATGAAAAGATGAACATTTTTAAGCCGGCCCTGGCGCAGCATGAGGACAATGTGGCGGCCATGATGGAGGAATGGGCAAACGCATCAGAACCGCCTGCGGAGGAGGAGATGGTGGCAGCGGTATACAATGAGTTCAAGAGCAGCATGGAGACAGTGCTTGCACAGGTGCAGTATGATACACCTGCTTCCATGACAGTGCGGATTGAGCTTGTCAACAATGTGTACACGCCAAATGCAGATGACATTGCAGGGCTGGAGAAGGCCTTGTTTGACGGGGAATAGTATGTCAATTATGTATCAGACTGCCATCATCTCATCAATGTTTGACAGGATGCCTTTTAATGCCTGGGTGATATCGGAGTCAATGGGAAATCGGACGAGCTCGTTTAAGATCGTTCTGGCTTTCTGGGTGTCATAGGTCTCAAGTGCCTCGAACGCCTTCTGGAGCTGCTCTCCCCATTTCCTGAAGGACATATGATTTCCGTCCTTGTCGATGGCGTCGTCTTTCAGATCAAGCGACTTCACATATTCGCTCAGGATGCTATAGGCCTCATCGAGCTCAAAGGAAAGCTTTTTCCAATTGTTGCGGATGGTATCCAGATCGCCGGCATAGGCTTCCATCTCATGGAAAAATGCGGTATCTGTGAGGTTGACAATCCCCAGCTCATTTGCTCTGACTCTCAGGACGTGAGCATAAGCCCCATACTGCATCAGGGTGTCGCGCTGCATCAGATCGTAGAGGGTATCCTCATATTTATCACTGATTTTCAGGAACGCCATTGCCAGTTCATTATATTTTTCTGTGTTTTGTCCCAGTCTTGTCATGGCGGCGTCGATGTCAATGCCATGGCGTGCCAGATAGCGCATTTTGATCCGGCTGTCGGAGATCATTGTGTCCGGAACCTGTGGCAACAGCTGTCCCAATACCTGTCTGGCATGATATGCCATGATGGAAATCTGCTGTTTCTGCGCAAGCGTCCTTGCTTTTTTGTGATAGCGGCATACGACAAGCCACAGTGCAGGCACTGTCGGAACCAGCCAGACCAAAGACCATAGCGCTGCTGTTGGCAGTGCGCCGGCAAGGCAGAGCAGACCAATCATGAGGGCCGCTCCCGCCATGATGGTCAGCCAGATCAGCGCTGAGCGGTCTACCAGAGATTTCAGTTCATCAAAAATAATATGGTTGTCATTACAGTTCATATATGTATCCCTTCCGCTTGAAAAGTCATTTTTACGAGTGTTATACACATATTCTAGCACATTTTTTTGTGCGAAAAAAGACTTAATTTGTGTTCGGCAAAAAAAGGAAAACGTTATTTTTCGCGCCGGTATCTGCGAAATTCAGGCATATTCATGAGCTTTGCGACAAAGGTGAGTGTGAAAAACAGGATCGCGGTGTCGATTGGCAGCATGATAATGTTTTTGATTACGCGCGCGGGCAGGATCGCCATAAAGGCATTTCCATTCAGGAGAGCGAGCCATAAGGTGTTCAGACCGCAGTTTACGATTGCCTTTGTCAGAAATTCCGCGATCAAAATGCGCCAGATCCTGACAGGTTTTCTATACAGGATGAAACCGTAGATCACGCCGGCCGCCATGACGTTGAACGTGTAGCCGAAGAAGAAAGCGCCGCCGTCCGGTTTTAACAGGTATTTCAGAATATCAAGCATGGCGCCAAAGACAGCTCCTACCCACGGGCCAAACAGGTATTCCACGACGCGGTTTGGAAGCCCCGAGAAGCCGATACGGATATTGGGCGTGATATAGATGGAGGTGGTGTAGTTGAGCACGACCGCCAGCGCCGCCATCAGCCCGCAAAGGACGAGATTGTGTGTGACCTTTAGCTCCTTGAAGGAATCAAGATAAAGTTTTTGCATAAAAAAAGCCTCCTTTATGCAGCAGCCTGAAACTACACAAATGAGACCTAAGAAAATCTTAATCAGTCAAATATGTAGCAGCGGGATGCGAATCCCGTACCGCAAAAGAAAATAAAAACATTTTCTCTTTTCGTCCCTGTGACAACTCCCTGTTCACAAGGCACTTGACGCACGCGATTCTACTCTGCATGATTATAAATATATTGTAATAATCTGTAATAATCGAACTATACAACAAAATGCACGATTTGTAAAGGGAAATTTTTTATGAAAATAACTTGAGAAAACAACTTGCATAACGAACATCTGTGTGGTACAATGGATTCATTCGTTGGCAGGCTGCGAATCAATTTATGCAGTTATGAGGAATAGAATGATACGTTTGGAAAAGTGAGATGGAGTCACAGATGAATACACAGATTTTTACGGTAATGGCGATCATAGCGGGCATTGTGCTCGCAGCGGCGGCTGGGGTGCTGGTCTGCCGTCAGTTTCGTGCCGCGGCGAGGCAGCGGGCGCTTGATACAATGGACGGTTTTGACTTTGAATACTACTGCGCGGATCTGCTCGCGGCGGACGGCTTTGTCGATGTGAAAGTCACGCGCAGCAGTGGTGATTACGGCATTGACATTCTCGCGGAGAAGGATGGCGTGACTTACGCGATTCAGTGCAAGCGATATACAGGGCTTGTGGGTGTGAAGGCGGTGCAGGAGGCATACGCGGGAAGAGATTACTATGACAGGATGGTCGGAGCGGTGCTGACGAACCAGTATTTTACGAAACCGGCGGTGCAGGCGGCACGGAAACTGAAAATCCTTCTGTGGGACAGGGACTATCTGCAGGCGATGGAAAAAAATTAAATGAAATAAATGATTTTTTGGAGAGGGACACAGAGTATGGATGCGGAGGAGATACTGTTTAGAAAACGATTGGGGGAGCTGGCGGACAAGGCTTATAATAATGGCCAGTATCTATTTACCGGCTTTCTGTCGGCGGCGGAGCTTGACATTTATTACCATATGGAGCGGGAGCTGTCCTATGTGCCGGTCACAGTGTCCGGCGGCACGGCGGACTGTGAGCGTGTGATGCTGCGCTTTGGGAGTGAGGAGCTCTGCGGGTATGAGGAGGTTTTTCCGATTCAGTGTATTGAGATCGCACCGCTTGTTGAGAAGTTTGGCGAGGAGCTGGGGCACAGGGATTATCTGGGCGCTCTGATGAATCTCGGCATTGAGCGCGGCACGCTCGGGGATATCATTATTGTTGGGAAACATGCATTTTTGTTCTGCACGGAGAAGATGGCGCCCTATATTATAGAAAATCTGGAACAGGTCAGACACACGAATGTCAAATGCCGAATTGCAGAGAAAATACCGGAGAGCGCCGTCACAAGGCTGGAGCGCAAAAATGTACAGGTCAGTGCGGCGCGTGCCGACAGCATTATTGCGAAAGTCTATAATCTGTCAAGAAGTGAGAGCGTAGACCTTTTCCGGGCAAAAAGGGTTTTTGTAAACGGCAGGCTCAATGAGAACAGCGGAGGGCAGTTAAAACCGGATGACAAAGTGACTGTGCGCGGTTTTGGAAGATTCCGGTTTGTGGGCGTATCAGGGGAGACACGCAAGGGAAAACTGAATGTGGAGGTCGATATTTTCTGTTCCTAATAAATTTTTGTACATTTCGATGCTAAATTTGTAAAAACTTATTTATTTAGGAGATACCCCATTGATTTATTTGTTATTCGTGATATGATAGCATTTCGGGAAAGCAAATGGCGGCCGTGGCATGCGAGGATATTGTATTGTCAGAGTGGAGCATGTTTGCTTGCAGGATGGAGAAATTCACAGAATCAGAGAGGTATGATTATGGAAAAGCAGGCAGTGTACAGTATGACAGAGGGGAGTCCGGCCAGACTTCTTCTCAGGTTCACGATTCCGATGCTGATCGGGAATCTGTTTCAGCAGTTTTACAACATGGTTGACTCTATCGTGGTGGGGCGTTTTGTCGGCGCGAACGCGCTGGCGGCAGTGGGAGCCACAGGCTCGCTCAATTTCCTGCTGTTTGCCATGAGCTTTGGCATCTCAGCGGGCGTTGGCGTCGTGGTGTCGCAGCACTTCGGCGCGGACAGGATGGATATGGTGGAGAAAAGCATCATAAACGGTATGTATCTGCTGGCTGTCGTTTCGGTTTTCATGGGAGTGATCGGTATCGTGTCGGCAAGGTGGGTGCTGGCAGCGCTTGACACGCCGGAGATCATACTGGACGACGCGGTTACGTACATGCGCGTCTCCTGTGCGGGGATACTGGCAATCGCGGCATATAATGGTGTGGCATCAGTGCTGCGCGCGCTGGGGGATTCCAGGACGCCGTTGTATTTTATGGTAGTTGCATGTTTTATTAATATCGGGCTGGACCTGTTGTTTGTCATCGTGTTTGGCTGGTCTGTATTCGGGGTGGCGCTCGCGACGGTGATTGCGCAGCTCGTGGCGGCGATCGGCGCATTTGCATATGCCCTGTGCAGGATTTCGTACTTTCGTATCAGAAAGGAAAATCGTCCGATACGGAAGGATATCATGGCGCGCTGTTTTCGGCTTGGGCTTCCGATCGCGCTGCAGAATGCCCTGATTGCTTTTTCCTGTATTTTTCTGCAGAAAGTAGTCAATGGCTTTGGAGAGAATGTGGTGGCCGCCAACACAGCGCTCGGCCGCATCGAACAGCTCGTACAGCAGCCCTACAATTCACTCGGAGCAGCGCTCACAACATACACCGGTCAGAATATCGGCGCGGGAAAGCTTGATCGGGTGAAACAGGGATACAGGGCGGGTTTTCGCTGTGTTGTTGTATTTAGTATCGTGATGCTGATTCCATGCCAGCTGCTCGGGGAAGAGATCGTTGGCATATTTGTGACGGAGCCGGAGGTGATCGCGATCGGCGCGAGAGGGCTGGCGATCACAAGCTGCTTTTATTTCTTTCTGGGGATGATCTATGTGGCGAGAAGTGTGCTGAACGGGGCAGGAGACGCCGCTTTTGCCATGCTTAACGGACTGATGGAGGTGGCGGGACGCGTGGGCTTTGCGGTTCCGCTCACGAGGATACCGTTTATCGGCGTGTGGGGAATCTTTCTCACTACCGGACTGACGTGGGCGCTCACCGGCATCGTCAGCATGGGGCGCTATCATAAGGGAAAATGGGAATTTAAATCTACATTTTAAAGGGATTTCATAAAGACAGCGCTTTACTTGTCAGAAAAATGCGTGTAGAATATTGAGATAGGGCGTAACAGTTCAGGCGGAGTGCACGAAAAGGAATGATGGAAAATGAAATTCTGGAATAAATCCCGCAAATGTATTTTTTGCGGTATCATGCTGACAGTAATCATGACAGCCGCCTCCTGCGGCATACAGGGAAAGACACAGCAGCAGGACGCAAAGCAGGGAAATGGGGCGGATATGACGGGCATGGCGCAGGATTCCGGCGCTGCACAGCAGGAAAGCTTCGGTTCTGTGCTCGCGTCGTATGGGGTGGCGCTGCCAGTGAGCAGGCCGAGTATCTATGTCGATGTGGCGGGATATGTGCCGGGCAGGGAAAAAAAGGTAATCTTTGCGGGGGACAGTTACGGACAGACATTCGATGTAGTGCGGAGTCAGGATGGTGAAGTGGTCTATACAGGCGTGATACCGCCTGGGGAGATTGATCCGCTGAGTGGTCAGACGTTGAGCGTGGGGGATTTTTCGAGTTTTGACGAGGCGGGAACATACTATATCCATACCGATATCGTGGGGCAGTCGTATTCCTTTGAAATCGCTGAGGATATCTATGAAAACCTGTTTCTGAGCATGTTAAAAAATATCTCTGGCGCAGAGCTGCAGGATAGTCCGGAGGGTGTATGTGATGTGAGTTTTGGGATGCATGTCGTCATGTATGCGCTGCAGTGCAATGGCACACTCTTTGAGGCGGCCTATCAGCATTTGGATCAGAGCGAGCAGGATAAGCAGCTTGTCACGCAGCTCTTATATATGGGAAAGTGGCTGAGTTCCAGGCAGAACAGCGACGGGAGTCTGTATCATGATTATGAGGCGACAGCGGCATTTTGCGGAATTATGGCGATGAGCTGGGATATGTTTGGGCGCTACGAGGCCAGCGTGGGCAGAGAGTATCAGAACGCGGCGGATGCGGCATGGAAGTGGCTTGAGAAGCAGCCATGTGAGACGGACAGCGAGAAAAATGCGAGATTCTATGCGGCTGCACAGCTTTTTCATACGGACGGCGGAGTGGAGTACAAGACCATCGCTGAGGAGTTTCTGAGGGCGCGGGGCGGTGATTATTCCGGCGAGCGGTTTGTCTTTTATGGTGTGCTGGCTTATATCAGCGCGGAGAAAGGCACCGACCGCGATCTTGGCACATATATTATGAGGGATATGGTAGACCGGGTGGAAGCGATCTGCGAGGATGTGAAACAGGATGGCGTCTTTGGCACAGGTACGAGGACCGTGGAGGATAATATGTCCAGTATGCTTCACCTGAGTTTTGTCAATTATCTGACGCCCAGTAAGGAATATACTATGATCATCGAGAATACCATACAATATATGGGTGGGCTGAATGAGGCCGGCATCTGTTATATGGGGGCGGATGGCGCGCAGGTGAAGAGCCTGGAATGGAGAGGTATCCTGCTGTTTGGCATGGGCGACATGATTGAAAATATTAATGAACTAGAAAAATGAATTAGAGAAATAGGTGTTGGGGGAATGAAAATGAAAATCGTTATATTGGCAGGCGGAATCAGTACGGAGCGGGATGTATCGCTGGTTACAGGTTCCATGATTTATCATGCGCTCAGGGAAAAGGGACATGAACCGGTTTTGCTGGATGTGTATCTCGGATACGAGGAGGCGGTCGATGATATCTTTGCGATTGAAAGGGATTGGAGTGAAAATTTCGGTGAAATAACAGAGATCAATCCGGATATCAGTGCGGTGAAGGCGCGCAGGAAGGATAATCCGGAGTGCGTCATAGGGCCGAATGTCATCCAGATTTGTTCACAGGCAGACATTGTATTTCTGGCGCTGCATGGACAAAACGGTGAGGACGGAAAGATACAGGCGATGTTTGATCTGCTGGATATCAAATACACAGGGACGGACTATCTCTCCAGCGCGCTTGCCATGGATAAGGCGATCTCGAAAGAGCTTTTTCATAAATACAGAATACCGACGCCTAAGGGAATAACGATCTGTCGAAACGAGCATCAGCTGATTGATACATGGAATATTTTCCCCTGCATCGTGAAAGTGAACTGCGGCGGCTCCAGCGTGGGGGTATATCGCGCAGATGACAGGGCACAGCTTGACGCAGCGCTGGAAAAGGCATATGCTTTTGAGGACAGGGTGATTATTGAGCAGTACATAGAGGGGCGGGAGTTTTCGATTGGTGTCATAGATGGAGAGGCGCTCCCTGTGATTGAGATTGCGCCGAAGGTTGGATTTTATGATTACAAAAATAAGTATCAGGCGGGATCGACAGTGGAGACGTGTCCGGCAGAGCTTGATGCCAATGTGACAAGAGCGATGCAGTCCTGTGCGGAGACGGTTTACAGGGCACTTCGCTTTAAAACGTATGCCCGCATGGATTTTCGCATGGACAACGAGTACAAATTTTACTGTCTGGAAGCAAATACCCTGCCGGGTATGACACCGACATCATTGCTTCCTCAGGAGGCTGCTGCTGTGGGTATGAGCTTTGCGGATTTATGCCAGCGGATTATTGACAGCTCTATGGAAAAGTATAGGTAATTTATTGATAATGGAGGGGCTGTCATGAGAAATATGACATTGAACAAAATCGCTGAGGCAGTGGACGGTGTTCTTTATATGCCTGGAAAGCAGGACACTGTTGATGCGGATGCGACAGAAGCGGCGGGGGTAGTGCTCGATTCGCGGAAGGTGGGAAAGGATTATATCTTTATCGCAACGCGCGGTGAGCGTGTGGACGGACACAGCTTTATCGATCAGGTATATGATGCCGGTGCGATGGGGGTGATCTGTGAGAAGGCTCCGGAGAATCCTAAAGGTGCTTTTATCATTGTGAAGGACAGCTTTCAGGCGCTAAAGGATGTAGCGGAATATTACAGAAGGCAGCTTGATATCAGGGTGGTCGGCATTACAGGGAGCGTCGGCAAGACCAGCACGAAGGAGTTTGTCGCGAGTGTGCTGTCAAAGGGGTTTCGTGTGGCAAAGACGCAGGGGAACTACAACAATGAGGTAGGGCTGCCGCTGACTGTGCTCCAGATTCGCGAGGATTGTGAGATCGCAGTCCTGGAAATGGGAATCAGCGACTTTGGCGAGATGCATAGATTGAGCCGGATCGCTAAGCCGGACGTGTGCCTGATCACGAATATCGGGCAGTGCCATCTGGAAAATCTTGGCTCACGGGACGGAATCCTCAAGGCAAAGACGGAGATCTTTGATTTTATGCGCGAGGGTGGCAGGGTATGTCTCAATGGCGATGATGACAAGCTGGTCACGATCAGGGAGGTCAGAGGGAGTGTCCCTGTCTATTTTGGCAGCGGAGAGAACAGTGCTGTTTATGCGGACCATTATGAGAACAGAGGACTGATGGGCAGCAGGGCACAGATTCACATCAGGAAAGGGCTCATGAAAGATGGGACTGAGACTGACTTTGTGGTGGAGATACCGCTTCCTGGCGAGCATATGCTATACAATGCGCTCGCTGCGACAACCGTGGGCGTGTTGTTTGGATTGTCTGCGCAGCAGATTCAGTCTGGAATCCGTGATGTGGAGGCTGTCGGCGGCAGAAGCCATGTGATTCGCACGGGCAGACTGACATTGATCGACGACTGTTACAATGCCAATCCTGTCTCCATGAAGGCGGCGATCGACCTGCTTCACATGACGGATGTGTCAGAGGTGGCGGGTGTGCCAGGTACGGCAAATGCGCCGGAAAAAATAGATGCTTCACATATGACAGACGTGTCAGAAATGGTAGTAGAGCAGGTAAGGCATCATAAAAATATGCGTAAAGTCGCGATTCTCGGGGACATGTTCGAGCTTGGTACAGACGAGGCGGCGCTGCACCGCGAGGTCGGTGCCTATGCGGCAGACAAGGCGATTGATGTGATCATCTGTGTAGGGGGATTGTGCAGGCATATGTATGACGGCGTGCAGAGTGTGAAGAACCCGTCTGTGAAATCCTATTATTATGAGAACAAGGAAAAATTGTTCGCGGAAATCGAGGAGATTATCCATGACGGTGATATTGTGCTTGTCAAGGCATCGCATGGGATGCAGTTTGAGGAGATTATAATGAAACTGTCGTAACATTGTCAGTTCCTATCTTTACACATTATGTAGAATCAGCTATAATGAAGGTAGAACTTAAAGTGATGTTGCCTGATAAGGAAGTGATTTGATGACAGGTAAAGCAGTCATAAATCTTATTCGGAAACTGCGTGAAAAGGGAATAGACAGTAATGAAATACTCGAAATCATAGAGTATATCGAGACACATGAGCCAAGAGAAGATAACAGCAAACAGGAGTAGGGAAAGACTTTCCCTGCTCCTGTGCATTTTCTGACATTGTTTTGCTAAAATACGAGGAAGATGCGTACTTCATCAGGTGAACCATAGCAGCTTTCTTCGTAATAGTTTTTTAGATTTTATCTTTATTTCGGTTATAAGTCTCCATAATAATCTCCTGCACATAGGGCGCGAGCTTTTTCTGCTGTTCCTTGGGAAGTTCTTTGATATAGATTGGCTTCCCGTACTCTATGATAACGTGTGCTTTTTTAATTCGCGGAAACTGGTTTTCAAAGACAGCGGCGCTGTTGTTGATGGTCATGGGAACGATGGGGCAGCCTGCTTTTGCTGCAATCTTGAAGCTGCCCTCATGAAAGGGTAGCAGCGTGCCCTCCTCCCTGTTTCTGGTTCCCTCGGGGAAGATACAGATGGATTTGCCGTTCTTCATCAGGTCGATTGCCGTAAGGATTGTCTGCATGCCTGCCTTGATGTTTTCGCGGTCGAGAAACAGACAGTGGAGGTTGCGCATCCAGATGCTCAGAAGCGGCACCTTTTCCATGCTCTTTTTTGCAATATAACCAGTGGGGCGTGGGACACGGACATAGGTCAGCACGATGTCAAAAAAACTTCTGTGGTTTCCGATATAGAGCACGGGCGTATCGGTTGGAATGTTTTCCTCGCCGAGATAGTCTACCCTCGTGCCCGCCAGAAAGCGCACGCAGCGAAATGCCCAGTTGACGATTGCCAGACTGGAACGGCTCTTGACATCGGGATTATATTTGCCAATGATCCATTCTACAAGCATGATGGGCATGCTCAGTATGAGAAAAAGGATCACAAAGCCTGCCACAAGAATCAATCGAATCATAAAAATACCATACCTTTCCAAAATAATGTATCAATGAATATATCTTATACATTTTTGTGGATAAAATCAACCGAAAATGTATATCTTTTTCAATTAACACATAATTATAGATAAAAGAATACGTTGATATCGTTTTGTTTTAGGAGGAAAGATGGATATATTTATGGGTTTGACGAAGTGGATGGGAAAAAGAGAAAAGGGGAAGAAGTGGGTTGCGTTTACCGTGCTGGCAGCATTTTTGGTTATAGGGACGCTTGGCTGCAGCGCGGAGGATGAAGTGCCGGAGGATAAGATTAAGGACGTTGATTTCACTGTGGTCGGAGAGGATCAGCAGCCGGATTCCTTAAAGGATATCATCGCGGAGAAATATGCTGATCCATTTCAGATCAGTTACACACTGGGGGAGGAACTTTACATAGCGGTCGGTTACGGCGAACAGCCAAGCGGCGGGTACAGCATCAGCGTCAACGCGTTTTATGAGACGCAGGATTCGCTGGTCATTGACACGACGTTGATCGGCCCGGGCAAGGCGGAGAATGTGACAAAGACGCCGACACATCCTTATATTGTGGTAAAGACAGAGAATATCGCGGATAAGATGATAGAATTTAAGTAGAATGTATGGTATGATAAGCATAGTCGTAGCGGGCTGCAGCGAGGCAAGTACAGCGATGCACTAAGAAAGAGAGGTACAGAGAGATGATACTGATAAAAAACGGCACAGTGATTGATCCGGAAAATAATCTGGAACAACTGGCAGAGGTTCTGATCAAAGATGGAAAAATCGTAAAGATCGCACAAGAGATATTAGAAGAGGATATTCAAAAATGGAACAGCGGCTGTGATGCGGACTGCGAGGTCATCGATGCTTCCGGCTGTATCGTCGCGCCCGGATTGGTAGATGTGCATGTACATTTCCGCGATCCGGGCTTCACGTATAAAGAAGATATCGAAACGGGCGCCCGGGCTGCGTTGAAAGGCGGCTTTACGAGTGTGGTGCTCATGGCGAACACAAAGCCGCCTGTCGATAATGCTGATACACTAACATATGTTATTGAAAAGGGAAAAGCGACAGATCTAAAGGTTTATACCTGTGCCACGGTGACAAAGGGAATGGCAGGGGAGGAACTGACGGATATGGATACGCTTTTGGCAAAAGGAGCAGTGGGGTTCACCGATGACGGGATTCCGATTATGGACGCAGAGCTGATGGAGCGCGCCATGACGAAAGCGGCATCATTGAGAGTACCGATCAGTCTTCATGAAGAAAATTCCAGGTTGATTTCGAACAATGGCATCAACAGGGGAAGAGCGTCGGAGTATTATGGGATTGGCGGTTCGCCGCGGGAGGCAGAGATCTCATTGATTCAGCGGGATTTGGAGCTTGCATTAAAAACGGGTGCTATTTTAAATATACAGCATATCAGCACGCGAGAGGGCGTGGAGCTTGTCAGGCAGGCGAAAAGGAGAGCGACGGCTGTCGGCATGGATAATATCCACGCCGAGGCGACGCCCCATCATTTCAGCCTGACAGAGGAGGCGGTCATTCAGTATGGCACACTTGCGAAGATGAATCCGCCGCTGCGTGAGGAGGCTGACCGGCAGGCAATTATAGAAGGACTGCGCGACGGGACGATTGATATCATCGCCACAGATCATGCGCCGCACAGCAAGGCGGAGAAGGACAAGCCGCTCACAGAGGCGCCAAGCGGGATTATCGGGCTGGAGACGGCGCTTGCACTTGGCATTACCAACCTTGTCGACAAAGGGTATCTTTCCATCAGCCAGTTAATTGAGAGAATGTCGGCAAATCCCGCACGAATGTATGGGCTGCCCGCAGGAACAATGTCCGAGGGAAGCGCCGCTGACATCGTGATCTTTGATGCGGGCGCAGAACAAACCATACACAGCTTCGTGTCCAAATCATCCAATTCTCCTTTTATGGGGCAGACACTCAAAGGCATTGTGAAATATACGATTGTGGGTGGGAAGAAGATAAAATCCTAGGAGATGTTTTCAATGGAAATTTCAATGAGAAAAAGATTTAATGTGACAGGAGTCTGCATTCCTGAAAAACATTATATGGTCGATCTGACAGAGAAGGTCAATGCGGTTGTAGATCAATATGTCAGCCAGGGGGCGTATTTTACAGTTAACAGGGCAAGACAATTTGGAAAGACAACCCTGCTCAACGCACTGGAAGGACGCCTGCGCGGTGAGTATGCCGTCCTTAGCATCAGCCTTGAGGCGGCGGATGATTATTTTGCAGATATGGGCGTTTTTGTGAATGGTATTGTCATGGATATCGCGGAGGAGCTTCGAAGGAATGGCGTACAGGAAAGGGTTGTGCGTGAATGGGAGCAGCGGATAGACGGCGATTATCCGCTAAAGGCGCTGGGGGGCAGAATTTCGTCCCTGTGCACACAGAGCAGGCAGGGAGTCGTATTGATGATCGATGAGGCGGACAAGAGTTCTGACAATCAGATTTTTTTAAGCTTCCTCGGAATGCTCAGGGATAAATATCTGAAAAGGGAAATGGGACGGGACAGTACTTTTCAGAGTGTGATCCTTGCAGGGGTATATGATATCAAGAATCTAAAATCAAAGCTGCGGCCTGACGAAGAAAAGAAGTATAACAGTCCGTGGAATATTGCGGCGGATTTTCAGATTGATATGAGTTTCTCTGTGGGGGAAATTGCCGGAATGCTGCAAGGGTACGAGAACGACCATCACACAGGCATGGATATTGCCAGGATAAGCGGACTGATATACGAGTATACTGCGGGATATCCGTATCTGGTATCGCGTATCTGCCAGCTCGCAGATGAGCAGCTCGCCGGAACAGCGGATTTTCCAGGGAAATGTGATGTCTGGACTGGGGAGGGGATTGTGGCTGCTGAGCGTATGCTGAGAAAACAGCGCAATACATTGTTTGATGATATGGTCAAGAAGCTGTCAGATTTTCCGAAACTGAAAAGGATGATACAGGACATTTTATTTTGTGGGAGTGCCTTTCCGTTTGAGGAGAATAATCACTTGATTGATCTGGGAGTGACTTTCGGGTTTTTAAAAGAAAATAACGGGATGGTTGCGATCGGAAACCGCATTTTTGAGACGAAGTTATATGATTTATTTTTATCGGAACTGTCAATGGACAATGCACTCGGGCAGACAGCTAATGCAGAGCCCAATCAGTTTATTGTCGGCGGCATGCTTCAGATGCGTCTGGTGATGGAAAAGTTTTATCAGTATTTTATGGAAATATATGGTGACAGCGACCAAAAATTTATTGAGAAGCAAGGGCGGAAAATATTTCTGCTATATCTAAAGCCGATTATTAATGGCACAGGAAATTATTATATTGAGGCGCAGACCAGAGACGCAAGGCGCGCGGATATCATCGTCGATTACCGCGGCCGGCAGTTTATTATCGAACTGAAAATCTGGCGCGGCAGTGAATACAACCAGCGCGGTGAGAAGCAATTGTTCGGATATCTGGATGATTATGGCGCCGATACCGGGTATTTATTGAGTTATAATTTTAACCAGAATAAAACGACCGGAATCCGGGAAATCGCGCGCGATGGAAAACGGATTGTGGAGGTGGTCGTGTAGTAGGAAACGGAAATCCTGAGTACAGGAAAGTAGAGATAATATTTTCCGTCCTTTCCCTTTGTGACATCTGGCGCAAAGGGAAAGGACGGAATTCTGATATCGCTTATCCGTCGCGCATTGCGCTCGGGGTGATGCCGTAAACTTTCTTGAAGGCACGGCGGAATGTATTTGCGTTGTTGTAACCCACGGAGAGATACAGTTCATTTAGACTGATATCTGTCTCACGAATCAGCCTGGCTGCCTTGCCGAGTCGTATATTTTCCAGATAGGTCGAGAAATTCACGCCCTTCTTTTCTTTAAAGAGGTGTGAGAAATAGCTCTCTGAGATCTGAAATTCATCCGAAATCTTGTTGAGCCCCATGGAGGGATCAGCGTAATTTTCATTAATGTATTTCTCAATCGTCGTGATCAGGTCGGAATCGTCTGTTTTGGCGACAAACAATTTGCAGAGTTTTAGGGCGATATCTTCACAGAGTTTGAAAGAAACATGCTGATTGAAGGTTTCGTCCAGATCCCTGATCACCTCGGCCGGGGTTGTCTGGGGGAGGGCAAACCGCGCCTTTAACAGCGTATTTCGAATGTCGGACAGCAGAAACTGTACCATGGGAATCGGAAGGGAGCGCTCCTCAATGTTTTCCTGGTGCAGCAGGTTGAAGAGCTCCAGCACCTGCGAGGTGTTTCCGGTCGTGATAAAGTGAATCAGCTTTGTCGAAAGCTCGTTTGGATAGTAGAACGTGCTTGAGTCCTTCTTGATAAATTCATATGGAAAGAAAATATAGTTCTTACTTGTGTAATTTACCGCCTCCACCGCCTGCTGATACGATTCCCATACATTCAAAATATTATTTGTATTTTTACCGATGCCCGCAAAGAGCCAGATACCGTAGGTATCAAACAGGTGATCGTGCAGTTTGACGATTGCCTCGTTGGTCTTGATGATCAGATCTTTTTGATCATCGGGCTTTCCGACAACAATGAGCGCATAGACGCGGTCGGAGGGACTAAAACAGTACAACGGTTCGCCCAGATATTTTTTGAGTGTATCGCGCACGATCTGGTTGCATTCGTCGAGTGTGATAAATTCGTTTGGGGACGACTGGTATTCGGTGGAGCTGTTGTAGGCGACCACATACAAACCGTTGTATGTATACGTTTCATCTGTCAGGCCGATAAATTCCTTTGCGTAGGAGGCTTCCTCGGGGGAGACGATCATGCCCTTTAAGAACTGGCGCACATAGGAGTTAAAAATAATCGGGCGCTGACTGTCCATGACTTCCTCGAGATGGATTTTTTCTTCTTCCAGGTCATTCTTTTCCTGTTCTGAGACCTGCAGCTGCTGATCCAGGTCGATGATCGGCTGGATATTGCGTCTGGAAAGCATGAAAATAATGATAAGCCCGCCTACGAGCGCAGCAACAAATACTGCAGCATACAATATTTGAGGAGGTGCATTATTTGTGGTGGCGTCGTAGGAGGGGTGGCTGTAATAGTAAGTATAACCGGTTTTGGTGGAAGTATGGGTTCCCATAGACAGTTTTTTCGACGCCAGAAAGTCCTCCATTTTATCAGGCAGGCCATCAGTGATCAGATTGTCAAAGTTTTCACTCTCTGGTGTGTTCAGGGAGAGAATTGTGTCTGTAGGCGTGGTGCCGATTGACAGAAAACGGTAAGGAGAGTTCGTGCCTAAACACTCAAATAAAGAAGAAAGCTTTTCCTCCTCCAGGACAAAGCACACAACGGCGTCAATATTCAGGTAATAGAGATCATTCATATCAATCACATACATATAATAGGTTTTGCTGCTAAATGGACGGATTGTGTCCATCGGGATAAAGTGATAGTAATTCGAAGGGACTGTAAGCACTTTCATGAAAGCCTCATGCGCGTCCTCAGAATAGTCCTTAATCCAGTTATAATATCGCTCCTGCTTGACAAAAAAGCCAGGCCCCACCACAAAGTCCGAGTTTGGGAAATAACAGAAAACTTCCGACATTGGCAGGAGCGTCTCCGGGTACACGTCTGTAGCCATGGTGGTCGCCACGGCGTTTCCCAGATCAAAGAGCTGGTCGTCGATGCTGGCAGTTCTGGCAAGCTTTCGAATCCTGCTGTCCTGCAGCAGCTGGCGGCAGTATGCATTCATGATGTCAAGATCTTTCTCAAAAAGCTCGACATTGCTCATCAGCGTCGATTTGACCTGCCACTGGTACTGGCTGCGCGCGTTTTTTGTGTCAGAGATATACAGATGGACGAACAGCACTAATATAATGAAGAGAAAGATGCTGTAGGAAGTCATCATCTTGAGCATCAGCGCCTGCCTGTCATTGCCGTTTGTAGAGCTTGTATAGTTTTTTGACAGATTTGAGTCATTTTGTATATTCGGAAAAAATTTTTTCACAGTTTTTACCCCTGTATATGAAAATTTAAAAGGTTTTTATCAAAATTATTAGCCTTATTTTAGTAATATTTTATCAGCTTTACAAAAAAAATACAATATGTAACTGCTTTCATATTCCCTTTTTTCAGTATTTTCAAAATTTGTCATCAAAATATGCATGCTTTCTCAAAAATTGTCTCTTGAATGTAAAGGCTTACAATGCTAAAGTTAGGAGCATACGGAGGCAGACACTCCGGACGAAACTTATTACTGAGGTTTATGTTCAGTTCAAAAAATTTAAGGGAGGAAAGTAAGAAATGAAGAAGAAAGCATTATCTTTACTTTTGGCATCCACTATGGTAGTTTCCTTAACTGCATGTGGTGGAGGCTCTGGTGACTCTGCTAATACGTCATCAGACAACAGCACAACAACAGACACGTCATCAAACAGCAGCAGCGGCACAACAGATACTTCTGCTTCCAATACAGACGCGTCAACTGACAACTCCGGTGATGCAGCGGCATCTGGCGAGAAGGCAGATTACCATGAGGTACTCAAGGATGGTCTGACAGTAGTTGTCAATGGTACACTGACCGCTTCTGTGGACAATGGCCAGGCAGATTTTGAGAAACAGTGGGAAGAGGCAGTTGGAATCGATCTGACAATTCAGCAGCTCGACCACTCGGGCTACACAGATGCGGTAGGACGTCTCTTCGCAAGCCAGGATTATCCTGATGCGATGATCATGAGCGCTGAGATGTTCAAGCAGTATGCGCCGACAGGTCTTTTGTGGGATATGGCGGACGCTTATGCAAACGCGGAATTCCAGAACAGAATTACGATTCCGGCAATCAATGAGAATATGAAGGATGCAGAAGGCCATCTGTACGCTTTTGCACCTGCATATGGCAACGGCTGTGTCACATATGTAAAGAAAGCATGGCTTGATGCAGTGAACATCAATATCGATGATGTCAAGACTTACGAGGACTATTATAATATGTTAAAAGCATTCCATGACGGCGATCCAGATGGAAATGGTGTAGACGGTGATACATACGGCGTGGTAGCTGCAGGTTTCATCGGAACCGAGGCTCCATGGATCAACTATCTGCCTGAATTCTGGCAGGGTGCATTCCCGGCGATTTATCAGAAAGAGGACGGAACATGGGTAGACGGCTTCCAGGAGGACGCTACAAAGGAGGCTCTCCTGAGAATGCAGCAGGCATACAAGGATGGTGCGATCGATCCTGAGACACTGACCGCATCGACAAAGATTGCGCGTGAGAAATGGTTCTCCAATGACCAGAAGGGTTCATCAGGTGTGTTCACATACTGGGCAGGTACATGGTACAGGACACTCACAGATAATCTGATCAAGAACGAAGTAAACGAGGAGCTTGTACAGCTTCCGCCAATCAAGGAAATCACAGATACACTGGGCGGCTATCTCAACAGAGAAGCTCCGGTATGGGTTATCATTGATCAGGGTGATCCGGTACACAATCAGGCAGTGTTTGATGCTTTGCTGGATACAATGTTAGACGGTGATGTTGTACAGACATTGTGGGTATATGGTGCAGAGGATGTTCACTGGTCCACAAAGGCAGAGGAGTTTACGACGAATCCCGGAACAGACAAGGCACAGGATTATTCTTATGCAGAGGGCGAGTTCCACTTAAAACCGTCACCGAACGATCCGAACACAGTATGGAAGAAGAATTATATTGATCCGGCACTTGCAATTTCGCCGTTGACAAATGGTTTTAATGATCAGGATGAACTTGCGGCGGCTGGTAACAAGTTCTTTACGGAGAACTGTGTAGACGCGCCTGCTACACCGGTTTCTGAGACATTTACAAACGAATCTGGTACGATCCATGATGCGAAGATGGCAGTAATTACTGCAGTCGTGGTAGACGGCGGTGAAGTAGAGCCGGCAATGCAGACATATGTTGATACAGTAGGATCAATCATTGACCAGTGCCTGACGGAGCTGAATTCAGCACAGTAAAATAACTGTTTAGAACTCTTTATATTGATTACAGCAAACGTATTGCGCTTCTGTCTGTAAGAAACTGTCTTGGGACAGTTCCTAAAAAATTGTGGGCAGGAGCGCAAATCTTATCAGCGCATGCGCTGAGCAGTCGCAGTGACCGTTTGATCCGATCCGGTCGCAATGAAAAAAATATATAGAGAAAGGAAGAAAACGGTATGAGTAAGAAAAAAGTCGTAACCTCAGGTGGCGTAGAGGTTCGGGAGAAGCCGCTAGGACTCCGCATATGGAACAACAGAGGGTACTACATCATGTTTCTGCCCGTTTTGATATTTTTGCTTATTATGCACTACTGGCCGATGCTCGGTGTGCGTTATGCGTTTTATGATTACAAACCGGTAGGGGATAAGGTTTTTGTCGGTTTCGATCATTTTACAAAGATGTTTTCAACGCCGGCATTCTGGACTGCGTTCTGGAATACCCTGGAGCTGAGTGTCGCAAACCTAGTCCTGACCAATGTTTCGGCGGTTGTGGTATCTATTTTCCTGAATGAGATGAAGAATCTGTTTGCGAAGAAGACGCTGCAGACAGTCATCTACCTGCCACACTTCATGTCATGGGCGGTAGTGGCATCAATCTTTAGTTTGTTTCTGTCCCCTTCCAGCACTGGTATGGTGAATGGTCTCTTAAGAGACTGGGGAATCCTGAAGGAGGCAGACAAAAATATCTACTTCCTCGCAAGCACGACGTGGTGGCGTCCTATTTATTGGTTTATCCAGGTATGGAAGGAAACAGGATGGGGAACCATCATCTATCTGGCGACGCTGTCCGGAATCAATCCGGAGCTGTATGAGGCGGCGGACATTGACGGCGCCTCACGTATGCAGAAGATCCGTTTCGTGACGCTGCCCGCGCTGACCAATACAATTATTACTGTGTTGATACTGAATCTCGCAAAGGTTATGAACCTGTTTGAGTCCGTATTCGTACTTTACAATAACGCAGTGTTCGATGTATCTGACGTTATTGCGACATATATTTACCGCCAGACTTTTGCGATTGCGCTGCCAAACTATGGTTATTCGACCGCTGTAGGTCTGTTCCGTTCTCTCGTGGGCTGCGTCCTGGTGCTGATCTGTAACCATGTGAGCAAGAAAGTCCGCGGCCGCGGTATTGTTTAGGAGGTGTGGATATGGCAAAAGAAATGGTTAGCAAAAAGCCCGGCGATAAGCTGCATGTATTTGATGTAGTGAACTATATCGTGTTTATCCTGATCGGACTGGTTATCATCGTCCCGATCTGGAAGGTTGTTGTAGATTCTTTTAATAAGGTTGGCGTATATCAGTTCATGCTGTGGCCAAACTCCTTTACGCTGGACGGCTATAAGACAATTATCGGAACCCAGCAGCTGTATATGCCGTTCGTTATCTCTGTGGTTACGACGCTGTTGGGAACCCTGTTAGGTCTTGTGTTGTCGACACTCGGCGGATATGTTCTCGTCCAGTTTGAGATGCCTGGGCGCAATATTTTCGCATACATACTGCTCTTTACCATGATTTTCTCAGGTGGTATGATCCCGGAGTACTTGGTAATGAGGAGACTGGGGCTGGTAAATAACTGGTGGATTCTCGTTGTAAAACATGGTATGAATGTCTACAACCTGGTATTGATGAGAAACTTCTTCGAGGGTATTCCTGGCTCGCTGTACGAGGCGGCCAAGATCGATGGATGTTCTCCGATGGGTATTTTCTTCAAGATTGTGCTTCCGCTCTCCAAGGCGGCGCTCGCTTCTATCGGCCTGATGTTTGCAGTGGCAGTGTGGAACGATTACTCAACGGTTAAGATCTACATCACAGATCCGCTTCAGGTAAACTTCCAGTATAAGCTGCGAAACATGATCATGGACGGCGACACGCCGATCACAGGATACAAGGTGTCGCAGAGTACGCTGTACAATGCGGGTATCATCTCAGCGATACTTCCATTCATGATTCTGTATCCGTTCCTGCAGAAGTATTTTGTAAAAGGTGTAAATATCGGAGCTGTCAAGGAATAATCAAGGACACTTCGCTTTTGACAAAGGGAAACTTCGGTTTCCCTTTTTTGGAAAAGAAAGGGAGGAGGATACTATGGGAGGCGCTGAAACCAGAATTTTTTGGGCGGCGGATTCGACCGTTCAGACAAACGACATCACGACATATCCTCAGACAGGAATCGGACAGGTATTTTCCCTGTATACCAAAGATGGTGTGATCGTATCCAATCACGCAAAGAACGGCAGGAGTACGAAGAGCTTTATGGACGAGGGGAGGCTTGATGCGATTGACAGACAGATCGGCGAGGGAGATTTCTTATTCATACAGTTCGGACATAATGATGAGAAAAGCGAGGACCCGACACGGTATACGGAGCCGTATTCCACTTTTATGGAGAATCTGGAGATTTATATTGATGTGGCGAGAAAGCATCAGGCCAATCCGGTGTTGATCACTCCTCTCGAGCGCAGGTGCTTTGTGGATGCCAGACACCTTGGGATAGGGGCACATTCCGACTATGTGGCGGCCATGAAGCAGACCGCGGAGAAAAATCAGGTACCGCTGGTAGACCTGTACAGTATGAGCCGCTGTGAGCTGAAGAAAGCGGGTGAGCCGGACAGCCGCAAGTGGTATATGTATTTTGACGCAAATCTGTATCAGAATTATCCGGAGGGAAAGCAGGACAACACGCACCTGCGGTATGAGGGGGCAGTGCTCTATGCGGGATTGATCGCAAAGGGACTGCATGCTCTTGGCGGGATATACAGTGATTTGGTAAAATAGAAAGCCGATGCATTTGCATCGGCTTTTGATTTGATTATTCAATTATTGTTGGAAGCTTGAATTTGCTGATCAGCGAATCCATCGTGGTTGCCTGCGCTGACAGCTCTTCACTCGTTGCAGAGGACTCTTCTGCTGTCGCGGAGTTTGACTGAACGACCTCGGAGATCTGGTTGACACCCAATTCGGCCTGTTTCATAGCCTCCGCCTGATCGTTTGCCATCTCGCTGATGGACTTGGAGGATTGTGCGATCAGCTCGATGCCTTCCACCACACGGTTGATCGAATCGTTTACGATGTCCACGGTCTTGCTTCCATCGGCGATCGCATTCAGCGATGTCTCGATCAGTGTCCTTGTCTCAGCAGCGGAGTTCGCACTCTGTTCTGCAAGCTGGCGAATCTGGTCTGCAACGACAGAGAAGCCTCTTCCGGCTTCGCCGGCTCTCGCCGCCTCAATAGAAGCATTCAGTGAGAGCAGGTTTGTCTGTGATGCGATATCTTCGATTTCAGAGATGATATTTCCGACCTTCTGTGAGGCGTCGTTGATGCGTGACATTGCATCCATCATCGCCTCCATCTCTCTGTGACTGCGCTCTGCCTCCTCGGCGTATGTGCGAGCCTGATTGTATGAGTCGCCTGCGCTGTTGGCTGTGATACGGATGTCGTCGGAGATTGTTGTGATGGTCGCCTGCATCTCCTCAACTGCACCAGCCTGATCGGTTGCGCCTTCTGCGAGACTCTGTGCTGCCTCGGACAGGTTGTTTGCGCCTGCGGCTACCTGGTTGGAAGCCTCGCTGACGGACTGCAGGGTTTCTGTGAGCTGTCTCTTTAACAGCGCCATGGAGGTCAGAATTGACGCAAACTCTCCGGAATACTTGGATTTGTCACTGCTTGTGACTGTAAAGTCAGAATTTGCCATCTGATCCAGGATTGTTCCTACATCATGGATGATAAACTGCAGGGTAGCTGCCATGGTAGTGCTTGTGGCAACCATTTCGGCGAGCTCATCTCTGGTCTCAACAGTAGGGAACGGCGATGAGAGATCGCCCTGCGCAAAAGTGTCCAGTCGAATCTTAAGTTCGTCCAGAGGCGTTGCAATGCTGTATGCGATGTTTTTGCCCAGAGAGAGTGCAAAGACAATCGAACCGATGATGACTACAATAATGACAACGATCAGAATGATCACAACAGCCGAGAGCAGGTTTGACTGGCTTTGTCCCTTGTCGACCTTGATCTCCATGATTTCTGTCAGGTCAGCATAGATATCATTGTACATGGGGGCCAGCTCACCCAGCGCTTTGTCCTGGGCAATCTTGCACTGCTCGCGGTCTGTCGTGGCGCCCTGGCTGATGATCTCCTGCTCAAACTGCCAGTAATCGGTAAGTTTATCCTGGACGTCCTTGTAGAGGGCTTTGTTTTCTGCCGTTACCATGGCGGATTCAAGGGAATCAAACTCTTTGGTAAAAGATTCTTTATAGCTTTCATGGTTTGCAAGCAGGGTGTCGATGGCATCCTGGTCATCGTAGCCGATAATGCCGCGCATTGCGGAGCGCGAGTCTGCAAATTCCGACATGGCTCTTCCGATATCGCCCTGTGCAAAACCGTAATTGATCAAAGCAGATGAGTACAGCTGGAATACGACAAACAGCGTAATCAGCGTGACTAAAGACACTGTGGTCATGATAACTGCGACTGTGATGAAAGCCCTGACGAGTCGGTCCTTGATTTGTAGGTTATTCAATTTTTTTAACATGGTTCTTGTATCTCCTTACTCTTTGTATTTCATATATTTTATTTCCTCTGTGCAGTTAGACTGTATCAACTGTTCAGTACTTTCACAGAAATGAGTGGACATACAAGAACCCGTTTATGTGATGGGGATGTTTGCAGTACAATAAAGTGTGTTCGCATAGCGTGTAACAACTGTATGACATGGTACTAAATAGTTACAACTGTATAATATTTCGTGCTCAGGATAAATAAATAATATATGAATTTATTATACATCTTTTTGTCTTACTTGTCCAATGATTTTGTAATATAATCTTGCATTTTGGTCCATTTATGCAATTGAGTAGGGATTTTCTCTGCACTTTTTATGATTCCACGATGTCTAATAATTTGCCTGTGATATCCGCCATATTAGCGGAAACCTGCCTGGTATTCTGGGAGATCTGCACATTGCTCTCCACAACGCTGGAGATGCGCTCGATCTGGCTTACGGCGTGGGATACGATATCAACATTCTGCCTGACCATGTTGGTGATCTCAGCGATATCATGGTCAGTCTGTTCGATATTCTCTACCACGATGCCGAAAGCCTCCACGGTCTGATCTGTGATGGCGCGTCCATCTTCTACCGCATTGATCGAGTTCATGATCAGATCGTTGGTTTCCCTTGCCGCCTGTGCGCTTCGTGCGGCAAGCTCGCCTACCTGCGTGGCTACAACAGCAAAGCCTTTTCCCATGTCGCCTGCTCTTGCCGCCTCAATGGAGGCATTCAGGGAGAGCATGTTGGTCTGCTGCGCGATGGAGTTGATCTCCCCGATGATCTTCTCAATTTCCATGGACATATCACTGATCTTCTGCATGGAATCTTTTAGGAGCTGCATGCGGGACTGTGTCTGGAGAATCTTGTCGGAAGTCGTCCCGGTGGAGGCGGTGACTGTGACGGTGGCATTCACACTATTGTTCAGCTCCTCTGTCAGCTGGTTCATGGTCTGTTTTAGGTCCTCCACGGCTCTTTCCTGCTCCCCGGTTCCGTTGAAGATGCTTTCTGCGTTCTCAAGTGTCTCTCCTGATACTGCGTTTAGATCTCTGCAGGCGTTTTTGACATTCTGGATCATGAGCTGGTTTCGTTCCATATCCTGTTTCTGCTGCGTGACCAGATTTTCATTTTCGTGGAGATTCTGTTGTATTCCTGTCACCATTTTATTGATGCTGTCAGACAGCATGATAAATTCAGGGTTGCCCTGTTCGTTGACAGTGATGTTAAAGTTTCCATCGGCAATCTTGTGCATGGAGGTGGAGATGCGGTTGATTCCCTGCACGATCTTATCGTCGACCATGCGGTTGATCATCAGCAGCAGTGCGCCAAATATGATCAGCATACTGAGGGATACGACGACGGTCTGGCTGCGGCGTCCGGCGTAGTATTCACTTGATGGCATGAAGGTGCCGATGATCTGTCCGTTGTAATCCTCTGCCACATAGTAGCCTCTTGTTCCGTCAATTGTCGCCTTTCCCTTGCCTGTCAGATTTGAGGGAAAGCCTGCGTCAGAGGCGGGCGTGCCGATCAGGTTCGCATTTTCATGCGCCAGTATCAATCCGCTTGCCGCGTCGATGGCATAGACATAGCCGTTTTCGCCAAAATCAATATCTCTCAGCACCACGGAAATCTCTGTACCGGCGAGTGTGTTCTCCAGTACTTCCGGGCGCACGCCGACCTGAACGAGTCCCTTGTCGTCGGTTCTTGCCACACCAATATACTGCATGACGATTCCCTCTGCCACATTTACCTGGGGCTCCTGCACGATTTCTATGGAAGGATCGTCCACGATCACCATAAAGGCATTGGACTGTTCGCCGCTTTTCATGTCAAATCCGATATAGGCGTCGATCGTACTGCTGATGATGATCCCGTTCTCGTCGATAATGTGGAGTTCGTTGACCATCAGTCGGTCTTTGATCTGATTGAGCTTGTCCATATTGCCATCGATGGACGGAT
The DNA here is from genome assembly GCA_009774245.1 of Lachnospiraceae bacterium. Lineage (GTDB taxonomy): Bacteria > Bacillota > Clostridia > Lachnospirales > Lachnospiraceae > COE1. Next base: position 27,355 of record VSNM01000016.1, on the reverse strand, counting down.
CTGCGGCGAGCATATCTGCGAAAGCCCGTGTCTTTGCGAGGTTGTCCTGGCTCAGGTTGTCTGTGAGCTGGGCGACAGTCTCCTCGTTGGCGGCAAGCTTTGCTCTGACATCTGCAAGCTTTGCCTCGCTGGAGGAGGTGTTGCTTGCCTGGTTGACGGCGGTCTGCAGGCCGAAGATGGCTGCGATCGTGATGAGCAGTGCGACGAGCATATAGTAAAAAAGCCGCTGGGTAAATATTTTTTTCATGTGATGGGATACCTTCCTTTCCTGTTTTTCAAACGCATCTAATGGCATATAATAACAATATTATATCTTTTTTCTGTCGGCTCATCAAGACTTTTGTTGAGAGCGGTATAGTTTGTTGTAAAATCGGTACAATTTGTCGTATGCATTCAAAAAACAGTCCCATGTCAGCGGAATAACAGAACGCTCTCCGCCATTTCCACGATCCTATCCTGCACTTCGTCTCCGAGTTCGCCCGCGATAAAATCAATCGCGACATAGACGCCCAGCTCCTTGTCATATGACAGGATTCCCAGATACGTTTTTTCTTCCCCTGTCTCTATGTCATCTGTGAGAATCTTACATGTGGCGGTACATGTTGTCTCACTTTCCGTAACAGGCTGGTACTCGTTGTTCCAGTTGACATGCGCGCCAAGCATGAGCTGATTGTAGATCGCCACATGTTCTATGCCATACTCCCCCTCCTGCGGGATCTCAAACGTGTTGTAGCAAATACTGCCGAGCAGCTTATTACCCTCATAAATCAGTACAGGCGAAAAGCCGCCCGCTCCGCCCTGTTCCGCCTCCTGCTCACCCTGCGGAATAACGAGCGTCCAGCCCTCTGGCAGCGTAATCTGCAGCGTGAAAGGCTCAATCTCAAATATCTGTGCGTTATACTCTGTCTTGCCAAATTCGTGCGCCGGGAACTGCACCTGATATGTATTTGCCTCCGTTCCCGCGGTACCGAGATGTGACCTGATAAAATCCGAAACGTCCTGCGTCCGAATCTCCACGCGATCCTCCGGCTCCTTATCGGTCTGCAGGTATATGTACATAGGCACAGTGTCTGTGGAAAAACCGCCAATCCACAGCGAAAACAGCTCATCGATCCCATAAACCTGGATATACAGCCCCGAGCCTGTCTCGACATAATCATACCGCTGCATAAAATCCGTCCATGTCAGCCCATCTCCAAACTCGGACAGGCGCTGTACCTCCTCGAGTGTCAGTTGTTTTGTACCGTCCCCGCTGCCCTCCCGAATCCATGGCTGATACCTCCATTGCCGCAGCGTCGAATCCACCGCATGCGTGCCAACCGGTGTGCCGCACTCCTGATACACATAGATATAGTTTGGATTGTAAGGACTCACATAATACGCACAGCCCTCCAGTCCCGTATCGTTCGCCTGCTGCGCGTCCAGTGTTCCGGCATACACATAGCCGTATGGCAGCTTCGATGCGGACATATAGGGATCGATATATCTGGAAGAATCCATCAGAATTGCCGGACGCACATCCCATTGTATGTCTTCCTCAGCGTCTTCCTTCGGGTTGGTCAGAAAGCAGACCGCCACGACTGCACATGCCAGCACTGCCGCCGCAATCAGCCAAAACGCAGGCTTTTTATAGTGCAGCACGTTCCGCACACGCGCGGCTACGCCAGTCTCCCCAAAAGCAAGTGGATAGACCACCGCCATCCTGCGCGGCACACTGCATGTCAGCAGCGCCTGCGAGTAATCCGCCCGTTGCACTGCGTCAAAATCCCGCACAACCCGCTCGTCACAGGCAAGCTCTATATCCCTGCAGAACAGGACATATGCCGCCCAGATCAAAGGATTGTACCAGTACAGCGAAAGCAGTCCAAAACCGATCAGTTTCCACCAGTGGTCATAGTGTCGGATATGCGCCTGCTCATGTTCTAGGACATATTCCATATTATTTTGCTCAAGACGAAACGGCAGATAGATGCGCGGACGCACGATTCCAAGCACAAATGGCGAGACGACATATTCGCTCTGATATACGCGGACATGCGCCGCCCCGACAGTGCACTCCTGAAACAGCACAGCCGTCCGGACGCGGTGGCACAGCCGCCAATAGTTGATCACTGCGTACAGCAGCATAGCGGCGGCGCCGACAAGCCAACAGACCGCAGCGACAGCAATAAAAACCTGCAGCGGATTTGCGCTTGCCTCCGGGCTGGGCGCAAATGCCTGCGTGATCACCGGATTGACAGCGCTGTTGAGAACTGTGATCCCACTTTGAATCTGAGGCTCTTGCATATCCCCGATCAGCGGACTAATCGTCTCCACACTGGGAATCAGGCTGAAAATACTCTGAATGGAGACGGGCAGCACCAGCCGTAGTGCGACGATCCCCCACAGCACAAGTGTCAGTCCCTTCGGCGCCCTGCACAGCGCCAGCCGCAGCAACATGACCGCCAGCACCAGCCAGCCTGCGGCGATGCCCATATTGACGAATTTCAGGAAAATCTCAGTCATCTGCTGCCTCCTTTTGATCATTTTCATTATTTTCTTTATGGCTGTCCCTATAGCGGTCAATCATTTGCTGCACAGCATCGATCTCTTTTTTTGAAATATTGTGGTGCTTTGTGAAAGCCGCCACAAATGCTGGGAGAGAACCCTCGAATTTCTTCTCGACCAGATCATCGATCTCCGCCGCCTGGACGTCATCCTTGGAAATCAGGGAGGTTACGACCGAATTTTCATTTTTCAGGACGCCGCGCTCAGACAGGCGCTTGATCACCGTGTAGACTGTCGTCGGTTTCCAGCCAAGCTGCTCTCCGCACAGTCTTACCAGCTCCCCGCTGCCGACAGGCTCGTGCTCCCACAAGATCAGGCAGAACCGATACTCGCTCTCAAATATTTTTGGTGTATCCATAAATAATAGCTCCTTTCTCTAATGCGTTAGAGTATATGTTCACTCTAACACATTAGAGTGAATGCGTCAACTTCTTTATTTCATTTTTGTGGCAGCTTGACGGCTTGATAAGAATGTGATATATTATTTTTGCAATTAGTTTTAGCTAACTAAAAAGTATCTTTCACCGAGGAACAGGTTTAAGCATATATTAATAGGAAGAAAAAGGGGGAAAATAGCATGGGTATCAGTATGGATATCAGCGTGGCAGCAGGTGTGATGATACCGTTTATCGGCACTTCGCTTGGCTCGGCTATGGTATTTTTTATGAGAAACCAGATCAATAGAAAACTCGAAAAATTGTTGTTGGGATTTGCGGCGGGCGTGATGGTGGCAGCATCGGTGTGGTCGTTATTGATTCCGTCGATCGAGATGGCGTCGGAGCAGGAGAAGGTGGCGTGGCTCCCCGCAGCGGTCGGATTTATCCTGGGAATGGCATTTTTGCTGTTGCTGGACAGCGTGATTCCACACCTGCATCTCGAGACGGAGAAGCCGGAGGGCATTAAAACCAGGGCAAAAAAGACGACAATGATGGTGTTTGCGGTGACGCTGCATAATATACCAGAGGGAATGGCGGTCGGCGTCACCTTCGCAGGCGCGCTGCTGGGCAATGCGCAGGTCACGATGGCGGGTGCGTTCACACTGGCGCTGGGCATAGCGATCCAGAATTTCCCGGAGGGGGCGATCATCTCCATGCCGTTAAAGAGCCAGGGGACTTCCCGGAGGAGGGCGTTTGTGTACGGTGTGCTCTCGGGACTTGTAGAGCCGGTGGGAGCAGTGCTGACAATCATCCTCGCGGGATTGATCGTGCCGCTGCTGCCATATTTTCTGGCGTTTGCGGCGGGGGCGATGATCTATGTCGTCGTCGAGGAGCTGATTCCCGAGTCGCAGGCCGGAGAGCACACCAACATTGCTACGATCGGCGTCGCGGCGGGGTTTGTCGTGATGATGGTGCTCGACGTGGCGCTGGGGTAAGAAACTGCCTATTCCTGCTTTCGGGCGGTTCGGAGAATCCAGTCCACGGCCGCCTCGGCGTGTGTGGGCAGATTTGCGGAAACGGTGCTGCCTTCCACATCCTGCGTTTTATTTGTGCCGGTGTGGAAGGTCTGCATGGCGTATTCGGCGAGCAGCGCAGAGACGCGCCCTCTCTCGATCGAATCCTCTGTGCCAAATACGATGACTACCAGATCATGCGTCATTGTCCCGTCGTCCGCAGTCAGGGATGTGACGAGACAGGCGCCGGATTTGTTGGTGGTGCCTGTCTTTAAGCCGGTAGCTTCGGGCAGATTGTGCAGGAGCGGGTTGGTATTGCGCACTTCCAGGTCGAGGGATGGCAGGGTGGCGGTCTTTTGGGAAGTGATGTCCGTGATCTGCGGGTATACTTTCAACAGATACGACACCAGCCGGAACATATCCTCCGCGCTCATGCGGTTCTGTCGCTTTGATGGGATGGCATCCTCTGTGTAGGAGGGCAGTCCGTTGCAGTTGAAAAAGACCGCCTGTGAGAGTCCAAGCTCAGATGCTTTTTGGTTCATCATCCGGACAAAGGCTTCCTCGGAGCCGGCGATGGCTTCCGCCAGACACAGCGCGCACTCATTGCTCGATGGCAGGAGGGCGCCTACGAGGAGCTCCTGCACGGTGAGCTGCTGTCCGGTTTCCAGGGAAATCACGCCATCACCTGAAGCAGACAGCGCCGCGACGGCATCAGAGACCGTGAGCTGCTCCTCGAGGGCGAGCTGTTTCGCCGAGATCGCCTCCAGCGTCAAAAGACACGTCATCAGTTTGGAGGTGCTGGCGATGGGATAGGAAGTGTCGGCCTGATACTGATAATAGATTTCCCCTGTAGTGGCGTCTCCCACCAGCACGCCGTTGACGCCATAGAAGTATCCCGATTCCTCCAGGGCGGCGGGGGAGATCGAGAAGGGCGTCTGTGTGTCGAGCAGAATGCGTCCTGCATCGGGAACGGTGATGCTGACATCGAGAATCATCGCCAGATCTGCCGCCATCATAAAGCAGTCATAATCGCCGGAGGGCAGCGCCAGTATCAGCGTATAGTAATACACTTTCTGTTCGTTTAAGGAAAAATCGTTCCGGCGAAGGGTGATATCTGGATTGGCACTGTCCTCCCAGGGAGCATTTTCCACGCCCAGCGGAGTGTAAGGCGCTCCGGTGTTTAACGCAACGGCGTTTTTGGTGATGTGCAGCGAAAAGGACTTGTCGGTATCCTTGAGGAGCATGGCGATGTCCCGCAGGGAAAAGTAGGTGTTGTGATCGTAGCTGTAATCCATGGTTTTCACGGTGCCTGCGATGTTTGTATCTGTCTGCGCCTGACAGCTTCCTGGGATTTCATATGACGCGTCTGCCCGGATGGGCAGCATGGTACACACCAGAAGCACGGACAGGATCAGGGCGCTTATTTTTTGTAAGATTGTTTTCATGGAATCTCCCTTTCATAGTTAAATTTGTCCATAGTACTCCTTATTTTTCTACAGTTCCCAAAGTGTACAGGAGCGGGTAATGCTCGGTGTAGGAGCCAAATGGCGGGGAATCGGTCTCTTCTATTATAATTAGGGTGGAGTCCTTGCGGATATAGCGCTCCGTTTTCGTCCGGACAAGCTGACCGTTGTCAAACTGTCTGGTCAGAATGTCGTCAGCGCTCTCGTAAGAACCGCTGCCATCGTACTGCGCCTGCAGTTGTTCCAGCGGAGGCAGCAGGTCGGGAACGCAGGAAGCCAGATAGGACGGCGTGGACATTCCAAACGTTTCCACGACAAGCGCCTCGAGGGCATCCGTGTCCAGCTCTCCCGTATAGCCCGCCATGTGAAGCCGCTGAGCCAGCATTTCCTGAAACGCTGCTGCAAATGCTTCGTAGGCAGCCTGACTGCAGGCAGTATAGCTTTCCGGCAAAATCCTGCTGTCAAAAACTCCCGCGGAGCGATCGGTCTGTGTCAGAGTCAGATGAAGCTCAACGGTCAGCCCCTGCATATGTGCTTCGATTTCCTGCATGGAGATGGGGACGGCTTCGATCTCCTGCAGCCAGCCGAGCGCCGCGGCCGAGGCCTGTTGTGTCATGTCCAGACCGGCAGTCCACTCTCCTGTGAGATTCGCGTCGTTGGCTCTGTAAAATCGCAGATACGCGAAAAAGAGCGCAAAGATGATCAAGATAGAAATAAGTATGACAAATACAGTGTTTCTGATGATTTTTCGCACAGAGATACCTCCTGCCGGCTCAAATATGTTTACAGTTCCTATATTTAATAAGGTAGCGTATTTTGTGCGAATTGTCAATCAGGAAGCCGAAGGCATTTGTTACGGGAATTGTTACAGGAATGGGGTGAGCGGTAACTACTTGTTCACATATTGTGGATAACATGTGGATAAGTATGTGAATAGTATGTGGAAGAGTAAATTTTGCCTTTTGTTCCAAAAAAGTGGTCATTTCGTGCCATTTTTCTGAAAAATAATAAAATTTTACCGATATAATAGATAAATATAATACAAAAGGTAGGTGGTGGATGTTGGACATGACTGTCAACGACAACAAAAACGATGCAAAAAAGGGATTGTTTCTCAAGACAAAGAAGCTCATGCTCGATCAGGCTGATATCCTGTATATTGAGAGCAGGGCAAAAAAGGTGGAAATACACACCGTGGGAGCGCCGGAATGCATTGAGATCTATGCGACGATGGAGGAGCTCGAGGGACAACTCGGGGAAGGCTTCTATCGATGTCATCGGGCATATATTGTGAACATGGCGCATATTACCGGGTACAGTAAGGACAGTGTATCACTCACAAACGGCGACCAGGTCTATCTGGCAAAGAAGAAGTACAATGAGTTTGTGAAAGCGTACAAAGGTTACCTGGAAGGCAGCGAAGTATCTGACGCGTGATATTATGTCGGGACCGAAAAGGGGACATGGGCAGCTCTGACTGACAGAGGAGCTGCCGGTCAGATACGCGATCGCTGCCAAAACAAAGGAGGTTTTAGAAATATGAAATGTCAATCAAGAAAGACAGTCGTCCTGTCCGTGATTGCATTGATTATCATAGGCTGTGTGTGCCTGATCACTCTTTATATGCGTGCGGGCGCGGCGGATAGTCCTGTCTATACAGATCAGGATGGCGAGACGTATGTAGCCGCCTTCCTGCGGGATATGACTGACAGTACAGTGATAGTGGACGTGATCGAGTTTGTCACGAGTGACAACGCGGAGCGGGTTAAGGCGCTGGACCTGACGGAGAGCGATCTGATCAGCGGTTATTACATCAATAATCCGGACACGAAAACCATCACATGGAAGCTGGATGAACAGACGGTATATTCGTTCGTCGACTGGGGCGGGGATTTTACGGAATCAGGTTATCCTGAGAATTATACCACGACCGACAGGGGAGTGTTCCGGCAGTATGTCGGAACGTATGATGATTCCCAGCCGGGAATGCCGTTTTTCTTTCAGGTAGAGTCCGATACAGTGCGGTTGATTCTCGAGAAGCCGATGGCATAGAGAGGTATAGATGAGGTATAGATGAGGTATAGATATAGAAGGGATACGATTACAGGTATTGCCGAAATGCCGGAAAAATGGTAAGATGATATCAGAAATGTATTTGAGGAAGGAATGGTGGAATGATGCCGGATGTGGATATAAAAGAGTATCTTTCCCAGGTTGGTATCCGCAAGATCACAGAGCTGGATACGGCATTGACGGAAGCCTTCGGGCAGGATGAGGGAGAAAGACATATTGAACGTCTGACGAAGCTGTATGACCAGTCGGAGGAGCGGCTGGTGTACGGGGCAGGCGATACGCCATATCTTCATCGCCAGCAGGAGCTAGTCGAATATCTGAATCAGAGTCAGCAGATGAGTCTGCTGGCATCGTCTTTTTATGACCGCGTGTTTTTCCGGAGAGTGATGGAGTATCTGGTTCGATATGACTCCTTTTTGGCAGGCGACATCTGCGATATCGGCTGCGGAAACGGGATTCTGACCTGTTTTATCGCACTGCGGCATCCCGACGCGGCTGTCACGGGCCTGGAGCTGTCTCCAAATGCTGTCTCTGTGGCGGAGGGGCTGGCGGCGAAGCTTCATATTAATAATGTGCATTTTATCAGCGGGGCAGCACCGATTCAGGAAAAATGTGACACACTGTTTTCCTGCCGCACAGTGCATGAGAATGTGGTGTGGAGACCGCTCTGTGAGGAGCCGCAGCCGGCCGCACTGCCGGTGGAGGAGCATACCGGGCGGCATAGAGCGTATGCGGGGGAGCTGGCGGCTCTGGTCAGGGACAAAGGGTATCTGGTCAGTGTGGAGCGCTATGAGGATGACAGCGCATATGCAGGTCTGCTCCGCGCATTGGAGCATGTGGGATTTTGTCAGGTGAGGGGAACACACATGCAGTTTTCCTGCAGGGACGGGGACAAGACGGCTGTGTTTCAGGCAATGGTTTTTCAGAGGGCGTAGTAGACGGGGACGTAAACGTTACAATTCACACCTATGTCAGTTTTTATCAACTTATAAGTTACTGAGGTGTGAATTATAACAAATTTTGCACACAAAATGCTAAAGTGCAAGCATTTTGGCGCATGATTCCCACTACTTTGGTGTGGGTGTGAAAAGTAACACGTAAACAAAAAAATTAAAAAAAGTGAAAAAAATACTTGCTTTTTTCCTGCACATGGTATATACTGAATAATGTGCTACAGACCAGTGCATGAATAAAATAAAGATAGCGCTATCGCCAAACGGTAAGGCAACGGACTCTGACTCCGTCATTTCAAGGTTCGAATCCTTGTAGCGCTGCTGGAAGCCTGACAAATCGGATTGTCAGGCTTTTAGAATAAAAGGGTTGTCGTTCCTGACGATGTAAAGAAAATGTCAAGAGAACAACTGAAACAAACATGGCAGAATAAAGCAAAAAACCAGAAATTAGTTGCAATGGTATAAAAACTGTCATACTGGGATTGGGAACACCGTCATTTGGCGGTGTTTTTCTTAATGCACACGGGCGTCCAAATGAAATATGTCTGCATGCTGACGGACGCCCGGCGCGCGAGTAGGGGAAGACGGCTCTTCCCTACTCGATTCTTTACTTATTATTTTTTGCTACTGAGGCAAGTGGCAGTCATGCGGGTGGTCAGGCGTATAATCGGACAACCTAATTAGAGCAATCTGGCATAGCTTTAAAACGCGGAACTTTTAGCAAAATCAATGGTTGCAAGAGGTTTGATCAGTGTAATATTTAGAAGGAGTATGGTGATAAGTAATGAATTTTTTAGATCGATATAAAATTGAAAATGAAAAAAGAATGTCTATATATACGCAAACACAAAAAAGAATTTTGGCTATCATGTGTCTGGAAAGACAATTTAATACTTACAAGCGGTTAGCCCATGGAAAGATATGGGATAGGAGCGTGCAATATCGTGAGTTGATGGACCAATGCTGGACAGTTGTTCTAAGTGATATGGAGACAGACGATAGTATATGGTATTTTCACGAAAAAATAAGATCGGATAATCTTTGTAATGGGATGGAGTATACATATGAATTGTGTATGACTAATATATTTGCGAGTCATATAGAGGAATGGCTTAACTATCTGATTGATGAGCCGGTGTACGAAGAAGCGTTTCGGTTACTTACCCTGGATTTTATTTTAGTTTATTTGAATGAAGATGAATCTTTTGAATACGATCAGTTTGAGAATCATCCGTTAATCGTAAATGAAATAAAGAAACAAATTCAGGATGAAACGGATATGAAAAAAATCAGTAATTTTGAAAATGCAAAAAATTGGTACAACCAGTGCCAGGGAATATTTTAATACAGTAAGTGGGAGCCAATCAATTATATTTGATTACAGTTTCTTGGGTATGCTATGATTATGTTACTGTTCAGTTGCCAACAAAAGTGGTGAAAAACATGCGCCAAATTGATGCCCTTTATCAATTTGTGTGCAATATTTGTTATAATTCACACCCAAATGCATAAATAGTTGTCAGATTATGATGGGGTGTGAATTGTAACATGATTATTGAAATATAGGAGGGGCTGCAATTGAAATACAACGAGATGGCTAAGAAACTGATAAACGATTCCATAAAAAATGAAGAACTAATAGACTGTCTTAATAGCAATCAAATCAATGTCATCGGAATGGCTGTTTTGAAAATAATAGAAAGAAAATATTGCGATGAATCGATAGTAGGGGCACTTAAAAAAATTGCGTCTTTGCTGAGCGGATGGAAAGCAGTAGGACCGTATCAAATAGGGCATCTGGCAGCGGCCGCGCTCTTTTTGGTCAGGGATCAGGCAGCTTTAGACTGTTTTTCCCGTATTTATGATAATTTGAAGGAGATTGATAAATATCTCATAGATAACTTTATTGAGCAGTGCGAGAAAACGGTATAATTGTTTTTAGCGTTAGTACTCCATCCGGCTAGAAATTGAAGTCTGGAACTACCTGTTCCGCACCATTGCGTCGTTAAAATTTCTAGACGATGCCACCGCATCGCCGTCGAAATTTTGCCTAGCACTGGCACGAAACATGCAGCCCCATACTCCAATTTCTAACTGGATGGAGTACTAGAAGTTGTTGGAAAATACCGGATTATAAAAGGATGTGGATTGTAACTCTCTGCATACCGTCAAATGGTGGAGATAAAATTATGAATTGACAACATTTGTTTTTTGCTTGATAATGAAATAAGGGATTCGCAAGAGAATCAGCGGAGGTGTTGCCATGAAAAACCGCAAAAAGTTGAGATATATTGTCGTAAAGGAAAAAGGATATCTGTGGAATTATTATTATGACAATATGGATTTTGCAAACTATCCGTATTCTTATTACTTATTTGTACCAGAAGAGAATCAGCGGTTGAAGGTTCGGGTGTATTTTACCAGATATGCGCCGAATATGAATATAGATGTCTATACGGCAGAAGGCACGCCCTGTCTATACAAAGGCGAACCGTGTGTATTGAATCTGTGCAGGCCGTATTTTGCCGGACAGATGATAGAGTATGTTTTTGCCAACCGCTGCCATGCATCAGATCTTGGCGAGCTTGAAATTAGGGACGGGGACGCGATTTTGGAGGCGATGGGGTATATGGACTTTTACGCGCGGTGAGTAGGGGAAAACTTTTCTCACTACTCGATTTAGATGACAGAAAGGGCGACGAAGATGGATATGATTCAATTGATCAAAGGCGACATCACAAAGATTGACAATGTAGAGGCGATCGTCAACGCGGCAAACAGCAGCCTGTTAGGCGGCGGGGGTGTTGACGGCGCGATTCACAGGGCGGCGGGACCGGAGCTATTGTCCGAGTGCCGGCTGCTGGGCGGCTGCAAGACGGGACAGGCTAAGATCACAAAGGCGTACCGGCTTCCCTGCCAATATATCATTCACACGGTCGGGCCGGTCTGGAACGGAGGGAGCCACAACGAGGACAAACTGCTGTCGGACTGCTACCAAAATTCACTGGAGCTGGCGGCAAAGCACGGCATCAGGACGATCGCGTTTCCTTCCATATCGACAGGAATCTACGCGTTTCCGGTGGAGCGCGCGGCGAAGATTGCAGTTGCGACTGTTAACAGACTTTTAAAGGAAAAATCGGGATTATTTGACATGGTTTTGTGGGTGCTGTTCGATGACAGGACGGAGGCGGCGTACAGGGATGCCGTGCAGATGATAAACAATGGAGATTCTATATGAGTTTGGTAGGAATTATTTTTTCAATTGTTGGCGGAATATGCGTCGTATTGTATATTGCCTTGCCGATTGGCATGATTGGGTTCAATATTTATGGCAGCGCCGAGGAAAAGAAATATATGAAAGAGCAGCGGCAGACTGGTCGGGACAAACAGCGTATGCAGGATTTCATGCAGATCGTGATGAAGGAATATTACCCTGATTATACGTATGCTGTCGGATATTACCGAATGCTGGCAGGGCGCTATCTCTGGTATTCTTACCCGTATATTGTGTGCTTTAATGAGCGCGATATCGTGGTGGTCTCGTATGTGATGCGGACAGATGGAACACTGATCTGTAAGGATGTGCTTCCGATTGACTGGAGCTATACCCGTCTGAAATATCGGGTACGGAGCGAGGGTGTGAAGCTGGTGTTTCGGCTGGGAAGGACAAAAATGCATATCCATGTAGACCGGATTGTCGGCGCGATGGAGACAAAACCGTGGGAGGATAATACAGGGGCGACGCCGCTTGGGGTTTACCAGAAAGAAGAGGTTGACCAGTTGATTCGGTATCTGCCCAATTATGTAAAAAATTGAAGAGCCTATAAAATCCATTGTTAACTAAACGGAGTGCAGGGAAAGGAATAGGATAAGGAGACGATGAAAACCAGAGTAGGGGTGGTGTTTGCGATCATAGCATTCTGCTTAGGATGTAGTTTTTTGCTGCTTGAGGTGGTTCTGGTTGGTGCGGGTGGATGGAGCTGGCGGTTTGCGGCGCTGCAGGAACCGGTTGACTTGTTTTCGGGCTCGTGCGATGTGTCACAGCTTGAGGATATGGAAGTTGTAAACGGTACGATTCATGAACTGTGTGGAAGATATGATTATACATATGACGACTATATCACGGACATTGCATATTATTATGTATTGCCGATTGACACAGGCGGCAGCATCTATTATATTGGAATCAGGGAGACCAGGGGCAGGAAAGGGCTGTTTGGGCAAATGGCCGGAAGAACGGCATATGATGTCACGGAGCGGGGTGTCAATGTAAAAAGCGAGCCCCTGACGCCGCCGGATGAGAACGCAGAACCCATTTTCGTGGAAGGATTTTTATTCGAAATGAGTGAGGCGCAGTATCACACATTTCAGGCATGGCTTGAGAAAGCGGGATTGGAGGGACAGGCGCTTCCGTATTACATAGAGGAGCGGGATATCGCGGCATCGAGGAGGGCGTGTATCGGCGGGCTGGTCTGCAGCGCGGCGGGCGTTGTCATGGTCGCAGGCAGCATAGCAGTCTGGATTTACTGGAGAAGGAGAGGCAGGCATCAGACACAGATCACGATCGACAATGTCGTTTATGATAAATCACAGTTAGCGCGGGTAAATGGACTGATTGAGCACGTCGAGCTGATGCAGGCGGTGTATGAGCTGAGCCGAATCACTGGGCTGGAATTGCCGCAGGCGGAGAAGATTGTCAGGAAGTGGCATCATTATTGGTATTGAGGGACTTGGCTGGCGCGAGTAGATATGTTATTTGTCACAGGGTATCCGTTAAGAATTTTGGCTCCGGTTTATCTGGGGCAGGGGAGTTGGAAAATGAAAATTGACAGGCAGAAAGCGTTGACAGCATTTGAGGAATACACAAAAAAGTATGATGTCACGGATGAGAAAGTAAAGTTAAAAATCGACCATACATACAGGGTATGCGCGTTGTGTGAGCAGATTGCCGTGCAGTCGGGATTTGACGAAGATGAGATCGAGCTGTCATGGCTGACCGGGCTGCTGCATGATGTGGGGCGCTTTGAGCAGTTGAGACAGTATGGCACATTTATCGACGCGCAGTCCATCGATCACGCGGAGTTTGGCGCGGACATCTTGTTCAAGGAGGGAAAGATCAGGGATTATGTGGAGGACGCGTCGGAGGATGAACTGCTCGAGAAAGCAGTGCGCTGTCACAGTGCATACCGCGTCCCCGACGATTATACGCCGCGCGAGAGGAAGTTCGCTGATCTGCTCCGCGATGCGGACAAAATCGATATTTTGAAAGTCAATGTGATCGTGCCCATCGAGGAAATTTACAATGTGACGACGTATGACCTGAAGCATTGCAAAGTGACAGAGGAGGTCATGCAGGCATTTTATGAGGAGCACTGCATACTCAGGAGTTTGAAGCGAACGCCTGTTGACAATGTAGTCGGACATATCTCACTGGTTTATGAGCTGGTGTATCCGGTGAGCTGTCAGATTGTGCATGAGCAGGGGTATCTGGACAGACTGATGGATTTTCGCTCAGAGCTGCCCGAGACGGAGGAACAGTTTGCGCGGATACGGGAGAAGATGAACGCATATTTAAAACGAAAAATGACACTGGTGTCATAAATAATGAAGGCTGGTGTTTTGAGGGGATTATGGAAAAGGGAGACTGGGATTATGGCAGATGTGCTTACAAAAGAGCAGCGTCATAAAAACATGAAAAATATCAAAAATAGGGATACGAAGATAGAAGTACTGTTGAGAAAGGAACTGTGGAACAGGGGATATCGTTATCGAAAAAATGTGAAATCATTGCCGGGAACGCCAGATATTGTACTGACCAGATACAGAATAGCCATTTTTTGTGATGGGGAATTTTTTCATGGAAAAGACTGGGAGATATTGAAACCTAGATTGGAACGTGGAGATAACAGTGAATTCTGGATTAGTAAGATATCGAAAAATCGTGAACATGATGATGCAGTAAATAAGAAATTACTCTATGAAGGCTGGACCGTAATCCGCTTTTGGGGAAATGATATCAAAAAACATCTGGATGAGTGTGTCAGGGTGATAGAGGAGACAATATCCGACTTTATTATGGCTGATGGTTCGATGGATTATTAAATAATGACAATGTGATAATACAAAGGGATTTGGTTACAAAGTGTGCAAAAAATATTGCTGTTTACATCTGCAATGAATAAAAATTTACCAACATCAGATAGAATGTGAATGGTAATCGGATTGATTAATGGAGAAAATAACCTGCGAATAAGCTTGTAAATTTATCTCTAAAAGTGTATGATAGAAAAAAGGAGATGACAATTATGCCCAACATTAAACCAATATCTGATTTAAGGAATTATACGGATGTATTAAAAGAAGTGGACATTTCAAAACGCGTATACCTGACAAGGAACGGGCATGGTGAATATGGAATACTAACGATGGATGAGATAGATGAGCTTGATCGGTCTCGCGCTGCATATACATTATTTTCAAATCTGAAAAAGGCAGAGGAGCGCGCAGAGCGCGAGGGATGGATTGATGCAGATGATCTTGAAAAGGAACTGGAGGTATTTGAGGATTGAAAATAAAATACTCTCCCGATGCCAGTGGAAAATTAAGGCATATACGAAAATACGCCGGACAAAAAAGGATATCAAAGATTACAAAGTCCATTCGTGGATTGGTAGGAACGCCACATAAGGGATCTGCTGTTGAGAGTATGCTTGGTTCCATACTATTTTTTGCATGTGGAACATCACTATATATTTTACAGAGTCGAAAAAGACATCATTTTTATTTTGGATATCTACAATGAGCGTGAAGACTTTATGCAGAAAATGTTTGGATTGAAATTGAGAACGCAGGAAAGTCAGGATTATTGGGGAGAGTGATAGTATCTCTCCTTTGTTGTGTTGTGTATTCTTTAGAATATGAAATATGGTATAATGAGGTGCACGAGGTTATGGAGACGAATGGTCTTAGTTACATAGATTTGTTTGCTGGAGCTGGGGGACTATCGGAAGGCTTTATGCAAAGTGGATATCAGTCTGTTGCGCATATTGAAATGAATGAGTACGCAGCGAAGACAATAGAGACCAGAATTGCATATTATTATTTAAAAAAGCAAAAGAGACTTAGAAAGTATTACCAATATGAACGTGGTGAAATAAATCGGGAAGAACTGTTGGAATTAGTACCCGAGGAAGAGTTGAATACAGTAATCAATGAAGAGATATCGCCAAAAACAATAAAGGGAATCTTTCAAAGAATTGATACTATTTTATATGAAAAGGAAATACAGAAGGTTGATGTAATTATAGGAGGCCCGCCCTGTCAGGCATATTCATTGGTCGGAAGGGCACAGAGCAGCCACATGATAATACCCATGGAAGAAGATCTGAGAAATGAGTTATACAAGATGTATGTTCAGTTTCTTACAAAATATCAACCAAGAATGTTTGTATTTGAAAATGTTGCAGGCATTAAAACGGCGCGTGGGGGACAGGCGTTTAAAAATTTACAGAGTTATATGAGAAGGGTTGGCTACGAAATTGAGCCACACGAATTGAATGCAAAAGATTTCGGAGTGCTTCAGAGCAGAAAAAGGATCATTATAGTTGGCTGGTTAAAAGGAACCGGGTATGAGTATCCTAGCTTTGATATAATAAGTGGTAATGCAAAAGTTGAAGATGTATTGAATGATTTGGATATTTTGCATCCGGGAGAAAGCTCTTCAGAATATAGCGTGATAGAAGCTAGTAAATATGCAAGAAAAAATGGTATCAGGCGGAAGTCAGATGTGTTAACACACCATGTAGCCAGACCGCATACAGAGCAGGATATTGAAATATATAAAAGGACTATTGATTTATGGTTTCATAATCAGCAACACGAGAGGTTGAAATATGATAATTTACCGGAAGAGTTAAAGACACATAGAAACCGTACTTCCTTTGTAGATCGATTTAAAGTAGTAGAGGGGGATATGGACTATTGTCATACTATTTTGGCACATTTGTCGAAAGATGGACATTATTTTATACATCCTGATATAAATCAACATAGATCAATAACCGTGCGGGAAGCTGCAAGACTTCAATCATTTCCGGACAACTATTTTTTTGAAGGGCCAAGGACATCGCAGTTTGCCCAGATTGGAAATGCAGTTCCGCCAATGATGGCAAAGGAAATAGCTGATAAGTTAAAGGAACAGTTGATAAATAGGTAACAAATTACTGGCAAAAAATCCTGTGAGAGGGGAAAATATGACGTTTGAAGACTTTTTTAATGAGTTTGCGGAGCAAATACTGTTGTTAAAAGAAAATGATACATATGGATGGGAAGAACAGGATTTTTTTACGGCAGTGATATTAGATTATCTGGAAGAAGTAGGAGAGGTTGATAGTCCAGTTGTGTGTCCATATAGGGCACATGGTTTACAGATGAATGCATATAAGTTCTCAGAAGATTATGATTTTCTTGGTATCTTTGTAAGCGTCTACTATATAGGTGAACAAGTACAAAATGCGTCTAAGGCAGATATTGATGCAGCCTTAAAACGAGCGATACAAATATATAGAAAAGCGACAAATGACCTATACAAATCTTTTGAAAAAGAAAACGATGTATATGAATTTGCCCATTCTATTTTTGTGAATAAACAAAAAATTAAAAACGTTAATATTATTGCACTTACGAATGGTAACTGCAAGCCAATACCATTTAAGAACATAAAGATTGGAGAGACAGAAATCGCATTTCAGATATGGGACATGGATAGACTGTATCGGTGTTTGTCATCTGGAAAGATGCGGGAAACCATAGAAATTGATTTTGAAGAAATGTTTTCAGAGCGAATTCCTTGTCTGGTTAATAAAAATAGTAGTGCGTATGATGGATATTTAGGAATTATTCCAGGAAGTATATTGGCGGCTATATATGCACAGCATGGTTCCCGGTTATTGGAGAAGAATGTAAGATCTTTTTTACAGGTTAAAGGTGCTGTCAATAAAGGATTGCGGGATACGCTAAGAAATGAGCCGGACATGTTTCTGGCGTATAACAATGGCATTTCGGTGACAGCGGAAAGTATTACAATTTCTACTGATGAAAATGGAACAAAATATATTTCCAAAATCAGGGATATGCAAATTGTTAACGGCGGGCAAACAACGGCATCTATTTACAATATGTCAAACGATAAAGTTAGTTCATTGGATTTATCAAAAGTATTTGTTCAAATGAAGGTTTCTGTTATAAAGACAGAAGAGAAAATGGATGAAATTGTGCATAGGATTTCGGAGTGTGCCAATACGCAAAATAAAATTCAGATGGCAGATTTTTCTTCAAATGATCCGTTTAATCGTAAATTGGAAGAGCTTTCAAGAATTATTTGGGCGCCTGCTATAAATGGACAAAAGCCAAATAACTGGTTTTTTGAAAGGGCGCGGGGGCAATATGCAGATATGCTGACAAGAGAAGGGACACCAGCAAAGAGAAAAGCTTTTAAGGAGACGCATCCGGTATTTACGAAAACAGATATGGCAAAATATGAAAATACCTGGAATCAATTGCCTTATTATGTGAGTGAAGGTGCACAAAAGAATTTTAAACGTTTTATGGTAAGCCTTCGGGAAAGAGGTTCTTTTCTGCCAGATGAAGGATATTATCAGCGATTAGTCTCTAAAGCAATTCTTTATAGGAGAACAGAAAAGTTGGTACAACAACAACGGTTTGGAGGGTATAGGGCAAATATTGTTACATATACTATTGCATTTCTTTCTCATAAAACAGCGCAAAGAATAAATTTGGATAAAATCTGGAAAGAGCAAACATTATCGGAGTCTCTTGAAAAGGAAATTATAAAAGTATCAAAAATGGTACAGCATTTTATTACCAATCCACCAAACAATGCAAATATAAGTGAGTATTGTAAGAGAAAAGCATGCTGGGAGAGCATGCTTGGTCTGGAATATGATTTGTCAGAAGAATTAGGACAAGAATTAATATCGAAGGAAAGTGTGGGAAATTTATTATCCACGAGTCAGGCTGCACTGCTATTATTAAATGAAGCAACTGCTGAGGAAAATGAACTGATAGACCAGATTTCTAATACTCCGGCAGATGTGTGGTTGTCTATTTCGAAGTGGGCTAAAGATACAAATAATTTGCAGCCCTGGCAGCGGAGCATTGCGTTTAGTGTAGGAACCCTTCTTCGCAGGGGAAAAAAACCATCTGTGAAGCAGGCCAGACAGGCAGATATTATTTTGACAGAGGCGAAAGAAAAAGGGTTTTCTACAGAGGGATTATAATGGAATGGGAACAGTATGTACAATCAGTGCTGGATGAAGAGAAGTGTCTTGATGATATAAATGTAGTAATAGATGGATCAGAAATCGCACTTCCGTCCATAGTGAAAGTCAGTGTATTCTTGCTGGAAAAAATGATTCAAAATCAAGGAGCAAATAACTTATTTGTATTTCCTGATGGAGAACAGATTCCATTTCTTTTTATGGTGGCAAAATTAATTTTTAATATATATAGTGGCAAAATTGAAAATCAATATTCGCCGGAGGATTTTTGTTTAGGACAGATTCTGAAATTGGGAAATTGTGTTATGGAGTTTCTTGGCGTGGGAATAGAACCACTTTTAGATAACAAAAAAGCAATATACTTAAAATTTGCTGATTGTGATAGACTTTACTGTCCAATTGAGCTGGCTCCATATTTTCAAAAAAGTGATACCAAAAAGAACCTGTCAAAAGTTGGTTTGTACCGTAAGGAAAAAAGAAGAATCGATGAAGAGAGAAAAACGCATGAAAATTATTTATCGGATATAAAAGAGATGAAAACGCATGTAAAAAAGACACTTTTTTATGTTGCGTCAGTCACCAATAGTAGAAATTTTGCACAGAAACTGTTGATTGATGGAAGTTCTCTGATGGAATATTTTCTTGTGGCATTAACGGAATATACTGGCGAGTTGAAAAATTTAAAGGGAAAATATGTAGGAATACCTGCCCTGAGTTTTGCGAGCCAGATAGATTATATTAATGAAGCAATTCATAAAGGGGCGAAAGCACAGTCTGTAATAATAAATTTGACAGAGTGTGATATTGAAAGCCAGTTAGCAGCGTTGGACGATCTGCTACAATATAAAATTCCAATTTTGTGTATTGCTGATACAGCAGGTTCCATTCATTTAAAGTCTTTAGAGGATAGGAATTTCAATATCTGGAGATGGGATAAAGATAGTATTTCAGAAAATCTAAGAAGTGCGGAAAAGATAAAATTTGCTACGAAAATAGAAAAATGTGTGCAGCAAAAAGTTAATTATCATAGTCTGTCAGCACCAGAAATTAGTCGGGGATTTGACATTTTATATCATTATAATCATTGTATGGAAAATGAGTCTTTCAAATTACATATTGTATATCAGAAGCTTCTAACACTCTCGTATTTTATGCTTCGAAATGTAAGAGAGATTGGGGAAGAAGAAAAACAACAAGTTTCTGAAGTAGTCGAATTTTGTAAAAAGAATTTAGAAGAAGAGAAAATATTCATAAATGAAGCAGTTTATAACGATTTTAAAGTAGTCATTTTCAATTTCGAAAAAATAATCCAAAGAATGAAATTTTATCCCAAAACAGAAGCTATTTGTCAGTTTTTATTAGATAGACGCATGGATTCTTTTTATCTAATTTGTTCTAATAATGAGTCAATTCAGGCAGTAAAGGAATATTGGATTATGAGACTGGCAAGGAGTGGTTACAGACCGAATATTATGGTAATGCATGCAAAGGATTTTCTTAGGCTGGATCAATATGATTCGGATGTTGCCATTATTTCAGGCTGGTTAAGTGCTTCTGTGCTGAGAAAGATTATATATGGATATTTAGTTGAGGAAATACATATTTACACTTATGAATGTGAAGAACAATGGAAAAGAGCACATATAAAATCATGGGAGATCGGGCTTAATAATGAAAACAATAAAATAATTGCTAAGAAGTCGTTTCGAAATCAGTCGGTACGAGTGCAGGAAAAGGCAAAAATATCTAAGATGACGAAATTAGACCAAGACATATTATCTGAAAAAGATGATTTGGATTTAATTATGCAGGAAAACAGATATCGTCAGTTTATATCTGGAAGTGGACAGGTGCAGGAGAGTATAGTAAATGCAAGGCCAGTGGGATTTGTAGGAGGAGAATTTGCGTTGTATACCAAGGGGCACAAGATATTAGTAGCCTCTAAAATTATTTTACAGGCAGATAATAAGATAGAGAAAAAGGAGATTGAGCAACTTGCTATTGGGGATTTCATTGTGGTGCGCGAATCTTCAAAAGATATTATAAGGGAGGTGGCAGACAATATTTTAAAGGCAAATAATAAGTTGCATTATAGAGAAGTTGCTGCGTTATGGAAAGAAGCATTGCAAATTGAATCCGCTTTTTCTTCACTGGAAGAGATATATAATTCATTATGTGATTTAGGATGTATAAGAAATATACAGACTGTACGTAACTGGCTTTTGTCAGATGACATTATTATTCCTCAGGATAAAGAGGATTTGGTGTATATAGCAAATATGACAAAAGACGCCGTATTACTAGAGAAAATAGATGACATTTTTAATGCTGGGATATTCATAAAAAATGTGCATATTAGAGCAGGACGAATATTATCTGAAAAGTTAACAGAAGGCATTGCAAACAGATTATTATCAGGAGAACGAATAGATCCATACAACATTTGGGATTCGATAGAACTTAATCTGGAAGATGTAGGCTCCGTCAAAATACTTAAAGTTATTGATTTAGGGCAGGAATGGATACCGGTTTGTGTAAACGATGCCAATAAGATACTTGCGGAAGAAAGGGAGAATGATGTATGGAAGATAATAGAAGAGATCAAATAAAGGCATTTGTAGAGAAAGAATTTATTGGACCAGACCCCATTGATTGGGAAGGCCTGAAGCAGGAAAATGGAGAAGAAATATTGATTTCGGATCCGCCGCGTACGAGGTATATCGCGGGGATTCTGTTTCCCAAGGAATCGAGACAGGTAAATAATATTGAAGAGGATACAAATGACTACGAAGTTGAAATTGAAGATGAGATAGACAATGAAAAAAATACTTCCTCTAACAATCCTGCTGGTATTTTTAGGGAATATCTTGAAGATGCAGAAGAGCTAATTGACAGATCAAATGCGTATAATCAGTCTGCGATGAGTCTGACGGTTGCAATTTCTATAGAAGATAAAATAAAAGTGTGTGTAGAAGCTGGAATTTATAATAAATTAACCGAAATAAATTCCAATACACAGAAATCTGTGTCAAAGTATTTTAGAGTTCCGATAGCGTGGAGTTCCTCGGAATCAGTGACTTTGCCATCAGAAAAAGAGGGAATGAAAAAAATACCTGTTGACAGTACAGGACTTCAGGTTGATATTACATTTCGTTCTAGGAAGGATAATTATTGTATATATACAGTTACACTTGAAAATACAAAAGAAATGAATGGGAATCAGGTTCGGGATGAGGATTGTTTCTTTCAGGTAAAATTGAAAATGGAATCAAAGATAGGGTTTCACTTTCTTCCGGAGAACCAGCGCATAAATGCGGATGAGGATTTTTTGTCAAATCAATTACTTTATCGCGATGTAAGAAATTATGCTATTGGACACGGCTGTGCGGCAGAGTGGGATGAGACAACGGAGTCTGTGAACTGGATAGAAACATCTGTTTTTCCATCTTATGAGGTAAAGCCGGTGGTTCCTGGCATCATCCCGGGTGTAAACCTAGGCATGCTTGATATGAGCAAAGCAGAACGTTTTCATGAAGTCATTTGTCAGTTGCATTTGTTATGTGAAAAGTATGGGAACTGGATTGACAATTTAGAGGAGCAAAAAAAGACACTTGATAATACGTTTTCAGAAACGGCAGAAAAGCATATAAATAATTGTAGATTGTGTCAAAAAAGAATGGAGAATGGTGTCAACATTCTGGAAAGTGATAAGACTGTCCAAAGGGCATTCCGATGGATGAATCAGGCAATGATTATGCAGCAACTTCATTATGGTTTGCCACTTCAAATGTGGACTGATGATGGAGATGATAGGATTAAACTTGAAAATCCAATTAAAAGCATGCCAGATATAGATGATGAGTTAACATGGTATGATAAAGGACATCGTGAATATGGCAAGTGGAGACCATTTCAGATTGCTTTTATTTTAATGAATTTAGAATCAATGAGCGATAAAAAAAGTAATGAGAGAAAAATTGTTGATCTGATATGGTTTCCGACAGGTGGTGGTAAAACAGAGGCATATCTTGGGTTGTCTGCATTTACTATTTTTATCAGAAGAATAAATAATAAAGAGGATGCCGGCACGGCAATTATTATGCGTTATACTTTAAGACTGCTTACGGCACAACAATACGAAAGAGCGGCAGCAATGATATGTGCCTGTGAAATAATTCGTCGTAATAATAAGGAGTTTTTGGGAGAGAAAGAGATTAATATAGGGCTATGGGTTGGCGGAGATACAACGCCAAATCACATGAAAGAAGCAGTTACTAAATATGAAGATCTGTACAGTCATAAAACAGATGTTAATCCTTTTGTGATACTAAAATGCCCATGGTGTGGTGCACAGATGGGAGCCGTTGATACTGGTGGAGGAAAAAGAAGAATCCCAGGATACAAAATTATTACGGGTGCGCGAAAATCTAAAAAGTTTTTGTTTAAATGTACAAATACGGAAAATAACTGTGATTTTTCGAGTGGTACAGGGTTACCATTATATATTATAGATGATGATATATATGAGAAGACACCAACATTAGTACTGGGAACAGTGGATAAATTTGCAATGTTACCATACAAACCAGAAGCACAGGGGATTTTTGGATATAAAAATGGAGAAAAAATAACATCGCCAGATTTAATTATTCAGGATGAACTTCATTTGATTTCCGGCCCATTAGGATCAATGGTTGGACACTATGAAACCATGATACATGAATTGTGTACAGATAGACTGCCATCAGGAGATATTTTGCCAAAGATTATTGCATCGACCGCAACAATAAGTCGTGCAAAGGAACAATGTCATGCGTTATATGGTTGCGGGACAGAAAATGTTTTTCAATTTCCGCCAGCCGGATTAGATGCAGGAGATTCCTTTTTTGCAAACGAAGACAAAACAAAAAAAGGACGTAAATATGTCGGAATATTGGCATCATGTTCGCCATCAGACACAACAACCGCAATTCGTTTATTCGCTTCGCTATTGTATGCAGTAAAAACAATGGACGTTGAAAATGAAGAAGATAGGGATCCATATTGGACGAATGTTGGATATTATAATAGTATCCGTGAGTTAGGGCATGCTCAAACTTGGATTAAGGCGGATATTGATCATCATTTAGATGTTATGTACAAGCGAAGATACGATGATAAGAGAATGAAGCAGGAAGAGTATAAGGCATATAGACGATATATTCGGCGGGATGAAGAACTTACAAGTCGTATTCCGGGCGATAAAGTAACTGCAAGTCTTTCAAAACTGAATATAGGTTATCCGCCGAAATTAGGTGAAGATGGAAATGTAAAAGAACATCCAATAGATATTTGTCTGGCAACGAATATGATATCAGTGGGGCTTGATGTACAGCGTCTGGGGTTGATGACCGTGGCAGGACAACCCAAAACTACATCTGAATATATTCAGACTACAAGTAGGGTTGGTAGAGATGCGCAACACGCACCGGGGCTTATTTTTGTGTTATACAGACCGGGACGTCCAAGGGACAAATCAGTTTATGAACAATTTAAATTGTATCATTCAAAACTATATTGTCATGTTGAGCCTACGAGTGTTACTCCGTTTTCGCCGCCTGTAAGGGAGCGCGCGTTGCATGCAATCATTGTAGGTATGATGAGACTGGAGCAGGGAGAACAGTTTAATCAAAATCCACCTAGGATGCCCTGTGCAGAAGTAGTAGAGCATGTAAAGGCGGTAATCGAGAATCGTGTCAATAACATAGATCCGGAAGAATTATCGAATACCCTGAAACGTATGGAATATATATTACAATGTTGGGAGGATTGGAATCCACAGAGATGGACACCGCAAATGAATTATGATAATTCGATGGGAAATGCAGTCCCGCTGATTTATAGTTCGGGTAACAGACCGAATGCATTATGGAATGAACATGGGCTGAAAACACCAACATCAATGCGTAGCGTGGATGCATCTTGTGAGGCAGTGGTTATAAAGAATAGATATGTAGGAAGGGATGAATAGAATGACGATGCATAAACCGATGCGAAGAAGTTCGCTAATTGGCCCATGGGGCGTAGGGGCAATTGTACCATTTCCGAATGATGAATCATTAATGATAGCCGGTCTTGATATGTGGCGATACAATAACACAGAAAAGTTTGTTATTAGAGATGAGCGGTTAGAGAAAAGGCTGGGAATCAAAGAATTGCGCTATCCACCTGAATATATGGAGAGAAATGCAGATCCCGAAAATTTTCATCTTACGATCCCGGCAGTGAGGTTTCCAAGATGGTATTATTGTCCATTTTGCGGGACGATGAGAAAAACGACTTATTATGAAGTGCAGCCGGAGTGTGATGCATATCAGTGGGAACATGGAAGAAAATGTAATGCAAAATCAAAGTATAGAAAAAAGATGATTCCGGAACGATTTGTTGTTATCTGTCCAGAGGGACATATTGATGATTTTCCGGTTGCGGAATGGATACACCATGATAGTGGTAAGGTATATGATGATACTAAATGTAAAATCCGAAGAAGCACAGGCGGGACATCTGCTGGTCTGAGTGGTGTATTTTACGAGTGTTCATGCGGGGTGAAAAAATCTATTTCCGGGGCAACACGTCCGGGTGCTCTAAAACGGATTGCGTATAAATGCAAAGGAGCCAAACCGTGGTTGGGAATGTACAGAGATGACGAAAAACAATGCAGTTCAGAGCCAGAGGACATCAGAGTAGTTCTGCGGGGAGCTACTAATGTTTGGTTTGCGAATACTATTAGTTCGATATACATCCCAACAAATGGAGAAGAATCGAATTTGAAAATTGTCGGTATAGTGAATGAAATATTTGATGTGCTGAATAACTCTCGTACGGATGGGAAGTTTGATAGAAAGTTTATCAATATGTATGCGCAGACGAAGAATGTAGATAGTGATAAGTTGTATGAAGCTATATTGGAAAAAGCGGAAGCAATTGAAGGCGTGCATGAGGTAAATGAGAATACATCGGAAGAGGAATATCGTTTTGCCGAGTATAAGATCCTGAGTAAAAGTAGCGGGAATGATGCACAGGAATTTTATTCAGTCAATCATCCAATAAGCGAATACAGTGCAGCGATACAAGATTTTTTTCAAAGTATATCTTTAGTTCCGAAGTTACGGGAAACACGAGCCTTTGTTGGATTTTCAAGATTGAAACCAAATACATTATCAATCGCAGAAAGTAAAAAGATGTTGAGATTAGGAAGTGGGAATTGGCTGCCTGCAATTGCGACTATGGGAGAAGGAATTTTTATCGATTTTAATAAAGAAAAACTTCAAACATGGGCACAAAATAAGAAAGTAAGAAATCGCGTTCGGAAGATGAGTGATTCATTTAAAAATTCATTTTATGGAAAAGGTTTGCAGGGCGAATTGCGGCCAGAGTATGTTATATTACACACATTTTCCCATATTCTAATTAATCAGCTTAGTTTCGAGTGTGGTTATGGGAGTTCATCCATTAGAGAGAGAATATATTGCGGGTTGGATAATCACAAATTTGACATGGCAGGCGTTCTTGTTTATACGGCATCAGGAGATTCGGAAGGTTCTTTAGGTGGTTTGGTGAGACAGGGTGAAAAAGGAAGAATAGAGGATACGATTGTTTCAGCATTACGAAATGCACTTTGGTGCTCATCTGATCCAGTATGCATTCAATCTTTGGGACAAGGTACAGATTCATGTAACTTGGCAGCTTGTCATAACTGCGCTATTTTACCAGAGACATGTTGCGAAAATGGGAACAGATTACTTGACAGAGGTGTTTTGATAGGGACACTTGAAAATCCAGAGATGGGTTATTTTGGAAATATTCGACAAATTTAAATTGAATATATTCTGGTAGGCTATTAGAAATATTTTATTGTATGGAGATGAGGCTAATGATACATCGAGAACAGTTAGGGATAGATTTTATTCTAAATAAAATTTAATTGGTTGTGTTAGAGAGTGTTTATTATTCAGAAAGTCTGGGAGAAGATACAGGAGAAAAAAGTATATGAAAACAATAAAAGTAGTAGCCGCAATAATCATAAGTCACAACAAGCTCTTCGCCACACAGCGGGGATATGGGGAGTTCAAGGACGGCTGGGAATTTCCGGGAGGAAAGATCGAGGAAGGGGAAACACCGCAGCAGGCGCTAAAGCGTGAGATCAGGGAGGAGCTTGACACGGAGATTGAGGTGGGGGAGCTGGTGGATACGGTCGAGTACGATTATCCAGATTTCCATCTGTCCATGGACTGCTTTGCCTGCACAGTCAAGTCGGGTGAACTGGTTTTAAAGGAGCATGAATCTGCCAAGTGGCTTGGAAAGGATGAACTGCATAGTGTGGATTGGCTTCCGGCAGATGTAGGGATACTTGAGCGGTGTGGGGAGTTGCTGGAAAATTAGGGAATACTTTTCTTTGAACGGTAGTGTAAAAAAGTTTGTGTGTATGGGAAAAAATACCTCTTTTTTGGTAAGAATTAGTATATGACAATTCTTATCGAAAAGGAGTATTTTTATGCCAGTAGCAAAGGAACAGATTGTAAGCGGCAAATAATCGGCGTCTTATAATTAGTCTCCTATTCTGGTAGTATTGTTCTAAAATACTATCAGACA
>VSNM01000159.1 GCA_009774245.1 Lachnospiraceae bacterium | reverse complement strand
TGGTGCGTGCCAGTCGAAGGGCAGGATAGAAAAATTCCACCAGAAGGTGGACCAGTTCACGGCGGAGATACATGTGGAAGTCGCATGTTGTCTACAAAGGGAGGACAAAGCGAATCCGTAGATTCGCTTGTAGAAATCCTTGAATTTACGCACTTTGCGAGGATTTTTAAGTTTAACCGAACACCTGAAATTGGAAAGAAAAAAGAGATTTCTCACGAGATTAAAGTGTCCGTAGTTATGGAACTCGTATGAGTGGACACAAAAATGTATAGTTCACAAACTCAATCATTACAGAAAAATTTTATCAACAACTGAATAATAGGTAAGTCATGCGAATGTTTGGTTCGCATTTAGACCGCTTGTTTTCTATATCCTTATGGTGTGGAGCAGGCGGTCTTTTTGATTTAAAATTGCCAGCATTCATCAGACACCTTAATAATCAAATTAAAAAGTAGGAGGACAAACAGATGGAGCAGACAAGTAAAAAGAGTATATGTGGGATTTTCGACCACAATGTACAAACGGAAAATGTAAAGATTAGCGAACTGCATGATTTTCAAGGGCATCCGTTCAAGGTAGAGCATGATATGCAGCTCTTTGAATTATCGAAGAGTATTGAGGAGAAGGGCGTGCTTGTTCCCTTGATTGTAAGACCAAACCCAATTGGATCAGGGTATGAAATCGTTGCAGGGCACAGAAGAAAAGCAGCCAGCGAATGGGCAGGTATAGACACGGTTCCCGTGATGATTGTGCAGATGGATGATGCAGAAGCGACGATAGCGATGGTGGACAGTAATTTACAGCGGGAGCATATCAAGCCTAGCGAGAAAGCTTATGCCTATAAAATGAAGCTGGAAGCCATGAAGCAGCAGGGAAAGAAATTCACTGATACTTTGTCCCAAGTTGGGACGAAGCTGTCAAAGGATGTGGGAGAAAACGGAAAGCCCATACTTCGTTCGGATGAGCTTTTAGCAAAACAGGTTGGGGAGAGCCGGAACCAGATCGCAAGGTATATCCGTCTGACAAATCTTATTCCCAAAATCCTTGATATGGTGGATGAAGGGAAAATAGCGTTTACTATAGCGGTAGAACTTTCTTATTTGAAAGAAGAGGAACAGTATGAACTTCATGCGGTAATGGATTTGGAGCAGTGTACACCGTCTCTTTCACAGGCAAACCGGATGAAACGCCTGAGTCAGTCAGAGGGGATTGATATGGATAAAATGTATGATATTTTGGGAGAGGAAAAAGCAAATCAGAGAGAACAGATTAAAATTAGGGCAGATTCATTATCGCAGTATTTTCCCGCAGATTTCACACCAAAGCAGAAAGTGGAACTGATAGAAAAATTGGTCAGGGATTGGCATGAAAAACAGACAGGTATTCATAACTGTTCAGCTAAAAGAGCGGAAAAATCATGATAGAAACAGAAGATTGGAGGATAAAGTTATGGGTAGGAAAAAAGAAGAATTATCGATATTTGAACAAATGGGTGGCACTTACACAGAAAAAGACGGTATCTTATATCCCAATATCCGTATTGGCGAAGAAGAAACAGAAGCAATACAGGATACTTTTTCAGGAAAATACGGAGATTTATGGAAAAAGTATCTGAAAGAAAACCAGTCGGATAGATATTATCATCTGATTCGTTTAGGGTAGCTGAAACAAAAAGCGGAAGAAATCAATGAAGAAGCAAATGAATTGTTTGACAGGATTATGCAGCAGTATTTACAGAAGCATAAACCGGAGAATCCAGATTCTACAATGGAAATGTGGCAGCTTCGGGAACAGGCTAAGGAAATGGCAGAGGAAGTGGTTCTTCAAGATATTGTCTACTGTTATCACTAAATATTGATGCACACGATTTTTGTAAGGTAGATTCTGCGTTTACACGCAGCAAAAATCGGCGCAAAAAACATTATAAAAAAGAGAGGGAAAAATTATGGCGAATATAAGAGAATATAACATGAATGGAACATTGATCTTAGGAATTGATCATGGATATGGAAATATCAAAACAGCACACAGGGTATTTCCAACCGCACTGATTAAGAGTGAGAAAGCGCCAACTTTCAGTAAGGATTATCTGGAGTATGACGGATATTTCTACATTATCGGGGAAGGTCATAAGAGCTTTATCGCTGAAAAGCAGTCAGATGATGATAATTATATCCTGACGCTTGCGGCAATAGCAAAAGAACTGAATGCAAGGGAATTAACCTCTGCCAGAGTGCATCTTGCCGCAGGACTTCCGTTGAAGTGGGTGCAGGCGCAGAGAGAATCCTTCCGCCAATATCTGATGCAGAACAAGATTGTGCAGTTTCGTTATAAAGACAGACAGTACGAGGTTGAGATTGCCGGATGTACAGTCATGCCACAGTGCTATTCCGCGGTGGCGGAAAACTTGAAAGATTTTAAAGGGATGAATTTACTTGCCGACATTGGCAACGGAACAATGAATATCATGTATTTAAACAATGGCAGGGCGATGGAGAGTAAATCATGGACAGAAAAACTCGGTGTTTTCCAGTGTATGAAGCGTATTCATAATAAGGTGCTGGACGAAACGGGAACAAACCTGATGAACGAGGTCATTGAAAATTATCTAAGAACAGGGGAAACGGATATTGTAGAGCCCTATGTCTCACTCATGAAAGAAGCAGCAGTTTCCTATGTACAGGAGATTTTTCAGAAGCTGAAGGATTATGAATATAATGAAAGCCTTATGCAGCTTTACTTTATGGGCGGCGGCGCAAGAATCGTGGAAGCTGTCGGGGAATATAACCGGGAGAGGACGCATTTTAATCACGATATCTGTGCGACTGCAAAGGGATATGAATATTACTGTTACATGATTTTGCGCCACAACAAAAAGTGCAACTAGAAAGAAGGTGCAGGAATGACAGGAAATATCCGTAACCGCAATGTGCGGTTTTATGAGGAAAAGGAAGCTGACAGACGGGCATGGGAAATACTTCACTCAGAAGCTGTCAGGGCATTTCCCTCGCAGAATGACTTTATCATTCAGGCAATTAATGATTTTTATGACCGGCATCTGGCAATATTTGATGATCCTTATCTGGAAACAAGGGAAAAAGAGGATGCCTTTGCAGGTAGGATCGTGGAAAAGGTGGAACAGAAAGTGCTTGGCAACCTGTCACAGCTTATCGGGATTTACCTTTTGCAGCAGCAGAATATCTTGGCAATGGGAAATAATGCAAGGGCGGAGAACTATTTGAAAGACAGTGGGGATGTGCAGGTATTAAGTTCCGGCGGTGGTATTCTACAAAATGGTGGGGAAGCGGAAACAGAGGAACCGGAGGAGAATGAGTTTCTTGATTTCAGTTTTGGAGGATAGCCGGAATGGGGGTTCTTAGGGGGCGAAGCCCCCTGAGCAGGTAGCACCGGTGGCGCAGACAGTGAGGAAGAAATAAAAATCGGAGTGTCCGGCAGGCACTCCGATTTTTATTTTGATGAGCTGGCAAGCCAACGGTACTACCTGCCTATATCATTCCCACCACATCGGCGGCAGGTGGAAAAGTGCCAGAGTGGGAAAGCGATGTGGAAAAGCCGGACGGAGCGTAGAGCGAGGGGAGGCTTTCGTCTGGGAGCTGCGTTTTTGCAGCGGACAGACTTATGGGAATGATGTGCCCTGCTTACAGAGCATTTCTATGACAAAGGCTACAGAGAATACGGTAAATGGCATTGAATGGACACAAAGGAAAGGGGGATTGTAGCCAATATTTTAAATAAAAACATGATATTGAAAATGTAGCCATTAGTGCAATTTCTTGTAGCCAATATAATAAAGGTGGATACAGGGAGTGCGAATTTGGGAGCCACACACGTTGAGGAGAATGTGTCTGGTTCTTTTTTAATGCAAGGTTGTTTTTTTAGAAGATAGATAGAACATTATCAGATTGGAGGAAATTTATGGGAAATAGGACAAGGGATAGAGTAATCTATATCCGAACCGATGAAAAGTTGCAGGCAGAGTTTGAAAAACAAAAAGAAGCCAGCGGATATGGCAGCAATGCAGATTTTATAGATTATCTGTTGCGGGTAAGTCAAGGAAAACAGGCAGATGGCGTTACTCTGAAGGGTGTGCGTAATTTATTGTCAGAGCTTTCGGCGGAACTAAAAAAACAGGGAGTCAATATCAACCAGATAGCAAAGATACTCAATACCTATGGCGGTATGGATATGAAGCAGCCGCTTGAATATACGGAATACAGATATAAACAAATTGAAAACAGCCTGCTGCGCATATGGGAGAAAATAGCCTGATCAGGAATAAAGAATAAGAGGGGGATATGATCTATGGCAGAGGTTTATGGAAATGTCAATGTGAATTACAGTTACTGCAAATCTGTCGCACAGTTAAAAAGTGCGGCAGATTATATTCTTGGAACGAAAAAAGAACAGATTAAAGAAAGGATCCAGAAGACAAGACCGGATATGTACGGAGCGTTTGGGTGTAACAGGGATAATTTTGCTAACAGTCTGCTTATAACAAGGAAGATGCACGATAAAAAATATTCGCGTTACAAACAGAAAGATATTCTGGCACATAAGATGTCGATTTCCTTTCATCCGGATGATAATGATAAGCTGACCTATGAGGAAGCAGATAAGATAGCAAGGGAATTTGCGCATAAATTTTTTTGGAGCAAGGGATATGAAGCAATGTGGGCGGTGCATACGGACACAGAGCATATCCATGTGCATTTTATTGTGAGCAACTGTAATCTGAAGGACGGTAAATCTTTCCGCAGGGGAATGCCGGAATTGAAGGAGATGTCGCAGTTTTTCGGGGAACAATGCAGGGAGCGGGGACTGACACATTCGGTCAGGAATACATTCTATAATGAGGAACGGACGCAGGAACGGAAAAGTTTTGCGGAATGTCAGATGCAGAAGCATGATAAGCTGTCTTTTAAGGAAGAGATCAAGACTTATGTAAGACTGACAATGAACAGCACTGAAACAAGAACGCTTGAGGATGTGGTGGAGATGTTAAAGAAAATATATCTCATGGATATACGATTAAAAGGGAATACCATTAGTTATGCACTTCCGTACCATGCGGGTAAAGCAGGAAAAGCGCAGGCGGTCAGGGGAAGCAAACTTGGGAACCGTTTTACAGTGGCAGGGATCAGACAGTATATGCAGGAGAAAGAGCAGAAGCAGGTGGAATACAGGCGTACTATGCAGGATATTGAGGAAGCAAAACAGTATCTTGATGATTATGAGGAATGGAATGAGAAACCAGAAAAAGCAGAAAAAAAGAGCGAAAAAGATATTTCATTCTATGAAGCATTTGACCATTTTCAGGCAGATCATGAAGTATCTGAAAATCATGAAGAAATCTTTTACGGAAGTGTTTTTCATGAGTTCAATGAACAATGGCAGGGGAAAAGCCAAGCTGTTTCAGAGAAAAAATCAGAAGTAACCAAAAAGGAGAAAGTGGATTTTTCAAAGCTTTCCTTAGAAGAACGTGCAAAGCTGCTTTCACCACCGACAGGCGATCAAATGGCAGAATTAAAAGAGTATCAAAAGCGAATGGGGTATGATGAAAGTAAAATGAAAAGTATGAAATATAAGATGAGAGTCTATGACGAATTTCTGAAAGAGTATGAGTATCGGAAAAAGCATTATGGAGTGAAGGAGGATATTCAGAAAAGGCAGAGAAATAGGGAACGGTGATGTATAAACAGAATGGTTTGTAAAATCCGAATATCATAGAACATGACAGAAAATTAACTACCTCAGTGTCTAGCTGAACTGTAGCGATTTCTACTTTGATTAGCGTGGAACTGCCCATATTAGGATAAAAGCAAGACTGGACAGACGGCATAAGAGTGATTGCACTTTCTGCTATAACCCAAGAATAAGAGCGTGCTTGACTAGTACAGCATTGCTTAAATATCAGTGATTAAATTGCTAATGGTATACCGGCATATGTCCACTTAAATGGATG
>VSNM01000158.1 GCA_009774245.1 Lachnospiraceae bacterium | reverse complement strand
AATTATACAGGATGATATTTTAGTAAAAGTATCATTTATATAGTGAAAAGGGACAGGAAAAAATAGAAGGATTATTGAAAAAAATCATCACTTTTTGGAAAAAAATTTATTTATCCATAAATTACAGAAAAATGTCATTTTATAGCAATGATGACTATGAAAAGGAAATAAAGTATTTGGAGAAAGTTTATATTTATGAAAAAGAATTATGCGAATGCTTGGTTGCGGAATTGGTATGGGCAGAATGAGAAAATTGAGACGGGGTACGTATAAAAAGTTGGGTGCCAATGAACCAATGTCATTTAGATAATGGAAGAAGAAATGCGTGTCCCTTTCTTTAAAGTAGAAATAAACAGGTCAAAATCTAAGGTTACTTATGGTACAGAAGGCTGTACCCCTTTTCCCATGTGCGTCCACTCCTGCGCAAACTATCTCGGCCTGCCTGTGGATTATACCAAGGTTATGGAAGAAAGCGGCGCGGCATCTTCCCATCCGGGCAAGCAATCTGTAAGGAATACTTAACTATAGTTTCTTTGCAGTCGGATAAGGGGTAAGCGCCAAATATTCCTGCGGATTTTCTATTTTCCTGGTTTCCTCTATAATTGTAGGTAAAAAATATTTAGACTATTTCAATACAATTACGGAGGATAGGTTATGACAGCTACTCGCAAAGCCCGTGTTCCGATGGCGGAACAGATCAGGCTTATCAATGAATGCCGCCAAAGCGGCATGACAGATGCTGACTGGTGCCGTGAAAACGGTATCGCTGTAAGCACTTTTTATAACTGGGTCAGCCGCTGCAGGAAAGCAGCAGCGGATCAGATCCCGGCACCGAATTATGGTCATTGTGAGATCCCGCATTCAAAGCAGGATGTGGTTTCCATTGACATTGTTTCGGATCACCTTCCGGAACAGCATACAGCATCGCAGATGCACCAAACGAACCTTGACAATTCACATACGATTGAAGTGTCCATGAACGATGTGACAATCCGAATCAGCAATGATGCCGATCCTGCCCTGCTCACCAGGACACTCCGCCTGATCCGGGAGACCTCATGTTAGGTGATATCTCCGGCCTCGAAAAAATCTACATTGTCTGCGGCTATACAGATATGCGCAAATCGATTGATGGTCTCTGTGCCATTATCGAAGACCGGCTTAAGATGGATCCGACATCCAGTGCGCTCTTCCTGTTCTGTGGAAGAAGACGGGACAGGATCAAAGCTCTGTTCCGTGAACCGGATGGTTTTGTCCTGATCTATAAACGGCTGTCTGTCCGGGGCGGGTATCAATGGCCAAGGAAGCAGTCGGAAGTTCGGAATCTTTCCTGGAGGGAGTTCGACTGGCTGATGTCAGGAATTGATATCGACCAGCCAAAAGCACTCAAAGCAGAGTAAAAAAGCATCCGGATCCCGGTAAAAATCCTGCACAGAAAAATGGCAGATTTCCTTATAAATTCAGCGTTTTTCAGCACTTGTTTTCCTTTAGGAATGGCGGTATTTCTGGTATAATAGAGGTATCAAATCCAAGGAGAGAACGATGGCTTCCAGTGCAAAAGATATCCAGCTGCGAGAACTGAAGGACACCATAACCGGGCTGAAAACAATGGTCTCGGAGCAGACGGAACTGATCAGATCTCTCCGTCTTGTTATTGATGAAAAAACCAGCCACGAAAAAGCCCTTCAGGAACAGGTGGACTATCTTACCAAAAAGATTTTCGGTTCCTCCAGCGAAAGAAGGACCGATGACATTCCAGGACAGCAGCACCTTTTTGATGAAGCGGAAGTGGAACAGGATCCTTCCCTGTTGGAAGAAGAGACCGTGATCCGGGAGCATACCCGCAAGAAGAAAGCAACCCATAAAGATCTTCCTTAATCCGTGAAACTCAAACTTGTTAAATGCCTGAAAAGTCTGCGATTATGCAGTTTTGAAGAGCCAAACCAGCACCTTAAAATTCACCCATTTGGTGCGGCAAAATGGCTTAATTTTCCCACTTTTGCATTATTTTCTGGTATAATAGGGACAGCAGAAATCATAACGCGGGGGGCGGACACCAATGAAAAATATTAAGATCGAATTCACCAATGAGCGTATTATCCCGGCTTCAGGACTGGCAGTCGTAGGTGCCATCCTGGGCAAGAGCGATTTCGTAAAACGCTGCAACCGTATGGATGTCACAAAGAACCGTTCACAGCACCAGATTAAAAATGGTGACATCCTCCTTACATATATCAGTCTGCTGACTATGGGTAAACCTGCTTACGAGTCCGTCCATGAGTTTGATGATGACCAGGAGTTTTATAAGTATGCCCTTGGCATCACCAGGAGCATCCCTTCCGAGGAGACATTACGCCAGCGGATGGATGACATTGGTGCTTCCCTGCGCCCCCAGATCCTTTCCGAGAACATAGAGATGCTCAGGACAAACGGTATTGTCCCGGGGAAGCTTCCAAACGGCTATGTTCCTGTGGATATTGATGTCACGCCTTTTGACAATTCAAAAACGCAGAAACAGGGAGTCTCGCGAACTTATAAAGGCTGCGACGGGTATGCGCCCATCATGGCATATATAGGAACCGAAGGCTACCTCATCAACTGTGAGCTGCGCGAGGGGAAGCAGCACTGCCAGAAGCATACACCAGAATTTTTGCGTGAAACGATACGTTTATGCCGCGAGATCACAAATGAACCTCTCCTTGTACGCCTAGACTCCGGGAACGATGCCGCGGAAAACATCGGCATACTGATTGAAGCCGGATGCTGTTTCATCATAAAGCGGAACCTCCGCAGGGAAAGCAGGGAGGAATGGCTTTCCATGGCGGAATCCTGCAGCAAGGATGTCCAGACCCCCCGGGACGGCAAGACTGTCTATATAGGAAGCGACTGGAAGCCCGTCACATATAAAACACAATCCGGGGAAGAGAAAACCATTACCATCCGGACAGGATATGAGATTATCAACCGTACAATAGACAAGTATGGACAGTTTCTATTTCCAAATGACATCGAAGCCAACACCTGGTGGACCAACCTGGGGATGAACGACCATGAGATCATCAGCCTGTACCATGCACATGGAGAATGCGAGCAGTTCCACAGTGAAATAAAAACAGACATGGACCTGGAACGTCTGCCGTCCGGTAAATTTGACACAAATGAGCTGGTGCTGGAGCTTGCTATAATTGCATACAATATCCTGCGCATGATAGGGCAGGAGTCCATAGGCCGCCGGGGGACGGAAACCAGACACAAGGTAAGGCGCCGTCGGCTGCGCACCGTGATCGGGAACATGATCATGATGGCGGGCCATGTGACAGAGCATGCCCGCCAGCTGATCATAGGGCTGGGCCGGAGCAACGTGTGGCGCTATGCATTCCAGGGAATATATACTGCATTTGCGGATTTCTATGCATAAATAAGCCTTCATACAGAAAACTTCCTGCATATAGGGGGAGTAGTGCGCCCATTTATAGGAAGATGGATAAGATTTAGCAGTATATTTCCACATTTATGCAGATTGATTCAACATTATCAAGGTACACTTTTTACTTTTTGCCAATCTGATTGTAGATTGGCATATAAAAACAATGAGTTTCACGGATTCAGGATCTTTTTAAAGGCCTGAAGGTTGAAAAAGTAGTCATCCCTCTTCCGGAAGAAGATCAGGTCTGCCCGGTCTGTGGTACGCAGATGGTTCTGATCGGCGAAGAGTATGTCCGCCGTGAGCTGGAATTCATTCCGGCCACATGTAAAGTGATCGAATACTACAGCCAGAGTTATGGATGTCCGTCCTGTAAGGAAGGATTGGGAGACACCGAAAAACCTGTGATTGTAAAGTCCCAGGTTCCGCAGGCCCTGGCAGGAAAAGGCCCGGCGACCGCATCCGCCGTTGCATGGACGATGTATCAGAAGTACGCCAATGGACTTCCCCTTTACCGCCAGGAGAAAGACTGGAGACAGTATGGTGCCCGGATCAGCAGGACGACACTGGCCAACTGGATTATCTATTGCTCCAGGAATTACTTTCAGCCAATGTATGATTACTTCCACCGGGAACTGCTGGAGCGCGGTTTCGCAATGGCGGATGAGACCAGAGTCCAGGTATTGAAGGAGGAAGACCGCCGGGCACAGACGCAATCCTTCATGTGGCTGTTCCGCAGCGGCGAAGACGGTCTTCCCGCCATTATCTTATATGGCTATTCTCCAACCAGGAGTGGCAGCCATGCAAAGGAGTTTCTGGAAGGCTATCACGGATATCTGGAAACGGATGGTTACCAGGGCTACAACAGCCTGCCGGGTATCAAACGGTGTTCCTGCTGGGCACACATCCGCCAGTACTTTATCGATGCCGTTCCCAAAGGGAAACAGTATGATTACAGCCAGCCAGCAGTACAGGGAGTCCAGTACTGTAACCGCCTGTTTGCCATAGAAGATTCCATTAACAAAAAATATCCCGGTGATTATGAAAAACGTAAGCAGATGCGTCTCGAAAAGGAAAAACCTGTTCTGGAGGCTTTCTGGTCGTGGCTTGAGCAGCAAAAGCCAGTCCAGAATACCCGCATGGATAAAGCGGTGAATTATGTCCTTAACCGGCGGGAAACAGCGGAGACCTATCTGGAGGATGGCCGCTGCAGCTTCACAAACAATCTCAGCGAGAACGCGATCCGTCCGTTTGCAGTTGGCCGCAAAAACTGGCTGTTCAGTGATTCTGTAGAAGGAGCCAATGCCAGTGCTGTAGTCTATACAATGGTTGAAATGGCAAAGGCACACGGCCTGAACATTTACGAATATCTGAAATTTCTACTGGATCATCGTCCAACGAAAGAGATGACTGATGATCAGCTCGCAGAGCTTGCACCCTGGAGTGAAAAACTCCAATCTATCAAAAATCGCATGTGAATTACTCAAACTTCCCATAAGGATTTCCGATGGAAATCCTTATAAATACTGTAAAATTTAACCATGAAAATGGTACATTGACAACAAAAAGGCACTGATCTTTGGTATAATAAGATTAGCCAAAATCCAAATCACACCGAAGGAGAGTGCCTAATCTTATGATACAACATAATGGAGCAAAAGAAAACCCCAATCATGAACTTAACATAAGTTTTATTGCTGCCATCAAGGAACTTAATATAAGCGGCCTGCTATTCTGCTGTGGGATCCGTAAAGACAGCCGCAAGCTTAAAGGTGAATCCTCCGGTGAAAAACGCACAGCGTTTGAAATATTCCAGTTCCTCCTGCTGATGGTCTTCCAGGGTTGTAACCTTTATCGGTATCTGGGCTCCAAGAAGCAGGACATTGCCTGTTCAAAGAGCACATACTATTGATTTGCACTTTCACATCACCGCCTGGACGCGGATTATTATCACCGGATATTCTGTCATTGTGCAGAATGCTGTCACCATCTTTAAATTGACAGCGTCTTTTTCCGCGGTTTCTAATCTCCATAAACGGCGGCTCTGCCAGATAGTAAAAGAGAGGACATGGGCTAACCCATATCCTCCAGTTCTTTTGAGATTGCTTTTAATGCTTCTGACAAGGTGATCGCGTCTGCCCTGCCCAACTGCCGTTCCAGTTGTTCCCTGTTCCAAAAGCAGTCATCCAACGCGGCTAAAGTACTGCCGATCCCCCAATCCGGGATGCAAAGATATCTGCCGTACTCATACCTGCCTATGATGACATGCATGGCGCTCCCTTTTCCGGAAATGTCCGCCTCCACAGTGTCTCCATGACGCCGGAGCTGTTTCACATACCCTTTCCATATCCTGTCATCGGCATGTCCTGCCGCCGAGTTTTCACAAAAAAATTCCATTTCCACCCTCCATCCCATTTATACCAGGTCGATCTCATTCGCCGCATCCATGACTGTCTCTGTTCCCACTGTGTCCCGTTTCTGTTCGCATCCGATGATCAGGGCACGGTGCAGAAGGGTGTTCAGCATTCGGATGCTGCCGCAGCAGTACCCATATGCCGCCTC
>VSNM01000157.1 GCA_009774245.1 Lachnospiraceae bacterium | reverse complement strand
AGTTTTGCGTGGTACCACCTGTGCAAGATGCGTTAACTAATATTGCCCTATTGCCTTCTTGTGCTGTTAAATTGCTACTTATCTGAGTAAATATCGAATTTATGTTTTTTGTAAAAATTATTATCATAAATATTATGTTCATTATGGTAATAATTATATTTATAGATAATATTAGCCACATACACAAATAATTTAATAGTGCTTGAATAATTTGTTTTAATTGCTTTTATGGGGCTTAAAAAATGAGTTATAGACATATAATCAATTAGCATTCCTTAAAAATTTTACCCACAAAGTATACCCACAAAAATACCCACAGCTCTTACCCTTAAAAATACCCACAAACTTTTGATTTGCAACGGCTTAAAGTGGTCTAAAACGGTAAAAATCAATACTGCTCTCGTAAAACAAAAAACACTGCAACACCGGACATTCGGCATTTGCAGCGCTCTTAAATGGGTTGGGCTGTCTAAACAGACAACAGCTCGTAGGGGAATCGAACCCCTGTTTTCGCCGTGAGAGGGCGACGTCTTAACCGCTTGACCAACGAGCCATAACTGTTATATTTCAGTTGTCCGCTTTCGTATCGCCGACAACTATTAAATCATACAACAGTTTTTCAAAAAAAGCAAGTACTTTTTTCAATTTTTTCTCATTTTCTCATTTTTTGCCTAAACATGTTCAGACTTCATAATCCATGCACACCCTCGATTTCGTATACGGGCGCACTCTGCCGTCTGCCACAGCCACATGCTCCGGATGTACCGCATAACCCTTGAGCGCTTCCTCACTCTCAAATGCAGAGTCAAGCATCACGTCTGCATTGGAGGACGCCAGCGGATTGATCTCTACCCTGATCTCGACCAGACCGGGGATTTTGCCCTGCAGCGACTCAAGCCCCGCCTTGATTCCAGCCTTGACATCCGCCTTCTCACTGTTGGACAGCTCATCCTTTAACTGCCATAATATCACATGTTTTACCATCGCCATACTCTCCTATTTATTCAATACCTCTGTCCTTTTTCAGCAGCTCAAAGAAATCCTCATCCGGCATCGGCCGGGCAAAATAATATCCCTGCACATTGTCGCAGCCGATCTTCCCCAGCAGCTCCACCTGTTCCTTCGTCTCCACGCCCTCCGCCAGAAGTCCCAGCCCCAGCTCCCGAGCCATGGAAACCATATGCTCCAGAATCAGCTTTCCCTTGTCGGAAGCCATCATGTTATCCATAAACTTCTTGTCCAGTTTGATCACGTCAAACGGTGTCTCGAGCAGCACATTCAGCGAGGAATACCCGCTCCCAAAATCATCCATCAGCAGCGTGAACCCATCAAGCTTCAGCCGCATCGCAGCCTGTCCGATCTGCTCATCATTCGCTGTCTCTGTGATCTCCAGCTCCAGAAGCTTCTTTTTGATTTGATGCCGCTTGATATCATCCATCAGGACAAACATAAATTCCGTATCCTTGAGATGATGCCTTGACACGTTTACAGACACCGGACAGTCCTCGATACCGATATCTGTACATCGCTTGATAAATTTGCTCGCTTCTTCCCAGATATAGTAATCAACCATCTTGATGAAACCATTTTCCTCAATCACAGGGATAAACTCATTGGGATAGATCATACCCCGCTCAGGGTGTATCCAGCGCACAAGCGCCTCCGCACCGACAATCTTGTTCCGGGATATGCTGTACTTCGGCTGCAGATACATCTTAAACTGTTTCTCCTCAATGGCAGAGTGCATATTTTCCTCGATAAATTTGCGGGTGTAGAGAAACTCCTTAAACTGCTCCTCGTAAAAGATCACATTGGAAACGACATTTTCCTTTGCCGCTGTCCTCGCCATCGCCGCTCTGTCCTCCATCTGACGTATCTCCATCTCCTTATCATCTACGGAGTACACACCAAAAGCAAGCTGCAGCTTTACATCCTTGAAGGAGGCAGACGTCTCTTCAATCTTACGGATAAAGCCCAGAAGCTCCCCGTCATCGTCATACTCCGTAACCACCATAAATACATCGCTTCTAAGGTTAATGAAAAACTGTCTGTCATTGCACAGCTTCTTGAGATTATCCTTGATATAGAACAGCACCTCATCGCCAAACTTCTCACCGTAGAGGTCATTGATAATCTTGAAACGCCTGACATCAAACTGTATAAACCCGATCTTTTTGTCCGAAGAACGAAGCAGTTCATGCACATTGCCGCGAAACCTGTTTTGTCTGTTCACATTCTTGATCACTGTCTGCAGCTTCTCTGTATCCTCGAAATCTGCAGCGCTGAAGCGCACATACAGACCTTCCTCCTCCTGCCGCCTCAGCATATCTTCTATGATCTCTATACTTACCTGCAGAACATGCGGACATACTTTTTTGACCAGTCCTTCCTTGCGAATCGTGACAAGCTCGTCGGGCTTTGAGAAATCCTTGCCGAGAATCTCTTTGCAGAGCGTCTTTCCTCCCATCCTCTCCTGGAAACGATAATAAAATTCATCTGCATTTTTATATCCAAACGATTCAAGCTCCTTATCCTGCGGATCGTACAACCCAAACGCCATACCGAAGATCATTGCAGCCGCCGTGACGCAGCCGCACAGCTCTCCCCTGTGCATACCGCCGCCAAAACAGGTACTGATCTTCATTACATTTTTGAGACTGTATCCAAATTCCTCCGCAAATGCCCCTGTGAGCGCCTGTGAGCAGTGAAATCCCTGCATCAGGAAATCAGTTGCTTTTTCTATATGTGTCAATGCAATATCCCCTTTCCAAAAATGTTTCCATTTTTATACTATATCATCATTATATACTAACACACGCGTACTCCACAACCATTTTTTGGTAAATTTTATCAATCACTCTTTTCATAATGATCTGCCAAAATCATACAGCTTCGCCGTCTCCTGATTCCGATATTCGTGTTTCTCATAGTATCCAATCAGGCGGCCATCGTCATCGCGCAGCGCAACCATATACACATCCTTGTTTTCCTTTTCATTGCGGGAGGTGTAAATCATATTGTGCTCTGCGCTTTCTGCAAACCATGCGATCACCTTCCTGATCATCTCAGCCGACTGCGGATTGTGACAGCTGAGCAGACTCTGCCCCACAAGAGCCTGTCCGCCCCGCTTCGCATACCGCATCACAGCAGCCGGATTCATATAAATAATCTCATGCTCCAGGCTGCAGATAACAACCGCACATCGCTCCTGATCAATCACACTCTTAAAGTATTTTGATAACTCCATCTCTATTACCTCCTTGCTGCCGCCTCGCGCGCCTTATCTCACATAAAAAGAGCGCTCGTCCTCCTCAAGCGGTATCTCCTCTGACTCAATTGAATCGATCACAATGTAGTCGCTCCTGTTGATCATCACCAGCATCTGGTTGATCGCTTCCTCCGTTCCCTGCGCCTCCATCTCGACAGAACCGTCGTACTCATTTTTTGCCCAGCCTGTAATCCCCATACCGTTTGCCGCATACTTCGCCCGATAGCGGAATCCCACACCCTGCACTCTGCCCTTAAACCGAAAATGCTTTCTGACCATTTCGTACACACATCCTTATTCTTTTTTTCTCAACAGCTCTTATCTCCATGACAGTCATGGTTCCCGCCGCAGGAGTGTCCTTCCCCATGCCCGGAATGGCCGCCGCAGGAATGTCCTTCTCCGTGCTCATGATCATGATGGTCACAATGCACATCAGGGTTATAAACAAGTGTCCCTGCCAGAAATGCCTGCACCGCCCCGTCCGCATCACCGGAGATCCCTCCGTAAAGCTGTATTCCGGCGGATGCAAGCGCATTCTGCGCCCCGCCGCCAATCCCGCCGCAAAGCAATGTATCGACACCGTACTCTGTCAGAAATCCCGCGAGTGCTCCGTGACCGCTTCCCTGTGTATCTACCACCTGTTCCCTCTGAATGACGCCATTCTCGACATCATAGATCTTAAACTGTTGTGTGTGTCCAAAATGCTGAAAAACCATTCCATCCTCGTATGTTACTGCAATTTTCATTTTTTCTCTTCCTTCCTAATAAATTTAGTATATCGGTCTTTCCCACTGATACTGTGTCATTTTCACGCAGTCGCCTGCAAACTCCACCCCCTCTGCCTTCAA
Organism: Lachnospiraceae bacterium; assembly: GCA_009774245.1. Lineage (GTDB taxonomy): Bacteria > Bacillota > Clostridia > Lachnospirales > Lachnospiraceae > COE1. The sequence continues at coordinate 1,876 of VSNM01000157.1, read as the reverse complement.
CAGCTCCACCTGGCGGTTGCCGCCCCCGAATGCAAACGCATCCGATACCCTACCTTCCTTGTTGACAACGCGGTAACAGGGAATATTGTCAGGATCAGGATTGACATGCAGCGCGTAACCAACCACTCTTGCCCATCGCTTATTCCCTGCTAGCGCGGCTACCTGTCCATATGTGGCCACCTGCCCATATGGAATCTGTTTCACCACCTCGTATATTTTGTCAAAAGCAGACTTCTCCATGTAAATCCTCCCTATTTTACTAATTCTCAGCTTTACCATCAACCTTTGTTTTTAGACTTTTGCAATTACAGCACTTTTAGATACTATATCTTTTTACTCTCAAGAAATTTCGTAGTTTTATATTATACACTAAATTTCATTCCATCTATACAATTATTATATAAAAACTGTTTGATTTCTGATTTATTATCAGTTTCATAATACAGTACTAACAATCTATAAAAATCTTTTATATCTCTTTGTATGACTGATATAATTCCCTGTCCATTTTCGATCATTATTTTATTTCCTATAAGCATTGCGATTCTTTTATTTCCATCATAAAATAATTGTGCCCTCATTAAATATAATGTTATATCCAACGCCTTATCTAATGGAGATGCTTTGTTTTCTAATATCTCAAATATATCATCATTAACTTTCTTTTCATCTGGCAATTCAGGTATCCAATCAGTGCCTCCTATTCTTACCTCATCACGTCTAAACATTCCTGCATTTATTATAGTATATTTTCCTAATAGAACATGAACTTTCTTAATAAATTCTAAATTTATTTCTTCGTTAATATTTTCAAGTAAAAACTGCCAGGCATGCTTTAAGTCATTTACTGCATTGATATCTTCTATTGTATATCCAGATACCGACATTCCATTGTAGATTGCCTGTGTATCTGGATATGTTACGCCAATTCCTTCAAGATTAGCACTTTTCCATATATAATCTACTATATTCCGTTTTGCAAGAAAAATATTTTCTTCTTGAGTCATATTATATTTTGCTTCCATTTCTTCTCCTAAAACTATCCACTTTTTATTTCCTCCATATTATATCACTTCTCTACTATAAAAGCCATTGGATTTTTCTTTCCGATGACTTTATATTATCCATGCAAAAATTGCAATACGAACTTCGTTCGTGGCGCAAATGGATTTTTACTTGCTGCATCACGCTTTTCGCGTCTCTAATATCGGAAGCAGTGTCAATTCCTAGTACAACATTTTTTAATTCTTCATATACTAAGCACTCGCTATTTGTGTCATTGCCGCGTTGTCGTCAGTCAACGATGCCACCGCATCGCTTCCTTCCTCCGCCTTGCACTGACGCAAGTATCAAGCACTTAGTATATAAGGATTAAGAAAACGTTGTACTAGCCTTTCCCCTACTCGCCGCGCGCCCCGTGCGCCGCCTTAGCGGCATCTTTCCTCTGCACGGGGCTGTGCATAAAAACACAAAAGAGCATGGCAAATACCACGCCCTCTCTTTACCCTATAATTTACACCTTTGACATCATAAATCTGTCTCTATCTCTCAAAAAATGCATTGAAGTCACATTTATAAATCTGGGTTAAAGCAATCAGGAGATCAACCGATGGATTGTTGTAGCCGTTTTCAACTTTTGAAAATGTTCCTCGCGTAATTGGTACTTCGAGTAATTGTAATTTTGCAACAACTTCTGTAGCTTTCATTTTTCTTTCCTGCCGCAATCTTTTAATATTTGAACCAATTAAAGGATTGCGGTATTGATTCACACGTTCTGCCATGACATCACCCCTAATAATTTTGGTGTTAGTTAATAAATGGGTTGATAAAACAAAAAGGGTTGCATTAGAACGTAAGTTTTGATATACTTCTACTA
>VSNM01000156.1 GCA_009774245.1 Lachnospiraceae bacterium | reverse complement strand
GCAAAAAAGGTTATGGGTATGCTGAAGCGTGGTGTAAAATTTATGCCAACGCAGCCGAATGTGATAGCCATATTAGAGAAGTTGAAGCAGAGCAAATAGTTGTTCTTTAGGGGCGTTAATTATATGGTGCTAGCACCATGTAGATATGGCAGTCAAGGGGAAAATCTGTGATACCCGTATGATACCTGTTTGCTTTGAAACTGTAAATACGGCGTAAAATATGAATATTATAGCTATAAAAATCCTTAAAAAGCAATCAAATATTTAACAATTATGTTATAGTTGCAGGGAGTTCGAATAGTACAAGAGTATATTATTTATTTTATATGGCAGGTAGTCTATGAGATTGCCTGCTATATTTACATTATATTATTTTTAGAAAAATTAACGTAGTGAATTGTTGCCAGTGTAACTATGTATTTTTATGGATGATTATAGAAAAGATAATAAAAAATAAGCAAATATATAGCAAAATGCTTTACAAATGCTGTGGCGTGTGATATGCTTGTAATATCAAAAAGGAAGAGGTGATATATAATGGCTCAAATTAGTTTGCGCATAGAGGATGATGTAAAGAAAAAGGCAGAGCAGGCATGTGCCGATATTGGCATGTCTTTATCTACGGCTATAAATATTTATCTTAAAAAACTTGGACGAGAGAAACGGATACCGTTTGAAGTATCTGTTGATCCGTTTTATTCGCAGGAGAATATGACCAGACTTAGGGAATCTGTAGCGCAAATGGAAGCGACAGGTGGTACGATACATGAGGTGAATTTTGATGATTAAGTCATGGTCAGATGCGGCGTGGGAAGATTTTGAATACTGGACAAAGCAGGATAAAAAGACGTTGAGGCGTATCCTTCAGCTATTGAAGGATATTGACCGAAATGGATACGAGGGAATAGGAAAGCCAGAAAGACTAAGTGGTGACTTGGCATCTTATTGGAGCCGACGAATAGATGATGCAAATCGTATCGTTTATCGGATAGAAGATAATATGATAAAGATTGTTCAATGTGGTTCTCATTATAGAGATAAGTAAAATTGGCAACATTTTGGCAACAGAAAATCAGCAAGCCATAATAAATGATGTAATTGATATAAAAATAGGTGCGTATTTGTATAAAGCTTAAACAAATAGAGTTAAGAGCAACAAAGAACACGCCGAGTTCGAGTGAGAAGTAAAATCCTCGCAAGTCTTGAAAAATCAAGGCTTGCGGGGATTTTTTAATTGGCGGTGGGTACGATTTGGGTACAAAAATTTTAATTCTGCATTCCAATTAAGGTTGATGTACCATCGGAAGTTAATTCAATTAATTCTGCATCCTTAGTATCTTTGCTTAATTTTATCAATTGTTTGGAGAATAATAAAACTTTGATATTATGAAATTGATTATCCTCCATATAGAGAGAATAATTATTGGGCATATACAATTCTTTTAAGCTTTGCTCAAAATCCTCTTTTACTTTTGTTGATTTTGTAGGTGTCATGATAAGCGGAGCAATAATTTGGAATATTTCGTTTATTTTAAGGGTAATTTGTGAATCGTGTAATTCGCCCGTAAACTCTACCGATCCTGATACACTTAAAATAATTTCTTTGTTCCAAAATTCAGATTGGATTTTGGATGGTTGTTTTAAATCTGTCTTTTGTTGCAATTGTTCTTTTAATTCATTAATCTCTTGTACTAGGTTAGAATTTTGTTCCATAAGCTTATTATAGGTTAAATCGCTCACTCCCCGTGTCCAGCCCTCAAAGTCATAATCTTCTTTTAATTCTGAAAGGGATTCATGGATTGCTAATTTAATATCTTTGCAGTCATCAACAATTTTTACCATTTTGCTCATTACTAATTTTTTGAAATCGTCATATAAATATTTGTTACTATGTTCAGATATATCATCTGGATTTGAACTGTTATCTTCTTTACGTTTAATAAAACTATCAGACAGAACAGTGGCAAATACAGGAATGTTCTGAGAAATTGCATATTCGTATTCTAATTGGGTATAACTTTTTTTACTTGTTGGCTCTATACTACCATATCTGCCGCCTAAGATAAGCATATAAATATCGGAATCATTTATCCATTTTTTTATTGTTTCCCATTGGGAGTTATTTCCAGCTTTAAACAATTCCATACCAGCAGGAATGTTATTGCTTCCTAAAATTGCTTCTACAGCAGCTTGGCGTTCATCTTGTAAATCTTTGTATGTTGAGGATATAAAAATTTGTAGTTTCTTTTTCATGTGATTATTCTCCTATTCTGTATTATTTTTTTGGATTCAATCCAATTTTATCCATAGTCTCGTCGTGTATTCTTTGAATGTTAAGCCGTTGTTGCCAGGGCTCAGACTCTGGATAAATATCCATCCAAAGGTTAAAAGCCGCCTCCGCTTTTAGCAATGCCTCTCCACGCTTTTTCACATCTTTAATGGAGTTGCATTCATCCACTTCTTTCATATATTCCTCATAGCGGTCACACCATGAACGCATTAAAGAAAGCGTGCCAAAACTGACAGCAACCATATCATTACCGTCCTGATCCTGATACTCAAACAAATGTCCGTCATATTGCCGGAACACTTGGAAAAGTCTGTGCATGGCTTTTACACCGTCAAAGTCAGAGTTAGTTAATACTTCAACATTGACAGCAAGTGCCTGTGCTAAAGCCTCTAAAGATTTTAATTTGGGGTTTCTGCGCCCGCTTTCATATGCTCTAATGTAGGCTTCGCTGACGCCAACCATTTCTCCTAATTGCTTTAATGTCAGACCTCGTTCTTGACGTATACGCCGAATATTTTCGCCGACTGTCATAATATTATGCCTCCTGTGTTATAGGATTTTTCATCAATACAAGTAAATAGCAAATGTAACTTAATAATACCATAAGATACGGAATAAATAAAGAGATATTTAAAAAAGCTATTGACACGCATCAAAAGATACGCCAATATATAAACGTATCAAAAAGATACACAATAAAACCAAATGGTATAAACGGGAGGTAAACAATATGAACGAAAAACTTTATTACAATGCAGCAGATATTGCAGCAATGCTCGGTATCAGTATGGGAAAGTCCTACAAGATTTTGCGAGAAATGAATGGAGAGTTATCTTCCAAAGGTTTTCTCACAATCGCAGGGAAAATTCCCGTAGCCTATTTCAAAGAAAAATGGTATGGGGCGGCAAAGGAGGCGGTTGTATGAGCTGTAATGCAAAGAAAGATCCGAACGGTACATGGCGGATACAATACCGCTGGACGGATTGGACAGGAGCGAAAAAGAAATCGCAGAAAAGGGGATTTAAGACAAAGAAAGAAGCGGAAGAATGGCATGCGCATTTCTTATTGCAGCAATCCTCTGATCCGACAATGACGCTGGCTGATTTTTGGGAGATTTACAAGGCGGATATGGAAAAGCGCTTGCGGAAAACTACCATGAAGCAGAAGGAGTATGTAATGAAAGATAAGGTGCTTCCTTACTTTGGCAAGACACCAATCAATGAAATTACGGCACCAATGATAAGGAAATGGCAGGGTGAAATGATGGAGAAGGGTTTCAAGCCTACCTATCTGAAAACTATACACAACCAGCTCAGTGCCATTCTGAATTATGCGGTTAATTTTTACGATTTACGTTCCAATCCATGCCGGAAAGCAGGAAGCATGGGAAAGAGCAGGGCGGATGAAAGGCCATACTGGACGTTGGAGGAATTTCAGAAGTTTTCGGATACAATTATGGATAAACAGGATTCTTGGGTTGCATTTCAGATTTTATTCTGGACGGGAATGCGTCTGGGAGAATTACTTGCCCTTCAGGTAAAGAACGTAAATTTTGAAGAAGGCACGATTACCGTTGATGAATCCCTTGCGAGGATTGACGGAGAGGATTTGATAACCGCACCGAAAACAGAAAGCTCCATAAGGGTAATTACGATACATAAGGAATTGCAGGAGGTAATCAAAGAGTATATTTCAACACTCTATCGGGCAAGGGCAGGAACACGTCTTTTTGCAGGACGGACAAAGAGCTTCTTTGAGCATGAAATGGAGAGGGGGATTAAGCTGTCAGGCGTGAAAAAGATTACTGTTCATTGTACTAGACACAGCCATGCAAGTATGCTCGTGCAGATGGGATTCAGTCCTGTCGAGATTGCAAAACGGTTAGGACATGGGAAAGTAACGACTACGATTGAAACCTACTGTCACCAGTCTATGGACGCACAGATAAAAATTGCGGACAGGCTTGGAAAAGTAGAAAGGGGTGAGGAAAATGGCGTGTAAGCGTGAGGACAGGTTTCGGCGTAATGCAATCGCTTTTTGGCTGAGTGATGAGGAAAAAGCCCAAGTGGAAGCGAGGATTATATTATCGGGACTTCCCAAAGGAGATTATTACCGCAAAGCCGTATTAGGACAGGAAGTGGCGGTAACTGCCGGAAGCTATATGTCCAACAGGGTTGCAAAAGTTTTAGAACAGATATTGGAACATCTGAAAAATGGAAATGCAGAAGATGAAAAATTACTGTTGGAATTGGTAAAGCAGTTGTTAGAACTCGGACAGAATGAAAATGCCCCTGCTAGTAACAGGGACATTTCAGAAACGGATTAGATTGTTGGCGCAATCTAATCTTAGTATAAAAAGGACAAGCCTCTTTATATTGTTGTGCAGATTTATTATAGCAGAGGCTTTTCCAGATGAAAAGGAGGAGAAGCTGTAAAATTGAATATTTTTTCAGAGGTAAAGGAACATCTGACGGCAAGACAAGCAGCAGAATATTATGGTCTGAAAGTTAAGAGAAATGGGACTGCCTGCTGTCCGTTCCATGATGATAGGCACCCAAGCATGAAGATTGATAAGAATTATCACTGTTTTGCTTGCGGTGTTGGTGGAGATGCGGTTGATTATGCTTCGCGTATGTTTGGACTGTCACAGTATGATGCAGCGTTAAAGCTGATAGGGGACTTTTCTCTGCCTATTGATACAAAAGGAAATAAAGATTTAAGCGTACAGGAAAAAGAACGTATCCGCAAGGAAAAGACAGAGCATGAAAGAATAGCGCATATTAAAGAGCGTTTTGAAAAATGGTGCAGCCAGACGATTGATATGTTGAGAAATTGCATCTTGGAGATTGACGATGTAAATCGTTTTCTCATTGGTAAACCGCCTGACATTATTTTTTCAGAGGATTATGCACAGATGCTCCACACAGAGCCGCTTATCAATTACTGGCTGGATATTTTGTGTATGGGAGATATTTCAGAAAGACAAGAGTTGTTTTTAATGGATAGGAAGAAGGTGGAGGAAATTGCAGGAAAAGTCTGTGCAGGCAGAAAACGAATTATGGGATGCAGTCGGGGAAGCGCTTGATATGGAAATGAGTACAGTGGAGGATGTGCTGGAGTCACTTGCAAGAACGCAGAAAGGGAATGTGAAATCCTCTATTGAAAACTGAATGACTATTTTATACAGAGATCCGGTGCTGAAAGATGCCATATGCAAAAATGAGCTGACAAACAAAATTGATATTGTAAAACAGTTATTGTGGAAACGGAACGGGAACTGCGTCACTGATGTGGATATGTACCAGATTCAGCGATATATAGAAACAAATTATGGCATTTCCAATGATAAGGCTATCAATAAAGCTGTCAGTATTATAGCTAGTGAGAGAAGTTATCACCCTATAAGAGAATTTCTTGAAAATCTGCAATGGGATGGAAAAAACAGGATTGCAAATCTGCTTCCACGTTTTCTTGGTGCGGATGACAACGAATATACAAGAGAAATCATGCGCTTTTGATGCTGGCGGCAATACGCCGGATTTATGCGCCGGGATGTAAGTTTGAAATCATGGTCTGCCTTGTGGGTGGTCAGGGCGCAGGAAAATCTACATTCTTCCGTTTTCTTGCTGTGAATGATGAGTGGTTTACAGACGATTTGAAGCGCATGGACGATGAAAATGTTTACAGCAAGATGCAGGGGCATTGGATTATTGAAATGTCGGAAATGCTTGCCACTGTCAATGCAAAAAGCATTGAAGATATTAAATC
>VSNM01000155.1 GCA_009774245.1 Lachnospiraceae bacterium | reverse complement strand
CTTGGAAGCTTTGTCAGGGATGTCGTATCCGGCGCAGTGATGGGCGGACTGGCAAGCGTGACCTTCTATGGGGCTGGCAAGGCTGTTGAGGTGCTGAGAAATAGTGTACAGCGAAAAATCCGAAAACCAATTTCGGAAGGATCTTTATCCTTAGTCTGGGGAAATGACGATACAATACGATATGCACAAAAAATTGCTCCACCAACGACAAAAGATAGGTTTTTTGTAATTGGACATGGCTCACCTAATGGAATTATGGTTAATGGAAAAGAAGAGGGTGCAGGCGCAATAGCTAGGCGAATAAGGGAATCCGAAGAGTTTGTTGGAGGCAATCAGGTAGTAATATTACTGTCTTGTGAAACAGGGAAAGAACCGAACGGATTTGCGAAACAATTGGCTAATATTTTGGGTGTTACAGTAATTGCACCAGATAAAAAGTTATATCCCGAAAAAACTAATGACGTTTTTGTGGTTGGTTTGATGTATGAGATTAATGGTATAACTTTTTGGGATGATGGGCATTGGTGGAAATTTACTTCTAAGCCAACAATTTTAAGACATAAAGTGAAGACGATATTATAAGGATTAACATAAAGACTGTTGGCAGAAGAAAGAACGTCGATGTGAACGTATATACGAATCAAAATACATCTTTTGTATTTTGGTTCGTATATAATGTTTTATGTAATAAAAAGTGTGACTGTTGTTGAAAAATGAAATGTAATAGGGGGTAATAAGGATGTATGCATATGTTATGTGTCCTAAGTGTAAGGATCAATTTTTGGAAACGGATAAGTATAATTTTTTTGATGAAAGACATTGCCCTAAATGTGGAAACAGGTATGTATTGGCACTCTTGGGAGAGAAGTCAATAGATGATACTGTCTATAAAATTACTTTTGATGGTAGCCCGTTTTTGGATAATAAAGTCATAAAATATTTGGAAGAGAAGCTGGAAGAGTATCATTTTGATGTTGATGACATGATGCAGAAGATTAAAAATTGGGAAGAGGGGAATGTTGTTTATGAAGGGGATACACTTCATACATATCTGCTTATGGATATACTGGGGATTCACGAGCTTTGCTACATTGTTACTCCTGAATTTTCGTATAAGCGTTCCATGGCACCTCATATTGCTTTGTGTCCTGATTGTGGAAGTGAAACAGTTGAAAAAGAGGAAAAAACAGATGATATGAAGGGATGCTTTAATAAAGGGCGATTTTGTAAACATTGTAATAAATGGACAGTATGTTTTTTGGTCAATGAAACATAAAGGAATGCAAAAACTAAGTGTTAATATTTAACACTGCGTTTTACCACATATAATTATGCTCCTTTACAGGGAAGGATGCTTGGCGCTGACCCGGTGAAGAGGGGGCTGAACGGATATGCATACTGCGACAACGACCCCGTAAACCAGACCGACCCGACAGGCGAGGTGGCAAATATCCTCCTTGGCGGCATCGCGGGCGGAATCATCGGAGGCGCGTTCGGATTCGCAGGCTCGGCGCTGTCACAGATAGCAGCAGGAAACGGCTTCAGTGCGAGGAAAGCATGGGGAGCGGCGGCAAACGGCGCAATCGTGGGAGCGGCAAGGGGCGCGCTCATTGGCTCCGGGGCAGGAATCCCGCTGGCGTTCGGCGTGGACTTTGCGGCAGGAATGGCAGGAAGCCTTGCGGAGCAGAAGATAGCAGGCGGACGCTTATCGCCTGTACGCGCGGCAGTCGACGGTGCATTCAATGCAGCAGGCGGCAGACTGTACGGAACAAGCCCGCTGCGGAACGCGAAGGACGCCTTTATGAGGGGCGCGCTCGAAGGCGCACTCAAGGGCGGAGCCTATAATATTGCCGACGTGCTTGACAATAAGCTACGGAATGCGTATGGTTCGGGCGGCAGGAGGAATCCGGGAACACGGAATCCATGGAATAAGAAAAATCAGACTCCATGGAACAGCAGAAACCCGAGACCGACAGGAAGCAGATGCCCGCAGTCAGACTGCATCAGACCAAAACCGCTAAAGGGAATGCGCAATCCGAAGCGGGGAAGCAGTGGCGCTAACGGCAATGGAAACACCACACACCGCAATGGCAGATTTAGTCTCGGAAGCTTCGTCAGGGATGTCGTATCCGGCGCAGTGATGGGCGGACTGGCAAGCGTGACGTTTTATGGGGCTGGTAAGGCAGTTGAGGCGCTACGAAATAGTGTACAGAGTAAAAAACGTAAACCCATCCTAGAGGGATCATTGTCCTTGTTTTTTGGAGATGATGATGCGATTAGAAATGCAAAGAAAATTGCACCACCAACTACAAAAGATGAGTTTGTTGTTATCAGTCATGGAGAACCTTATGGAATTATAGTAAATGGAAAGATGGAGAAGGCATGGGAAATTTCTACAAGAATTAGAAAATCAGAGGAATTTATAGGGGGAAGACAGATAATTAAGTTATACTGCTGTGAAACAGGAAAAGAAGCCGATGGTTTTGCACAACAGCTAGCTGATATTTTAGGTGTTATGGTAAAAGCTCCTGATAAAAAAGTTTATATATTAGGGGATAAATTTTATGTGGGCTATAAATATAAAAATATGAAAACTGGATTATATGCATGGGATCCAGGTAAATGGAATGAGTTTTCTCCAAATGTGAAAATATTTCGGCATAAAAGCCGATGATTGATGTGATAAACTGATTCTTATGAAGAAAGAAGCTGGAAAGGTAGGTATGAAAATGGAATACGCTTATGTAGTATGTCCTGTATGCTGGGATAAGTTGATTGAAGTGAAAAGTGAAGAAGAATATGTATCCTATAGGAAAGATAAATGTTCCAAATGTGGGACGCACTTCGGTTTGGCATTTCGTGGGAAGAAAATAGATGATACTACATACCAGATAATTTTTAAGCGTGGAATGAAATTGGATGACATGAGAATTACAAGTATGAGAAAAGGGTTAAGAAATGTCCATCTTGATGCTGATGATATTATGAGATCGATCAGTGTTGGAAAACAGGGAAATATTATTTATGAAGGAGACGCATTTCGTGTATATTTGTTTATAAAAGTTTTTTTAGGATATGAACCATGGATTGAGTTTGAAATAATACCTGAATTCCCATATGAAATATATGAACCTAATTTACTTATATGCCCTAAGTGTGGTGCAGATGTTATAGGACGCACAGAACCATATAATGATATAAAGGGGTGGTTTTTAGATGGATTCTTTTGTGAACATTGTAATAAGTGGACATTGGGACCGACTGTAATACGTGATACTACTACTTATGAACTGGTATTTTCATACAAGAAATTAAAAAGCATAGAAGATAACAGCGTCAAGAGAGGAATCATGAATCGCTTAAAAAGTGTTCAGGAAAAGAAGATTCAAGGGGATCAAATGATTGTCCATTCAAACTCTGAAGGAGTTATAGAGATTGTTCCATTTCTTCGAACTGCTGGTTTAACATATGACATAGAGCCGCCTTTTCCACATAAAATTGAATAAGCCAAAAGTAAATGTAGCTTCGGTACTATTTGTATAATAGTACCGAAGCTCATTTTATATTTGGTAGCCATATAGCAAAGCATCTGAATAGAAAAAACAGTAATGCACCAACACGGCGGACGGCAGAATTACCACGGTCACGGACGCGTTTGGCAACAGCACCGCATATGCATATGATGGCAAGCTTACGGAAGTCATGGATGTGCTCGACAGCAGGGCAGTATTTGCATTTGACAAGAATGACAGGCTGAAAAAGATAACCGACGCGGCAATGCAGTCAATATCCTACACCTATGACGGCGCAGGAAACCTGGCAAAGGCAGTACAGCCGGGAAATACCGTATCGTACACCTATGACAAAAACAACAGGCCGGTAACGGTGGAACGCCTTTTCGGCGTGGACACGCGCGCCAGCGAGCAGATTACGTATGACGCACTCGGACGCATCAAAACGCATACGGGCACGTCAGCCATACCGGAATATACATTCAGCAGGGGCTATGCCTATGACGCGCTCGGACAGCTGGCATCATACGGCGACGGTGAAAATACGGAAAGCTACCGCTATGATACGCTTGGAAACAGGACGGAAAAACAGACGGACGGAAAGACGGCTGCAGCATACCAGTACAATGCCATGAACCAGCTCACAGCCATGACACAGGGGGAGGAAACATACAGTTACCTCTATGACCGGCGTGGAAACCTGACGGAGGAACGGCTTGGGGAACAGGTATTAAAGAGCTATGCCTATAATGCCACAAACCGCATGATTTCGGGTAAAAACCTTGTAAGTGGTACAAAATCGGAGTATACTTATAACGGACTCCTTGCGAGGGTGAGGAAGACATCAGGAGCGGCAGTTTCATCATACATACCTGATTACCCCGGCGGAATATACAATGACCTTGTGACGCAGACTGCAGGCGCCGGAACCGTCAACGCGGTATACGGACAGGGATACGGACGTGTCAGCCAGCGGTTTATGCCGGAGGCAGGAACAGGGGCGGCAGACACCTATTTCCAGCATGACCTGTACGGAAGCACGCTGTTTGCGGTGGACGCGCAGGGCGTGGTAAGGCACCATGCATCCCATGACATATGGGGAATGCCTGAAACGATATGCGATGATATCAGTATAGCATCAGGACTCCGCTTTACGACGTATGATTATGACGACGTACTGGGTAAGCATTTTGCCCATGCGAGGATGTACGACCCGTCACAGGGAAGGATGCTCGGCGCTGACCCGGTGAAGAGAGGGCTGAACGGATATGCATACTGCGACAACGACCCCGTAAACCAGACCGACCCGACAGGCGAGGTGGCAAATATCCTCCTTGGCGGCATCGCGGGCGGAATCATCGGAGGCGCGTTCGGATTCGCAGGCTCGGCGCTGTCACAGATAGCAGCAGGAAACGGCTTCAGTGCGAGGAAAGCATGGGGAGCGGCGGCAAACGGCGCAATCGTGGGAGCGGCAAGGGGCGCGCTCATTGGCTCCGGGGCAGGAATCCCGCTGGCGTTCGGCGTGGACTTTGCGGCAGGAATGGCAGGAAGCCTTGCGGAGCAGAAGATAGCAGGCGGACGCTTATCGCCTGTACGCGCGGCAGTCGACGGTGCATTCAATGCAGCAGGCGGCAGACTGTACGGAACAAGCCCGCTGCGGAACGCGAAGGACGCCTTTATGAGGGGCGCGCTCGAAGGCGCACTCAAGGGCGGAGCCTATAATATTGCCGACGTGCTTGACAATAAGCTACGGAATGCGTATGGTTCGGGCGGCAGGAGGAATCCGGGAACACGGAATCCATGGAATAAGAAAAATCAGACTCCATGGAACAGCAGAAACCCGAGACCGACAGGAAGCAGATGCCCGCAGTCAGACTGCATCAGACCAAAACCGCTAAAGGGAATGCGCAATCCGAAGCGGGGAAGCAGTGGCGCTAACGGCAATGGAAACACCACACACCGCAATGATAGGTTCAGTCTCGGAAGCTTCGTCAGGGATGTCGTATCCGGCGCAGTGATGGGCGGACTGGCAAGTGTGACCTTCTATGGGGCTGGTAAGGCAGTTGAGGCGCTGAAAGATGGTATATACACAAGAAATAGATATATAAGTAATGCTGGAATACCATTAGAAGAGATACCATATAGTTCGGGAGAACTAAATTATAGTGAAATTATGCATGCTTTAAGAGCGAGCAATAGTATAGAAGGAGATACTGTTGCAAAATTGCTAAAAAGGAAAAAAATACAAGTTATGGTATCAGAATATTTTAGTGATGGTAGAGCAGGTTCATACTTTTTTCCAACAAGAAGGATTTATTTATACAAAAAAGTAAAGTTGCCATCAGGGAAATGGGTTGCTCAAAATTCTAAATCAGCAGCGGGTACTTTGGCACATGAAACCAAACATTGGATAGATAGAGTAGTAAAGAGTAAGAAAGATGAGTTCAATGCGTATATGTGGCAGAAAAAAGTAGATTTAAGTTTAAACTATACCGCTGAGGATATTGTTGTTCTTCAGATTAAAAAAGCATCCGATAGGCAGATTATTTTAGCCGGAAAGTAATCCACAATAGATTGT
>VSNM01000154.1 GCA_009774245.1 Lachnospiraceae bacterium | reverse complement strand
AAATTCCCGTGGGTCATGCACAAAATCATTGTACATTGTATAATCGCCAATTTTAATTCTGTCACTGGTAATCACGTTTTTCAAATAAACTGTTTGAGTATCATCTGTCCGGGGATAAATTTTATTCTCCGATATAGTCATTTTAAAATCCTCCATGTTCTGATAGTTATTATGCAACTATATCGGTTACTACAATGCAGCGTTTCACTTTTTTACCTCCCAACCTAAACTTACAGATTTGATTATACCACTCCCTCTCGGCGTGTTCTTCGTTGTTCTTAACTATATTTGTTTAAGTTTTATGCAAATACACGCCCATTTTTACATCAATTACATCATTTATTATGGCTTGCTGATTTTCTGTTGCCATTTTGTAGCCACGCCATCTAATTTCATGTTCAAATGGCTTAAATCGGCTTATTTCCGCCTTTTCTCGATACTTTTTCAATCGCTGCTCAGTCCACATTAGTCCACCAAGCAGCATTAGTTTGATGTAAATTTGATGTACTCAAGGTATGTGTCAGGAACGAATCCACTCACGGACTTTTTCCTAAAAAAACACGTTATTGTTTTGTAAAGTTTCAAATGTTTCCTGTTTCTTTTTTTCCGTCGTTTCTGCGTAAATATCCATCGTTGTCTTAATGCTGGTATGCCCCATGATACTTTGAATTAATTTCAGATTCGTTTCATGCTCACAGAGCCTTGTACAGAACGTGTGCCTGATATAATGACAGGTAAAATACGGAAGTAACACAGCAACCCTTTCCTCCTGTTCTGCACGGACAGTTTCATAAGCGTTATAAGCCTTTGAAATTCTCTTGATTGCTTTGTTAATATCCTGATAACAGGAAATCTTTCCATTTTTATCAACAAAGACGAACCCGCTAAAACCGTCAATCGTGCATGAAGTAATATTATTCTGCTGCTGTTTCAGGCGCTCGTTCTTAAGCATTTTTTCCACAGCATCTACCATTGGTAGGATACGCTTGCCAGCCTCCGTTTTGGGTGATGAAAGGAACACTTCACGGCTTCCATTATGCTGCACATACCCCAGTGAATGGATTATAGTAATGGTCTTATTCTCAAAGTCCAAATCCTCCCAACGCAGTCCGAGTGCTTCTCCGATCCGGCATCCGGTTCCAAAAAGGAACGTAAATAAGGGCATCCATCTTTTCCATGTATAACTCTTTTCTGTAAAACTTAGGAATGCGCGCTGCTGTTCAATAGTCAATGGGTGTCTTACTACGGCATCATTTCCATGTTTTTTCCTAACCTCTGCCATTACCCCGTCTGTCGGGTTATTGCGTATCAAATCATCCCTGACCGCCATTTGAAATGCAGGGTGCAGGACGGAATGAATAGAATCAACAGTTCCTATCTTGATATTTCTCTCACGCAGCAGCGTATAATAAAAGAACCGTATATCGGAATATTTAATATCGTTAATCAGTCTTTTCCCGATATTATCCATTGCGTATGCCTCATATGTACGCTCGTATCTCAATCTGGTGCTTATTTTCAAGTCATATTTCGTTGCTAAATATTTCTCCACAAGCTGATTGAGTGTCATTTTTCCTCTGGCATATCCCTTTATTCCCTCCAGCCGTTCACGCTCCAGCTCATCTTCCTTCGCCCTCAGTTCGGGCAGATCGTTTGCATATAAAACGTGCCTTTTCCCATTCGGGTCTGTGTACTGATAGATATAACGTTTGTCTTTTCTCTGTCCCTCCCCTTTCCTAAGTATTCTGCCTTTTGAATCTTTTCGTGATTTTGACATAATGCACCACCTTCCTTTACCGCAGGAAGAAGCCACAATGCCATTTACCCGTTCTGTTCCTCATTCTCCTGCTCACGCAGCTTTTTGAAGCCCTGAACGAATATCTGTGTTATGGTAAGATTATGGTTGGCAGCATACTCTCTTACATCTGTATGCTCATCTTTCGTGAGGCGGATAAAAATACGCTCACTTCTCGGATTTTCCAATCTTGGTCTGCCCATTTTTGCCATCCGCTGTCAGCCTCCCTTCACAATCCTATCATTACAATACTACTTGTGCGCCATAAAGTCAATACTTTTTGGCGCACAAAAAAAATTGACTTCATCCTGCTTACTTGTCTACACCCGAAAAGATTCCAAATACTCCTCAAAGATTGGAACGCTTACAAGAGTAATTCTGTTGATTTTATACACGGCATGAGCTTCCTGCGCAAGTTTCATAAAACTATGCTTACTCATCGAATACCGTTCCGCCCCCTCGTCATATCTTATAAACTCTTTCTTCTTTATTTTTGCCTCCATTCTCCACCTCTTTCCTAAAGATTGTTCCTTTTCTCTTGCTATGGTTTTGGCATATCTGCCAATAAAAACACAGCCAATAATTAGGATATGCTTTTATTGGAAGATATTAAAAAACACATACGGGTGACAGCTCATTACACTGTCCACATCGGTATCGCACCGTCATTCTATATTGACCGAATAATCGGAAGTATCATTATCAAAGATATGCCTCATTGCCCCATGTACCTGCTACACTTTTTGCCAGACATTCATCGCTCACTACCTTAACTTCAATACCAGATTTCAGTATTCCTTCGTATACACTTCCACACAAAAATGAAAGCAGGCAGCTCTTGGCGTGTCCGCATAGCGGCTCCGCATATCCCACACGTCCCGTATGTATTTGCATATTCAATTTTCAAGGTACACATGGACAGGATTTTCTGTCCGTTTTGGATAAAATCATTTCTGGACTTATCAGCCCAAAAAGCACACAAGCACTCTCCGTCTGCTATGAACGGTTCTGTAAAAATTATGTGCTTTAGCGGAATGACAATGTTAAATCTCCAGCTTATCGGGTCCGTATTTATGTAAAATCTGCAATAAAATTTTCTTATGTACGCCCTCTGCCTGTCTGTAAATCTCACACAATGTATTTAACTCGTCAGCAGAAAGGGTATTCACATATGGCTTGTAATCATCCCCTATATAAATTCCTCCGTCCCCGCCCTGCCTTGTATAAACCGGAAAGCCAGGGGATAAAGCCTGAATATCTCTCTGTATCGTGCGGGTAGTGACACCAAGTTCATCTGCCAGTTCCCTCGCCGTTGTATGCCGTCGGAGAATCAAAATGTTCATAATTTCCGTTCTGCGGTTAGTCGTATTCATGCTTCACCCCCTTCTTCCAAATTTTAAATTCTATTGTAAAAGACGAACCCGACAAAACCTGTCTTATTCAAAAAAATAATTTTAAAAAATTTTTCAGTGCTGTTTTGCTTCACTGTTTTGACAGCCTCCATACCCTGTTTTTCGTTTTTCCTGCTATCTTTTGTTGACTTTCCTCCCACTGGCTGATAAAATTTTTAATGGATAAAATCATAAATTCTTAAAACTACACTCAAACTGCTATGAGCCTGAACAGGGTAATTCTGTCCTGTCCCGGTTATGGCATTTTTTTATTTGCCAAAGCAATCCTCTTACAGTCCAAACACCGAAAGGCTTTACAAAAGATGGGCGGTAACGCCCTTATGTGTTGTATAACGCTCGCCTAAGCTCGCACAACACGCAAACTCCCTGCGGGCAGTTTGCACAAGAAAAGCAAGCACTGCCTGCGTATATACGCAGGCGGGCAAACCCTCATCTTTCCCCATGTGGGAATCTGAGTGTTTTTGCTTGCAGAGGGCATATCCCCCTGACCCCCTAATTTGCAAAAATGCAGTATCCCACGCTGCGGCAGGGCTTCCCATTTTTGCTTTAAAAACCTTGCCGGAAACGGCATTATAAATATCAAAATCATCATTATATCCAGAAAGGACGAACAAATGGACAAACACAGAAACAAAAACCGTTCCCGAAAATATGGGATTGTAATCCATCTCAGCGAAGATGAAAAATATATCCTTGATGAAAAAACAAAATGCTCCAATATGACAAGCCGTGCCGCCTTTATCCGGCATCTGATTTTGTATGGCTATGTCTATGACATTGATTACACGGAGCTGCGGGAATACAACGCTGCGCTTGCCAAAATCGGGAACAATTTAAACCAGATAGCAAAGCGCATGAACGCCACAGGCAATGTATATGAAGCCGATGTAAAAGAAGTAAAGGAGCTGATGAAACAGGTATGGCATACACAAAAATCCATGCTATCACGGCAACCGTCAATAAAGCAGTAGACTACATCTGCAACCCTGCAAAAACTGACGAGGGCATACTGATTTCTTCTTACGGGTGCAGCCCTGAAACAGCCGCCTATGATTTCAAATTTGCCCTGTCAAAAACCAGCCAGTCTGATAAAAACAAAGCCTATCATTTGATACAGTCTTTTCTTCCCGGCGAGGTTTCTTATAAAGAAGCCCACCAGATAGGCGTGGAGCTTGCAGACAAACTTTTAGAGGGAAAATACTCCTATGTTGTCAGCACCCATATAGATAAAGGACACGTCCACAACCACATCATTTTTTGCGCTGCCGATAACGTCAATCATGAGAAGTACCATGACTGCAAAAAGACTTACTACAACATCCGTAATCTGAGTGATAACCTCTGCCGGGAACATGAACTGTCCGTCATCACTCCGGGTGAAAAACCGTTGTCTGCAAAAAGCGCATCCAAGGGAAAAACCTATAAGGAATGGCAAGCTGGCAGAAGCGGTTCTTCATGGAAAGAACAGTTAAAAGCTGATATTGACGAAGCCATAAAAACTGTCACAACTTATGAGGACTGCATTGAACTAATCCAAGCAAAAGGCTATGAAGTCAAAGGCTCAGACTTCGGAGAAAAAGCACATAAATTTATTTCATTCCGTCCTCTGGACAGGGAGCGTTTTGTCCGTGGCAGCGTAAAGTCTTTAGGTGCTGAATACACCAAAGAACGGATTAAGGAACGCATCACAGAAAAGGCTCTTACAAAGGATAAAAAGCGTGTCCCGTTCCCCATCAGGAAGAAGCCCATTGTTAAAGATTATTCAAAGAAAAATCTCATTGACATCACAGGAGCTAAGTTTGCGGAAAGCCCCGGTCTGAAACATTGGGCTGACATTCAAAACCTGAAAATTGCCGCCGCAAGTTACAGTCAGGCAGGCTCCATTTCCGAGCTTGAAAAGCAAATTGCCGCCAAGTCTGCACTTGTAAAAACCGCACGAGAAAGCCTTGTGGAAACGGAACATCAGCTCAAGGATTTAGGGCAGGTGCTAAAGTATGCAGAGCAGTATAAAACCAACCGTATCTACCATATCCACTATCAAAAATCAAAGGATAAGGACAGATATTTGCGCCAGCACGAAACAGAGCTTATCCTCCATGATGGTGCGGAAAATATGCTGAAACGTCTTGGCATTGACACGAAAAGCCTTGATGTTGAAAAGCTACGCAACGACTATAATGCCCTATATTCCAAAAAAGAAACCTTGCGAAAAACCTACCAGTCTGCCGAGAAAGAAATCATAACCCTTACTCAGAAATGGGATAACCTTAACCGATATCTTGACCGCACTCCGATACAACAGGAAACAACCGACCAAAAACATGATAAAAACCAACCAACATTCTAAATTCGACATCAAAAAAGAGGGTGTGCCGCAGCGAAGTCTTTTTACTTCATTACGGTACACCCTCTTTTATAAGGCAGACCTTATATTTTAACCATTTTAATATTTTAATCCTATGTATCTTCCTATATTGTTTTTTCATGTATTGCACTCCATATCTATGTTATACTTTACTATATATAAAGATTCCATTATATTGGAATCTCCTGTCTGCATTTTCACTGGTTCTGTCTGCTCTGTATTATTGAAATTATGCTAAAACCTAATGCATATAAATATTTTTTCGGTAAATTTGATGTTACTTAACTCACTCGTATTATACCTTTTTTTCACTAACCACACTATATGATGTAATAATTACGAGGTTATATGTAACTTTTACCCAATTTTAAAAATATATAACCTTTTAATCATTTAATCCTAATTAATTTAAATATCATCTTGCCTTAGAAGAACCTTAAATATTTAAAAAGAATATACACAAATTTTAACTCATATTATATAATAAAAAACAAAAATTGATTACAAAAAAGAAATATGGTAAAAGTCAAAA
>VSNM01000153.1 GCA_009774245.1 Lachnospiraceae bacterium | reverse complement strand
CGGTAGCCCGTCCCCTCCGGGGCCAGTTCCAGGGCTGTCACCGTTTCCCCAAAGCGGCTGGCCCAGCAGTCGAAATGCTGGCGGTTCAGCCGGTCCTGCACCAGCGCGTCAAAGGCAGGGCTTTCCTCCCATTCCTCGCGGGAAAGGGCGAACACCGTACCGGGCAGCTGGGATTCAAATTCCTCCCGGTCAAAGAGCATTTCCGCGCTGCCTCCGTCCGCCACCGCGTACACCGTCAAATCCTGCTCAAACAGTTCCAGCGCCCGCTCTTTGGAGAGGGGCAGCAAGTCCCCGTCCTGATAGCCGCAGTTTTTCAGATCGTCCTCCCGCAGCAAAGGGTCCGGCATCGGGTATTCATCCAGCGCCTGCTCCGGCGCGTCGGGCAGCTGGGCGGCTTCTGCGGCATGGCCGATGGAATCCAGCGCCCGCGGGTTTTGGCTGGCGGGCAAAAGGGCGTATTCCCGTTCCTGTTCGGCGGTCAGCGGCTGGGGGTAGTCGATACAGCCAAAGGCAGTGATGGAATCCTGTTCCACCTTTACCGGCGCGGCCAGTTCAGTGATGGTTTTCCCGTCCATCAAAGGATAGGTTCCCACATTCAGAGATTCCTGGGTAATGTAATAGCGGAACATGGAGGGGTTCTGCTCCGGCAGTTCGGCGGGGATTTTCCAGGAGGGTTCCGGTTCAGGGGAAACCTCTTGATTCTCCGTATCGGCCTGCGGGTTTTCCGGCTGCATGGTTTCTTTTCCGGCGTCCTGCTCCGGCCCGGATTCCAGATCAATGCCGCGCTCCTTGCAGACCTCCTGAAAATGGCGGTCAATATCGGCAATCAGAGTACCGGCGGTCTTGTTGATGGTTTCCAGGCTGGCCCGCAGTTCCTTCAGCTCCTTGCCCTGGCTCCAGTTCGCAATGTACCCAAAGCTGTTTGCGCCGGTCTGAATCCCAAAATATTGGCAGACCGCGTAAGAGATGCTCTCGGCCTCAAATGTTGATGTATCCATTTTTCGGAAAAGGCGCGGGGCTTGATGACAGCGAGGGCGTGCAGACCGCACGAAAGGCGCAGGAGCTTTTGGACAGCCTTGCGGAATACGAGCCGCTTACAAAGGTTGAAGAAAATGCCATAAGTGGCATGGAGGACGGTATTATCAACAATACCTCCGCCGCTGACAGACCGGAAGCCGCCGCCCGGCTTACAGAATTACAGCAGAAGGCGGCAGAAATAGCCAAAGGATATGAAAAGCTGCCCATGCAGGACAGGATCAACATCATCGCACAGTCATTCGGCTGTATGTTGGGAAAGATTGAAACGTCCCCCTGCACTGGAAAATGGCGCGGCACAAGTGGCATTTCAATCAGGTTTGACAACGGAGCTTCCCTGTTTATCGGCAACCATAGGACACCGCAAGCCAAAACCGCAAAGGTACAGAATGAATGTGTCAGCAGCGCATTGGTACGATATACCCCGGAGATTATCAAAATAACAAAGGAAGCCGCCCTTAACGCGCTCAGGAAGCGGGAAACAAAGGATAATGAAACCGCTGCACAGAAAGGCTTGAAGCCCTACACCCTGCTCAATGTGGAATTTAATGATGGTATGGACGAAAAAAGCGGCG
This sequence comes from Lachnospiraceae bacterium, assembly GCA_009774245.1. GTDB lineage: Bacteria > Bacillota > Clostridia > Lachnospirales > Lachnospiraceae > COE1. The sequence continues at coordinate 4,767 of VSNM01000153.1, read as the reverse complement.
GGCATATGGGCTGGTATTATGTGACGTTAGCTGTTGGCGGCGAAATCCGCCCCCACACAGAAACTGGGCTGAATTATGAAATACTGGACGGGAAAGTGAGCGAAACGCCCACAAGGGAAAATTATTATGCTGCGGGTGCATTGAAAGAAAGCGATGTTGATTATGTTTTCAACAACGTAGGTTTTTCCTCAACCTCCGGTCTGTATTCGCTGCCTGTCAGTGAGGAAGTGCGGGAGCGTGCAGAAAAGACACTTGCAGAGCTTGGCGGGATACAAGCGTTAGAGCAGCCTGCACCGGATGGATTAATGACAGGGGAGCGGATTGCCACACCGAGGGGGAGTTTTTCTGTAACCGCCATGAGCCGGGAGCAGATGGAAACTGCCGGATATGGCGTTCATCATCAGTCAGATGATGGAAAATATCTGATTATGGGGAACGGAAAGCGGGCTTTTGCCATTGCAGCAGAACCACCCGAAAATCACCTGAAGGCAGACAGGAATGATAACGTTCTGAACAACGAAAAGCCGACAGGCAGAGTTTCCGTAAGGGAAAAATTGGCGGAGAAAAAGGCGGTCATTGGGCAGAGGGATAAGGCAGAAAAAATGTTTTGGAAAAGAAAACAGAGAAAAAATCAGGGAGGGAGATATAAGCTATGGACAAATTTACATTAGAAGAAATCAATTTGATGTGCGTGTTTGAGGGACAGGACAGAGGCGGCATGATTACCGACATAAAGAACGTGATTCCGCACATACAGGACAGTGACATGGTGGAGCTTTCAAAACAGGTCTTGGAGAAGCTGGAAGCCATGAGCGACGGAGAATTTGCAAAGGTCGCGCTGGAAGCGGCGGAGTAATTTAGCGCAAATCTTTTATGGCATTATTCGACAGAACGTGCTATAATTCTTTTAGTCAGATTAGAATGGGTAGGGATAGTCTGCGGTTGTCCTTTCCGGAAACGGAAAGGAGGTCGGTATGAACACACTTGAGATACTTACACTGCTGCTGGTCATTTTCACAGCATTAACATACTTAGACAACAGGAACAACCGTAAGTAACGGAAAAGGCTATCCTCTACTGCAATAGAGGATAGCCTGTAATCCGTAATTTTTACGCTTTATAAGTTTCCGATTGAACAACCGTCGGACGTGCTAAAATCTTTCGGTTTCTAAGATGATTATAAACCAACACTGCGAAATTTGCAAGAGGGTTTAGGAGAATAGGGGTGTTTCGGCACTCCTATTTTTTTGCAGATTTTTATATTATCTTACCTGAAAATGGTTTTATCTGCAAGAAATTTTTTTGCCTTTAATCACATTTTGTTGACAGGGTTTACCGGATAGGACTGCCATTGCGGTCAGGCTGTTCCTGTTCGTTTTTCTGCGTTTCCGTCCGCCCTAAATACTGGTTCAGGTTTTCCAGCTTCAGTTTCAGCGATTTTACTTCCTTTTCACAATTTTTATAAGTGGCGGTCAGTTCATTTTTCTGTGTGGTCAGTGCCTGATATTCGGTTTTCATCTTATCAATATTTAAACCTTTTAATGGAATACCCGCCTGTTCCAGCATACGCCTTGCACCGCCATAAAGAATGATTTGGCGTTCATGCTGACGGAAATAAGCGTCAGGTTTTTTGGATTTCCTATAGGCGGTATGATAAGCCTTATTTTCCTTGTACTGTTCCGCATATTTGATGATTTCCGCAAGGTTTTTGATGCGGTTCTCCAGCTTGCGGACAGTCTGCTTTGCTTCCTTTCCTGTGGCGGCAGTGGTGGCAATTTTCTGTTCCAGTTCCTTAATAGAACCCACTTCATTATATGCCTGTGCAGCAATCTTCAAATTCTCAATCGCCGCCCACCTTTGCAGTCCGGGACTGTTCTGAAATTTCTCATCGGAGGTGTCAATCAATCTCTTATTTGCATAATCTCTTTTCGGGATAACTGCCTTACGCGCCTGCTTCATTTCGATGCGTTCCCTGATGCGCTCCTTTGTATATTCCCTGCCAAGTGACTTCACGCTGCCACGCACAAAACGGTCTTTGCCAAGTGGACGGAAGGAGATAAATTTGAGGGTATCTTCCCCAAAGGTTTCGCCCTTTATCTCATAGCCTTTTGCCCGCATCAGGAGCAGAAATTCTTCGTAGGTAGAAGATGATTTTATGGCAGCATTGATGTCTTTCCTTATCTGCGTTTTCCATGCCGTATTGTTTTTATCTGTCTGCCATTCATTATACTTTTTTCCACGCTCCCCACCGGGAATAATGACGGAAAGGTTATGCTCGCTGCACAGCTCGTCGCTTAATTTTCTGATACGGTAATAGCTCTGTTTACAGTCGTGATATTTATCATGTTTGATGTTGTCAGCAGCACAGAAAATGATATGATTATGGACATGACCTTTATCAATGTGCGTGGTCACAACGTAAGAATATTTTCCCTCTAAAACCCTGTCTGCAAGTTCTTTTCCTATCCGGTGCGCTTCCTCAAAACTGACCTCACCGGGAGCGAAAGCCTGTATCAGATGGTAGGCTTTGTTGGGACTGTTTTCCCGGCAGTGGTCTAAGGTATATTTGAAGTCAATCGCAGCGGTTTCCGGCGCACAGGCAAAGGAAGAAATATAGATGCTTTCCTCTGTCTTATCAGGGTTGCATATGTAGCCTACCGCTTTATCAACGGTTGCTGTAATAGCATGGATTTTTGTGACTGCCATACCTGATTCATCAACTCCTTTACCTCGTCCATATCCTCCTGATAGACATGGTTCGTTCTGTTAATTCTTTTCGCAATCTGGTTCAGGCTGGAACTGATCCGTCCAAGCTCTGTATTGTAATCCCGCAAAAAACTGTAATCCACGTCATAGACATATCCGTATAAAATCAGCTTCCGCAGGAAAGCCGATTTGCTTTTCATGCCGGACAGCCTAAACTTCTCGTCAAGGATATACTGCTCTTTATCATCTAAGTGAAATTCATTTCGGTTGGTTCGTGTCCTGTTTGCCATTTTTAAAACTCCTTTTCTGTTTTGGACATAAAAAAACTGCTGTAAAATGTTCGATTTACAACAGTCGTGTTTCATGCCTGTTCAGTTGCTTTTGGATAGAATTATCCAAGTGCTATTGTAGCAAATCTGCGGGGGAAGGTCAAGGACTTGCGGAGAAAAAGCAAAGAAAATCAGAGAGGGTTAGGGATACTTTCCTATGAAAATTTCATCATACGGACGCCAGGGAAGTATGGGAAATTTTGCTCATGTGTTCGGACATGAGCAGTGCTTGCTATTCTACCCACGACACTCCCGGAGGGTGTGTCGGTTACAGATTATTTTTCAATACTTGAAGAAGTTGAGGTAATACGTTTTAATACTAATGATAAGAGTAATAAATCATTTTCTGAAAGTGTTTTAATATCATTTATTACAGCCTGAAATAATGGTGGATTACTAATTGATGGATCAAAAAACTCTAAAGGAGTAATCTCGAAATATTCACAAATCTCTAAAAATGCTGACATGGAAGGTAATATTCTTTCAGATGTAATTGACTGGATATAACCTTGAGAATGTCCTAAGTCTAAGCTCAATTGATATTCTGAAAGGTTATGTTGCATACGTAAATTATTAATACGTTCCCTAATAAAATCTTCATACATATTTTATTTCTCCTCTTATTTCCTATTTTATGCCTTTAAAAAAATAAATAATCGTTTTAAAATATTTTTATTGGATTAAAATGATTGAAAAATATACTGAAAATATTTATTATATGCAGTATAAAGTAAATAAAGAAAGTGAGATTGAAAAATGGAAAAGAAAGCAGTAGAATATAAAACAAAAATTATAGGAGGTCATGACGTGTTTCATATAGGTATTTGCGATGATGAAAAGGGAACTTGCGCACAATTGGAAGATATGCTTTATGATTATGGAAAAAAACAGGGTATTAAAATAGATGTAACTGTTTGGTATGAAGGAGAAAGTTTATGTGAGTTTTTAAAAAAGGGGGATAGGCTTGATATACTTTTTCTTGATATAGAATTATTAAGTACAGATGGTATAAAGGTGGGAGGATTTATAAGAGATGAATTGGAGGATATAGAAACATTAATTGTTTATATTTCTTCTAAAAGTAGTTATGCATTAAATTTATTTAAAATACAACCATTAGATTTTCTCATTAAGCCATTAATGGAAAATGTAGTAAGTGATGTAATGAATAGAGCTATTAAAATATACGAGCGTAAAAATCAACTTTTTGAATTTTCTACCAGAAGATGCCACTGTAAAATTCCTTTTAGAAATATTATATATTTTTATAGTCAAAACAAAAAAATAAACATAGTTACAAAAAAAGACGAAGTACAATTTAATGGAAAATTGAAAGAAATTGCAACCATAGTTCCGCATAATTTTATTTTAATACATCAGTCCTATTTGATTAACTTAGACTTTGTTATGGAATGCTCCTATGAAGTAATAAAAATGCAGAATGGTATATTGTTAAATGTAAGCTTACCTTATAGAAAAAATGTAAGGGAACAAATAATAAAAAACGAGTGGGAGAAGATGAACAAAAATGTTTGATCTGATTACAACAATATGCACTAATTTATTTAGAACATTTCTTTTAAAAAAATTTATGTACATATTTTTTGATAATAGAATAGTGAACAAAACAAGTGAGTGGGCATTGTATTGTTCTTTTTATGTACTAACAGGATTAGTTTATTTGTTATTTCATTTTCCTCCTGCAACTATTGGAATAAATATTGTTATAATC
>VSNM01000152.1 GCA_009774245.1 Lachnospiraceae bacterium | reverse complement strand
TAATATAATCTAATAAGAATTAATATTAATTCGTTTAAAGAAAATATAATGTATAAAAAGAATAAGTAGATAAAGTATTTGAGCGGATTAGAAAATTATTTTTTGTAAGAAAGATGTAATACCTTAAAAATGTGGAGGAAGTATATATATATGCGCCAAAACATTCTATTCAATATGTCGTTGTCGGGAAACATGGTTTTTATCTTATATATTTTGACCTATCCGTTAACGAAAAGATTTTTTTCATTAGAGTGGAGATATAGAATTTTAAAAATTGCGACTGCTTTTTATCTTATTCCAATTTCATTATTCAAGTATTTCATACTGAATGTGCTCCGTAGATGTTTTCCGCTGTTGTGGGATAAAATAAGCCATATAATAGTAAATATGGATAGTAAATATACCATTATTGTGAGTCAGGACTTTATGAAACTATCTTCAAAGGTTAGTTATATGCTGGTAGTTCTTCTTATCATTGCGATTGTTGCGTTTGCCATCATACGAGAACGGATTATCCAATACTGGAAATGGAAAAAAGTTTGCATTGTCGGTTCCGAAAAACCAACAAATTTGGAGCAGAAAATTTTTTATAATATAAAGAAAGAAATGGGGATAAAAAAGAAAATAGAACTTATCTGTTCCAAATACTGCAATTCTCCAATGACAAGCGGTATTTTATCATCTATTCTGATATTACCCAAATGGGATGAAGATATAGATGAAAATAAATATGAATATATGTTTCGGCACGAATTGGTACATATTAAGCATCATGATTTGTTAATAAAATATATTGGATTATTAGTGTTGGCTGTCCATTGGTATAATCCCTTTGTTTATATTATGTTTCATGAGATTTCGGTTACCAGTGAAATGTATTGTGACAGCTTTGTAATTGGCGGAAAAGGAGAAGAAGAACGCAGAAAATATGGAGAGCTGATTTTAAAATTAGCTGTGCATAAAGAATTTACCAATAAAGAACAATTCATTATTGGTATGGCAAATAGCAGAAGTAAATGGATCTATAAAAGGAGGATTTTAGAAATGAAAAGAGTTAAGAAATACAAAGCAGTACTGCCTGTTGTTATGACAATATTTATATGCATGGTTGGTGGGATAACAACTTTTGCATATGATTCACCACAGACAATTTATAATGATACAGGTTATGATCTTGGAACAGATATTAATTTCGTAGTCGAACCAGAAGGAACAAATCGGGCAGAATTGCCGTCAGATTATTTTTTTGTAGATGATAATGGAAAGACTTATGATTTAAGCAAAATAGAAGAAAATAGCAGAATTCTTTGCAGTCACGATTTTTCCATACATGGAACTTTGAATGACCATAAAAAAGACAGAAATGGGGGATGCGTAATAAATAGCTATGAAGCATGGCATTGTTCTATCTGCTCTGCTGCAAAAACCGGAGAGTTAAAAAGTACTTTAATTTATAAATCTTGCCCGCATTAATATATGGAAAGGAATGAGTCGGATGAAAAAAAATTACGGTTTGACGAACACAGAACTACAAATCATGGAATTATTGTGGGCATCGCAGGAACCAATGTCATTCAGGAAGATTATGGATGTTGCTGTAAATGAGTGGAAAAAGACATGGAAAGTACAGACTTTAAATTCATTTTTGCTTGGACTGCAGAAAATGGGATTGGTCGGAACAGACAGGGGGATGTCCTCTTATAATGTGTACTATGCCTTGTGTACAAAAGAACAGCATATTCATAACTGGACAAAAAAAATGGTGGCTGAATGTTATGGAAATTCCTTTTCCCGTTTTGTCGCAGCTTTTATTGGTGATGGAAAGTTGTCAGAGGAGGAGGCAGATGAACTGAGAAAGTTATTGTAATATTTTTGCTATTGTGTACTTATAAAAGCCCACAGGACTCTGGCAGAAAGGAGAAACGGTTACATATAATGAGTGAAACGGTCATAGAAACTACTGGCCTGACAAAAGTATATGGCTCCCACATATCTGTTGACCATATAAATCTCCATGTAAGAAGAGGAACAATATATGGCTTATTGGGAAGAAACGGGGCCGGAAAAACGACTACAATGAAAATGCTTTTAGGATTAATTAAGCCTACTGACGGACAGGCCTGCGTGTTGGGAAAAGATATACAGAAAGAAAGGAAGAAAATTTTACCTCATATTGGAGCATCCATTGAAACACCAGGATTTTACGCAAATCTTACCGGAAAAGAAAACCTGCAGATCTTTTCCGAATATGCAGGAAGAAAAGATAACGTAGAAATAGAAAGTGTTTTAGAGCAGGTTGGCCTTCCTTACAGGGATAAAAAAATATTCTCACAGTATTCTTTAGGAATGAAGCAAAGATTGGCAATAGCTTATGCAATTATGCACGATCCCGATATTTTGATTTTAGATGAACCTACAAATGGCCTGGATCCTATAGGTATATCGGAAATGAGGGCGTTTATTAAGAGGCTTTGTGATGAACAGGGGAAAACTATTTTAATATCCAGTCATATTTTGCAGGAGATAGAAATGCTTGCGGATGATATCGGCATCATTGATCAAGGAAAATTGATAGAAGAAAGCAGTAAAGATGAATTAAGTGTAAAGAGAGAAAAGTATATCAAGATTAAGGTGACCGATACGGACGGCATTGTCAAAATTTTACGAAATCAATATCAAAGCCCCAGATATAAATTGTCTGCCAAAGGCGAACTGCTGATTTATGATTCTAAAATAAATATCGAAGAATTTATAAGAGATCTCGTTATGGCAGGGATTGGCGTGAGAGAGGCTGGTTTTAAGGAAGAAAACCTGGAAAGTTATTTTATTCGAGTAACAGGAGGGGTGGACATTGGTCAGGATTTTCATGAATGAGTTGAAAAAATTCAAAAATCAGAAAATAACCCGAGTTCTGGTGTTACTTGCTGCAGTTATCCCAATTGCAAATACTCTTTTGTGCCTGAAGCAGCATCTTTCTTATAAAAATCTGGTTGGCTTAAATATACTTTTTGGAAATTTTTTAGTGATGCCATGTTTATTTATTATGTCGTTGGTCGTATTGCTGCAGACCGAAGAACAGAACGACACATTAAAAAATGTTTTATTATCAGGTATAGCAAAATGGAAGATTATATTCATAAAAATTTGCGCTTCAGTCATAATTGCGTTTGCATTTATCGTACTAATTTGGTGCACAGGTATTATAGGCGGATTTTTAACGGAAGGAACACTATATCCGGTTAAAGGATTTATTGCAATGGCTTTATCTGGTATTGCGGTCATTTTTGCTTCATCGCCCATCTTAATTGCAGTTGTTATTTTCAAAAAAGATTTTTTGTTGTCTCTGATTATATCAAATTGTTTACTGATAGCAAATTTTCTTTTTACATGGCAGTTAACAATGCTGAATGGGTTAAATGTATATATGCCGGTCTGCATTGCTATGAGAGTCACATATCCATATCAAATCGTTGAATACGCACCGAATCTTCAACATGGGATAGATGCCCTGTATTTTCCGGAATTAACCGGATGGACAGTTTTAATGTTTACTATGGGTTTGTCAGTAGGAATGAGTTTGTTGATTTATGAATATCAGGAGGTGTGAATTCCCATGACCATATTAAAAGCAACAGCATTAGAAATCAGGAAACTGAAAAGGTTAAAAATGAATGCAGTGGGGCTTTTATGTGCTGTTTTATCGGTAGTAATATCCTGTTTCCAGATGTTGGCAGTGTCTGATGCAGAACGACTTTTTTCCGTGCTTGAAGATGCTGCAATTTGGAATAATGTAACGCTTCTTATGCCATTTACCATCGCTTTGATGGGAGGATATTACATAAACAGAGAGTTTGTTGAAGATACACAGAAAAACATATTCATAATACCGATCGAATGGAATATGATCATAAAAGCTAAAATAGTATTGATATTTCTATTTGGTGCGTTGTCAGGGATTTCAGAATGGATTTTATGTCTTGCGGCTGGCGTTGTATGCGGATGCAAAGGGATCAATTTGAAGATAATAGTATGCTCTTTTGTATTGATGATCGTTGTTCAAATCTGCATTGTGACTGCGGTTTTGCCAATTATTCTGATTGCATCCCATAAGAAGGGAACATATGTATGGGGAGCGCTTATATCTATGATTTTAGGTGTGCAGGTTGTGTTCATCAGCAATGGGAAGCTTGTGAATTTTTATCCGCTCACGGCGGGATTAGTTCTTCTTCAATTTCAACAGATACCAGAAGAAATCTTAAACAGGAAATTTGCATTTATTAGTTTCATCATGTTATGTTTTGCATCATATCTGATGTATTGGATTCTGTATAAAAAAAGAGCTGAGTGTTATTAGTTGTATCTGCTTTTACTTTAATTACAGGAGGGAACACTTATGTCAAGAAAAAAAATGAGAAACCCAATGGAAAGAGCTACGTCTTATGAGAATCCGGCAGGTAATGTTATGCAGGAACTGTCAGAAATTGATTTGGATAAGGTTACCGGTGGCATTGATTACGTGAGTAATGAGAAATTCAGTTCTGAAACATTAGTAATATGTAACTCCTGCAAGGCTTTTTTGAACTGTATGGAATCGTAGTGTTCTTGAATATCGGCTTTCATAAGTGTTCCTTTTCATGTATTTAGATTAATGAAATTATAACATTCTTCTTTTTACAAATAAAGAGAGAACTGGTTTATATTTTGACCAGTCCTCCGTACAAAGAAAAATATGTTAACACAATTCTAATGAATCTTCCGCATCTATCCATTTCTGCATACCGCCCTCAAGATACAGTGTTGCGTATTCAAGGGGATTGTCTATTGCCAAAGCATTTAAGGCACATTCGGAGCAAGGCGTTGTTTTTTAATCCTTCTTCCGCTTTGCTGTAATCTATCCGTAAAATATATCCGTCAAAAGTGGTTACATCAATACTGTTATGGAGCATATTGTATGTTACATGAATAAACCTCATATTTTTTCGTCATTTCTTCTTGAGTTTTGGAGAAATTTTTGAAAGCATTCCAATCAATTCTTCCTGTCCTGTTCATTTCATGTTATAATTCTTGACAAAAAAAATTTGCGTAGCAAGTTTTTCTTGTATGTTACAGGTTTTTGTTTCCCTTATTTTTGCCCTTATGAGAGTTCGTAACATGAGGGAAAAGGATATAACACAAGGGAAAGCATAAGGGCAAACTCACTTGCTATAAATTTAGCATTTTCAAGGGTTTACGGACTTTTTGAAGATAAGATATAACAGTTATTAAATTCTATAAAAAGTGTCTTATCAGAATTCCAGTTTGTGGAATTATAGCCAGCTAAAAACTGAATAACCGCCGCTACATAGAACGGCACACCAAGACAGGAAATCAAGAAAAGGTTTCCTGTTTTTTTGCGTCCATTTTTGGCATTTTGAAAAATTGTCAGTATTATACCATGCAAGGGGGACTGAAATAAATTCTCTCTCTTGTTTGGCAAATCCGCAAGCTGTCCGTGGAGGGCAGGCAAAGGAAAATCCCACCTGTTTTGTTTGGCAGTTTTCAATTTTCGGTGGTGTGGGAACTGAAAGGAAAGTGAAGAAATTTCCGCAAATCTCCGTCATTTTTGCTTTGCGTGGTGTTGTAGGTAGTAGGGGGAGAAATATCGCCGCAGCTTTGGCAATATCCCCGCTTGCGGCACTAAAAGTATTGACAGAAGCCAGCACAGAGGAAACCGACACTTTTTAAGAGCAAGATTCTACCACAGTACCAAATTTCGCCTACCGGTTCATTTTGTCCTATGGGAATCTTGTTGGGGTTGCCACCCCAAGCCCGCCTTTTTGCGGCTTGCGCCGCTTGAAAAATCCCCGAAAAAATATTTTCGGATTTTTCAAAAAACACTTCCGCTTTGCCCCCTGTTTTTCTCCTATTGGTGAGAGGGCAAACCATAAAAAGAAAGGAGCTGAAAGCCATGAAAAGATACAACACGCCCCACCGCCACCGGGTAATCAAGACACGCTTGACCGAGGAAGAATACGCCGAGTTTTTCGAGCGTGTCACCCTCTGCAAAATGAGCCAAGCCGAGTTTATCCGGCAAGCACTTACCAAGTCGAGCATACGCCTGGTCATTACTGTTTCCCCGGTCAATGATGAACTGCTTTCTGCCGTTGGGAAACTCACAGCCGAATACGGGAAAATCGGCGGCAACTTGAACCAGATTGCCCGCTGTCTGAACGAGTACGGCGCACCTTATAACGCCCTCTCCCAAGAGGTACGAGCCGCCACAGCGGAGCTTGCCGCCTTGAAGTTTGAAGTCTTGCAGAAAGTAGGTGAAGCCGTTGGCAACATTCAAACATATCAGCTCTAAAAATGCCGATTATGGAGCTGCCGAACAGTACCTAAGGAACCGTCACGAAATAAAATGTATTATTTCAAGCCTCGTATTATATAGTTCCATGATTCGTTTGGCCCGACT
>VSNM01000151.1 GCA_009774245.1 Lachnospiraceae bacterium | reverse complement strand
ACAGTGCGATAAAGTGACGCCCCGAGCATTTTATTTAATTTTACAATTCGTTTGCAGGTTATATTATTCAAAAAATATCATAAATGATTTAAATAGTGCATTTATAGTTAATATTTTGATATAAATAAGTACATTTAATATATATAATACATCTCACCTTATATGTATTATTTATTCCTTTTTGTTTATGATGTTTGCCCTGTCGGGCCCGGATAGTGTATTGAAATAAAAAAATAAACGAAAAGGAGATTTTGTTATGGCACAAAGAAATACGATTATAGGAACAATTGCAGGCATCCGGGTTCATGAAAATAATGACTGGGTTCTTTGCGAGGCAGTTACAGGCATGGGGGAGGGGACAAAGGTTTTCCTTTCTATTGTTGACCGCTACTGGTCTAAAACAAAGCAGTGCTTTGATACCCGTCTCATTCCATTCCAGGGTTTTGTACCGGAAGGCGCGACACTCTCCAAGGGACAGTTTATCGCGGCTGATTTCATTGTGAATCCTTATATTGACCAGGACGGGTATACATCAATTGCCTTTGATATTGTCAACTGGGATTTCAGTCTTTGTATGGGAAACGGCGGAGCCCGTGTAGATCCGGACAGGGGAATGCGTGTTGCAGGCGGCCAGTTCAATGATAATGCAGACAACAGTGCAGACAGCAGCACAGATAATTACATGGAAAATAACGTTCAGGGACAGACAGCTGACGATGGTTTCAGAAATATTCCTGACGAAATTGATGAGGAACTGCCTTTTAATTAGTTTTTGTCAAGGAAGTGCAATACAGGTGGTATACTTCCGTGACCGATACTGGCTGGGAAAAGCCTTATTATGTTCGGAAGGTGTTTGAAAAACAAAATATAGAGTAGGAGAATGAGATTATGCAGAGAAATTCAATTGCAGGCAATGTGGCAAAGATTATGGTAAAAAATGCCGAAGGAACATGGGATTCCGTACAGTCCGTTAAAGGCGGCGAGAACGGTACAAAGGTATTTGTTACTATCGCCGATCATTACTGGAGTAAAAGTAAGGGCGAACAGATAACGAGATTTGTCCCGATGCAGGGATTTGTACCCCAGAATCTTACCATCCAGGTAGGTATGCTGGTAGATGCTGAGTTTGTCATTAATACATATAAAAAAGACGGTATCTCCAATGTGTCCATGGATATTACGCACTGGGACGTGTCCCTGCGTTCCGCAAATAAACAGCAGGCTCCGCAGCAGGCGGCAGCTGGTAAGGCAGTATCCAGTGAGGCAGTGGAAGAGGAGATCCCTGAGAAGCCAAAGGAAACAAAACCACGGACGAAGGCAGCGGCGAAAGCAAAGAAATCAGCAGCTTAAATATAGTATTTTCAGATAAGGCGGGACGAATGTTCCGCCTTATCTGATTAGGAGAGGATGCAGGGGAGACTGATGCAATGAAAGCAAAGAAACGGGAATTAAATAATGAATTGTATGAAATATGGGTAATGCTGATGCGTGAAAAGCTTGACGGAGCCATGGAAAGGCAGAAAAATTCAGGACATATTGAGGAATACAGGAGACTTGACGGGTACATAAACGGGATAGGTATGTCATTATCAATATTTGCAGCCCTGACAGAGGGAAAGTTATCCGGGGACTATGAAAGACTGTTAAAAATGAGCAAAGGAGAGGAAAAATGACTGGATTTGCAGATTTTGCAGATTTTGCAGAGAAAATAAAAGAGGGTGTCGGAAAGATGGCAGGCGCCGGTTTCAGAATAAGACTCAATGATGTCAGGAAAAATAACGGGGTAATGCTGACAGGGATTACAGTTGCGGAGAATGACAGTAATATTTCCCCGACTATTTATCTCAATAATTATTATCAGGACTATGTAAATGGAAAAACAACGGTTGCCAATGTTGTTGATGACGTAATCAGTACATATCAAAAGAACAAAATAAACCAGTTTGTGGACATGAGATATTTTCTGAATTATGGGAATGTAAGGTCGCGGATTATTTATAAGCTGATTAATACAGGCAAAAATAAGGAGCTGCTGGAGGACATACCCCACATGGAATTTCTGGATCTGTCCATTGTTTTTCAGTGCCTGGTTACACAGGAAGAGCTTGGGATGTCATCAATACTCATACATAACGCACATCTGAAAATGTGGGATGTATCTGTGGAAGACCTGTATCAGGCAGCACATGAGAATACAAAGTCACTTTTAAGGCATGAGATTAAGTCAATGTCAGAGGTTCTGCATGAACTGATGATGGAAACCCCGATAGAAGAATATCCGGAGGATTTTCAATATGACGGCGATATGCCGGAGCTTGCGGGAAGTGTTCCAATGTATGTGCTCAGTAACAAAAGAAGAGTGGAGGGTGCAGCCTGTATGCTGTATCCTGACCTGATTCATGATTTTGCAGACAAAATCGGCAGTAACCTCTTTATTATTCCATCTTCCATTCATGAGCTGCTGCTATTACCAGCCGATCGTGACGAGGAGGCGCCGGAAATTAAGTGCATGATCAGGGATATCAATGATTCACAGGTGAGTACTGAAGAAATCCTTTCCTATTCGTTATATTTCTATGACAGGCAGGTGGGAGAGATTATAAGATTGTAGGCGGGGAGTTAAACGGATATTTCAGATAAACAGGAACCGGACTGGGGGGCATGGACTTTGTACTTAAATCCGGGCCTGCAATTACATGGTTTGACACTGCGGCGGCAATGTTACATGACACTGACATGACAGAGCTCCTGGAGCATGAAAATATTTATGGTGCGGACATTTACATGGAAAAACAGAAACGTATCACTGCTCTGAACAGGCTGACAAAACAGTAGCAGATGTATCTTTATACGGAAGTAGTTGGCTTTATTACTCGGTATCTGGAACTATCTGCAGCCTTTGAGACAATTAAGGCTGTTATAAATGAGCTGGATTATCACCAATCCGTCATGAAGGGGCGAAATCAGGGAAATACCGCGTTATCGCAATCAGTGTATGTATAGGTGATGACATAAGTAATATTTTGACATTGTGGGATTACGTGATATAATGAAAAGGAAAGAAATTTTCCTTTTCGTTAACCGGAACCCGGAAAAGAAGGAGAGAATTATATTACATGGACAAATTGAAGGAACAGGCTGTTTTAACCATTGTGGAACTGCTGAAAAAGGAACAGGCTGCTGAACGTGCAGAGGAATATGAAAACCAGCTTCTGGAAATGCTTGAAGAACAGGACAGGAAAGAGATTGCGGAAGTCTTGGCCGGCAGTAAACTGCCTTCCCTGCTGTCAGATACCATCGCAAAACGGATTTTCAGCGCTGACTCACACAGGGAGCGCCTTGCGTATCTGCTAAAAAATGTGGTACAGGACGATTCCATTGAGGTTGAAGGCAGTTATACAAATGAGGGACTGATGCAGTCAAGGAATTCTAAAAAAGTTATCTTTGACGAACCCGCAAAACTCAAAGATGGCAGGCATTCCGATACGGAGTTCCAGATATCACTACAGGAATATATATTCAGGAGGGCAGAGCTGTATGCGTCCGATATGCTGATGTTTTCATACAGTGTGGAGGAGGGACAGAAGAAATCGGAAGTTTCTTACTCAAATACGGCAGGAGTCCTGCTTGTGGTGTTGATGAAAAACAGCCCGAAAGAATTTAAAAAATTCAATGAAACAAGCGAAAGATACATACACAGGTTTACAAAGAGGACTGCCGATTCAGGCATTTCATTTAATTCCATGATGACAATGGTATTCGTGCAGCTTGATGAATGCCTGAAACAGTTCAGGGAAGGCAGGAACGGGGAACATGACAGTGCCGGCAACCGCCTTGATGAGCTGCAGATTTTATTAAGTCTGGTTGCTGACATTAATGATGAAAAGGTGCTTAAATCCGCAAAAGATAAAAATTTCATGAGGGATATTATTGCGGAGGTAAAGGAGTTGTCTGAGAATAAGGAGGTAAGGGCTATGCTGTTGGCAGAAAAATATGCACAGGCGGACATGAATGCAGTGAGAAGTTATGAACGGAATGAGGGCAGGCATGAGGGATTGGCGATCGCAGCCAGAATTATCGCGGATTATCAGTCCGGAATGTCTGATGAGCAGATTGCCTTTAAATACGGTTATGGTATTGACGAGATTAAGGCAGTATTAGGCCATTGAGGGTAACTGATCTGGATATATAAAGCAGTTTTTGCAGTAAATGCAGAGGCTGCTTTTTTTGTGGCCAGTCATTATTGATAACAGCCTGTATACAGGCTCGGATATGATTCTGGAAGAAGGAAATACCATTTTGGTGTTTCTTTTTAGGAAAAGGAGAATGATATATGAGCAAATTACATGAAATGACACCCTTGCAGAAACAGTTTGCGGAGGAACACCAGAATGTTGTATTCCGGTTTCTGAACCAGAAAGGACTCCCGGCTGACGATTACTATGACATTGTGATTTTCGGCTATCTTCAGGCGGTACAGGAATATGACGAAAATCCTGCCCTGTCCCATTTCCGGTTCAGTACGATTGCAAGGACAAAAATGAGCGACAGCCTGAACAAACATTACTCTTATGAGAACAAACCGAAGCGCAAGGCACCTATGGTCAGTATCCATACCCATACAAGTGACGGGCTGGCCCTGAATGAAATTTTGCCCGACCGTCAGAAGGATTTGCAGGCGCAGGCCGCCGACCGGCTGTTTGCAATGGAAGTGCTCTCCTGCCTGACGGAAACAGAACAGCAGATGGTATACCTGAAGGCTGACGGACTGACCTGCCGGGAGATCGCAGACATATTTTCCACTACCGTACACGGAATCAACGGGCGGTTCCGCCGCATGAGGATGCGTCTTACGGAAAGAGATTTTTGAGATGCATAACTTAGAAATACGGACACCAATTAAATCATATGTTGGCAAAGCACTGGTATTTACTGGTGTTTTGTATTCTGTCCGGCAGCTATAGCCTGCGTACAAGCCCGGATCGTATCTTGGAAGTATAATCAATATTGTATTTTGCAATAGAAGAACAGGGAGGAAAAGATGTAATAATGAACCAGGTAAAAATTTATGTTTTCAAAGAAAGTGGAAAATGGTATACAGAAGAGGATTTTGAAATCCCGGATCATCTGGAGGAGGTTTATGAAATAGTTGATTATGTCAAAACAAATTTCACGTTTTATATGGGAATGCATCTTGTAATGCTTTTCAATGAGCCATTTGTTAAAAGCGGATATCCCAGTATGATTCCTGCGGATAAAAGAAATGCAGTTTGACGATGAGAAGGAGATGAACATATCATGGGGGAAAGATGCGGAAATTACTGCGGGGTTGAATGCATAAATGGATATTGTCCTATAGCTTTAAGGGACGAATATATGGAAAGGGGTTATGACATTGTACATAATTGTGGGGAATGTTCCTATTACAGGGGGTGTGAGGACTGCTATTTTGCAGATAAACCAGAACTGTGCGAACCGCATTTCGTTAAATACAATACTGAAGAAAGTAACAAAGAGGAGGTAACCGGCAATGCGCAAATTTCTAGTGCAGCAGATTATTAATAACCAGGTATGTCAGAGCATATATTCAGAAATGCAGCTTATCAGCTATCTTGACATGTCTGATTGTTATGACGGGGAATATAAAATTTATGATGTAACAGATTTTGGACAGGTTAGGGAAGTGTTCTACGATGGATGGCTTCCTGGCCGTTTAATAAAGGTTACAGACAGTGATGGAAATGTTGTTGTGAGCGGATATGGAACAGACCATTAGGTTGAAATAGCAGCCTGCCCGCAGGCCGGATCGTATTCTGGAAAGCATCCTATAACAAATGGGCAGTATGGTCTTTATTGTATGCATATATAATACATAATAAATGCAGATTCAGTATACTGATTTGAGATAATTATTGATGATTATTTCAAGTCAGCATACTGAAATAATAATGCAGGGCAATACATATTGAGTACATATTAAATGCATATAGCTGACATTGTTTTTGCCATGTGTTTCCTGATATTGGCAGAGCGTAATAAACAAGAGTCGGTACAGCAGGATGATCAGCTTTTGTAACAGGCTGTTACAAATATTTTTACTGTCCCTGTAACAGGTTGTTACAAAAATAGATTTATAGCAGAGCGTCAGAAGTGGAGTAAGTAACACCAATATTGATAAACTTTGTTACAAAACAGCATCCAAAATATACAGCTGCAGGGTTTTGATGTAACATGTTAAAAATCGGTTAAAGAAACAGCGTGAATTTTGTAACGACAAAAATCCAGTATTTATAATACTTTGAAACATTTTTGCAATTCAGTGTGTTACAAACTACAAAAAGTATGTAAAGAGCATAAGGAAGTATGGCACCAAAGTAAATATGTTCGATACAGTAGAAGCCTTATAAATATGCCTGTATAGTATTCCCGATTCAAAAGATTATAAAAATCCGACTGCCAAATGCTGATATCATTTTCATGGATAATGTAAATAGTTATATAAAGCTATCTGAAAATTATGTCAGAATCAAAATATATTTTTATCCGGAAAATATATTTTGATTCTGATATAAATATCGAATTAATATTTTTCATTTTGATTTTAAAATGCATTAATGGTAAAATAAATTAGTATTCAGTAAAAAAGGAGTCATAATATTATGGATTATTTTGAAATGTTTTTAAGGAAACCAGCAGTTTACAACTTTTTAAAAAAATAAAATACAAACTCAATCTTTTGTAGTATAATTTAAGCGTCAAACTAAAAT
>VSNM01000150.1 GCA_009774245.1 Lachnospiraceae bacterium | reverse complement strand
CTAGAAAAAAAGTCCCTATTTCATTTCTGATAACCTCATCTGAATTCTTCTTGATAATCAAAAGATCAATTCTCAACGGTTCACTGCTTAAATTATGCTCCCTGTCATATGTAAGATCTTTTTTATTTTCTGCCAATTCCAGCTCCATACTTGCACAAAAAGCCGGGTGCCACTGCGTTCTGTTTTCAATCTCCAATTTATTATCACTCGGTAACAATCCAGTTCCCTCATGGTCCACGCTACAAACCATGTGTTACATTTCCTAAAGAGTTACGCCCTTTCTTTATTATATGAACGATTCCTGATATTTTCAGCCGCTCATTTGTTCTTATTTATCATATCACAGATTACAGAACCTGTCAATTCAAAAGTGAAAATTTGTTCGTGCAGCATATACCCTCGTTACCGGAACGAAGTGAACAGTAACATGCTCCTGCATGGGGCTGCGCATAAAAGGAGTACACACTTCCCGTATGCACTCCCTATATCCTACCATCTGTTATCGCTATTCTGATTCCCACCATCGCGGCTGCCGTTTACATTTCTGTCCCACACCGAGCCAAAACGTGAAGTCTCTCCGCTATTCCCATTATCTTCCGGCAGACTCGCATTCTGCGGATTCTGATAAGGATATGGTCTCTGCTGCCCCGGATTCTGGAATTGCGGCGGCATCTGACTCTGCTGTGGTACATTCTGATACGGCTGCTGGTACTGCTGTGATACCGGATTCTGCGGCTGTGGATTCCTGTCATCCTGCTGTGGTACATTCTGATACGGCTGCGATGTATTTTCCTGTGACTGTGGATTCCCGTACTCTGATCCCTGATTTTGATACGGCCAGGATGCAGACTGCCCCTGTTGCATGCGCGCCGCCGGATTCCAGTCATAGGCGGGCGGCATACTCCATTTGTTTCCCTGCCCGTCCGGCTGCTGTGCCGTAAATGCAGGCTGCTGTACTGCATCAGGAATCAGTGACGCCTCACCCTGCTCTTTCCCCTCGGAAGTTTCTCCTGCACGGACAGGCTCCTGACTCTCGGATTTTGTCTGATTGAACTCCTCTGCCTCATCCTTCTTCTCCTCGGGTTCAGGCAGTCCCTTTGCCTCGCGGTAAATCTTCATAAATTCTTTACCGGTGATCGTCTCTTTCTCGATCAAATGCGCGGCAATCTGGTCCATCACATCGCGGTTCTCGCGGAGCAGTCCGAGCGCCTCCTCATAGCACGCCTTGAGCATGTTCATGACCTCGGTATCAATCTCCGCCGCCGTATTGTCCGCACAGTTGAGTGAACTCCTGCCTTCCAGATACTGGCTCTCGACAGTCTCTAAGCCCATCAGACCAAATTTCTCACTCATACCGTAGCGCGTGATCATCGAACGTGCGATGCCTGTCGCCTTCTCGATATCGTTTGACGCCCCGGTCGTCACGGTGTCAAATACAATCTCCTCCGCCGCGCGTCCTCCCAGCAGCCCCACAATCATATCATGCAGTTCATCCTTGGAATTGAGATACTTCTCGTCCTCCGGCACGTGCATAACATACCCCAGCGCTCCCATGGTGCGTGGCACGATCGTGATCTTCTGCACCGGCTCGGAATTTTTCTGCAGGGCGCTGATCAGTGCATGGCCGACTTCATGGTAGGAGACAATCTTGCGCTCCTCCTTACTCATGATGCGGTCTTTTTTCTCCTTGCCGACAAGCACCACCTCCACCGCGTTGAACAGATCCTTCTGGCTGACAAACTCCCTGCCCTCCTTGACTGCGTTGATCGCCGCCTCGTTGATCATGTTGGCAAGGTCAGCTCCCACCGCGCCGCTCGTCGCAAGCGCGATCGCGTCAAGGTCGACCGTCTCATCCATCAGCACATCCTTGGCGTGCACCTTCAGGATATTGACGCGTCCTTTCAGATCAGGCTTATCTACGATGATGCGCCTGTCAAAACGTCCCGGGCGCAGCAATGCCTTGTCGAGTATCTCCGGTCTGTTCGTCGCTGCGAGAATAATGATGCCCTTCTTGCCGTCAAAACCATCCATCTCGGAGAGCAGCTGATTTAACGTCTGCTCGCGCTCCTCGTTTCCGCCGCCGTACTTCGAATCGCGGCTTCTGCCGATCGCGTCAATCTCGTCGATAAAGATGATGCACGGCGCATTTTTCTCCGCTTCCTTAAACAGATCGCGCACACGGGATGCGCCCACGCCGACATACAGCTCAATAAAATCAGAGCCTGCCAGCGAGAAGAACGGAACCTTCGCCTCTCCGGCGACCGCCTTTGCCAGCATCGTCTTACCTGTACCCGGAGGTCCCACGAGCAGCGCACCCTTTGGAAGCTTCGCACCGATTTTCACATATCTGCCCGGATTGTGCAGGAAATCGACAACCTCCTGCAGAGACTCCTTCGCCTCATCCTCACCGGCGACATCGCGGAAGGTAATGCCTGTCTCCTTTTGCACATACACCTTCGCGTTGCTCTTTCCCATGCTGAATGCGCCGCCTCCGCCTGTCATCTTCCTGAAAAGCAGGCTCAGCAGTCCCCACATCAAAAGAATCGGCACAATATAATATAGAAGCGACAGAATAATGCCGGAACCATCAGGCACTGTTCCGCGCACCTCAACCCCCGCATCGAGCAGACGCTGCGTGAGTGTCTCGTCATCCTCCACCTTTCCTGTAATATACGTTACTCTGACCGCCGATGCCAGCAGACTGTTTGGACTCTGATTGTCCTGTGCACTGGACACCGGCGTGATCTCGATCTGACTTGACTCGATCTTGACCGACTCCACCGTTCCCGCATCCACCATCTCGATAAACTTGTTATACGAGATCTCAACTGTCGTGGCGCCCGACACAGCGCGCGTGAAATAACTGATGCAGAGCAGTGACAGCACTGCTGCAGTGATCATAATGATAATACTCTGCTTCTTCGGATCTCTGCCATTATTGTTGTTCCCATTCCCACCGCTGCCGCCGTTTCCCGGTCCTCCGTTACCGCGGTTGGAATTGTTGTCATAATTGTTGACCTGATTATTGTCCATTTTCCTATGGTATCCTTTCTGAATTTATGTCTATTTATGTCATGATTTCCCATGTCAAAAATCTTCTGATCAGTTCCCTAGAGCAAGAACGTGCCTGTGCAGTTCATCGCAATTTTAATTATAGAGATTTCATCGTTATAAATCAACATAATCTTTGTGATTTCTTTGTGAAAAGTTTCTAAAACCAAAAAAAGTATAGCTTTTTATCACCGCGCCGTTGTATAATAATAGAATGTTTATGAAATACACCAAAAAGAGGAAAGGAAAAATCAGGTTATGCCAGTAAAGTATGTATTTGTGACCGGAGGCGTCGTTTCCGGTCTGGGAAAAGGAATCACGGCCGCCTCACTCGGACGGCTGCTCAAAGCCAGAGGCTATAAAGTAACGATGCAGAAATTCGATCCCTATATCAATATCGATCCCGGCACCATGAATCCCATTCAGCACGGGGAGGTGTTTGTCACGGATGACGGCGCGGAGACCGACCTTGATCTCGGCCACTATGAGCGCTTTATCGACGAAAGTCTGGACAAGAACTCCAATGTGACTACGGGCAAGGTCTACTGGACAGTGCTCCAGAAGGAGCGGCGCGGAGATTACGGCGGTGGAACTGTGCAGGTCATCCCACACATCACCAATGAGATCAAGAGCCGTTTCTACCGCAATTTTACCGATCCCGACATGCGCATTGCGATCATCGAGGTCGGTGGCACCGTCGGCGATATTGAGAGCCAGCCCTTCCTGGAATCCATCCGACAGTTCCAACATGAGATAGGCCATGAGAATGCGATCCTGATTCACGTGACACTGATTCCCTACCTGAGTGCCTCGCAGGAGATGAAGACAAAGCCTACGCAGGCAAGCGTCAAGGAATTGCAGGGAATGGGCATCTGGCCGGATATTATCGTCTGCAGGAGCGAGCATCCCCTTGACCAGAGTCTCAAGGACAAGATCGCCCTGTTCTGCAATGTGCCAAATTCCCGCGTGCTCCAGAACCTTGATGTCGAATACCTGTACGAGGCTCCGCTTGCGATGGAGAAGGAGCACCTTGCCGAGGTTGCCTGCGAATGCCTGCATCTCGACTGCCCCGCCCCCGACCTGACAGATTGGACAAAAATGGTCGATGACCTCAAATCGCCCACACAGGAAGTCACGATCGCGCTGGTTGGAAAATACACCCAGCTGCATGACGCCTATATCAGCGTTGTCGAGGCCTTAAAGCATGGCGGCATCCCGCAGCACGCCACAGTCAATATCAAGTGGGTGGACTCCGAGCAGGTCAATCCGAACAACGTCGCAGACACCTTAAAGGGCGTCGATGGAATCCTTGTCCCCGGCGGATTTGGCGACAGAGGCATCGAAGGCATGATCGACGCGATCCGCTACGCGCGGGAAAACAATATTCCTTTCCTCGGCCTCTGCCTTGGTATGCAGCTTGCCATCGTGGAGTTTGTCAGAGATGTCGTCGGCTACAATGACGCACACAGCATCGAGCTGAATCCAAATACGACACACCCTGTCATCGCACTGATGCCCGATCAGAACGGCGTGGAGGATATCGGCGGGACACTGCGGCTCGGCTCCTACGAATGCCACCTCGACACCGCATCCAAAGCCTACAAGCTTTATGGAAATGAGGTAATCCACGAACGCCACAGGCACCGCTACGAGGTCAACAACGATTACCGCGCTGTCGTCACCGAGAAAGGAATGCTCCTGTCAGGACTTTCGCCCGACGGGCGCATCGTGGAGATGGTGGAAATCCCATCACACCCATTTTTCCTCGCGACACAGGCGCACCCCGAGCTCAAGAGCCGGCCAAACAGACCGCACCCTTTATTTAAGGGCCTGATTGAGGCGGCAATCAACTATAAAAAAACATATTCCCCGGAATAATTGATTGACCTTCTCTCCTACTTAAATTTAAACAGCCGCATGTACAATGTGAAAATTTCACATGATACATGCGGCTGTTTCGTCATCCGATCAGACACTTCTGCCCCTGAAATCCAAATCCATATTTTCGGATATTTTCCGGTGCGAAACCGCTGGCGACAAGCGCTGCCTCGTACTGCTTCTCCTCGATCTGCGCATGCGCGTTTGCCACCGTGTCCTCAAGCGTCACCTCGTCGTCGTCCGCATCGAGCACCTTGAACTCAAAGATAAACGCCTTCTCCTTTTTGTCAAATGGCTCGATCATCACATCATAACGTCCATACCCACTCTCACGGTTTGAAGTCACCTTATATTTGTCTGACAGGTTTACGATCATGCCGAGCACAAAGCCATGATAAAAACGCTCCGGATGCGTCGCCTCCGACGGCTTGTTTCCAGTGTCAAAATAGCTGAACGTATTCAACGCTACCTTGTTCATGAATGTGTTCATTCGACGGACATTGTCGTGCAATAAGGCGTTGATAAACTCGTTGTAGTATGTCGGCACATCATATCTCCCAAACCAGTCCTTCACCATTCTCTGTAACATAAACCAGACTTCCCTGTTCGTGAGTGTCAGTATGTACTCCACATCACTCGTCCTGTCCTCGCGGAGCGGCTCCCTGCCAATCGCTTTCAGATAACCTGACGCAAGCAGCAGACTCCACATCGCATTGGCATTGCCGCTTAACTGGTTGAATACGATCTGTTCATCGATCGGTGCCGAAAAGCTTTTTCCGGCAAGCAGATCCTCGACCGTTTTCTTTACGTCGGCATCCCCAGTCTGTATCAGTGTGCTCACAAGGTCATTAGAACTTGTGTTTGCCCAATAAGCAGCATACTCTCCACCTTTTCCAATAAAAGAAATGATAGACCATGGATTATAGATATCTGTATGTTTCCCAAAGATAAAGCCATCATACCACTTCTTGACTCCCTCCTTGCATTCACTTAACCCGGCTTCATCAAGTGCCCTGAAAACTTCCTCCTCCGTAAAGCCAAAACTGGTAGCATACTTATCAGAGGTGGTTGTCACAACTTCAAGATGGTTCAGCTCCGAAAAAATGGACTCCTTCGATACCCTTGTGATTCCCGTGATCAAACCGCGCTCCAGATTCTCATTGTCCTTGAAGGTCTGCACAAAAAAGCCCTTGAAGAATGCGACTGTCTCTTCCCAGTAACCATACAGCCATGCCTCCTGCATCGGCGTATCATACTCATCCAATAACACGATCGCCCTTTTCCCATAATATCTTTCCAGATAACCGCAAAGACGTCTGACTGCCATCTGCGCCATCTTGTCTGTCATGTTGTCATTGACCGACGCATAAAATTCCCTGTCGTTGTCATCAAATTTTTCCGACTGCATAATGTACCTGTACTTCGTATACGTGTCAGACAAAAGCTGTTTCACCGTCGCTTTCACTGCGTCTACATTTTTCTGCCTTGTCTCCTCTCCCTTGACATACCCCGACTTTACTCCTGCAAAGCTCATGAAAATAACGGGATATGTTCCCTGCAGCAAACGCATCCTTTCATCCTCCCAGACCTTGCGCCCTTCAAACAGGTCTCCCCTGTTCTCATAGCGATTCGAGAAAAAGCATTCAACCGTACTCATGTTGAGCGTCTTGCCAAACCGGCGTGGACGCGTGATCAGCGTCACCTCGTCTGCATAATCCCACCACTGCCTGATAAAATCTGTCTTATCGATATAAAATATGTGATTCTGCATCATTTTTTCATAATTCTGGTAACCAAGACCATGTTTTACTTCCATGCCATCTCCCCCTGCCAATTTATGTTCAGGCATAAACCAATCATGATGTACGCCTCATTTACATTTGCCTGAAATTACTTTATCATTTTTCTGGCATTTCCGCAATACTATTCATAATCCCTGTA
>VSNM01000015.1 GCA_009774245.1 Lachnospiraceae bacterium | reverse complement strand
AGACCATATTTAAAGACTTGGTCTATTGTCTCATATTTGTCAGGTTTGGTCTAGGTACATGCTATCCACCGTTTACGGCGAATCAATTAGTAAGTTGCCAAAGAAAAAACAAGACATCATTTTACTTTCATTCTTCTTGGAAATGTCAGAAGCTGAAATTGCAAGACAGATGAATTTGGGGCAAAGTACTTATCACAAAGCTAATTCTTTGAAAGAACTGAAAAGAATTATGGAGGAAAAATATAGTGCAAAATGCAAATAGAAAAAGAAAACGTAGTTTGTTGCCATTTAGAACTATTTTGGAAGCAACAAAAGGTGAACCTTTAGCAATGGAAAAAGTTATTGAGCATTTTAAGGGTTATATGATAACACTTTCCACCAGAAAACTAGAGGACGAGTATGGCAATACATATTCTTATGTAGATGAAAGTATTTATCGCAGATTAGAGCTAAAGCTGATAACTGCGGTGGTCACAAAATTTAAAATTGACATAGACCTGTAAAAAATATTTGGTAGTTTCGCATTACAAGTCATAAATGATTTGTATGTTGAAATATATTTGGAACCTTGACAATTGAATATACAATAACCTCACAGGACGTGAGAAACTGTGTAGCTACACAGCAGATACGCTATGACTGCCTGTTCCGGTATGGGATTGAAAGCGAAGAAGCATTTTATGATGTTGAAGCAAAGGTACGAGCGGAAAAATATCTGCGTTGGAGTAGAAAATTTCCTGTATAGGAAACTTCTTATACAGGAAAGGGGAGTTCTATTGGCGATGAAGCAGTTTCGTGATAATGATACATCTGACGATAGTCAGTCACATAGAGAGATGATGGTGCAAGTCCAATGTGGGCAGGATTCCCGCCTGCCACCTGTGATGGTATTTTTAGTATGCCTATCAATAAAAGTCTGTTTATACTGGCGGTCGAAAAGACTGACCGCTCAGTATAAAGTTATGCACACAGCCGCATAAGGAAATATGCCGCTTCGCGGCTGCGGCTGGCGCGATACTCACGGCAGATTTCATCTGTCGTGAGTATAACAAATAGATTTTTATTGGTAGACATACCAAGTAATAAATTTATTTGAGTAATGTGGGACATGGATACATATAGGACAGGCAGATGTAAATATAATGAATTGTGAAAAGTCGAAAGAGGTGTATGCGCATTGAGTATAGAAGAAATGAAGAATGTAGATATAAGAACGGTTAAGCGTGAAGAACTTGCAGATATTGGGGAGGTAAAGATAAATAAAGAGAAAAGCAGAGAAGGACAGATAAGGGATTATCTTGAGCAGATTAAAAATCCGTATTGTTACAAATATGGAGAATACATCGTTAAGATAGGATTTGAAGATACTACAGTTACACTCACTGACCGATTACAGGAACTGATATTAAAAACAGCAAATGTATAAATTTTCACATAAATTTCTTCTCACACTTTTATTGGACAAATGCAAAACTTTGTGCTAGACTATATTCAGGACTAAATTCATATGTGGAACCCTGATTTTATGGTTATGTCAGCACTATAAAATTAGGAGGAAGTAATATGAATAATTCATTCATATCTTATATGGCTGCTGTGTACCTGCGTCTGTCAAAAGAAGATGAAGATTTGCGGACAGTAAAGGACAAAAAAGAAAGCAACAGCATTGCCAATCAAAAGGCATTGATATTAAAAGCGTTAGAGTCGATGCCGAAAGTTACCCTTTATGATATTTATATAGATGACGGATATACAGGGCTTAATTTTGAACGTCCTGGCTTTAGGCGTATGTGTGAAGATATTTATAGTGGCAAGGTAAACATGGTCATTGTAAAGGATTTATCAAGATTAGGGCGTGATTATATTGACTCTGGACGTTATGTGAGAAAGATTTTTCCATCTTACAATGTCCGATTTGTGTCAGTGCTGGATCATTTCGACAGCCTGTCAGCGACACAGAGCGATGTAAATCTGTTAATTCCGGTTAAAAACTTTGTTAATGACAATTATAGCAGGGATATATCCGGAAAAGTAAGAAGTCATCAGGAAGTTATGCGGGAGAACGGTCTGTATATTGGTTCTTATGTTGCATATGGATATAAGAAACTGGAAACAGACAGAAATAAGATTGTACCAGATGAATATGCCGCTGATATTGTACGCAAAATTTTTGAGTGGAAACTGAAAGGATTCAATTCTACATCAATAGCCGAGAAGCTCAATGGACTTGGTGTAGCTTCTCCTTCTGAGTATAAAAGACAGACCGGCGGAAACTATAAAAGCGGTTTTCAGAAAAGTGTGAAATCAAAATGGTCGGCAGTAATGATTAACCGGATACTGAAAAACAAAATCTATATTGGTATACTGGAACAGGGGAAGCGTGAAAAAGTCAATTATAAACTGGACAAAGTTGTGAATAAGCCTGAAACGGAATGGTCGGTAAGGGAAAATACACATGAGGCAATTATCAGCAGAATAGATTTTGAAAATGTTGCAAAACTTCTGAGTCTTGACACCCGCATTTCTCCAGATAAAGATACTTTGTTTATGCTTTCCGGATTAATGTTCTGCGGCGAATGTGGGCGAAGTATGGTAAGGCGCTGCAATAAATATAAGAACACGCAGACCATATACTACATATGTACTACCTATAATAAAGGGAAGGGGTGCAGCCGCCACAGTATAGAGCAGTCGGTGATTGAAGAAATTCTGCTTGATACAATCAAAAGGCATATTGCCCATGCTTCCAAACTGGAAGAACTGTTAAACACGCTTAAGGATAAAGAAATCAATTATAATGACGTGGTGGCAAACGATAAGGAAATACTCGAAAAGTATGAGGAGTTAAATCAATGCAAACGGGTGGAGATGGCTTTGCACAGGGATCTGGCAGAGGGAGTGATTTCGGCAAAAGAGTATGAACAGTTCAAAGACAATTTTGTCCGCAAATGTACAGAGATAGAGCAAACTATCAAGAAGTTAAAAGAAGAAATAGAAATAATTTTTAAAGAGGGATTGTTTGCAAACGAATGGATAAAAACTTTTACCAAGACAGGAAATATCACATCATTAGACAGAAGTACATTGCTGACATTGGTAGAAAAAATTACTGTTTATGAAGAAAACAGGATTGAAATTACCTTTAAGTATCAGGACGAGTACGAAACTCTGTGCAGGATTGTAGAATCAATGCCGGGGAACTTTAGCTCCCTATCTTCAGCGGAGGTGGAAAGCAATGGCTAGGACGGCAGACAGGTATTTAAAAAAAGCTGTACCAGCAAAAAAAATACTGAAAAAGTATGATGTTGGTAATTATCTAAGGCTTTCAGTGGACAGTGATTATACAGGAAGTGACTCTTTGGAAAATCAAAGAAGGCTGGCGCATGAGTTTGTAAGCAGACACCCTGATTTGAATATCGTGAGGGAGTATGTCGATGATGGAAAAACGGGAACGGATTTTTCACGTCCGGCATTTAGCAGAATGATGGCAGATTTAAAGGCAGGATTGATTAACTGTGTGATTGTCAAGGATTTATCCCGTTTTGGAAGGGAGTACATAGAAGCAGGAAATTATATTGAGAAAGTATTTCCTTTTTTGAGAGTGCGTTTCATATCCATTGTTGACAGGTATGACAGCGCCGATGAGAATTGCGGCAGGGAATTGCTGCTTATTTCTCTCAAAAATCTTATGCATGAGATGTATGCAAAGGATATTTCAAAGAAAGTAGGGAGTACATTCCGAATGAAGCAGGAAAAGGGCATATTTTATCGCAGTGCTACAATTCCATACGGCTATCAGATGAATGAAAGCGGCACAAATTATGTCATTTGTAAGCAGACAGCTCCCATTGTACAGGAAATATTCAGACAGTGCAGTGAGGGGATTTCCAACTATACAATAAGCAGATGGCTTTATCAAAATCATATTCAGACACCGGGGCAGTATTTTCAGTCAGGCAGCGTATACCGGAAAGAGGCTGATGAACTGAAATTGTGGCACTATTCTACAATCAAAAGAATGTTGGAAAATCCTGTATATATAGGAAACATAATAAGGCATAAGTCGGAGCAGAGTTTTTTTTCTGGAAAGAAAGTAAGTCTGGTGCCGGAACAGGAACAGATTGTTATAGAAAATAATCATGAACCGATTATTGACAGGCAGATGTTTGAAGATGTACAAAGAATATTAAGTCAGCCCAAAGGAAGAAAATGCGAATTATCCAGCGGAAAGCAGCTTGTATCTTTTGATAAAAATATATTTCAGGGAAAATTGTTTTGCGCTTCCTGCAAGGCAAATATGGTGAGGGTAAATAAATATCGTATTATAAATGGGAAGAAGGAGCAGTACAAAACTTTTCAATGCAGCACACATAGAAATTACAATGACTTATGCGATACAAGGAACATTGCCGAAAATGTATTGTGTGACATTCTTTATGCCACGATACAAAAACATTTAAGTTTCATAAAAGGAATAAAGAAACTTGTTCAAAAGAATGTTCAGTATTCCTTTGAAGAAAAATTAAAGCAGACAGAATCGAAAAAGCAAAAAGTAATCAATTTAAAAAACTGTCTGGAACAGGAGTATATGCGGACATATTCGGACTACGCAGAAGGCTGTGTTTCACAGGCAGTATTTCTGCAATATAAAGATGTATACCATGAAAAAATAGAATTATACAAAGAACAGGAGAAAAAGTGTGTTAAAGAAGAAAAAGGGATAAAAAAATGTCAGACCGCATTACAAAAATTAGTGTCAGACTGGCTCTGCTTCCAAAATGCAAAAAAACTGACTGAAACAATGGTTGAAATCTGTATTGAGAGAATAGAGATTTTTGCTGATAACAGGGTTGAAGTAAAGCTAAAATATCAGGATTGTTTTAATGATTGTGAAAAATATATTTTAAACTGTCGGAAGGGAGGCGCAACGGAATGATTATGGCATTGTATCTGAGATTGTCAAAAGAAGATGGCGATATGATTGATGAAAGCAACAGTATCACAAATCAAAGGTATATTCTCCGCAGGTTCGTGGAGCAAAGACCGGAATTTGACAGTTATGAGATAAAGGAATATATAGATGATGGATTTAGCGGGAAGAATTTTGAAAGACCGGGGGTTCAAAAACTTTTAGAAGATGTGAAATCAGGTAAAGTGCATGGTATCGTAGTAAAAGATTTTTCGCGCTTTGGACGAAACCACATTGAAGTCGGAAATTACATTGAAAAAATATTCCCACTATTGGATATTCGTTTTATTGCTGTCAACAACAGTTTTGACAGCAAAGATTATGTCGGGATAACACCGGATATGGACGTGGCATTTGAGAACCTGATGTATGATTATTTCAGTGAAGAAAATTCCGTTAAAATCAAAAATGATCTAATGGGCAGACGGATGAGAGGAAATTATCTTGCTACCTTTGCAGCATTTGGTTATAAAAAATCTCCCTCTGACCATAACCGCATTATAGTAGATGAGGAAGCAGCAGCTATTGTACGCATGATTTTTGAAAAGTATGCAGAATATGGGGTAAAAACAGAAGTGGCACGATACTTAAATCGTCATGGTATTCCGACACCGCAGGTTTACGCAATGAAAAACGGTTGCAGTTACCAGTGGAAATACCATGAAGAAAAAAAGTTGTGGAATGGTTCTATAGTAGGAAGAATTCTGAAAAATGAATTGTATGTCGGGAACACTGTTTTTCACAAAAAAGAAACTGCCGAGGTCGGTTCAAGAAAAACGAAGTGTCTACCGAGAGAGGAATGGAAAGTATGCGAAGGCACACATGAACCGCTTATATCAAAAGAACTGTTTGAACTTGTAAACAATAAAGATTTTAAGAAACAGAACATTGCAATACTGACAGAAAAAGAAGATAAGGGACTATTAGACAAAACGATATATTGCGAGGGAGAAAAAAGGAGAAGGGGAAGCATGGATTCTCCCATTAAAGGCTTCGTGAAATGTGGTGGCTGCAAACATAATATGCAGCGAAGAAGCAGATTCAATGTTTCTTATTATTGCAGATACTATTATGAAGCCAAATCAAAGGAGTGCTGTCCGGAAAACATAAAGGAAACAGAGCTTTTGGAAATTGTATTATCTGCAATGAAACATCAGGCAGTGCTGGCAGGCGAATCGGAGCGGCTACAGAAATTATACAGATTGCAGCTTCGTGACCATATGAAAGAAAATCAGGAGGGTAAAAAGCAGCTTCAGGAAAAGATACAGGGACTTACAGATAAGAATTACTTATTGTATGAGCGTTATGCAAAAGGCGAAATCAATGTTGACCAGTTCATGCAGGCGAAGGAAAGTAACAATAAGCTGATAGAAACCTATAAAACAGAACTGCAAGCCTATCAATCCGAAGAAACGACATCACCGGACGAAAAACCTTGTTCCTTAAATCTGCTGGAAGGAAAAGAGAATCTTACAGAACTTACAAAAGAACTTGTCAGACAGCTCATAGATGCGATATATGTATATAGTAGTAAGCGCATTGAAATCGTCTTTAAATTTCAAGATGAAAGCTATGTTTCCGATAGAAAACACAGTGGAGCTGTGGTATAATATCGACAGATATTGTACTCGCCCGAATAGGCATGAACTTACCATAATTCCAGAGCAATTGTGGTATGATAAGAAAAGAAAGAGTTATGTTCCCGATTGTTCATATTAGCAGTCGGGAAATTGGTTTTGGAGGAAAATACAGTGACAGATAGTGAATTAATTGGGAAAGTACATTCAGCAGTTTATCATCAATGCCAACAGAGAGGATATGCAGCTCCCGTTGATGTACTTATGGATGTGGGAGTGCTTTCAAAGCAAAAGTATGAAGAATGGCGCTGTGGAAAAGTTGCATATTTAGAACAAGTCTGTACCTGCAATCTTAGAAAACTTTCCTTTATTATGAGCCAGATCCGAAAGTATGCAGAGAAGTCCAATTTAAAACCGTCTTTTTGCTATTATAAACAGTGGGGGACAAAAGTGCGTTCAGCGAACGTACCGAAAAGCGGAAAAGGACGAAAGCCTGTAATCCCACTCCGATTTAGCAAAAGTGGAAAAGAGGATATTGAGAGAGCATATGCGACGCATTTTGTAGATGTGAAACGGACAGAACAGATTAAAAAGGAAAAAGAGGACAAGCTAAATTGGGAAGGGGGATAATTCATATGATATCCTAAGCAGAAGTCAAAAATGCCTAAAATAAATGAAAAAGTGCCTAAAAAAAGCAAAAAATGCCCTATTTCATTATTTTTTTCAAAAAGTACGTGTCACTACCTTGACTCAAGGGGGATTGCGGGCGATGAGCGACTTGGAGGAGCTTGAGCGGGAGCGCGGGAATGAGGAATTTATGGACTCAAATACAGGTATCGTGGCTGCGAATGGCTTTATGGATTGTGGAGCGCGGACAGCGAGTGATGAGATGTGTACATTTCTTGTGATGAATATCTCGTCGCTGCAGTTGATACCAGTGAATATTATTGCATATCGCAGCCAGTACGGGAGCGCCAATCCGGCAGCAGTCATAGCGCCCGCGATCGTGGCGACGTTTTTTAGTACGGTAGTGGCGGTAATTTATTGCAAAGTGATGGGTTGGAAAAATTTTTAATCAATTATCAAAAACATATGTTTGCGCGATATGTTCTGAATAGAATTGATGAGAGTCGAAAGTCGTTAACCATCTATAAAAACATACTTTCGTGTATCAATTGTCGATATCTGCTGAGTTAGTAACTGTATCAAGATGCCAATCAAAATTTCCAAGTCAAGAACACGATCATAGAAAAGAATTTAATTGATAAGATTAGCGCGTAGCGTTATACTATTGATATAAAAAAATAGATGCGGAAACGAAATTAATTACATAACAGGTCTACATCCAAAGTATGTAATAGCTTAAAAGGATAATAAAACATGAAATTTGAATGGGATGAAGATAAAAATACCATTAACAAAGAAAAACATAAGATTTCCTTTGAGACAGCAGCCTATGTTTTTGATGATCCATATTATATTGAAATGTTTGACTTTGAGCATAGTGATGATGAAGATCGATATATTGCAATAGGCAAGGTTGGTGATATATTGTTTGTGGTATTTACAGAAAGAAAAGATACAATTCGGCTGATTTCAGCCAGACTTGCAACAAATGCGGAAAGGAGCCTTTATTATGACCAAGACATTCATTATTGACAGTGGGCAAAAGCCTACAGAAGAACAACTGAAGGAAATTGAGGATGCAAAAAATAGCCCTATTGTATTTGATGAGGATTGCGAGGAGTTGTCTCCAGCTATGATGAAAGCTTTTAAAAGTGCGGTTGTGCAGCGAAATCGTAAGAAAAAGGCGTAGGTGCGATAATGAGATTATAACTTTAGGTGTTAGTCAATAAGTGTGTTGGTGCAATATACAAAGACTGATACTACTGTGTTCGTAATTATCATAAATATACAGACCAACACAGATGCATGCTTTAAAATTTAAATATGGGAAAGGTGCCCGCCCTAAGGTACTTTCCTTATTATTAAAATAAATGTCAATTCTATTAATAAGGTTTAGACTAAAAAAATAAGGAATACACAGAGATGAAAAAATTTGATAAATATGACGTTGAAAAACCAGAGTGGAATTTAATTTCAAAGGAAGAGGTTTCATTACTAAAAATGAAGCTTGGAAAAAGTCACAGAAAAGAATCTGACTGGGAAGTCATAAAGGAAATTTTGGGCAAGCGCAATGTGCTTACATTTATTCCGCCCAAAAGGGCGATAGGACTTACAACGATTGAAAAGGTACTTTGTGAAAATGGAAATCTGATTGTTTTTACAAATATGGATGACTGTACACGGCATGTTCGGGTTCTACAATTCAAAGGGAAATTTCGGGGATATGTCGAGATTGGTTATATTCCTTTTGAGGATGTAGTGGATATTGCAGACCAATATGGTGTAAATGTTCTCATTGATGTGAATGATGAAGGCAATTGCAAGTGCCTCATGTATGAGTCCGGAGAACAGCGATTAAAAGCTGTTATCATGACATATTTGAAATGAATTTAAAGGTACATTGCAATAGGTAAGGTTGGCAAAAGCAAGACAAGAATTGAAAGAAAAAATAAAGAAGATAAGAGAAGAAAAGAAAGAAGAGGAAAAGAAGACGGAAGAAAGAAAAATAGAGGATGAGAAGTTAGAAGAACAGCGATTAGATGAAAATGCGAAGTTATCATTTGATTCGGGTATCGTTATTGCTGATAATATGACAAGAAGAAATAGCTTTGACCAGAAGATATAGAGATGCCAATGGCTTTTACTATATATATGAATTTAGTATGATTTAAAGGATACAGGTTATCGTATATTTACAAATTAAGGGGAAAGTATGAAGGATACAGCATTTTATAATTATTATAACATTTCTTATCGTTACACACCAGATACGCCGAAAACACCTGCATGGAAGGAAAACCTCAAAATTGAAAAGGATAAAGTGAAGAGCAATAATCGTGATCCGGAAGGTGAACGATACAAAGCATTGAACTTTTTTATCATATCATGCACAGTAACAGAGCATCCATATCTGATCATGTAAAGCCGAAATATCACACCCTGAACAGTTTCGTGAGCGTGACAGGACAAGATCCACGACAATACAGGCAGACGGAAACCGGACTGGTGAATGGCAGGGGGAAAATATTCTGGATGTATACAGGGAGGCATTAAAGACCTCCGATGCAGTGCACGCCCAGTTTAAAGGGGCGGCCTATAACGTCTTTGAGGAAAATATCAAGAAACTTTTGGCAGAGGGTTTTTATAATATTCCGGACTTAAATCTGAGCATCGGCTATAAGGACGGAATGCTGCAGGATCTTTCCAATGCAGACATTATGCACAACAGATTTGACCAGATGGCATAAAAAAACCAGAAACAGAAAGGTGGAAACGAAAAGATAATTTGTATCACACCTGTGATGGCAATCAGGCAGTTATATCCGAAAATCCTATCGGGAGTTCCGGTCACGCTATTTGGCAGAATATGAGAAAAACGGAGGGAAAATCAATATAAAATCTTTGCTTATGTCTGTTCTGAACAATGAAAATCAAGGTGTACATGATTTCTGCAAAGTGCTTTTGGGGAAAACGAACGGAACATCAATAGAGCCACTGTAGCAATATACAGAACATTATCATAAAAAGAATAATCCTATATATTCAGATAGTAGTTTGTTTGATAAGGGATTAGTCTATTTAATAGTGCAATAAAAGAGTCTTATTTTTGGAATTAAATAATGAGAGTTCACAGAAAATGTATTCTTTTGTTTAAGGGATGCTTTTTTGTTTCATTCAACAATAAGATTTTGAAAAGTGGTGACAAATGATAAAAGTTACAATTCACACCTACGCCAGTTTTTATCAACATATAAGCTATTGAGGTGTGAATTATAACAGATTTTGCACACAAAATGCTAAAAGGCAAGCATTTTGGCGCATGATTTCCACTGCTTTGGCGTGGGTGTGAAAAGTAACTGATAAAATATTTAATGTAGAAAATACATAATAACAGATTGAAAAATAGTAGATAAAACGGTAAAATATAAAACAAAAATTACTTGAGAACAAGATGTGTTTCATATAGGAATTTGTGACGATGAAAAAGGTACAAAATAGAATGAGGGGGTAACACAATGGCGCTGACGCAGTTTCAGAAGCTTGAATTAAACAAACGGGTGGACAAAATTTTTCACGCACCCTCCAATGCACCGGCGAAGGGTCATCAACCGGAAATTGCATTTGTGACAGACATGTCAGGTGATATCGATGCGGTGCACAGCTCTGTAAGGGACGCCGTGGCGTCGCTCAAAGCGCACGACAAGATGTTTCAGAATATGCGCAGCAATATGATTTACTGGAGTGACGGACAAATTACCTCAAAAGTGACACCAATGTCATTTATCCTGATGGGAAGATCGCTTGACAGCGCTCTGGCATCCGACGATGAAATAGTGGGTAATCCGGATAAAAATGTGGATAAGTCCCCAAATTTTGAAAATCTATGTGCATATCTAAAGCTGTATCATGCCAGATGCCGGTGCATTCTTGTCTTTGTGGACTGCAGTTATGAGGAGCTGGAGGCGCGATACTTTTACATTACCAATGCGGAGATGGCAAAACAACAGCTCAATCCCTTTTTGAAATACAGGCTGCTCATCATCACAAAGGATAAAATGCTCACTGGCAGCGAGCTGATGATGAGATTGATTCGGTAGCTGCTTACTGTGAAAATTTTCAGAGACAAGGATCACAGTCAGTTTTCCTTGAAACATATAGGCCAGAGTGATATAATATTTTAAACATATAGGAAAATACGCATAACAAAAAGGGGAGCGACATGGGACAGCAGGATAATTTTACGGAATCCACAAAAAAGTGCACGGAATGAATGAGCGTTTGAAATGGCCGCTGGTGACAAGCATTACGAAAGACGAAATTTTTAAGGAAATGATAAAATTCAAATGGACAGCGGCGATTCTGCTTAAAAATTGTATTCCTGAATACAAAAATCTGAGTCCCCTGGATATTGCGAAACTGATCAAGGATGAACGCGACAGGGGGAATCAGAGCGATGAGGAAATCATTCAGGACGAGATCGACCTGATCAGTGGAACTGAGGGCGCCGGCGTCGAGAAGAATACTATAAAGGACATTACGTTTAGAGCCTATTCAAACGAAAATAGTCTGTTTATCAATCTCATTACAGTCAATTTTGAGATGCAGAATAAATTTAAAAAGAAGAAACCGAACACAATCTCGCGGGCAGTATATTATGCGGCATCCGGTCTGAGGGCAACTGTTGCCGCTGGTGACAAGGAATACGCAAACATTCACAAAGTCTATACTATCTGGCTGTGTGCGGAAAATGTGGTATTCCGCAATGGTATAGATACTTCTTTTATTTATAATAAGAAAAAATAAATTACATCTATAAGCACAGGTTTGGTATTTTCAGGTTCTATGACGAACTGCCGGACAGGACATACAGCCGTGACGAGGAATCCGACCTGATAGAAGTGGTCATGGTTGACTTAAAAGTCTTGGGGAATAAAGTTAAATATAGTCAGGCGTCTGACGATGAAACAGTGATGCTGGAGACAATCTATAATATTCAGAGTGCGATAAAACTGATGGAACAGGTATATGAGGTTGACCTGTCAGGTTATAATGAGGAGGTGTATAGTAAGATGAGTTTGATGGAAAGGCTTGAAGAACAGAAACGGGTAAATGAGGAGCAAGAAAAAGAACTGAAAGAGCAGCAACGGATAAACGAAGAGCAGCAACGGAT
The DNA here is from genome assembly GCA_009774245.1 of Lachnospiraceae bacterium. Lineage (GTDB taxonomy): Bacteria > Bacillota > Clostridia > Lachnospirales > Lachnospiraceae > COE1. The sequence goes on along the minus strand of VSNM01000015.1, from coordinate 76,087 downwards.
AAATAAAGAGCAATATCAGACAATTGAGCAGTTAAAAAAGTTAGTTGCCGAATTACAAGGGAAACTCCAGCTTTCCTAGAGCGTGTTTAAAATATGCTTTCTGCCAGATGTGCGTCACAATTTGTGGGAGATTTGTGCCAAATGAAGGGCGCAATTGATTTATGATGGAGGACAAAAAAATTATTGAGCTGTTTTTTTCGCGTTCAGAGCAGGCTATACGGGAGCTTGACCTGAAATACGGCAGATTGTGTCACAGGCTTGCATACAATATTCTCAACAGCTGGCAGGATGCCGAGGAATGTGTAAATGACGCATATCTGGGTGCGTGGAATGCGATTCCGCCCGCAGAACCAAATCCCTTGCAGTCCTATATCTGCAAGATTGTCCGAAATATTTCACTCAAGTTGTATTATAAAAAGGATGCAGCAAAGCGGAAGAGCTCTTATGAGACAGCCCTGCAGGAGATTGAATCCTGTTTATCAGCGCCGGATACGGTCGAGACAGAAATTGAGGCAAGGGAGTTAACTGGGATACTCGAGACCTTTTTGGATACGTTGAGCGCGGAAAACTGTGCGATCTTTCTGCGGCGGTATTGGTTTTGTGACACATATGCGGAGATCGCAAAGTACGTAGGAATCTCTGAAAAAAATGTGTCCGTCCGCCTGACGCGGATGCGAAAACAATTGAAGAACTATTTAAAGGAAAGGGGGTATTGATATGAATGCAAAAACATTTTCAGAGGCTATGAGTACGATCGATAACAGGTATATTGATCGCGCCCTGAACTATCGACGGAAAAAGAGGGTGCACATACTGCCATTTGCAGCGAGTCTGACAATACTTTTGTTATTATGCGGATTTGCCTATTCTGCGTATGTCTATTGGGGTGTCGGCTCGGCGGAGCAGATTGATTTTGACAGACTCACACAGCCCTTTGGAACTGTCGCGGACGAACAGATGACAGATGAAAATAATGGCGGTATGTTTTATGAAAAAAGCGGTCTGATCAACGACTACACGAATGTTTATGCAGATGATTCCGTGTGTGTCGCTACAGATGGAAATGTAATTCAACCACTGTATTTTAGTCCAAATTATATGATAATCTTTGCAAAGGAAGATGAAAAGGGCTGGACACTGGAAGCGGGAGAGGAACTGGCGCTCCATTTTTCGTTATATCCTGCACAATCACTGGAATTGGAGATTGGCTATATTCTGAATGGGGAGTATCATCTATTGTCTGTGACAAAGGGCAGCAATTTTGATGAAACATTGATTGCAGCAGGGGCGGGGGAATATTATTTTTGCGTTACGAATCGCTCCAGCGCAAATGCTGTCATAGAGGAGGGCGAGATCTATAAATAAGCATATCGCATGATTTTTAAAGTGTGAAAGGTTGGGATTTGTGTTTTTCTTCTTGTAAGGCAAAAGTGATATGTATATAATATGGTTAGGGACTCTGAAAAGTAAGGGGATGATTGTTGTGAAAATGACAAGGGTAGAAATCGATGTATCAGAGGGAATTGTACCATATAAGGGACATATGGCAGAGACAAGAGGTGAGTCATGGTATTTTTTACAGCGGATTTGCATTTTTTTCATGAGAATATTATCAAGCATACACAGAGACCGTTTCACACTGTGGACGAGATGAACAGGACGTTGATTCGTAAGTGGAATGAGCGGATTACACCTGAGGACGAGGTATACATACTCGGTGATTTTACGATGAAAGGTCCTGATATCGCGTCCTCGGTTCTGTATTCCCTAAAGGGAAAGAAGCACCTGATCCGGGGAAACCACGACAGTTTTGTAGACAAAGCCGGGTTTGACCAGTCTTTGTTTGTCTCGGTTCGGGATTATATGGAGCTCAAGCGTTACAATACCCATTTTGTGTTATTTCATTACCCGATCGCCGAATGGCATGGTTATGGAAGAGGGGCGATCGCGCTCCACGGTCATCAGCACAACCATAAGGACTACAACATCAGGAATCAAAAAGACGGTTTGCTGCGGTATGATGTAGGCGTTGATGCAAACGATATGACGCCTGTCAGCGCGGAGGAGATTATTTTGTTTTTTAAGAATTGTTAAAGTGAGAGCTTGCATCATCTAACACTCCAACAGTTCCATATTGATGGATTTTTCTGTGAAACCATAATTGGCATACATTTGATAGGCTGCCTTATTTTTGGCGTTTACCTGTAGTTCGATACCGTCAAAACCTTTTTGCAGTTTCATTTCTTTTAGAAATTCAAAAAAAGCATGTCCGATTCCTTTTCCGCGGTATTGCTCGTCCACTGCCATCGTGTCAATGTAAATCACATCTCTTGTCACCTGGTTTGTGCATTCGATGTGGCGGTATTGGAGTAGCAGGATTCCTGTCACCTGTCCTTCGCATACCGCGACATATGCTGTTTCATTGTGCACAGCCTGTTCGTATACTTCTGTCGGAAGTACCGCATCGCTGTGCCTGTATATGTCTGGACGCCAGTCGATGTGCATTTGCTGTACCTGCCGCATGATAACCTCTACGGCTTGATAATCGTCAATGTTTGCATGTCTGATTTTAATATTCATTTCTTAATTTCCCCCTTAATTTGTTGCATAAAAATGTTAAAGTCTGAAAATCTTTCCGCATAGATATTTTTTTCGTCATCTGTCATCATATGTTCGTGCTCGGAATCTTCAAAAACGATTCTGTTATCTTCCTCTATTCGCTGTATAAAATATTTGCTGTCCTTACTTTTCTTGCACATCTTTCCGATTAGTTTTAGAAAATCCTGATATGCAAAGGAAGGATTCTTATAATGTTTGAGCAGCAAATAGTGACAATGCTCTTTGGTGCGCAAGTCTCCATAATCATAAATCGCACATTCACAGTCTCTCAAAATGAGGATAATGCTGATTTCGTCTTTCGTTATGATTGCATAACTGCAATTGAAAACATTCTCTTCCTTCATTGAAATTTCTACTGTAGATCTGGTCACATCAATCACACTCCTGTTTATCAAAAATAGATAACACTCAAATCTGTAAATCAGTTAGGAATTGTTAAGAAATAACTTTTAAATAGTGTGCAGGATTTTTCCTCGAGAATGCAAATTACTGCGTAATTATCAAAAATCAGGCGCATAGCGGGCTATTTAACGGATTTTTGAGTAATTGCTTTAGCAATTTGATATCGGAGAAAAAGACAAGCAATATGAAAAGTTATTTTTGGACAGTTCCTTAGGTAGACAAATTACATTGGTTCCTTATAAAAAGCGTCATCAATAATGCACTATAGTAGGAATCACATACCCAGCGTAATCAAGCAGGAGACTGTAGGCGGGCTTTTCGCTGTCGTCCTTGTAAATATAATAGTTTTCCAGCATTCCGTGGGTAATATAGCCTGTTTCATATGAGATTCTGCCACCTTCATCATAGTAACTGTCCATTGACAAATAGGTCGTGCCAAATAAGCGTTCATTGTGGTGGTAATCCCTGCAGTATAATGTTCCGTCGTCACGGTAAATAAAATTGATTTCCACAACAGTGGAGAGCAGTTCTTTCAGTTCTCCGTCCTCCTCCCGCTCCATCAATCCCTGGGAGCGGAAATAGTCCGGCTTTCCATCTGGTGTATCGCATGTGATCTCCTCGTAGGCGTCCACGAAATCCGCCCCGTCGCTGCCATAGACAGTTTTTGTGGAAAAGGGATCGTGTCCTGTCCATTCGCCTTCCTGAATATCATTTATGATAAATCCATACATCGTTTCACTTTTCTTCCATGTGTTGTCAAAACAGTATTCGTGAACGATTCCGCAGAGTTGCCCGGACGCGGCATTCTGATACAATTCCAGGTGTAGGTTGCCATAACAGTCAAAATACTGGTACATGGGCGTACTCTCGTCCATTCCCAATACTGTCAGCAGTGCCTCACGGCTCTCACATTCTCCCAACAAGCTGTCGTCGCCAAACAGTTTCCGCTGTATCGCAGCCTGTTCTTTCGTGACTGGTTCATCCGTCCATACGGTTATGGAGGACTGGTCATCGGTTTCGCCCAAATCCCTGGGAAGGTACAGATCTTTCCAGAACAGCAAATCATAAAATTCGCTGTTTTCCGGCTGTCCCTCCTCGGTCAATGCTGTAGTTCCATGAAACAAATGCTGCTGTTCGAGGTAATCCCATATGATAAGCAGTCCAGTATTTTTTTGCAAATATTGCAGCTCCCAGCGCCGCAGCTCGTCGACTCGTTTCTGGTAAATGTTATACTGGTAAATTCTTTTGACCTGGCAGGTGTCGTTGGCTTCGACAGCGAGCATGACATTTCCACGGGCTTCTGTATATTTTGGTATTTCAACCACATTTTCCGAAAAATGTTCTTCGTCCGGCTGCCATTCGAGGAACAGCCCGGTGGAGCCGTCGGCGGGGAAAATCTCCAAACCGTGATAAACGCCATAGACCAGATCATCATAGGAAAATCGCACTGGTTCTGTGAGCGTGCCACAGGGAATCTGCTGAATGAGCGCCTGCTTCTGGTCATAGAGGCACAGTTCGTATTCGTGGAGGGATTCGTCTGTCAGCGCGAGGACGAGTGTGTAGTGCTGCTCTTCCCGGAATGGAAACTCAACAGGGATTTCCTTTGTAGTATTCTGGACGGATACGGGTGCGATCGCTGTCTTTGGGGAATCGCCTGTGTTCGTTTTCTCGCTGCCGCACCCAGTCGTGCTACAGAAAAACAGAATCGCTATTATGAAATTGACAAGCGCTTTTTTTCGGATCTCCATCTTCATCTATGTCTCCTTTATGCGCAACCCCGCGCAGAGGAAATATGCCGTTAAGGCGACGCACAGGGGAAAGGCTTTTCACCTGCTTGTTGCTGTATGTATTTGAAGTGTACCACAACAGAAAAAGAAAGTCTATTCATTTTATGAGTGGGTTGACGTTTAAGTATGGAACACCAGCTTTTGTTTAGGAAACCCCCAATGCCATCTTCTAACTTTCCTGCTTCATACAGTTCATGCGTGCGCTCGAAGCGTTCAGGATAGGGATTTGTAATGCCCTTTACATAGTCCAGTTTTGCAAGCCTTGCTTCTAACAAAATATTTTCGCTCATATTTCATACATCCTTTCTTTTTGGTTTTGGGACATAGAATTTTTTTGAGCGCAAAAAATCCCGTCCCTGTTTCCAAGGACGGGATCAATAACCCGTGGTACCACCTTAGTTTGCCCATGCTTCACAACACAAGCCTTTACAAGTACAAATGTTTCAGACAAAACATTGATACTCCTGCGCTGTAATGGGCGCTCCCATCATAATCTCAACGCACAAACGATGCGTAGTCGGTATGCAGCTCCAAGGCTTTATTCGATTCTGTTTCCAGAACTTTGATTTCTCAAAATACCTTTCCATGTATCCCTTTTCAGCAAATGGGACTCTCTGTAACATTTCCAGATACCTACTGTCACTCTTCATCGCTTTATCTTACATCATTTTAATTTCGTAATTATAACATAAGGTTTTTGGGAATGCAAGACATTTTTGATATATAGTGTTTAGGAAATTCTTAATAAATTTTTATGCAATATTTTGTGATTTCAAGGCCAAAAGCAGGTATACTTTAAGTGAGAAATTGTCGTTTCTTAGAAAGAAAGGGATATGTGTATGTCTGAGAAAATATTAGTTGTCGATGATGAACATGATATCGCAGATTTACTTGAGGTTTATCTGCAAAATGAAAACTATACGATTTATAAATACTATTCTGCAAAAGAAGCATTGGCTTGTATTGAAAGCAACGAAATTGACCTTGCCATTCTCGATATTATGCTGCCGGATATTAACGGGTTTTCTATTTGTCAGAAAATCCGTGAGAAACATACTTATCCGATAATAATGCTGACAGCGAAGGATGAAGAAACGGATAAAATTACAGGCTTGACTTTGGGGGCAGACGATTATGTAACAAAGCCGTTTCGCCCGCTTGAACTGATTGCCAGAGTGAAAGCGAAGTTAAGGAGATATAATAAATACGCTCTATCGCAAAAACAGGACGTGCCTGCTACAATGTTGTCTTATAAGAAACTATCACTCAATACACAGACTTATGAATGTGTGCTGGACTTCGGGAACTGGAACAGCTGATGAATCAGATTAAAATGTCCATATTGCTCAGTCAGAAAGCGGTAAAAGAAGCAGAGGACAGGAAAAATGAACTGGTTTTGGAATTTTCACATGAGGATATTGCTCCAGATGAAGTGGAACAGTATTTAAGCATTCCCGCAAATGGCGCTGTCCGCTGGCCTGCAACAAAGTGGATTCCTATCCCTGTAAGGAAAAATGCGCTCCCTCTCCTTACGGCCGCTGTGTCTACACAAAACCGGACTGGGACTTCGTCTCTATACCCCTGTCCCACAGGGAATGGGTGAATATAAGGAGATCTACAATAACCGTACTTCATGCGAGAGGGTAAACAACTGGGTGTTAAATGACTACCACCTTCATGATATGGGCATCCACACATGCCCTCCATTAAATTCTTTCGTTACAACGTCAGGCACGCTGTCGCCCTGATGATCCTATTCTCACTTTCTTCACTCAATACCCTTCGTTTTCCGCTTCATCTGCCTGCTTTCCAAGAGTACTCTGTTACCATATTGCAGCTGGTACTGCCTGCCCCAATGTACTGAAAAGTAAATTCGCTGCGAACCTCATTTTGTACAGACTTTATAATCTGTATCAGTTCTTTCTTGACGGGGGATAATTGTTTCCTTGTTACATATTAAAAATTGTTCATTTTCTTTCGTCTCCAGTTCTTATTTATCCCCATGCCGACCATTTAACATCTGTATTGATCAAAGCCCGAAGGGCTTTGGGAACATGGAACGCATCCCTGGGGCATGGATCAGTACCACCGCATTATCAATGCCGTTGAAACTTCCTTCGTATCGATAGAAACATAGTATCTCCGGCTATCATCGGAATATACATATCATGGCTATGCTGATATCCGTTTTCTCCTGAAATCCTTAGCACTGGGTTCTGGCAATACTGTCATCTATGACGGTCTGCTATATATCATCATGGCGCAGATCAGGCGGCAGATCTTTGCCATGTCTGAGTATTGCCATATGTCGCAGCCAGCTGTAACACATTATACCTGAAGCCAGTGTTAATCCATTACGTGCTTCTAATTTACGGACTGCTATTACGATCGCATCATAGCTATTGGTAGCTGACCTTGTACCTATATCATTACCAAATTTCAGATGTTCCTGTGTACTGATAGCTGTATGTATATGCCATGCCTCCGGATTTCCTATATAAATCCCCCCTATTTTTGCCCTGCTTCCTTGCCATTTTTTCTTTAACTGTTCTGCCAATGCATCAATCCTCTCGCTCTCTGCAGCCGCCGCAGCAGCTGCTGCGGCCTGATTTCCCACCATCACTGCCGAAATCTTTCTCTGGATCAGTTTAATTGCGCTCTCTGCATCCCCAATAACCATTAGTTCATCATCGTTTATTGATTTAATAGCGTCATTCAACAGTGGTCTCTCCGCCTCGGAAAAGTCAGTTTCTTCCAAATCGCGCTCCAGCAGTATGTAATAAGCATGCATACAGTTATTAAATTGATCAAGATTTGAAACAGCTATATTGCCTTTTTGTCCTTTTACATTATAGTATAGTTGTCTTTGGATCACTTCTCCTGATGCCCAATAGAAATCTTTTTTTTGAGGCGATGTACACTTTTCCTTTCTTTCCCTGCGCTGCACTGTATTACTTTTTTCTGCACTGTCACGTTTCAGATATGTTCTCATAGCCCCCCTCCTTTCCGTGAAAAGAACTTTTGTTTTTACTTTGACGAAAATTATACGGCTCACTCATTCAGGTCATTGGTCTTCCTCCAGTTTAACACATTCAGGATGTGTTTGTCTTCAAAAATCAAGGAATTGTTAAGAACTAACTTTACAGATGACGCAGGATAAATCTTTTCAAAGTATTACCAGGATAGAAACGTATCCTCATCCCAAAGAGGCAGAGTGGTCTCGGAAACTCACTTCAAAAATGAAAAAACTTTAGTTGCAAAATTGTAATTGCATTAGTGAGTACACGGTTGTTTACCCGTTCACAGGCAGTACGTTCACTGTATATATCTTTGTACTGCTGTGAATCCCTGGGAATACGGGTCTGCATTGCCGATAACTTTTTGAGGTTTTTTCCCATTCCTGCCGGAAGGAAGGAGTGACGAACGGGAATAAACGTGCCTGTCTCCTTGCCAGAAATGGTTCATAAGGTCATAATAAGAACCAGGCGGGGGAAGTTCGTCAGTAGAAGAACAGCCGATAAGGACGGTAAGGGAAATGGATGCGGGAAGGACTTCCCTGACCCAGGAAGTAAGGCTTGTGCCGGCCCTGGTTTTATTAAAGAGCAGGACAAAAAGTACCAGTGAGCGTAAGAGCTGCGCCTGGTGCTGTGCGGGTCTGCCGCCATCAGAATTGCAGGCATCAAGTAGTATAGAAGGAATGGTCAAAAAAGAGTCGGCATTTTTGAAACCAAACGACAATATCCGGCGTCTAATGATTGTAAAGCGGTAAAACAATAAAACGACGCTACCGTATTACAATCTACGCGCGTAGGAGAAAATTCATGAAAAGCACTGAAACCAAGCTTTATGTAAAGAAGGCGCAAAGGCGTGATAAAGACGCATTTATCCAGCTGATGCAGTTCTATAGGAAGGATATGTACCGGACTGCCATCGCCATCCTGATGAATGAAGAGGATGCGGCAGACGCCCTTCAGGATACCATTCTTTCCTGCTGGGAAAAATTGCATACGCTTAGAAAACCGGAGTTTTTTAAGACCTGGATGACAAGAATCCTGATCAACCACTGCTACGATATCATAAGAAACAATACAGCTTACGAGGATATAGAAGCTTATGAGGAACCGTCAAAGTGCGATGAATACAATCTTGAACTGAAGGAAGCCTATGCTTCCGTAGACGAGCGATACCGTCTGCCCATGGAATTGTACTACAGCCAGGGGTTCAAGATGCGGGAAATCGCGGAAATGCTGTCATTGCCGGTAAACACTGTCAAGACATGGATCGCGAGAGGGAGAAAGGAACTGGAGGCGTATTACCGCAGTTGTTAGGAGGGCGGATAAAAATGTCAGAGAGAAAAGATATATTTTCACAGGAAATAGAATTGTCAAAAATCGTGCTGGAAAAAACAAATCGCGCCTTTGAACTGATTCAACAGGAGGATATTGTTCGTATGAAAAAGACAAATACAAAAGGAAAACGGGTATACAAAATGCAGGCTGCAGCGATTGCGGGCATCTGCATACTGGCGGTCAGCAGCATCAGTGTCATAGCCGCAATCCATCACTACTGGGGAAGGGGCATGAACGGAAATATACAGGCCTCCGACACACAGCAGCAGGAGCTGACAGAACAGAACATCGCAAAAGTATATGAGGAAGAGCCGGATAGTCCTTCGCTGGCTGTGACAGTCAATGGCGTTACGGTAAAACCGGATACAGTCGTCGTGGATGAGCGGTTCGCATATATGTCATTCAGCATTTCCGGCTATCATGTGGAGGACGGGATGGAACCGGGGTTTGATAATGTCAATGTGTATCAGGGAGATAATCCGGAGGATGAAAATGCATGGGTTAATATGTGTGGAACGATGTATGATGGGATTGTCCCTGATGAAAACGGAACTCCTGTGTATGAAGACGGAACCCCTCTGCAATCTGACGAAAATGGACGCACGATCAGCCATTATACGGACAACAATGGGGATATGGAATACATCATTCAGGCAAGCGTAGTGAACGAGAATGATTCCTTTCTTGGTAAAACGATGCATGTCAATTTCCAAGATCTGGGAACGCTTGCTAAAGCAGCATTTACCCCGGTAGTGGAAGGGAACTGGGATTTTACGATAACGCTTCCTGATGTCAGCTCCTCTCGGACGATTGCGGTTGGACAGAAGGTGGGGGACACTGGTTTCACACTGGATACCATCGATATTTCCCCGATTTCAATGAAAGCAAACTATTCCGTTGAGGAAGCTCCCGAAGAACATGAGGATGACCTTGGGATTCCGATTGTCAGGGGCGTTGTCCTGAAAGATGGGACAAGACTCCCCTACCTGACGGACGCGGGCGGTACGGGATATACGGACAGCAGCAAGACGAATGCCTATCATATGGCAGGGTATGACCGCGTGATTGATGTCGACGAGGTGGCCACGCTGATCATTTGGCCCTCGCTTACCTTAGATAATTCTGAAATCATCGAGGTGCCGATACAAAGTCTGTCCAACTGATAACTGACATTGGACTTGTATTTGAGGGGGATTGTCATATTCGTGGTCTCCCCGGCATACATTTAACTATTAAAGAATAGTTCAATGTATGCCGGGGAGGTCTTTTCATATGGAGCTGTTAAAGAAAAATATCCATACAGAGCGGATAAAGTCCAAGGCGCTTTTACAGATACCGCTGGAGACGGACATCAATGTGTCCGATGCAAAGCCGGATGTGTCAAAGGTGATCTATGACTGCGGTGCGATCAAGGTAGATGAAATCAAGACAGGCATGAACAAGGTCTGGGTTAAGGGAAAGCTATGCTATCAGATTCTATACCAGACGGAAGACAGTTCATCAGGGGACAGGGAGGAGAAAACACTCGCGGGCATGGACGGCGACATTCCGTTTATGGAGGAGATCTATCTCGACAAGCTTGAGGGAACGGACCGCGTAGTCTGCAAAACCAGTCTCGACGATATGAGAGTGCATATCATCAACTCGCGAAAGCTCAGCATTCAGTCGGTAATTTCGCTGGAACCGCGGGTGGAGGAAAGCATATCGGAGGAATTGTGCGTGGAGCTCGACAACACAGGGGACGCGGACCAAAAGCTGGAATACCGCAAAAAGAGTCTGGACTATCTCGAGACAATTGTAAAGAAGAGGGATTTGCTGCGCATTCACGAGGAAACGCGCCTGCCCGCCGGTATGCCGGATATCGGAACGGCTCTGTGGAAAAATGCAGTGGTCAGCAGTATCACCTTCCGGCCGATGGACGAGAAACTGGGGATTACAGGGGAGCTTAGCGTATTTATCGTCTACAGGGAGGATACCTCCAACAGAATCAACTGGTACGAGACAGTGATTCCCTTTAATGGAAGCGTGGAGTGTCAGAACAGCAGGGAAGGTATGATCGCGGATGTGATGTACGAGATCGGTCATGAGGAAATCACGATCAGGGAGGATTCTGACGGGGAATTTCGCGTTGTTGGCGTGGAGACAACAGTCGAGCTGGAGATCAAGCTTTATGAGAAGGAGAGCACCTCGATCGTGGCAGATGTGTACGGTGTGAGCTGTGAGGTGCAGGCAGGAATCGACACCAGACAGTTTCTTGACCTGCGTATGGAACTCAATATTGAGGAGAAGCTCACCCGGAGTATCAAGCTCGAGGATGCTGATCCCAAGATCTTGCAGGTCTGCCACAGTGACGCCAGGGCCAAACTCGCCGAGACGTCATGGAAGGATGGACAGTTAAGGCTGAACGGTGAGATTGAACTGCAGGTGCTCTATGCCTCCAACGAGAGCAGCTCCGCGCTCTGTCCGGTGAAGAGTACGATACCATTTGAGATTGTGAGGGATATTCCGGATATGAGTGAAGCACAGCTTGAGCAGTGTTCGATGTCCATCTGGATACCACAGCAGGCAGTGAGTATCAAGGACAGCGCACAGCTTGAGTGGAGGGGCAGCGTCAATGCCAGATTATTGATATACACTACAAAAAATGAGGATATCCTGACAGAATTGAACATCGAGCCGATCAATGCAGATGTCCTTGAAAAGCTGCCGGGCTTTGCGATCTATTATGTGAAACCGGGTGATTCACTCTGGCAGATTGGCAAGAAATATTACGTCAGTGTCGGGCGCATCAAGGAGATGAACAATTTGACCGAGGATGAAATCAAGACAGGTGACAAGATTCTCATAGTAAAATAGGTCAGCTTACGCTGACCTATTTTGATTCAAACTATTTTTTGAATTATTTATTTTGCGACAACCGTGCCGTCCTCAGTCGTCGTGACAGTATCTTTCTCCGGAGTCTCTGTCTCAGGCTTCATCAGTTTGTCTAATTTCTCAAGAACTGCATCGTAAGTTCTCTGTGAGATGTCAGGGAGCTTGCCGCCCCATGTCTTCTCAGCCTGCTTGTATCCCTTTAAGAAAGCGTCGCGCATTTTCTCAAGCTGTGTGGAATCATTGCCTGCAAGCGCTGTCGCAAAGGATACGATGCGGTCTGAGGTCTGTTTCACACCCCAGTATCCATCCTCGGAGATTGCCTCCTGGGCCTTTTTCTGTGTAGCGGCATCGACGGTGTACTCACCCTTTGCCAGAAACTGCCAGATGTTGTTCGCCTGACCAAAGGTGTTCGTCTGGGTATTGAGCATGCTATGTACGAGATCGGTCAGCTGCGACTGACGCTTCTCCTGATCAGCCTTGAGCTGCGCCACGATCGTCTTTCTGTCATCCTCTGACAGTTTCCGCTTGTCGTACACGGCAGCGCCGTTGCTGTTTTTGTCTGTTTTGTCGGTGTCATTTTTCGAAGTATCAACCTTTGATGTCTCATTTGCCGAAGCAGCGCTCTCTTTCTTTTCTGCCTCAAGTGCATACAGATCTGTTACATTACTATTTCCGATTCCTGATAAACTCATATGGTATCCCTTCCCTTCCTAAAATAAATAAAAACCTTCCCTCCGTGGCAGTATTCTAAATTGAGAAATACTAGTTTTAAGTTTATATCGTCATGATAGGGCAGAAACTTTAGATCATTTTGAAAAAATCCCGCCATAGAGTGTGTTTGAAAAATGCTTTCCGTCAGATGTGCGTCACAATTTGTGGGAGATTTGTACCAAATGAAGGGCGCATAGCGGGCTATGTAACCTGAATTTGGTGCAAATATCACGCAAAGTGGGGCGTGCAGATGATGGGAATGATTTTTCAAACACGCTCTAGGACATAATAGACTAAAATTTTCCAAATTCAACAAAAAATTATAAAATTTGCACAAAAAGGTATTGAAAAAAGAAAAATAGTATGCTATAAATAGTCTGACGGAATCGTTACCAGTCCGTCTGAAAATGAAAATATTATATAAAAATCTATATGAAGTCAAGCAGACAAAATAAAAACGTATCGAGGGGGGAGTTTATATGGATTTAATGTACGGAAAAGAGGCGGCACGCGTTGTAAATGCCTACATTGAGAGAGAGATGTCAGAGTATAGGAAGGTTACGGAGAAGGATATCCGGACTGGTGGGATAGCGCCGGAGGCCAGGGCGGCGTTCAGCAGAAAGCCATATTACGACGGCTGCGCGCTGAATATCAAAAATCGGCCGGTTCTCAGATAATCCGGAGTACTCAGGAACACCGTTTGAATCAATTCGTTTGGTTGATTCAAACGGTGTTCCTTTTATGCGCAGCCCCGTGCAGAGGAAATAAGCCGCTGAGCGGCGCACGGGGCGCGCGGCAAGTAGCGGAGAAGTGCATTCCGCTACTTGATTGTGTAGCTTGACAAGCAGGGAGGTAAAGAGTACTCTAACAGTAGTGGTACATGTAAATAGGAAGAGGGGGACAATTTATGAAAAATAATCTGGTGGCGAAGGTGCTTCTGTATGCGGCGAGCGGCTGCCTGGTATTGTTTTATCTGTATGTCATCTATCTAGGCTTTCAGCCGCAGGTATCCGATGAATACAGGGCATACTATATCGAGCACACAATCTCGCAGTGGCCGTATTAAGGACAGGTAGGTAAGAGGATTATTATGGAAACGAATAAAAATGAATTGATGAGACGTCTGAAAATGAGTGCAAAAGAAAATGTAAAAGAAAATGTGCGGATATTTGTGACAGTGTTCGCCCTGTTTGTCCTATCAAGGATGTTATTGACATTCGTGGCGTGCGCTTACGATTATGCGGCAAACGTGTACACCAAGACGTGGGATTTGCTCTATAAGTATGATGCGGTGTGGTATGTGGATATTGTGGAAAACGGCTATCAGGCGATACCAAACAGTGTGACCGGATACGCAAACTATGCATTTTATCCTTTTTATCCGATTGTCGTGCGGTTTGTCAAGGGATTGATGCCGGATCATTTTACCACAAACCAGGTTGGTATCCTGGTGTCAAATCTGTGTGCGCTGATCGCCGGATTTGTGAGTGTGAAGGCGGTGCGGACAAGGCATCCCGAGGATGAGGGATATTTTATGGCGTTTCTGATCTTTTTTGCGCCGCACACGATCTATTTCTCGATGACTTACACAGAAGCGATGTTTATGATGTTTACAGCCTGTTTCTTTTACTTTTGCGGCCGGAAGAAGTTCCTGCCCGCATCCATTGCGGCTTTTCTGGCGGCTTTCACCAGAATAGCCGGTGTATTTCTGGTATTTTCGCTGCTGCTTTTCATGTATGAGGCCGACTATGGATGGAAATTTAGCTGGAAAAATATAGTGGACTTTATCAAAAATATCCTTTTGCAGCCGTTGCGCCTGTTTGAGATACTGATCTGTCCTCTGGGAATCTTTGGATATTTCTATTATCTCTACCGGTTGACTGGCGATGTGTGGGCGAGTGCGCATATACAGGTCGCCTGGCACAATTCTTACGACGGTATCCTGCGGACATTGTATTACAACCTGATCAACTCCGGAAGCGGAACATCGTCGCAGTACTGGGCTCTGTATGCGATATTCGGAATCGGATTGTTCGGCTATCTGTGCTATCGCAGGCAGTATACGGCAGCCATCTTTGGCTTTCTGGCGGTCGGCATCTCACTCAGGACGGACGCCATCGCGATCGCGCGCTATATCATGGGGAATTTCGCCACGTATATCGCGCTGTATGAGCTGCTGCGCAGCAGGCAGACTGTCAGGACGGTTGTCATGAACATCAGCGTAATAGTGACCGGACTCATGTATTATATGTGGTTTTCGGGGGAATGCTATTTTATTTTCTGATTATTTTCATGGAAACTCTGTATAAAATATGGTAAAATAAAATCAAATCTATATCGGAAAGGGAAAATCATATGGCAAGTGTAAGTATTGAACGAGTAATAGAAAAGTTTAAGCTCAAAAATCTCACGCCGCAGATCAATGTGGAGAACATTAAGATTCATCAGCCGGACATCAACAGGCCGGCGCTGCAGCTGGCAGGGTATTTTGAGCATTTTGAGGAGACGAGGCCCCAGATTATCGGGTTTGTGGAGTTTTCCTATATGGAAAATCTTCCCGAGGAGAGAAAGAAGGAGGTG
Source organism: Lachnospiraceae bacterium (assembly GCA_009774245.1). GTDB lineage: Bacteria > Bacillota > Clostridia > Lachnospirales > Lachnospiraceae > COE1. Next base: position 60,765 of record VSNM01000015.1, on the reverse strand, counting down.
TACCCCCGGGTAATATCCGAGAAAGCGCCCTGCATCATCTTCTGCAGGGGACTTCATCCCGATGAGATGTTCATGGAGATCGCGGTGAAAAACAACGTACCCCTGCTGGTGACGGAGAAGACAACATCAGCGTTTGAGGCAGAGATCATTCGATGGTTGAATGTCAAGCTGGCGCCCTGCATCTCAGTCCACGGTGTGCTGGTGGACGTCTACGGCGAGGGTGTGCTGATCACCGGCGAGAGCGGCATCGGTAAGAGCGAGGCGGCTCTGGAGCTGATCAAGCGCGGTCACCGTCTGGTGTCGGATGATGTCGTGGAGATCAGAAAGGTGAGTGACGATACGCTGATCGGCTCTGCGCCTGACATTACGCGCCACTTTATCGAGCTGCGCGGTATCGGTATCATCGACGTCAAGACACTGTACGGTGTACAGAGCGTTATGGACACCACCAATATCAATCTGGTCATCCGTCTGGAGGACTGGGATAAGGAGAAGAAATATGACCGGTTAGGTCTGGAAGAAAACTATACGGAATATCTTGGTAATAAGATCGTGTGTCACAATATTCCAATCCGGCCGGGGCGGAATCTTGCGATTATATGTGAGTCGGCAGCAGTCAACTACCGTCAGAAGAAGATGGGCTACAACGCCGCGCAGGAGCTGTACCAGCGCGTGCAGAATTCGCTGTCAAAACCGCGCGAGGACGATGAGGAATAGAGCATGAAGAGATTTTCTAAGCCTGCAAAGGACGCGGGCTAAGAAAATCTAAAACTTCATGCTGGAAGAACGCGAAGGGCAGCGTTCTTCTGGGTAATGGATAAATCTAAAACTTCATGCTGGAAGAACGCGAAGGGCAGCGTTCTTCTGGGGTTATAGATACATGCGTAAGTATATTATAATGATACAAGGAGGAAGAAATGAGTAAGTATTGTTTTGGTGTGGATCTGGGTGGTACGACTGTGAAGATTGGTCTGTTTGACGCGGAGGGGACTGTGCTGGAAAAGTGGGAGATACCGACCAGGAAAGAGGAGAACGGCAGCAAGATTCTTCCGGATATCGCAGAGGCGATTCTGGATAAGACTGCACAGAAGCATATTGCGAAGGAGGATGTCGCCGGTGTGGGTATCGGAGTTCCGGGACCTGTGGACGATGGCGGTATCGTACATAAGGCGGTCAATCTTGGCTGGGGCGTGTTTAATATCAATGAGACGCTTGGCGGACTGCTGCAGATGCCGGTGAAAGCGGGAAATGACGCCAATGTGGCGGCGCTCGGCGAGATGTGGTGCGGCGGCGGAAAGGGCTGCACGAACATGGTACTGGCCACGCTGGGAACAGGCGTCGGCGGTGGTATCATTGTCAACGGCAAGATGGTGACAGGTGCGACGGGTGCCGGCGGTGAGATCGGTCATATTCATATCGAGGACGATGAGCCGGATGCGTGCGGCTGCGGTAATCATGGCTGTCTCGAGCAGTATGCTTCCGCGACGGGTGTGGTGCGTCTGGCTGAGAGGAAGCTCGCATCGTCATCGCAGGAGAGTGTGCTCAGGGCTGCGAAGGCGGACGGAAATCTCAGCGCCAAGACAGTGTTTGACGCTGTAAAGGAGGGCGATGCGCTTGCCTGTGAGATCGCGGAGCAGTTTGGCGATTATCTCGGGAAAGGCTTTGCCGCGATCGCGGGCGTTGTCAATCCTGAGGTGTTTGTCCTCGGTGGCGGCGTGTCCAAGGCAGGTGAGATTCTGTGTGAATATGTTTCAAAATATTACACAAAATATGTATTCCACGGTTCCAGAGACGCGCAGTTTAAGCTTGCGACGCTCGGAAATGATGCCGGTATCTACGGCGCGGCAAAATTAGTATTAGAATAAATATAAATATATTAAATAAAAAAGAGGTAATCATTTGAAAGAGTTTGATGACAATGCAAAGCAAAAACTCTACCAAAGACTGTCCGGAATCTTACCGCCGGATCAAATAGCAGTAAATGAGAAAATGTCAGCTCACACCACCTTCCGCGTGGGTGGTGAAGCTGACATCTTTGTGGAGATAAAGACCTTTGCAGAGCTTGAAAAGGCGCTTGCAGCGCTGCGGTCAGAGGGAATCTGCGAGGCGGGCAGAGACTATTTCCTGCTGGGAAACGGCAGCAATGTGCTTGTCAGCGACAGCGGAATCAGGGGCGTCGTGCTACACCTGTCGAGGGAATACGGAAAGATTGTCCCCGATCATACAGATCATACAGTGCTTGTCTGTGAGGCTGGTGCCACACTTGCGTCCATCGCGCACAAGGCGTGTGAGTGCGGACTGAGCGGGTTTGAGTTTGCGGCGGGAATCCCAGGAAGTCTGGGCGGGGCGATCGTCATGAACGCGGGGGCCTATGACGGGGAGATGAGCCAGGTGGTAAAGCGTGTGCGGCTGATGACGCCTGACGGGAGGATTGTGGAAAAAAGTGCGCAGGAGATGCACTTTTCCTACAGACATAGTATACTGAAGGAAGAGCCGTTGATCGTGCTCGATGCGTCCATCGCGCTTGTACCGGGCAGCAGTCAGGAGATCAGGGCAAGGATCGAGGAGCTTGCGTCGAGAAGACGCGACAAACAGCCGTTGGAATATCCGAGTGCAGGCTCCACGTTCAAGAGACCGGAGGGATATTATGCGGCAAAGCTGATCGATGATGCGGGACTGAGAGGATTTTCGGTCGGCGGGGCACAGGTCTCCGAGAAACACTGCGGCTTTGTCATAAACAGGGACAATGCTACCGCGGCGGATATCCACATGCTGATTATGGAAGTGCAGAGGCGGGTGAAGCAGTCGTCGCAGGTCACGATCGAACCCGAGGTCATTTTGCTTGGGTTTGGAGAGAAAGGGTGATAGGGATGAGATTTGTAATTGTTACCGGCATGAGTGGCGGCGGGAAATCGACCGCCATGAAAATGCTTGAGGATGCGGGATATTATTGTGCGGACAACATGCCGGTGCCATTGATTGAAAAGTTTATGGAGCTGCTGGCGATGCCGGACAACGGGATCATGAAGGTCGCGCTGGGACTGGACGTGCGGGCGGACCAGTCCTTTGAGGATGTCAATCAGCTCGTGGCGCGCCTGCGTGAGACCTATACCTTTGAGATACTGTTTCTCGAGGCGGCAGACAATATTCTGCTCAAGCGGTACAAGGAGTCAAGGCGTGTCCACCCGTTATCGGTTGACGGCGATCTGATGAGCGGGATTGCGCGGGAGCGGGCGCTGCTTGCGAGCATCAAGCAGGCGGCGGACTATGTGATCGACACGACCAATCTGCTGACAAGGGAGTTAAAGGCAGAGCTCGACCGCATTTTTGTCAGTAATAAGGCGTACAACAGTCTGATGGTCAATGTCATGTCCTTTGGTTTTAAGCACGGTATTCCACAGGACGCGGACCTCGTCTTTGACGTGCGCTTTCTGCCCAATCCATTTTATGTCGATGAACTGAAACAGAAGACAGGGCTTGACCGGGAGGTGCAGGATTATGTCATGAGCTTTCCGGAGGCGCATGAGTTTGTGGACAAGCTGACAGATATGATCAATTTCCTGATACCGCACTATATCAATGAAGGGAAATATCAGCTTGTCATCGCGATCGGATGCACGGGCGGACAGCACAGGAGTGTGACACTCGCAGGGGAGCTGTACAAGCGTCTGAAGGACAAGGGCGATTACGGACTGACGCTTCGTCACCGAGATACGAAATAAGGACGAAATAAAGGGGTGTGCTATGTCTTTTTCAGGGGAAGTGAAGGGAGAGCTCGTAAAGCTCGAAAACGACGCAAGGCACTGCCAGATTGCGGAGCTTGCCGCAATCCTGATCTATTCTGGCGCCATCAGAAAGGATGGAGCCGGTGCGCAGGTCATTGAGATTCCGGCAGACGCTCCCTATGTGGCGGACAGATGTCGTATGCTTCTTGAGAGACTGCAGCTCACAGAGAAGAACGCGCTGCAGACAATCAAGTGCGGGGAGGGCGACACGCTGGTCAATCCGCTTGTGATCAAAAGTCTGTGCTGCAAGCGCGCGTGTCTGAGAGGAGCCTTTCTGAGCATTGGCTCCATGAGCAATCCGCAGAAGGCATATCATCTGGAATTTGTATGCGGCGACATGCAGCAGGCGGAGCAGCTTGTGGACACACTGCTGTATTATGAGATTCATGCGAAGATCGTCGCGCGGAAGAAGTATCAGGTTGTCTATATCAAGGAGAGCGAAGAGATTGTGGAGCTTCTGAATGTCATCGGCGCCCACATCTCCCTGATGAATCTCGAGAATCTGCGGATTCTGAAGGATATGCGCAATTCGATCAACCGGAAAGTCAACTGTGAGGCGGCCAATATCACAAAAACGGTCAATGCGGCAGCAAAGCAGGTTGACGATATCCGGTATATCAGGGAGCATTACGGTTTTGACAACCTGGCAGGCAATTTAAGACAGATCGCGGAGCTGCGGCTGGAATATCAGGACGCCACATTGAAGGAGCTGGGGGAGTATCTGACTCCCAAGGTGGGCAAATCGGGAGTGAACCACAGATTGCGAAAGCTCAGTGAGCTCGCCGAGGCATTAAAGAAGGGTGAAACGATTTAATTCTATGAAAAAAGCACTTTTTATTTTGAATCCACATTCCGGAAAAGGCCTGATCCGGAATCATCTATTGGAGATAGTGGACATATTGGTAAAGGGCGGATATGAGGTGACAGTCTATCCCACACAGTCACGCGGCGACGCGTGCCGTGTGATGCGCGAGCGCAGGAAGAGCTATGAGCTTGTCGTGTGCAGCGGCGGGGACGGGACGCTCGACGAGATTGTGACGGGGATGATACAGTCCGGATTTCATACGACGATCGGCTACATTCCGGCGGGAAGCACGAATGATTTTGCCAATAGCTTAAAGATTCCCGCCACCATGAAGAAGGCCGCGGAGGTGGCCGCGGGCGGCACTGTGTTTTCCTGCGATGTGGGCAGGTTTAACGAGGATGTATTTGTGTATATCGCGGCGTTTGGACTGTTTACCGAGGTCTCCTATGGAACGCCCCAGGAAATGAAGAATATGCTGGGGCATCTGGCATATATCCTGGAAGGCGTGAAGCATCTGCAGAACATCAAGTCCCATCATTTAAAAGTGACAAGCGTGTCGGAAAATGGCGAGACCATGGTGATTGAGGATAATTTTATCTATGGAATGGTCACGAACTCGTATTCCGTAGGAGGCTTCAAGAGCATAGCCGGAAATGTCTTTAAGGGGAATATCGCGCTCGATGACGGATTGTTTGAGGTGACGCTGATCAAGATGCCCAAAAATCCCATGGAGCTCAACTCGATACTGGCCGCGCTTGCGATTCAGAATATTGACACAGCGTATATGTACAGTTTCAAGTCCGGCAGGGTAGTCATAGAGTCTGAGGACGAGGTGGCATGGACGCTTGATGGGGAGTTTGGCGGCGTACATAAGGTAGTCACACTTGCCAACATGAAACAGGCCATGGACATCCTGATCAAGGAATAAAAGACGGCAAAATGCATAAATTATTAGTGACTGTATGCGCAGGGCAGGTGAGGCGCCAGTGAGAAAGCTGATCGGTATCCTACTCTTTATCATTTGCCTACCCCTGATCGGAAGTATCCTGATCAAGCCGGATAAGCGTATGTGGGAACAGGAAGAGGACACGAGTGTCATCGATGAGTGCTTTGAGATTGCCGTCAGGGAGGATATCGGAACCTTTTACTACAAGCCGGAAACTCTGACCGGACGGATAATGTACTGTGCGATTCCAAAGGACACGGTGTTTAGCAGTTCCGAGGATTACATCGTCAATATGGACGTGGTGTATGATCCCGAGCAGGAATATCTCAAGGCGCTTGCCATTGTGTGCCGCAGCTGTATCGCAGCCGCGTGGGAGGCACAGCAGCGGCCGGAGATGCTTGATTACAGCGCTATGCAGCTGGGGGTGGATGACTTATATAGGATTGTGCGGACCGATGCTGCAGCTGACAGGGTGCTGTCGGAGGCCGATACTGTGTCGAACGACATTGTATTGTCATTTGACGGAAGGCGCGTCAGACTGGATGAGATCGAGCAGGCAGTGGATGCCACAAAGGGAGCGGTGCTTACGAGGGATGGGAGAGTAATCACGGCTCCTTTTTTTACCACATCGCCGTCTGATATGCTTGTCTCAGAGGCGGGGAACGGCGTCGGGTTCTCGCTGAATTATGCCTATGAGCTGGCAGTTCAGGGCATGAATTTTTATGAAATCTTAAAGTTCTTTTTCGACGATTTTCGCGTCACGATTTACGAGTAAATCCATGAATAAAAACCTCCTGACAAGTCAATGCTATGGTAAAGGAACTCATAATGTTCCTTAGGCAAAGGGCTTGCCGGAAATGGAGGGAAAGGATGAACAAACGAAATAACAAGCGTCCTGCCTTGCAGAAGGAGAAAATCAGCATTATTGCGGCATCAGTATTTGTGTTGTCGGCACTTACTCTTGCAGGCGTGTATATGTCAGCGCAGGGCGACAGGAAAAAGGAAGAAAATCGCATAGATTTCGCAAAACTGGAACAGGAAAATATCACATCAGAGGAAGGCGATGCCAGTCTGCCGGACACCAGATTTGTGTCGGGTAAGGCGGAGTCGGACTTAGAGGCAAAAAGAAAGGCACAGACAGACAGCAGGTATATCGATCCAGATATCTATGATCTGAGTGACAACAATGATATGGACGTCGATCCGGCCTTCACGGAGGCAAATTCCGGTCAGGTAGAAAATACCAGACAGGAGGGCGGCACAGCAGCAGGCACAGACAAGGCTGCAGTGTTCATGGATGGCCAGGATCAGGGACAGGAGCAGGAAATCATAGCGGAAACGCCGCTTAATTTTACGGAGGAGGATTCGCTCGCGCTTCCGATCATCGGAGATGTGCTGTTGGATTACAGCATGGATAAGGCCGTGTATCACTCCACGATGCAGCAGTACCGCTACAATCCCGCGCTTGTCGTCGCGGCCAGTGAGGGACAGGATATCACCGCGGCTGCGGATGGCATCGTATCGGATGTGTACTACGATTCACAGACAGGGAATACGATTCGCTTTGATCTCGGCAACGGATATATGCTTACCTATGGGCAGCTTGACAATATCTGTGTGAATGCGGGTGACAGGGTTTCTGCTGGTGACATTGTTGGAAAGGTAGCCAAACCGACAATCTATTACACCGAGGAGGGAACCAATATTTACTATAAGCTGACGAAGGATGGTGAACCGGTCGATCCACTGCACAGGTCCACTGTACAGAATCAATAAACAGGGAAGGACAGAAATGCTTTTATTGGAAAATGCGGCAATCCGCAGTATGAGTGACGCGATTTCGGATGTCTTTGAGGGCAGCATACTGATCAGGGACGGAAAAATCCTCGAGGTGTCTCCGCGAATCGAACTTCCGGAATCTGCGGACTGCATGAAAATAGATGTGAACCATCATCTGGTAATGCCTGGGCTGATCGAGGCGCACTGTCATATGGGTATCACCGAGGAGAAGAAAGGGCAGGAGGGCGATGACTGCAATGAGACAGTTCATCCCGTCACCCCGATGCTCCGCGCGATCGATGCGATCAATACGATGGATGCTGCCTTCGCTGATGCCGTGAGAGCGGGCATTACCTCTGCAAACATCGGTCCCGGCAGCGCAAACGTTGTCGGAGGCCAGTTTGCTGTTGTAAAGACGAGCGGGAGGAGGATTGACGATCTGATCTTAAAATTCCCTTCTGCCATGAAGATTGCTTTTGGCGAAAATCCCAAGGTCAATTATGCCGGAATGAATACATCGCCTGTAACGCGCATGGCGATCGCCGGAATGCTTCGGGAGGAGCTGTTTAACGCGCGCTCCTATCTGGAGAGCAGGGACCAGGACAAGACGGACTTTAATCTTCACTATGAGGCATGGCGTCCTGTGTTTGCGAAGGAGATTCCGCTGAAGGCGCATGTGCACCGCGTGGACGATATTTTTACCGCGATTCGCATTGCCAGGGAATTTGACCTCAATATGACGCTTGACCACTGCAGCGAGGGGCATCTGATCGCGGAGGAGATTGTCGAGGCCGGTTATCCGGCCATTGTGGGACCAGACCTCACGACGCGCAACAAGATCGAGGTGCAGAACGTGGCGTTTAAGACAGCGGGCATTCTCGCGAATGCAGGAGCGATGGTATCGATCACGACAGATCATCCGGTGTCGCTGATTCAGTCACTGCCGATGTGCGTCGGACTGAGTGTGAAGCACGGACTCTCGATGGAGGACGGTTTCAGGGCGATGACCATAAACGCCGCAAAAATCTGCGGTGTGTCGGACCGGATTGGCAGTATCGAGCCCGGGAAGGACGCGGACATCGCTGTCTTTGACGGGAATCCCATGGAAGTATTCACCAACACATTGATGACAATCATCGATGGTGAGATCGTGTACAGGAAAAAGGATATACAATAGAGGATATGCAATAATGAAACGTATTGCATAAATATAGATGTGTTTACCGCAAAAATATAGTAAAAATGATGAAAAGTAAAAATTACTTAAAAAATACTTTTCAAATGAATAAATGTGTTGTATAATTTAAAAACGTTATGCAAAATATTGCATGAAATTAGCTTACATCGTATGCGAGTTTGACTCGCTATTCGCTCTCTCAATAACGCCCGCAAGTCTACATGGATTTGCGGGTTTCTTATGATTGCACACGAGCGCACAGATGAAATTGTTGCTGACGCAACGTGCGCTCGGCGCGGCGAGTAGCGGGGAAGGGCATTCCGCTACTCGATTAATATAGGCGCCCCCTAAAACTCTGGAGGAAACGGTAATGAATATTGGCATATTTGATTCAGGTATTGGCGGCATGACACTTCTGCATCAGGCGATGGTGCTGATGCCGCACGAGAATTATATATTTTATGCGGACACAGATCATGTTCCCTATGGGACCAAGACAAGGGAACAGGTGATGTCATATGTGGACGCGGTGATCCGCTTCATGACAGAGCATGACTGCAAGGCTGTGCTGATCGCGTGCAACACGGCGACCGCGGTGGCGGCGGACCGGATGCGCACCAAGTATCAGTCTATTCCGATCATCGGTATCGAACCTGCAGTCAAGCCGGCGGTGGCAGAGAGCGAGGGAAAGCGGGTGCTGGTGGCAGCGACGCCGCTCACGGTACATGAGAAGCGGCTTCACAAGCTTGTGGAGCGTGTCGATGACGGGCATCTGGTAGATTTTCTGGAGCTGCCGGGGCTTGTGGAGTTTGCGGAGCGCGGTGAGTTTGTGTCGGACAGGGTGACGGCATATCTTCGGGAGAAGCTCTCAGGCTACATACTTGACCGATATGGGGAGCTGGTGCTCGGCTGTACACATTTCAATTATTTCAAGGATACGCTCCGGGCGCTGATACCGCCGCAGGTACATATGATTGACGGAAGCCTGGGTACAGTGAGGCAGCTCATGCGTGTGCTGGATGCGAGACACGAGCTGTCAGAGCCGGCGGCGTGCGGCGGTGTGAGCTGGGAGCAGTACAAAGATGACATTTGTGTCAGATATTTTGAGTCGGGGCGAGAGATCACGGATTTGGCAAAACTTGATGTGATCAGAGGTCTGCACGAGAGACTGGAAGAGATGCGAAAAATATAGACAGTGTACAGGATTTGTACACTGTCTTTTTTCTTTTTTTATTCCAGATTCAGTTTTTTGGTCATCATATGCAGGTTGACAAAGTACATGACGACGGCCAGTATGACAGTCGTGAGCAGCACCAGATTCATGGTCGGCGACATGATGGCAAATGGCGTCAGGTTATCGCTGTACGAATCCGTGATGAGCATCCTGGTATACATCGGCAGGGAGCAGAGATAGCCGATGATCTGCATGACAAACTGTACGATGAAGTACGCGAGGATTGCGCCCGCGACGCGGTGCTTTGTGAAGAGCTGTCCCAGTGATACGCAGCCGAGGATTGTCACGATATTTGAAAAGATCGCAACGATAAAGTAGACGATCAGGTATGCGATGTATGCGCCAAATCCGATGCCAAGATCATCCTCAAATTCGTAAAGCAGCGATGAAAATTCCCGCGAAAATTCCCTGCGCAGCTCGTTATAGTCGCCGGGCAGCAGTGAAAATATGTGATGCATTGCGACCTGTATGATAATAAAGATCGTGGCGAAAATTGCCAGCAGCATCAGGAAGTAGGCCAGGATGGATGCCAGGAGCTTGGCGTTTAATATCAGCCTGGTGGATACAGGGAGTGTGTGCGTCAGATATCCCTGGTCCGTGTAGCAGGTTTTGTAGAACCGTATCGCAATGATGAGCATTGTTCCCAGCGTGCAGCCGATCAGCCCGAAATAGTACAAAAAGATCGAGAGAATGAGCGCCATCATCGAGTACCATGCGATCGTCTCATCGTATTTGGGGTTGATGGTGAGAATGACGCCGCAGGTCAGCGCGGTGGTTCCTCCCAGCACGGCCAGCATGACCAACAGCGGGGAACAAAGCCCCTTCCATTCGTATTTTAATAATTTTCCTAACATGCATATACCTCCCGAAAGTAAGAATCTACAGATTTACCCATCTGACTGCGGATGGAGTCAACGGATGTATACAGCATGAGCGAGCCATTCTTCATAAAGATCACGTCGTCGAGGATATTTTCGATGTCGGATATCAGATGAGTCGACAATATGATCGTGGAGCCAGGATTGTAGTTGGTGATGATGGTGCGCAGGATATAATCCCTTGCAGCGGGATCGACGCCCGCGATCGGCTCGTCGAGGATATACAGATCCGCCTGTCTGCTCATGACCAGGATCAGCTGTACCTTTTCCTTCGTGCCCTTGGAGAGCGTCTTTAGGCGCGCGTCGCTGCTGATGCCGAGTGCATTCAGCATACCGTAAGCCTTCTCTGTGGAGAAATCCTCATAAAAATCCGCAAAGTACGACACCATCTGGGAGACCTTCATGCTGTTGTCCAGATAGGTGCGCTCCGGCAGGTAGGATATTACCTTCTTAGTCGCGGCACAGGGCTCCATGCCGTTGATCAGCACGTTTCCGCTCGTCGGTGTGAGGAGTCCGTTGATCATCTTGATCAGCGTTGTCTTGCCACAGCCGTTTGGCCCTAAGAGGCCGATTATCCTTCCTCTCAGAATAGTCAGATTCATATGAAAGACTGACATATACGTGCCCATGCCAGAATACCGTTTGCACAGATCATTCAACTGCAGAAGCGGAGTATTGTTTACAGGTTTATTTTGTGTGTCATTGTCCGGCGCATCACCGTTTTGGGTGTAGGCCATACCGTTGTTTTCGTTCACATTTGTTCCCTCCCTCGATATTTCTTTCTTTATAAATTAACATTGGTTTTCGTGGACGATACTTTTGATTAATTCCAGGATCTCCTGATCATTGTATCCAAGCTCCCGCATATTGGCGATGAAGCTGTTGACCTGAGTCAGCGCCAGCTGGTGTCTGGCGGCCTCTATTTTCGTCATATCCTCTGTCACGACGCGCCCGCTGTTGCGCTGCGTGGCGATCAGCCCGCTGTTCTCGAGCTCGGCAAAGGCGCGCTGCATCGTGTTGGGATTGACACTAGCCTCCGCGGCCAGGTCCCTGACACTTGGCAGGCGGCTGCCGGCTTTATAGATACCGCATACGATACGAATCAGTATCTTGTCATACAGCTGCGAGTAGATCGGGCGGTCAGAATTCATTTGCCATGCCATGTACTTTCCTCCTTGTGTATTGAATAATTAATACACTAATACATTAATACATATGGGATAAAATGTCAATACCATAAACCATTATTGTATGAATTTGCTAAAAAAACAGAAATGGGATAAATATATGGAAATTATTGTATACATGTGATAAAATAAAAATTGAATATGTCAAATATGTAAAAAACATGCGACGCTTTCGGAGAAAAATTGTGCATTTGGTATTTCGGGAGCGTTCATCAACAGAGGGGTGGAGACGAGATGGAATACAATGAGGAATTATTCAAGCTGAGCGCCAACAGGAAGGCGTCCATTGTATGGGCAATCATCTGCGTATTGCTGCCGGGGATTTATGCCGGTGAGATTGTGAAGGGAAGAATGTCACACGCGACGTTTTTACTGATGCTGGTGTTCTGCTGGGTGCCATATCTGCTGGCCTATCTGCAGCTGCGGATTAAGGGAAGGGCAAATGATCAATATAAAATCTTTGTGGCGATAGGATATGCCGTCTTTTATGGTTATGTGGTGATCACGATCAACAGCACAGTCGCATTCAGCCTGATGCTCCCGGTTGCGGGTATGCTGATTTTGTTCAAAAATAAAAAGCTGATTATCGGGGTGGGCATTTACAATATTATTCTGATTTTCGTGCAGAACATTCTCGTCTATACAAGGGGACAGTCGGCGGACGGCCACATGCTCCAGATGGAGCTGGAGATGGCGTGCACGGTCATGTGTTACATAGGCTATGTGCTCGCGATCGATCACCTGACGCGATCTGACAGCGCGATGATTGGCGCGATGGACAGCAATCTGAACAAGGTGATTCATACGGTTGACAAGGTGAAGGAGGCAAGCAGCGCCATTGTCGACGGGGTTACCGTGGTGCGCGAGCTCGCTGATGAGAACAAACAGGGCGCGATCGATGTCGTGGACAGCATGAATAAGCTCTCTGTCAACAATACAAAGATGAGTGAGAAGGCGATGTCCTCCCTTGACATGACGGAGGATATCAATACACAGGTGGAGAATGTCGCTTTGCTGATCACGAAGATGGCAGGCCTCATCAATGAGTCCGCTGATCATGCCAAGAAGAGCTCCGGTGAGCTCTCCGCGGTAGTCGGCGCGACGAACGAGATGGCGGATGTATCTGGCGAGGTCGAGCGGGTTCTCAGCGAATTTAAGACGGAATTTGAGATGGTGAAGAAGGAGACAGGGACCATCGAGAAGATCACATCCCAGACAAATTTGCTCGCGCTCAACGCGTCCATCGAGGCGGCGAGGGCAGGCGAGGCGGGAAAGGGCTTTGCGGTCGTGGCGGACGAGATCAGGGATCTCAGCATGGGGACAAAAAGTTCGTCCAACAGCATTCTCAACGCGCTCAACCATCTGGAGGAGACCGCTGAGAAAATGACGGATTCTATCACAAAGATACTGCAGCTGATCACGGACGCGCAGGGGATGGTCAGCCATGTTGATGAGAGCGTGGCGAGCATCAGCAACGAGTCTGTGGAGCTGGATGACGGTATTCAGGTAGTTGAGAAAGCCATGCAGGATGTCGAGGCGGCAAACCGCAATTTCGTCGATAATATGAAGCAGATCAATGAGGTCATGGAGGTTATGACGCAGAGCGTGCTCAATTCGGAGGAGACGACCAGGGTTATGCTCAGCAAATACGAGGAGACGGCAAACAATGTCATCAACATTGAGGATGTTGTCGGCAGGCTGATCGAGGAGCTCGGCGAGGGCGGTTTCATGGGAATCAAGGACATTACGCCGGGCATGAAGGTCTCTGTGTTTGTCATCGGAGACAGGGGACAGACAGAGTATACGGCGGAGGTTGTCGATACGACGGACCGCAGCATCAGCGTGGGACATATCACACTGGGAGATCAGGAGCTCGACATACAGGACAAGACGAAGAAATACAATCTGCACATCATTGTGCATAATGCGCTGTATATCTGGCAGAATGTGGGAATCACTCCTGTGCGGGGCGGGGAGCGCGGCGTCAACTCTATCAGTGTCAAGGGCAATCCAAAGGTAGTCAATCGGCGCAAATATCCAAGGCTTCGGCTGTCCAACAGCTGCAAGGTGACGATAAGGGACACTGAGTTTAGCTGTGACGCGACAATGCTTGATATCAGTGCGAACGGGTTTGCGTTCACGACGACGGCGCGGGAGGTCCGCGAGGCGAAGGGAAAGACGATCTCTGTGGCAGTGAACAATTTTCCTGTTCTCGGGGGAAAGGCGCTTGAGGGCATCATCATCAGGGTTTCAGATCATGACGGGGAATATCTGGTCGGCGGCCGTATGTTTGAGGACAGCAAAGTACTGCGCGATTACGTTGCGGAGAGAACAAAATAGGAAATTTTTAGATTTTTATAAAAATCGGGTGTTTTTGCACTCGATTTTTTTGATTTTTATGATATTTGAGGCTTTCAATGCCCGAAGTTTCATGTTACAATGAATCTCATGGACAAATTGAGACAACTGTTAATGAATTATATAGAGAATAGAGAAGTGATTCTGGGCGCGACGGCGAGTAATCCCCGCGACAGGGAAAAAATACAGAAGCTTCGCATACGGCCGGTGCTCAAGAAGGAGGAGCTGCTATATCAGGAGGAGCGGTATGTGGGGACGAAGGTGTATCACAAAAATCTCTGTCCTGCTGCGCTTCCCGATCTGCTTGTGGATGTGATGACGGCGGATTTCAGACAGCTTGAGTTGGAGACGGAGCGCCATAGAGTGACAGCGCTTGTGAGCAAAAAGGGAAATGTGATGGTCAGGGAGAGAGCGAGGGCGCTGCCAGAAAACGAGACTGACTTCTCGCATGACAGACGCAGACAATATATCCTGCCGCAGGATGAGCCGGTACCGTTTCTCGTGGAGCTCGGGGTGCAGACAGCAGAGGGAAAGGTTGTAAAGGCGAAGTATGACAAGTTCCGGCAGATTAACAGGTATCTCGAATTTGTGCGCGATATCCTTCCCAATCTTCCCAGAGAGGCCGGCAGGCCGCTCAAAATTATTGATTTTGGCTGCGGGAAGTCCTATTTGACGTTTGCGCTGTACTATTATCTGAAGATTATGAATCAGTATGATGTCAGCATCGTCGGACTTGACCTGAAAAAGGACGTCATCGGACACTGTCAGGCGCTTGCGGATAAATTTGGCTATGATGGGTTAAAATTTCAGGTAGGGGATATCGGTTCGTATCAAAATGATACAGAGGATGTGGATATGGTCGTGACGCTGCATGCCTGCGATACCGCGACGGATTATGCGCTTGCCAGGGCAGTCAGGTGGAATGCGCGTGTTATCCTGTCTGTTCCGTGCTGCCAGCATGAGCTGAACCGGCAGATGTCGTGTGAGGCGCTGGCTCCGGTGTTAAAGTACGGACTGATCAGGGAGCGCATGGCGGCGCTGATTACAGATGCAGTCAGGGCGGATTTGCTCGAGGAGTACGGGTACGATACACAGATATTGGAATTTATCGATATGGAACACACGCCTAAGAATATATTGATACGGGCGGTAAGGAAAAATCATATGAAATACCACGCGGGGACAAAAAAACAGGAGGAACTGGCGCAGTTGGAAGCGCTCTTGCAGATCAGTCCCACACTTCAGGAATTATTGAAAGAGGTTGAGTTATTTCGATGAGGAAAATTATAAGCAAGCTTGCGGTCTGCATTGTTGTCTTTATTCTCACTCTTTTTGTGAGCAGCAGTATCTACAACAAAGGAAACGAGGAGCTGACCACCAGCATGGCGCAGGCGTCTCTCCCGCTGGTGCACTTTACGACAGACAAAATCTCATACAATTATCTGCACGGGCTGAGGCAGGAGATGGACGGAAGCTTTTTTCGGGATACGATCACACCGCTGGGGGAAGGGCGGACACTCAGCTTCGTGGTGGACAAATATGGGAATGAGATCAGCGAGATATCCTTTGAGGTCAGGAGCATTGATGGGACGCGGCTGGTCGAGAGGACGAAGGTCAGCGATTACAGCGACAAGGGCGACAGCATACAGGCGAGTGTCACGATCAAGGATTTGATAGAGCCCGGTGTGGAGTACAACTGGATTCTGATGCTCAGGATTGGGAACGAGACGGTGCGGTACTATACGCGTATCATTGACAGTGAGGATTACCATACCTATGAGAAGCTGAATTTTGTAAAAGATTTTCATGACAAGACATTTGACAAGGAACAGGCCAAGGACCTGGTGACCTATATGGAGTCAAATGCGAGAGGGGACAACACGACGCTCAGCCATGTGGACATTCACTGCAGTCTGAAACAGGTGACATGGGCGGACCTGAATGTCACCCAGATATCCGAACCGCACATTATCATCAGCGAGATTGATACGCAGACTGCTTCCATCCGCATGAACTACAGGGTGCAGACCTTGGAGGGGAAGAAGCGGGATGAGTACAATGTGGTTGAATTTTTCAGAATCCGCTACACGCCGGACAGAACGTACCTGCTTGATTATGAGCGCAGCATGAACCAGCTGTTTGACGCGGATGCGGATGTGTACGGCAGCAACCGTATCATGCTCGGCATCAGGGAGAGCGAGGTGCAGATGATGGAGAGCGACGGTGGCTCGAACCTGGCGTTTGTCAATGAGAACCAGTTATTTTGTTATCATGCGGCCGACAAGAAGATGGCGTACCTTTTCAGCTTTTATGACGGGGACGATCCCAGGAGCAACTATGACAATCACAGCATCAAGATACTGAATGTGGACGAGACGGAAAACGTATGGTTTATGGTCTACGGGTACATGAACCGCGGCACGCATGAGGGAAGCATCGGCGTGCAGGTGTGCGAGTACAATGGAATGCTCAATACGGTCGAGGAGCTGATCTTTATCCCGTACAACAAATCATACTCGACGCTAAAGACGGACATGGAGCAGCTCTCGTTTATTGATAAAAATGGCGTATTTTACATTTATCTGGACGGCTCGATTCTCGCGATTAATCTGATGAGCCTGACGTGTGAGGAGATCGCGGGGAATCTGCAGCAGGGGAGCTTTCAGGTGTCGGATACCAACAGGATGCTGGTGTGGCAAAATTCCGCGGATGCATACGACTGTACGAAGCTGATACTGATGGATCTCAACACGGGGGAGACACAGGAGATCGAGGCGACGGATGGAGGCAGGATTCTGCCACTTGCATTTATCGAGGAAGATCTGATTTACGGGGTGGCGCGGTATGAGGACATCCGGATGGATTTTTCCGGTTCTGTGACCTTCCCGATGAATATCGTCTACATTCGGGACGAGCGCGGCAATATCTTAAAGACGTACAGCCGGGAGGGCGTCTATGTGACGGATGTGTCCGTCGAGGATAATCTGGTCACGCTCATGCGCGTGGTCCGGCAGGAGGATGGCAATTATGCCGCCACGGCCGATGATCAGATTGTCAACAACCTGGTGGAGGACAGCGGTTACAATTCATCGGAGGTCGTCGCGACGCAGACCTATGAAAAGATCGTCCAGCTCGTCCTCAAAAACGGGCTGGAGACAAATAAGCCGAAAAACACAAAACCGCTCCAGGTGCTGTTTGAGGGCTCCAGGGAGCTTGCGATCGAAGTCGCAAATCCGGTGAGCAGATATTATGTGTATGGGCGTTATGGGATTGACGGCACATTTACGCACGAGGCGGAGGCCATCAACCTCGCCTACAGCATCAGCGGAACGGTCGTCAATCAAAACGGCGACTATATATGGAAGCGGACGACGAGAAGCACCAGGAATCAGATTATGGCGATCACTGGCAGACAGCGCAGTGAGGGAAATTCCGATCTGGCGGTGTGTCTAGAGACAATTCTTGAATTTTGCGGAAGCATCAAGAATGTGCAGCCGATGCTGGACAGAGGCAGGACGGTGCGGCAGATTCTGGAGGAGAATATCAGTGATGCGGTGATGCTTGACCTGCAGGGCGTAAGCCTGGACGCGATACTGTATTATGTCAATCAGGACATTCCGGTTCTCGTCCTGCTGGAGGATGGCAGTGCGATGCTTGTGATCGGCTTTAACGAGCTGAATGTCGTCGTCATGAATCCGGAGACGGGGACTGTATATAAGGTAGGGATGAATGATGCCACAAATCTGTTCCGGGAGAATGGAAATATGTTTGTGACATATCTGAGAAAGAGATAGAGGAGACGAAAATGAACAACAGGAAAAAATGGAGACTTGTTACTTTACTGGCGCTGATACTGGCGGCAGTGCTGCAGATCGGCGCCGACAGCGTGGATGTGGTACATGCCGCGGATATTACAGTGACGGTAAACAGTTGTGTGATAGCGGGACAGAATGTGGATGTGGTTGCCACGAGCGCGCTCGTGCCGGCAGCGGCGGACGGGATGTATTACCTGTTTGAGCTAAAGCCGTATGAGTCGGCGGTCGGTTCGAGAAAGGACTACTGCGCAGCCGCTCCGGCGTCCGTTGCTGCGACCTTCAGTGTTCCGCTTGATCTAAACAGCGCGACATCAAAGCTGTATTCAAGGTTTGTGGTCACTGTGCTGCAGAATGGCAAATATGTGCCGGTGAGCAATGAGATGTATATCACAAATCCCGAGGCCGTGGCGTCAAAGTCGACGGGCTATCCGGTGAGGAGCAAGAAGGGGCTGACAGCCGACTGGCGGTTCAGCGAGGAGCTCGCCACGCTTGGGGCCGGATTTGCCTCGTATGAGCTGGATGTCAGCAGATTTTTCACAGGAGGCGGGATCAACTATAATTATAATGGAAAGCCATACAGCTTCAACGCTGCAGTAGTCCGCGAGTATGACATCATCTGCACGCGTCTTGCCGGTGCGGGCTGCAACGTGGTCATGGTCATCAAAAATTCATACAGCCGGGCGACGGCTGATATGGTTGCCCCGTCAGGGCGCACATCTGGGAAAAACTGCTATGCATTCAATGTGGACGAGCAGATACCGACGGAGAAGTTAGAGGCGCTGATGTCCTTTCTGGCGGAGCGTTATTCCGGCTCTATGGGAACGATACATACGTGGGTGATCGGGAACGAGGTCAACACGAGCAATCCATGGCATTATATGGGGAATGTGTCGGCGGAGGTGCTCGCGGCGCACTATGCGAAGGAGTTTCGCGTGTGCTACAACGCGATCAGGAGTCAGAACAGCGGCGCGCGCGTGTTTGCCAGCATTGACCAGCGCTGGAATTTTGAGGACGGCACGAGGGGACAGTTCGCCGCGAAGAAGATACTGGACCTGTTTGCGGCATACATCAGCGTCAGCGGTAATATTGACTGGGGACTTTCGTTCCATCCGTATCCGACGCCGATCTACAACTGCAGCTTCTGGAGCCTTCCGATTGAGTACGCCAGGCTGAATCTGATCGACCATACGGACAACTCCAAGTTTGTCAATCCCACCAACACGGACGTCGTCACAAACCATATGATATTGCCGACAATGCTCGCTCCAAACGGCGGCGTCAGGCATATCCTGATCACGGAGATGGGCTTCACCTCGCAGAGCGCGCGGATTCCGACAAACGAGCTGAATCAGGCGGCGGCGATGGTCTATGCGTACAAGCTGACGTCCTCCAACCCGTTTATTGAGGGCATCGTGTTCCACAGACAGGTGGACCACGCATCGGAGATCAGGAGCGACGGTATGGCGCTCGGCATCCGCACAGAGACCGGCATCAAGTATGCGTATGGCGTGTTCGCCAACATGGACAAGGGCAACAGTCCGGAGTATACCGACTTCGCGCTGCCAATCCTCGGCATTTCCAGCTGGGCGGAGGTCGGGCTGCAGTAACTGTTTTATATCATAATGAAAAAATCCAAAAGGAAGCAGATATAGGCTCCTTTTGGATTTTTTTATGCGCAGCCCCCTGCAGAGGAAGTATGCCACTAAGGCGGCGCATGGGGCGCGCGGCGAGTAGGAGAGAAGGGCATTCCCCTACTCGATTTCATTTAATGATTCTGCATCATCGTCAATATAGGTTATGACATCTGCGACGTTGCACTCTAAGAGCTTGCACAACAGGTCGATCGTGTTGGTGGATACGCTGTTTCCCTTGCGGATTGAGTAGTAGGTGGCCCGCGAAAATCCCATTTTTTCAAGTCTGTATGAGGAAACATTCTTCTTTTTCATGGTTTCAAATAATGGACTGTAGCTTATCAATATTTTTTCTCCTTTTTAACTAAATTTAGCTGGCAGTTTATTTAACTCACAGTTTAATTTTATGTTACGTTTTATTTTATGTATGAAAAAAATAGTTGACTATGTGTAAATATGTGAGTATAATGCATAGTATGTATGAATATCCGAGTATATGTTAATTCCTCCTAGAATAACTTTATGTCTTGGTTATTCATACATATGGTGTTTGTATGATCGAAAAAAGTTTCAGAAGGAGGTTTTTCTAATGAAAACAAGAAGCTCGAAAAAAATCTTAGCAGTTTTACTGGCGGCGGCAATGACGATGTCGTCATCATTCATGGTGTGCGCGGCGGATGGTTCCGGCGGCTCGGGAACAGACGCGGGCCCAAGCCAGAGCACGACGACAAGCTCCAGCTCAAATTCCAGCTCAAGCTCCAGCTCGTCTGACACGAGCAGCGCGCCGGTCGTTCACACAGAGGATGTCAGGACGGCAGATGCAGTCATCAGCATCGCTGGGACAAGTGTGCGGACAAGCATAGCGGGAGCATATGCCGCAAAGAGCGTCCAGGGAATCGCTGTCACGACATCCCTGAATGATGTAGTCGCGCGGCTCGGACTGGGAAGCGGACAGAAGCCCTACGTTATGCTCTTTGATACAGATCCGGTCAAGAGCAACAAGGCGATGGACTGCGTGAACGCAGCAGCGTCAGCGCTTGGCGGCACAGTGGTAACGACGCTGAACATACAGCTCGGCGCGAAGCAGGGCGGCAGATTGATCACACTGTCCGACGGCAGCGTCAATATGGTTGCAGGACTGCCAAAGTCCGCGGACACGACCAAGACCTATTCCATAGTATGTGTACAGCCCGGCGGAATTATTTCCATCTTTGACGATCTGGACACGAATCCCCAGACAGTGACGTTTGAGGTGGCTGCAGGACTTGGCACTTACGCCCTTGTAGCAAAATAACAAGGAGACCTTATGAGGCAGAAACAGCGGCAGTCTGTTTCTGCCTTTTGGAGAAATCATCATGTCCAATTTAAAGATAAGACGCGTAGTGACATTGTGCGGCATCTGCATTCTGGCCATATTCCTGTGCGGACTGACTGGTGTTAGAATACTCACGGCGAGGGCGTCAGAGAATGCGGTCGTTGTCATGAAAACGGCGGAGCGCGCAGAGATCAGGGAATCTCCGGATGAAAATGCCAGGACCGTTCTGGAGGTGGCGCAGGACACACCGCTGCTGGTCATCGGGGATACAGACACAGGCTGGTATCAGGTTCAGTATCGGGATGCAGAGGGATATCTCGAGAAGGAAAGGCTGATATCCTATGCCGACAAGGAGGAGCTGGGACAGGAATTTGCGGCGGTGGAACAGGATTTTCAGGGCGGCTTCGCGCAGGTGCAGCAGCATGAGAATAAAAAACAGCAGGATAGAATATGGCGCATGGTCATTGTGCTGATGGCGGCCGCAATCGCGGCGCTTGGCGTCTATGCGCTGATCAGAAAAAGCAGAAAAGAAAAAGGGGGAGCGGACGGATGCAGACCAATGTGACATACTGGCTTGATCAAACGGCGGAACGCTATCCGCAAAAGACAGGCTTCGTCGATGAAAACAAGCGTATGACATTCGCGGAGATCAGGAATCAGGCGTTGCAGACAGCGACAGTGCTGGTTCGTGAAGATATGTTCAGAAAGCCCGTGGCTGTATATATGAACAAGAGTGTGGATGAGCTGACGGTATTTCTCGGCGCGGCGTACAGTGGGAATTTCTATTCTCCGATTGACGCAGAGATGCCTGCCATGCGCGTTGACAAGATTCTGGAAACGCTCGAACCGGCAGCAGTGATCACGGAGAAAGAACTGTGGGAAAAAGGAAAACTCGATATAGGGGACGCAAAGCTTTTGTTTATCGAGGATATCATGCGGACAGCCTGTGACGAGACGGCCGTGTATGCGCAGCGGAGCAAAAGCTGCGATACCGACCTGCTATATGTCCTGTTTACATCCGGTTCGACAGGGATTCCCAAGGGCGTGACGATATGTCATCAGTCGGTGATCGATTATATAGACTGGGTGGAGGAATGCTTTTCCATCGATGAACATACGGTATTTGGAAACCAGGCGCCGTTTTATTTTGACAACTCTGTGCTCGACATCTATACGACTGTCAAGACTGGGGCGGCGTTGTATCTGATACCGCACACATTATTTTCGTGGCCGATTCGGCTGCTGGAGTATCTGGACCGGAATCAGATCAATACGATTTTCTGGGTGCCGTCGGCAATGATACTGCTGTCAAAGCTGAAAGCACTGGATAAGATGGACTTAAACGGAAAACTCAAAAGGATACTGTTTGCGGGGGAAGTAATGCCCAATAAGCATCTGAATGTGTGGAGGCAGCATATTCCCGATGCTGTGTACGCAAATCTGTATGGACCGACGGAGATCACGGTTGACTGTACATATTACATTGTCGACAGGGAGTTTGCGGATGAGGAACCGCTCCCGATCGGAAGGACCCTGCCAAACACGGACATCCTGATTCTGAACGGGGACGACCAGCAGGCGGAAAACGGTGAGATCGGGGAGCTGTGCGTCAGGGGAACCTCTCTGGCAAAGGGTTATTATCACAACCCTGAGAAAACACGGGAAGCGTTTGTTCAGAATCCGCTCAACCCCTATTATACAGAGCTCATATACAGGACAGGTGATCTGGTGAGGACAAACGAATTGGGAGAGATCTTGTATGTGGGGAGAAAGGATTTCCAGATCAAGCACAGGGGACACCGGATTGAGCTGGGCGAGATTGAGACGGCCATATCGTCGATCGAGGGAATTTCCATGAGCTGCTGTCTGTATGATGATGTGAAGAACCGGATTGTGGTTTTCCTGGAGGAGGATGTGACGCTGAGCGCGCTGACGGAGAAGCTCAAGGATCTGATTCCCCAGTATATGCTTCCCGACAGAGTGGTCAGAGTCGAGAAAATGCCATTAAATGCAAACGGTAAGATTGACAGGATTCTGTTAAAAAATATGTTGTCATAGGCCATAGCATAGATAGAGCATAGATAGATGAAAGGGAAAAGAAGAATGGAAATAACACAAGAAGTATTAAAGGTACTGCAGGAGGTAAAGCCGGGATTTGATTTTGCGGGGCAGTCAGACTGGGTGGACAGCGGCAGCCTTGACTCCTTTGATGTGATACAGATCGTGGCGGAGTTAAATGAGGCGTTTGATATTGACATTCCTGTGGAGGCGATCGTCCCCGAGAATTTTAATTCGCTGGAAACGGTTGAAACTCTGGTGGCATCCCTGTTAGAGGACGAGTGACGTATGCAGACTGTGGAGAGTATGGAGGATTATTACGGCATCATCAACAGATGCAAGGCAGGGCTTGGCAGGCTGGGAACGAACAACTATATGTTTCCGAAGGCGTTGGAGCGCTATGTACGCCTGAAACGAATGTATTATGAAGAAATCGGGCAAGGTTTGATATTTTATCTGGATGAGGAGCGGTACTATCAGGCGTATTATTACCTTGCGGAACATGCGGATGCATCGGACTTTGCCATTGGAAAAAAGGATAAACCGATACTGCTGCAGCACATCTACAAGGAAAATGCGAAGAACAGGCTGTTTCGGTATGCAGAACAGTCATTGCGAAAAAGCGGGTTTGAGAGGAAGTCTGTCTCGCGCCATGCGGTGCTTGAGCAGCCGGAGAAGATCTACGGGACGTTGGAGCGCTCAATGAGAGGAATCCAAAAGCTATTTGATCAGGAAGGCTTTGTATATCAGTGCGTCAGTGGGCAGCAGTTGTCTGATGTGCTTGCTTTCCGCGCACAGATCAGGGAGATTCCGTATTATCAGATACCGTACTTTACGAGGGATGAACTGCTGGAGGAGGCCTGTGCGGGGCGGCTGTGCTGTATCACGGACAGCGCTGGACACATTGCCGCGGCAAGGCATCTGATCGTTGACGGGCAGAAGGCTTACGGCTGGGTAGGCGTGCAGGAAGCGTACAAGAAACGGTATGGCATGGCTGTGGTGTTTCTGTACCATGCGCTGCAGTATGTACAGGAGAACAATATCTGGATGTGCTCCTGGGTGGAGCGGGAGAATACGGATTCCATTCAATACCATGAGCGCATAGGCAGCGTCTGGACGGGACATCTCAAAGATGAGTGGATATTAGGAGAATGAGAAGTGCTGAGAGGAAAAAATGTGATACTGACAGGGGCGACGCGCGGTATCGGCAATGCGATACTGCAGCTTTTCGCGCAGAATCGTGCCAATCTATGGTGTCTGGTGCGCAGACCGGATGAGTGGTTTCTTGATCAGGCGGGGGCTCTCGAATCGGCGCACGGTGTCCGAATCAGGGTGGTCACCGCGGACATGGAGCACGCGGAGAGCATCAGGGAGGCATTGCATCAGATTTTTGCGGAGAAACGTCCGATTGACATCCTGATCAATGATGCGTCGGTCAATGCGCACGGCTCCTTTCTGACGACCTCGCGCAGCGAGCTGGACAGGCTGTTTCAGGTGAATTGCTTTTCGCAGCTGCAGATCATACAGATGGTATCCCGGAAAATGATACTGCAAAAAGGCGGAGTCATCATCAACATCACCTCGGCGAGCGGTTTTGAGCACAATGTCGGCAATTTCGCCTATGCGGGGACAAAGGCGCTGATGAACTGGGCGACGCAGACGATCTCAAGGGAGCTGGCGCCGTATCACATCCGCGTCAATGCCGTAGCGCCCGGAGTCACGGACACAGACATGAACCGCGCGTATGAGGCGGAAATCGCGGAGAATGTCATGCCCTCGATGAACATACAGCGGAAGGCGGAGCCGATGGAGATCGCGGAGGGCGTGGTGTTCCTGGCAAGCGAGCGTGCTTCGTTTGTGAGCGGTCAGATTTTGAGAATAGACGGGGGAAGGTTTCGTGGATAAAGATAAGGATGAGAAAAGGGTGCGCGGATTGGCGCAGACTGCCCGCAGAGTGCGCAGGAAGGTGGTTGAGCTGGCGCACTCTGCCGGATATAAAGGTTCCCATTTAGGAGGGAGCCTGTCCTGCGTGGAGATTTATACCGTTTTATATAATGATGTCATGCGGTTTGACAGACAACATCCCGCGTGGGACGGACGGGACAGGATGATAGCGGGCAAGGAGCACGGAAGGCTTGCGGAGTATGCCGCGATGGCGGAGGCAGGGTTGATCGCGCCGCAGGACTTGTACACCTATATGCAAAATGGCGGGAAACTGGCAGGGCATCCCAGGAATCCTGATCTTGGTCTGGAATACTCCTGCTGCAGTCTGGGCATGGCGCTGCCTGTCGCGGTCGGCATGGCGCTGGCGGCGAAGCGGACGGGCAGGGAACACAGCGTCTATACGGTTATGGGCGACGGGGAGCTGAACGAGGGCTCCATGTGGGAGGCGTTTCTGTGCGCCGCGCACTACCGGCTTGACAATCTGGTCGCAGTCATTGACAGAAATCATCTGTCGAGCGATGGAGACACAGAGGAAATCATGGCACTCGGCGACCTGCGGGAAAAGCTTGAAGCCTTTGGATGGCAGTGTCGTGAGACAGCGGACGGAAATGATGTGGGAGAGCTGCTCGATGCATTTCAGGACAGAATGCCCGGAAAGCCCTATGTGATTATTGCCAACACCGTCAAGGGAAAGGGGCTGTCCTTTGCGGAAAATTCGGCGGAGTGGCACAGGGGCGTTTTGACAGATGCATTGTATGAAAGGGCGCTGCTGGAACTGGCAGAACCGGGCGGGACAGATGAAGGGACATATGACGGAAGAAATGATAGGACAAATGAAGGAGATACAGATGCGGATTGACAAAAAACAGATTAGCGCCCTGTCAAAGATGGGGCAGAACAAGGCCCTTTTTGGAGTTGCGCTGCCCGAGCTTGCAGGAAAGTATACGAATCTCTTCGCCGTGACCGCCGACCTGTGCGGATACTGCGGTATGGGGCGGTTTGCGCGTCTGTACCCGGAGCGGACGGTCAATGTCGGCATCCAGGAACAGAGTATGCTCAGCGTGGCGGCAGGTCTTGCGATTGAGGGCAACATTGTGTACGCGGGCTCCTATGCCGCGTTTGCCGTGGCGCGCGCCATGGAGCAGGTCAGGCACAATCTCTCGGTATTGGGCAGCAATGTGAAGCTGGTGGGGTACAGCGCAGGGTATACGATGGGAATACTGGGAAAATCACACTGGGCGACGGAAGATCTGGCGTTCACAAGATGTCTGCCCGGTATGACAGTACTGTCGCCGGCTGACAGCCTGGAGGCGGTGAAGGCGTGCAATGCTGCGGCGGAGATCAGGGGACCTGTCTATATCAGATTGTGCGGCGACGGCGGCTGCCCTGCAGTGTATCATGAGGACTATGCGTTTGCTGTGGGAAAGGCAGTCAGACTCAGACAGGGAAAGGACGCCGTGGTCATCGCCACGGGAAGAATGGTGCACAAGGCGCTCATGGCAGCAGAGCTGCTGCGCGGAAAGGGAATTGAGACTGCGGTGGTCAATATGCACACGCTCAAGCCGCTTGACACCGCCATTCTCGATGAACTGCTCGACACGTACTGCCAAAACGGACAGCTCTTTACGGTGGAGGAGCACAGCATTATCGGCGGTCTTGGCAGCGCTGTCAGTGAGTACATGACGGACAGAGGCTGTGGCAGGCAGCTTACGAGACTTGGCATGCAGGACTGTCACTATGAGATTGGGGACGAGAACTATGTCTGGGAGCATGCAGGACTGTTGGAGACGCAGATCGCGGAGACAATATTGAGAAGGTTAGGTTAGATCGGAGACAATATTAAGAAGATTAGGTTAGGGAATAAATTAAGAAAAAAGGGTGATACGATGACAAATACGGAAAAATATAGAGATACATTTGCCGCAGCGTTCGAGGCGGACAAGGAGAAGGTGACCGGCTTCGTGTATCAGGATACACCGGAGTGGGACTCGATCGCGCACATGATGCTGATGTCGGGGCTTGAGGATGCTTTTGGCATTGAGCTTGAGCCGGAGGATATGCTTGCGGTCACCTCCTATGCGGCGGGCATAGAGGTGCTTGCAAAAAAGGGCATCGCGTTTGAATGACTTAGGATACTTAGGATAAGGAAGGAATATCATGTCAATACTTACAATCAGATTTGCCATTTTCCTGTCCGTGGCTATCGTTCTGTACTATCTGACGCCCGCGGCGCACCAGTGGAAGAGCCTGCTGCTGATCAGCTGCGGGTTTTACCTTGTCTCGGGGCCGGAGAATCTCATATTTCTGCTGACGACTGCGCTCAGCACCTATTATGCGGGTATCCGTATCGGCAGGATCAATGACGAGTACGAGGAGAAGCTGGCACTGTGCAGGGAGGCAGGGACAAAGCTGACAAGGGCGGAAAAGCAGGCGCTCAAGGCCGAGGAGGACAAGCGCAAGAGAGTGATCATGGTGCTGACTCTTGTGCTCAATTATGGGATTCTTTTTGTTCTGAAGTACTCTGATACACTGCGTTTTCTGATTCCATTTTCATATAAAGTCCCAGCCTTTTCGTGGATAATACCGATGGGGATATCGTACTATACTTTTCAGTCGATGGGCTATATCATCGATCTGTACCGGAGAAAATATCCTCCTGAGCGGAATGTGTTTCGGCTGATGCTGTTTGTGTCCTTCTTCCCACAACTGATACAGGGACCGATCAGCCGGTTTGACGAGCTTGGGAAAACGCTGTACCAGCCGCATGGGTTTGCGTTTCGCAATATAAAATATGGCGTCGAGCTGATGGCGTGGGGAATGTTTAAGAAGCTGGTGATATCGGACAGAATCGCCATCATGACAAACACAATTTTCGGTGCGCCGGAGCGCTATCGGGGAGTGTATCTGGCAGTTGCGACAGTGCTCAGTATGCTGCAGCTGTACACGGATTTTTCGGGCGGTATCGATATGGTGCGTGGCGCGGGTGAACTGTTTGGCATCACGCTCGCGGAGAACTTTACGCGCCCTTTTTTTGCCGTCAATCTGGGTGAGTACTGGCGCAGATGGCATATCACGCTGAACAACTGGTGGAGGGACTATATCTTTTATCCGCTCACATTGTCCAAGGTATTTACGGGGTTTGGGAAAAAGGCGAAGAAGCTTGTCGGGGACAATTTCGGGAAGAAGCTGCCGATACTGCTGTCAGTGATCATCATCAGGGTGATCAACAGCATATGGCACGGCGCGACGGTGACCTCCATACTGGGCGGAATTTATTACGGGCTGCTGCTGGCGCTGTCATTCTACTTCGAGCCGTATTTTAAGCTGGCAAATGAGAAGCTCAGGATCAATACTGAGTGTTTCTCGTGGAAGCTGTACCAGTGCGTCAGGACATTCGTGCTGATCGCGGCGCCGAGACTTGTGAGCAGGGCTTCCACAATGCGGGAGAGCGCTGTTTATATGAAGTGCCTGGTGAGTACGTACAATCCGTGGATTCTCTTTGACGGCTCGCTCTATAACCTGGGTGTGTCGCAGAAGCAGTTTCTGGTGCTGATGATCAGCCTCGTCCTGCTGTTGGTGGTCAGCGCCATACAGGAGCGTGGGATTGTGGTGCGGGAGGCGCTGGACAGACAGAATGTAGTATTCCGGATAGCATTTTACTGCATATTTATCTATGCCATTGTTTTATTTGGCGTGTATGGGCAGGGGTATGATGCGAGCAGCTTTACATACGCGCAGTTTTGAGTTTCGGGAGCGTATAGAAGGAGTGTTGGAGAAGGATGGTTTATGTGAGAAGGTATGTGGCGCCGGGAGCCCTGTTTGTGATGTTGTTCCTGCTGATGGGATGGCGTCTGAGCGATCTGGTGCGGCAGAAATGGAGCTATGCGCAGGACAACGCGGCCCAGCAGATTGTCAACGGATATTATGAGGAAGAGCCGCACACGCTGGATGTGCTGTATCTGGGCGCCAGCACGATGCGCAATGGCGTGTCTCCTCTTGAGATGTGGGCAGAGTATGGATTTACGGGGTATTCGAGGGCGACGAGCGTCCAGTCGCCGGTCATCTCTTATCATTTATTACTCGAGACGCTGGAGCATCAGGATTTGAAGGCAGTCGTGATTGACGCGACGACACTGACGAAAATGACAAACAATATCGCCGAGTTCGACGGCAAATATCACGAGGCGGTCGACTATATGCCGATGTCGGAACACAAGCTGCAGATCATAGACACCTTTGCGGACAGCAGCGACATCAACCGGATGGATTTCCTCGTTCCGCTGTACCGCTATCATGACCGGTGGAGCGAGCTGGGCGAGGAGGATTACACATACCGCACATGGATGCGCGAATATTATTACAAGGGGCAGTATCCGATTATCAGGAATTATGCCTATGCTTTTCCGGATGACTATATGGAGGAGGGCGTGGAACAGGATACCGACTTTGCGATCGACAACAACGCGGCCTATTATTTTGACCAGATGATCGAGCTGTGCAGACAAAAGGACATCACCTTTGTCATGATGAAGACGCCGGTAGGAATCTGGGACTGGAACAAGCATAATATGATACAGGCGTATGCGGACGCCGCGGGCGTGGCGTTTGTGGACTTCAATCTGCCATCCGTCCGGAATGCGATAGACTTTCAGGCAGGCGAGGACTTCTGCGACGAGGGCAGGCATCCGAATATTACGGGTGCACAGAAGATGAGTCGGTATCTTGGCAGATATCTGCAGGAAAACTGTGCATTGGAGGACAGGCGGGACGATGAGGCGTATGCACAATGGTGGGAGCACTGCGCATTTTATCAAAAACTGCTGCGGGACAAATCGCTGTTGATGGAAGATGATTTTTTTGCGTTTATGGACAAGCTGGATAACAGTGATTATACCATCGTCATAGCGGCGAGAAATGATACCGCGAAATATTTTACGGAGGACATCAAAAATGCACTGCACAATCTGGGGCTGACAGTCGATCTGAGTGTGCACTCCAATGAGAGTTATGCCGCTGTCATAAGCGGCGGGGAAGTCCTGTTTGAGGAGGAGGCGGTCGGCGGCACCGTCAGCTATTACGGGAATGTCGAGGGACTGGAAGTATCGGTGACGAGCTTTGCGGACAAGATGACAGGAAACAATGCGAGCATTGTGATTGACGGCGAAGAGTGCAGTATGCAGAGAGCGGGATTGAATTTTGTGGTCTATGACAACGCGGTGGGGCAGGTGGTGTCCCGCAGAACCTTTAACACGGGAAGGACAGGAAAGCTTTATGAGCCTGGCACGGACGCGGCGGATGGGATGCAGTATGATGAAAAGCTCGTACTTCTGCACAATAGTCCCACAAGATATCTGGAGGCGATTCGCAATCATGATTATATCGTTATCTATGCTGTTGGCAGGGAGGGGGCAAAATATCTGCCAGGAGATGTGAACGACAGGATGATGGAGCTTGGTCTGCTACCGCTGAAAGGCATGGAATGGAGACCGTACTATGCGATAGTTGACAATGATAACGTGATCTATAATGAGTGCGGGAATCAATTCGGCTCACTGACAGCAGAGTGCGAGATGAGCGGCGCCGCAATCTCCGTGGAGTGCTGCAGTGACAGGGACGCGTCCTTCGTGGAGATTGAGATCGGTGATGAGCTGGTACAGACGACCTACGCGGGACTCAATATCGCAGTTTATGACAAGCAGCAGAAGCGTCTGATTGACAGCGTGCGCTTTAACTGGCGTGCAAACAATTATGATGAGGCAGTGGATTTTCACCAGATTTCTGATCTGAGGGCGTATATCGAGATGGCGGAGTTTCAGGGATATGCTGTTATGTGTCTGTATGACAATGCGCATGGCAGTAGTATCGCGGATGAGACGGTACGCACTTTGCACGAATACGGTTTTGACGCATTTCGGGAGAACCAAAATTATATCGGAGTCAGGGAAGGGAGCGCCACCGTATATCAGGACAGCAGCAAGGAGTCCTGTCAGTATACGTATGATGCGGCTTCAAACAGCCTGAGCATTGCTGTCAGTGCGGAGGATGGCGTCAGTGCAGTGATGGACGGCATCAATTACATTGATTCACAGCAGGGGTTGAATATCATTGTGTACAATCCGGCGCGGGATGCCGTGATGGCTGTACGACAGTGGGAATAGGGAGAGGAGAGAAAAGGACGATGTATCTGGATATTGACAGGAAACCGGCTGACAGTACTGCGGTTGTCGAGGATACCGGGAATCAGTATACCTACGGAGAGCTTGTGGAATTTTGCGGCGAGTTTCACGGTTGGATACCGGACCGGAATCTGATATTGATACTGTGCAGAAATACGATGGCGGCAGTCGCGTACTATGTCGCATCGATAGAAAACCGGATAGTACCGCTGCTCATCAGCAGTCGGATGGATGCCGAATTGCGGGACGCGCTGATCGGAGTCTATGGACCGCGCTATATCTGCCTGCCTGGGGAGATGGAGGATGCGTTTTCTGGCTGTGGTTACAAGAAAATTGCCCATAAATACGGGTATGTGGTGCTCGAAACACAGTATCCTGTGTGTGAGATGGCTGCGGAGCTGTCCATGCTCCTGACGACATCGGGTTCCACAGGAAGTCCTAAGCTGGTACGGCACAGCTATGTCAATCTTGAGGAGAGTGCGCGGAATGTGGCCGGATTCTTTGGGTTTCACGGCGATGACAGGTCGCTGATTGACCTGCAGCTGCATTATACGATGGGGTTAAATGTGGCCTGCAGCAGTCTGTATGCCGGCGCTGCGCTCATGATGACCACCCACACAGCGATGGAGAAGGAGTACTGGGAATTTTTTGACAGAAGTCATATCACGAATATCACAGGAGTGCCATATAATTATGAAATGCTAAAGCGTCTCAAATTTTTCACGAGAGACTATCCCGATCTCAGGATTCTGGCGGAGGGCGGGGGAAAACTGACGGATAAAATGTTCGCGGAAGTCGCGGAGTACGCTGCGCGCACCGGTAAAAAATTTTTTGCGACATTTGGGACATCGGAGACGACCGCGCGTATCGCATATCTGCCTCCGCATATGGCGGTCCAAAAGACGGGAAGCATCGGCAGGGCAATTCCAAAGGGAGAATTGTTTCTCGTCGATGAAGGGCGCAATGTGATCAGGACACAGGAGGCGGAGGGCGAGCTCGCGTACAGGGGGGCAAATGTCACACTGGGCTATGCTCTCTGCAGGGAAGATTTAAAAAAGGGGGATGAGAGAGGCGGTGTCTATTATACCGGAGATCTGGCGCGGAGAGATCAGGACGGGTATTATTACATACTGGGGCGCAATTCCAGATTTCTAAAATTGTACGGTTACCGGGTAGGGCTGGATGAGTGTGAGAGACTGATACGGTCGGAGTTTGGCATCGAATGCGCCTGTGCGGGAACGGATGCGGGGATGAAGATATATATAATAGAAGAGAGGCATTCTGACGCGGTGCGGAAATATCTGGCGCGAAAGCTGGGGATACAGATATCCTCGTTTGAGGTGCGCGTCGTGCCGCAGATACCCAAAAACGAGGTCGGGAAAATCCTGTATGGAGACCTAAATATTAAATGAGTGCTTGTAAAAAGATGGGTGGAATGCTATACTTTTAATGAGCTATTAACCAATTATTCAATTCATTTCTTACGAGGAGGTATGTAATGAAGAAAAAATTGACTCTCTGGGCAGCGCTCTGCATGATCTTAGTATGTTTCATGTCTATGACCGCAGCTGCAGCAGGGACAGCAACAATCGGCCAGTGCATCATCAGTGGCGGAAACCAGATCACCGTAGTCGCGTCGGCGAGCGGTGTACCGAGCGATGACGGAAATCTTTATCTGTTTGAGATGAAGCCTTATCAGAATTCCATTACCGGAAGATCTGACTTCTGTGCGGTGGCAGCGAATGCCCCGACAGTGACCTTTGTGACTTCACTCGATCAGGGGACGGCAAATTCCAAGCTCTACTCCAAATTCGTAGTGGCAGCAGTGCAGGGCGGCGCGTTTGTGCCCGTCAGCCAGGAATTTTACATCACAAATCCCGAGGCGCTTGCCACACATAACGCAGTCAATCCAGTACCGACATCCATCAAGGGACTCACAGCCGACAATGTGGCGATGTTTACCATGACAGATCTCGGCGTACAGCACGCAAGCTATGAGCTGGCAATCGACAGATTCTTCCTGCCGGGGCCGGGAATCCCTTACAACTACAATGGGAAGACCTACAGCTTCAATCAGGGTATCGTCGGCGAGTACGACATGATCATGAACATCTTTGCCTCACAGAAGGTAGAGGTTACCATGAACATCGTCAACTACTACAATGCAGCAACAGCCCTCTCGGTAAAACCGACAGGACGCGTCGGCGGGTACAGACATTACGCGTTTAACACGGATGAGCAGCAGGGCGCGGAGGCGATCGAGGCGCTGATGTCCTTCCTCACAGTGCGCTACAGCAATCCGGCGACAGGTCTGATCACAAACTGGATCATCGGCAACGAGGTCAACAACAACAACCCGTGGTACTTTGCAGGAAACTACAACGCGACAAACTTCGCGCTCGAGTATGAGAAGGCATTCCGCATGTGCTACAATGCCATCAAGAGTGAGAACGCGAATGCGAGAGTGCTCACCTGTATCGACCAGAGATGGAACTGGGAGGACGGTACAGCAAACCAGTACGGTGCAAAGAAGTTTATTGACGCCTTCAACACAGATATAGTCTCTCATGGAAACATTGACTGGGGCGTGGCATGGCATCCGCATCCCGTACCGCTGACAGCAGCGAAGTTCTGGGATATGCCTGCAAACTACAAGAGACTGAATCTGATCAGCCAGACAGCGGCTACCAAGATGATCGGGCCGCAGAATATGGACGTGTTCACGACATATATGAGCCAGCCGTCCTTCCTGGCGCCAAACGGCCAGGTGCGCTACATCATCATCTCAGAGGTATTGTTTAACTCCATGACCTCTGACGAGGCGACACAGGCAGCTTCTTTTGCATATGCGTACAAGCTTGCGGAGAGAAATCCTCTGATCAAGGGCTTCATCGTACACAGGGCGGTGGACAACCTGTATGAGCTGAACGCGGACAAGATTGCCTGCGGACTGTTCAACTGTGACGCAAACGGCCTCGCGACGACACCGAAAATGATTTACGATGTATACAAATATATTGATACACCAGAATCAGCAGCCCACACGCAGGCGCTGCTTCCGGTAATCGGAGCATCAAGCTGGCAGGCACTCGGCGTCAATCCATAAATGACGTAAAAACCGAAATCTTTTGATTTCGGTTTTTTGTTTTCATAATACAATTTGACAAATATATGGTAACGTTTTATAATAAAAATATCTATAAATAACAGGGAGGTTATGAAGGATGAGGCTCATGGGGGAGTATAAGAATCAAACAGGGAGGAAACTGATATGCGTATAGTGGAGAAAGTACTGTACGGATTTGGTGGCTTGTTGGCGCTTATACTTCTTTTTATTGCAATCTGCCACTACAATCCGGAACTGGCGGCAAAAATAGGCGCCAGTCAAAAAGCGGACGCGGCGGAAGCAGATATTGAAACTCATGCAGGCGATGCGCTTATGGTCAACACGACCGTGACGCTCGGAGAGCTTCCCGCGGCGGAAAATACCCGGGCGCGGACAGAGAGCGCGCTGACGGGTGACAGCGTACCGGCGGGCAATACCCGCAGCGTGGACGACGGAGAAAATGCGGAGAGTGCGTTGAAAATTCCCGGAAAGGTTGCGGGGCTGACAGGCTATATTCCCGTCAGGGCAACCGGAACGGAGATCTCGCAGACCAAGGCGGACGAGATCGCCAAAGAGCTCAGCAAGGGCGAGACGGGCAGCAGCCTGACATTTGACAGTGAGATTTATCCGTATTATGATATCATCAATGAGACACAGAGGGCGGTCTACAGGCAGATCTATGCCAACGCCAACGCGCAGAATAAGCATTTTGCGCCGGTGGAGGACATCACGGCAAACGATCTGAAAAACGCGTTTACGTCGGTGGTGAACGATCATCCGGAGCTGTTCTGGGTTGACACGGCATACAAGTACCAATACACCCCCAAGGGAAGCGTCGCGGACATCACGCTCGTATTTAACGTGACGGCGAACGATCTGGAAGCGTCGAAATCAGAGTTTGAGGCGGCGGCGAAGCAGATCAGGGATGAGACTTATAAGAATTATACGGATTATGATAAAGAAAGAATCGTGCACGATGCGCTGATCAGCCGGGTAAAATACGATGCCAACGCGCCGATGAACCAGAGCGCATACAGCGCGCTCGTGTATGGCAGGACAGTGTGTGCCGGTTATGCGAGGGCCCTGCAGTATGTATTGCAGCAGCTCGATATTCCGTGCTATTATGTGACAGGGTACGCCGGTGAGAATCATGCGTGGAATATCGTAAAGCTCGATGATGGATATTACAATGTGGACAGTACGTGGGATGATACCAATCCAAACACCTACGATTATTTCAACTGCTCGGATGCCGACTATGCGTCAGACCATGTGAGGCGGGATTTGTCAATCTATCTGCCGCCGTGCAATGGCAACCGCTACAGCGGACTTGAGGTCAATCCGTCCGTGACGCCGCCGACAACGACGACACCGACAAAGCCTTCAACCACCACCACTACTACCACGACAACGACGACCACAACACCGTCCACCAATACTACGACGACCACGACAGACAATAACACTGCGACAAACACAGAATCGATTACCGTGATCACCGTGCGCGGCGGCGGAGATCAGGATTATATTGATAATATCGGCGATTACTTCAATGAATGTTTTGGGGCGATGATCAACAAGGATGATGATGTCATTACATTTGACCTGATTGTCACGGACAAGAAGCTCTGGGACAATATCTACAAAGCGTATGACAGAGGAGACTGTCAGGAGGGATACATCGACCGCTATCTTGTGGAGAAACACAAGAATGCGTGCAGTATGCGCGTGGAGGCAGTTCCGCGCACAGACGGAAGTTATCTGCTGAGACATCGCGCTGTGATCAACTAAATAATTGTATTAAAAAATGCAAGCTTATAAGCTTGCATTTTTTAGTGAT
Organism: Lachnospiraceae bacterium; assembly: GCA_009774245.1. Lineage (GTDB taxonomy): Bacteria > Bacillota > Clostridia > Lachnospirales > Lachnospiraceae > COE1. The sequence continues at coordinate 24,731 of VSNM01000015.1, read as the reverse complement.
TTACTTTGTGAGATGTGATATACTGTTAAAAATGCAGTATTTTTTGAGAAAGGGGTATAGAAATCGTATGGCAGAAAAAAAGGCAAAGCTTCCCATGGGTATTGAGAATTTTATGGAAATACGCACAGGGAGATTCTATTATGTCGATAAAACCGGACTGATTAAGAAACTGTTGGAAAATCCGGGAAAAGTGAGTCTGTTCACGCGTCCGAGACGTTTTGGAAAGACGCTGAACATGAGTATGCTGCGATATTTCTTTGAGACAGGCAGTGACATCATGCCATTTGACAATGGCACTCTTTTTGACGGGCTTGAGATTGCAAAGGAAAAGGAGCTGTGCGAGAAATACATGGGTAAATTTCCTACGATCTCAATTACGTTAAAAGGAGCAACAGGAGAAACCTCTGAAGAGGCAAAGGTAATGCTCCGGAGAATTATTGCAAAAGAGGCATTGCGGTTTCAATTTCTGCTGCAGAGTGACAGATTGGCAGAAACGGACCGCATCCAGTAAGAGGCGCTTATTGCCATGGACAAAACAGGTGCTTTTACAATGTCTGACGAACTTTTAAAGGACAGTCTGCTGATTTTGTCACAACTTCTGCACAGGCATTACAGTCAGGGTGTCATCATGCTGATCGACGAGTATGATGTGCCGCTCGATAAGGCGTACCAGTCAGGATATTATGATTCGATGGTGGAGCTGGTCAGAGTCCTGTTTGGAAACGCATTTAAGACAAACGACAGCCTGAAATTTGCGATTTTGACAGGATGTCTGAGGATATCGAAAGAAAGTATTTTCACCGGTCTTAACAACTTTAACGTATATACAGTAAAAGACGTGCAGTATAACGAATATTTTGGATTTTCAGACACAGAAGTCCGGAAGCTGCTGGAATATTATGGATTTATGGGAAAATATGACGCCATAAAGAAATGGTATGACGGATACCGTTTCGGAGAGCTGGAGGTATACTGTCCGTGGGATGTGGTGAGCTACTGCCATGCGCTGAAAATGAATCCATCCATGGAACCGCAGAATTACTGGGTAAACACGAGCAGCAATGATATTATCAGAAAATTTTTAAGCAAGGCAAAAACAGCGGACAGGAATGATATCGAACAACTGATTAACGGAAACAGCATTCAGAAGATCATCCGACAGGAATTGACTTACCGTGATCTTGATTCCAATCCGGATAACTTATGGAGCATCCTCTTTACAACCGGGTATCTGACACAGCGCAGCGCACAGACCGGGGAGCTGACCGAGCTTGTCATCCCGAACAGGGAGATACGGTGGATTTTTATCCGTCAGATTCGTGAATGGTTCAAGTGGGAAACGGAAAAAAACATGGAAAAGCTGGAAGATTTCTGCAGGGCATTCCAGGAAAACAACACGGCGGCGATCGAGGAGGGATTTAATTCTTACCTGAAAAAGACAATCAGCATCCGCGATACAAATGTCAGAAAGGAAATGAAGGAGAATTTTTACCACGGAATATTACTCGGCCTTTTTGGAAATATGGACGGATGGGATGTCCAGTCCAACGCGGAGTCCGGCGATGGCTACAGTGACATCAGTGTCGAAATCGAGGAGCATGAGACAGGCATTGTCATTGAACTAAAATATGCGGAAAACGCATCGTTTGATGTTGCGTGCCAGGAGGCTTTAAAGCAGATCAACGACCGGAATTACGCGGAAAAGCTGATCGATGACGGCATGACGACAATCCGTAAATACGGGATCGCGTGCTATAAGAGACGTTGCAAGGTGATTTCCGGATAAAAGGAATAGGACAGTCAGCAGCATTATACTGGCGGTCGAAAAGACTGACCGCTCAGTATAATGTGATGCGCACAGCCGCATAAGGAAATATGCCATTTCGTGGCTGCGGCTGGCGCGATACTCACGGCAGATTTCATCTGTCGTGAGTATATATAGACAAAAATGCTACTGGCTGTCATTCTTATACGCATAAGGAAATTAGGAAATGTTTACTTTCTTCTGTGTATTGCGGTTTTTTGCAGCTAAACGAAATGCATCTCAATTCGCTGCATGTCATTAAAAACTAACATTGCTGTTTCAAAATCAATTCCATGTTTCTTTAAGTTCAGTTGATTTTTATCCTCATCCCATTCAAATCTTAATGAAATACCTCCTGGTCATGTTGAAAAGGTACTTATTATTATATACTATTTCGGTGGGAAATAAAATAGGCAGAGGCATTATAATTATGGCATATAGGGAGCTCTCGAAAGTGCTGTCCGAGATTGGCTTAGACATTGCCGGAAAATATAATTGTTATTCTTTGGATTATCAGACGATGAAAGAGAACGAATACGTGATAAATTTTCAGGGAGAGGAAGACAGGGACAGATATAAGGACAACTGGACGAAGGACGATAACGGGTATTTTTTTGCGGTTCATCAGACGCTGCAGGGCTGCACCGTGCAATATCCGCTGGCCGAAGTTTTTAGTCAGGTATGTGACGCCAATGCTCCCGTGCAGGTTTTTTATACACGTAACGGCATAGTGGAGATGCAGATTTATGACCTTTTTACGTTCCATCAGACCGACGAGCCTCTTGTGTTAAAGAGTTTTGATGAGGTTGCGGATACGGTCGCTTACGCCATTTACCTGTATGCGCGGGTACCATTTATGGAAAGATGGCAGATGTATCAGGTGATCAGACTGGGGCGGCAGAAGTGGATAGGAATACAGATATTTAAAATATTTGCGGCTGCGTTCCTGTATACAGCGACAGTGCTTGTCAGCGGTGTGTTGATCATGGTGCCACATCTGGAATGGACGGCGGATTGGGGAAGACTGTACCACACGCTGGCTCTCACAAATCTACAGGATGAGATTGACCTGGATTTTTTTGCTTCCTATAGACTGATTAACGACTATAAACCGGCGAGGTTAATGCTAATATCTGCGCTGGTGCTTTTTCTGGTCGTTTCCTTTATAGGGCTGATCATGCTTTTAATTTCGCTGTGCTTTTCACGCGCGGCGTCCGTCATAACGGCCACGTCTCTGGCAATCGCGGAGATCGCCATTGAAAATGCCGGCAGACGTATGCAGCAGATCATGGTTTATATTATTCCGACCGAATGGATTAAGATAGCCAAGGCGGGGACGAAAAATGTCATGGGAGTCCTGTCTCCGGATTTTGACGAGATTATCATCCGCCTGTTCATCATGGTTTTGATATTGATGGTATTGATTTACCTTGTCGGCAGCAGGGTGTCATACAACTTTTATGGGGAGGAATGAGGATATGGAAACGCTGGAAGTGAAAAATCTGATCAAAAAATTTGGGGAGAAAACAGTCTTGCGCGGGGTGTCATTAAACTGTGAAAAGGGTAAAATATATGGGATAGTCGGCTATAACGGTTCGGGAAAAACTGTTTTGTTTAAGTGTATATGTGGTTTTTTGAGACCGGAAGCAGGGGAGATCCTCATCAACGGAAAATCTCATATAAATCGTGCGACATATCTGTCTAATATGGGAATTATCATAGAGGAACCGGCTTTTATGAAAAATAAGAGCGCATATCATAACTTAAAATATCTGTATCTGATCAATCACTCTTTGGACAGGGAACTGCTGTTTCGGACTTTGGAGCGGGTAGGACTGAATCCAAAAGACAGAAAGAAAGTCGGAAAATATTCTATGGGAATGAAGCAAAGGCTGGCTATCGCTCAGGCAATCATGGAAAATCCCGAGCTTCTGATCCTGGATGAGCCGATGAACGGACTGGATAAACAAGGCGTGTCTGAGATAAGAGCTTTACTGCGCAGCTTAAAGAACGAAGGAAAAATCATTTTACTGGCAAGTCATAATAAAGAGGATATAGAGATACTCTGTGATGAAGTCTATGAGATAGACGATGGGATGTTAAATCCATATATCCTCAATAACAAAAAGCAATCAAAAAGGGAATAAACCGTTTTGGATTTATTCCCTTTGATACATTATTAATTGTAGTTGTCAATACACGGCTGGAACATATCCTTGGATACGCCGCACAGAGGGCAGCACCAGTCAGCCGGAAGATCTTCAAATGCAGTGCCGGGAGCGATTCCGTGTTCCGGATCGCCTTTCTCCGGATCATAAGTATATCCGCATGGATTGCAAAAATATTTCTTCATAGTCATTCTTCTCCATTCTTTGGTATTATAATTGTATCGTGTTTTATAAGATGCTGTTTAGCCAAAGTATCTCTTCAACAGCCCTGCGAAAGCCTTGCCGTGTCTCGCCTCATCCCTTGCCATCTCATGAACGGTGTCATGAATTGCGTCAAGGTTTGCAGCCTTCGCGCGCTTTGCGAGGTCAAACTTGCCGGCTGTAGCGCCGTTCTCAGCCTCCACGCGCATCTCAAGGTTCTTCTTGGTGGAGTCTGTCACCACTTCGCCTAAGAGCTCTGCAAACTTCGCAGCGTGCTCTGCCTCTTCCCATGCAGCCTTCTCCCAGTAGAGACCGATCTCAGGATAGCCTTCTCTGTGAGCAACCCTTGCCATCGCAAGATACATACCAACCTCTGTGCACTCGCCGTTGAAGTTTGCTCTTAAGTCTGCCATGATGTCCTCGCTGACGCCCTTGGCAACGCCTACAACATGCTCTGCAGCCCAGGCCATCTCGCCCTCCTGCGCCTTGAATTTCTCAGCGGGCGCATTGCACTGCGGACATCTCTCCGGTGCGCTGTCTCCCTCGTAAACATAACCACATACACTACATACAAATTTCATTTTAAAATCCTCCTTTTATTATCACTATGAAAAACAGGATAATTATAATCAATGGATCTCCTGTTTTCCACACATCCGGTTTCAGGTTCCCTGACACATGGCTCTCGTTATTGTCCATAGCTATTAGTCATGGCTATTGGCCATGGTCAAGGCAGTTCTTGCAAATACCGCAAAAATGAAGTCTGTGCCCCTGTATCAATCCGTCAAAACCCCTGGCTGCCTCCGCGTCGATTGCCGGCAGATCATGATACTCCATCGGCAGGTCGATGACGGCACTGCAGCAGCTGCATACAAAATGGTAATGCGGGCTGGTATTGTAATCAAAATGATCAGTATCCAGAGCCCCGAAGCTGTGCTTGGCAATCATGCCGGCCTCCGCCAGCTGATTCAGATTGCGGTATACAGTACCTAGGCTGATATTTGGAAACTCCTCCTTTACATTGGAATAGACGAGTTCAGCCGTCGGATGATCCTTGCGGGACTGCAGGAAGGAGAGGATAGCTGCCCTCTGGCGGCTGTATTTCATAGTCATAGAACCCCTGCCTTTCTGTGGAACACACTGCGTACCTAGTACACCGTTTTTTAATTCCTCATATACCAAGCACTTGCTATTTGTGTCATTGCCGCGTTGTCGTCAGTCACCGTAGCCACCGCTACGCCTCCTTCCTCCGCCTTACACTGACGCAAATATCAAGCACTTTGTATACGAGGATTAAGAAAACGGTGTACCTCGCATATCATTTTGCCAAATTTTACCAAACAGTAATGATTACGGTTATTATAATCAGACAAATGCCAAATGTCAACACTTATTTTTGCGCTGATTAAAAAAAAATTAAGAAATCCGCAAACTACTATATTTTAAGATAGGATATGCTATACTAATTCTATCATTACACAGATGCAGGGTTTTTATGCACAGCCTCATGCAAATGTGAAAAACCATATGCGGAAGTTTTTCACATGGAAATGAGTACAGCGTTATATGGGGCGCGGCGTCCAGACAGGATGTGTCAGCCGCAATGTGCAGAACGATTGCCGGAATGGAGACAGGATATCATATGAACAGGAAAGCACATATCAAACTCAAAACGAAAATGATGATACTTTTTCTGGCGATCATACTGGTGCCGCTGATTTGCGGCGTCATAGTATTCATGGGATACGGATATTATGAAAATATTGATATGCTGCGCGAGCTGAACAAAAAGGATATCATGATCGGTGCGATAGTCAACAGGCGGCTGATGCAGTATATGGTGGTCGCGATGGTCGTCATTCTGATACTGACGAGCGGTATCATCATCGCATGGCTCAACAGGGATGTGTACAGACCGCTCAAGGAGCTGAGTGTGGCGATGCAGCACATCTCGGTGGGCGATTTTGACTACCACATGAATGGCGGGCGCGGCGATGAGATCGGGCTGCTCTTTGACAATTATGAGCAGATGCGTCTCCAGCTAAAGGAGAGCGAGGAGGAAAAAGCCCAGAATGAGAAGAAGTCCAAGGAGCTTGTGAGCAATATTTCCCACGACCTCAAGACGCCGATCACATCGATCAAGGGCTATGTCGAGGGAATTATGGACGGCGTGGCGAACACGCCGGAAAAGATGGATAAGTACATCAAGACGATCTATAATAAGGCAAACGATATGGACAGGCTCATCAATGAGCTGACGACTTATTCCGGCATCGACTCCAACAAGATACCATATCATTTTAATATTTTGAATGTCTCCGACTACTTTTCGGACTGTGTGGAGGAGGTGGGGCTTGACCTTGAGGCGAAGAATATACATCTCAATTTTACCAATCTCGTGCCGGCGGATACCTGTGTCGTGGCAGATCCGGAGCAGCTCAAGAAGGTCATCAACAATATCATCAGCAACAGCGTCAAGTATATGGGGCATGAAAACGGCGTGATCGATATCCGGCTTCTGGATGAGGCCGAATCTGTCAGGATCGAGATTGAGGATGACGGGAAAGGGATTGCCGCAAAGGATATCGGCAATATCTTTGAACGATTTTACCGGACGGATGCCTCCAGAAATTCTCTCCAGGGCGGCAGCGGCATCGGGCTGAGTATCGTGAAAAAGATCATCGAGGATCACGGCGGTTATGTGTGGGCGACCAGCAAGGAGGGAGAGGGAACCTGTATGCATTTTGTGCTGCGCAAGTACACAGAGAAGACGAATGAAGTAGTGATTTAAACCATAAAGGAAAGGACAGGGCGTATGAGCAAAATATTGATTGTAGAGGACGAGGAAGCAATTGCGGAGCTTGAGAAAGATTATCTGGAGCTGAACGATTTTGAGGTAAAGATCGAGAACAGCGGCGACACCGGTCTTGCGACAGCATTGGCAGAGGAGTTTGATCTGATTATTCTTGACCTGATGCTTCCGGGCATTGACGGATTTGAGATCTGCAAGCGCATCCGCGAGGATAAGGATGTGCCGATTCTCATGGTGTCGGCCAAGAAGGATGACATTGACAAAATCCGCGGTCTGGGACTCGGCGCGGACGATTATCTGACGAAGCCTTTCAGCCCGAGCGAGCTGGTGGCGCGCGTGAAGGCGCACATGGCACGGTACAACCGTCTGGTGGGCAGCCACACCAAGGAAAACGATGTCGTGGAAATCCGCGGAATCCGCATCGATAAGACTGCGCGGCGCGTGTTTGTGGACAATGTGGAGAAGAATTTTACGACGAAAGAGTTTGATCTTCTGACGTTCCTCGCGGAGAATCCAAACCATGTATTTACTAAGGAAGAGATTTTCAGGGAGATATGGGATATGGACTCGATCGGGGATATCGCTACCGTGACAGTGCATATCAAGAAAATTCGTGAGAAAATCGAGACAGATACTTCCAAGCCGCAGTATATCGAGACGATCTGGGGCGTCGGATACCGCTTTAAACTCTAAGGATCAGTAAATAAATAACTTTAACTCGAAGACATATTCAGCGCAATATCGCAATGTTATTTCTTTACAGCTCCTAAAATTTTTACATCCGAATAGGAATATGGGAAGATGGACAAAATGATAGTGTATGAGGACAATGTTCTGCTGGTGGTGCACAAGCCGGTGGGGATCGCCACAGAGACGGCGAGAGTCGGCCAGGCGGATCTGGTGTCCGAATTAAAAAATTACCGGAAGAGAAAGGGTGAGGCTGCCTATATCGGTGTGGTGCACAGGCTTGATCAGCCGGTGGAAGGGCTTCTGGTTTTTGCAAAGGATGGCGGAACTGCCAGAAAGCTCAGCGGCGAGCTGCAAAGCGGGGCTCTGACCAAAAAATATGTAGCGCTGGTCGCAGGGGTTTTGCAGACACAGGAGGGGAAGCTGACGGATTACCTGCTGAAGGATGGCCGGACCAATTTGTCCAGAGTGGTGCCTGGGGAGACGAATGGCGCTAAGGAAGCGTCGCTTTGCTGGCGGATGCTGCGGCACAATGATGCTGTCTCACTTTTGGAGATTGTGCTGGATACCGGCCGGCATCATCAGATCAGGGCACAGATGGCACATGCGGGATTTCCGCTTCTGGGGGATTTCAAATATGGCTCCGCGCTGTCAAAGGAATTGTCACATCGGTTTGCCGTCAACAGCACAGCGCTCCTGGCGCACGAAATCCGGTTTGAGCATCCGGATACCGGCAAAGAGATGGAATTTTCATTGAATTTTGACAAATTCACCAAAATTTTCTGACAAAATGAACACAGATTGGGAGTTGACACGTTTTTATAGAGAAAGTATAATATAAGATATAGACAAAGGCCTTGTATTTTGCAAGAACTCACAGTTCCTATTACAAAGGAGGCCAGAGTATGGATGGAATGCAGAATTGGACAAACTATTTAGAGGTTATGCGCAATCGTCTGCTTCTCGTCAATAATGCTGATAGCCTGATTTCTGTACTGATGGATGTCAAAAATATACCAATCGCGCTATCAACGGTGGAGGACGTAACGGACGGAACCGGGCTAAATATGTCGCTGTCGGTGATCTGTTCCGAGGCGAAGGTCGTGGGCAGAATAATGTGTCTCATGAGCGATGATATGTTTACAACGGTTCAGCTTAATCTTGACACTGTGAAAAAAGTAAACTCGAAAATATCAGTGGATGGCAAGGGTGTGGTAATGAAACTTACGATCAAAAACGGAGCTGAGTTTCTGCTGATGTTCCACACGGATTTTGTGGAGGAAGAGGAATAGTTTATGGAACGCATAGGACGCTGTTACGATTCAGCGTCCTTTTCCTATAGGAGGATGGTCAGATGGAATACCATAAGAAGGCGGATTTGAAAGTGGAGTGCATTGCCACGCAGGAGGATTTTGATTTTTTTGGGATTACGATGGATGATGTGCTTGACAGGACGGAGGCCGGAATGTATTTTCTGAAAAGGGCGAAGGAGCTGTGTGCCATGACGCAGAAGGTTGAATGGACGAATGTAGCATATACGCTCAACATTACCATGCTTCCCGACGACAGTGTTTCCTTTGAGTTCAGCGAGTGCATATCGGATTATGTTACGAGTCTGAAACACTCCATGGCGATCGCCGACGAGGAGACGAGGGGACCGCTGGAAGGGTTTATCAGCGCGCTGATGGAGGCCGGTGAGGACGAAGGGCGTAAGCTGGTAGCGCATTTTGAGAAGAACATCAAGGCGGAGTGGATGAAATAGAATCACAAAAGGGGGATTGTCGTATAGATGAAAACGGACATTAAAAAGATTTATGCGTGTTTTCCGGGCGGGAAGCACAAGGCGCTGACCATGAGCTATGATGATGGGAAGCATGAGGACAGGCGGCTGGTGGAGATATTTAACCGATATGGCATCAGGGCGACTTTTAACGTAAACAGTGGTCTGGAGGGCGATCCGGTGCGGATACCACAGGCGGAGTACAGGGAGCTCTACAGGGGGCATGAGGTGGCGTGCCACACAGTATCCCATCCTACGATCGAGCGCTGTCCGCTCACAAGTGTGGCGCAGGAGATCATACAGGACAGGATTCGTCTGGAGGAGCTCATGGGGTATCCTGTGCGCGGACTCGCCTATCCCAATGGTTCTTATTCAAAGGAAATCTGCGACATGCTACCGGGACTTGGTATCCGCTACGGCAGGATTGTCGGTGATTCAAATGCATTTACGATGCCGGAAAATTTCCTGCAGTGGAAGGCGACCTGCCATCATGACCACAATCTGCTGGAGCTGGGGCGCCAGTTCGTGGATTTGAAGAAAAAGCAATATCTGTACCTGATGTATGTGTGGGGACACAGCTATGAGTTTGCGAGAAACGACAACTGGCATGTGATCGAGGATTTTTGTAGGATGGCCGGCGGGCAGGAGGACATCTGGTATGCGACCAACATACAGATCGTCGACTATATGGACGTGGTCAGAATGGCGCAATTTGCGGCGGATGGTTCCTTTGTGTATAATCCATGCGCGCAGAGCCTCTGGCTGTGTGTCGACGATGAGCGGTTTGTGGAGGTCAGGGGAGGCCAACAGGTCTCCTTGTAACAGCGGGCAATATTTTTTGTGTAAAATTTACTGAAAATAATTCACATTTTTGGATTTGTATGGTAAACTATATGTATTAAAAACGAAGAAGGTGGATTCAATGACAAAACAAAATAAAGCTCGTAACATGTGGAAACTGATGCTCGCTCTGATTGTGGGCGTGTTTGTCTCGGCTTTTTCCTTTGGGGCGGTTTCGGCACAGGCCGCTGAGACGACCGTGGAGAATGCCGTGGATGGACAGGCACAGCAGGAGGGAAGCGCGGAGGACAACGGCGGCGCAGCCATGATTCTCCTGATGGGCGGAATGCTGATCATTATATTGGCAGTTGTGATCTCTGTAGTGGGGACGTTCGTATCGTCGGCGGCGATCGCGGACGAGCTGTAGACTTGACAAAATGTTATTGCTGATTTCAAATAAATAGTGATATGACGTGGAAAAGGGTTAGTACAAAGTGGAAACTTTTCAGAGAGAAAATCGTTGGTGTGAGATTTTTAAGAGGAAGCTTTGGAACCTGCCTTGAAGTCCTGTGCGAGCACATGAATGTGTGAAGTACAGCGCAGCGCCGGCGATAAAGGTAAGATGAGTGAAATCAGGGTGGTAACGCCGCATATGAGGCCCCTATATGGGAGGATATGTGGTAGTGCCGCCCTGTTTTGACGTGCAGGGTAATGGATAGAATGTCCTGTGTAGTGGGAGGAAGTCTTGAGTTATTTAGAAAGGAAGGAAAATGAGAATGGCAAATGAAAAGAAATTAGTGGAAGCGATCACCTCGATGGAGGAGGATTTCGCGCAATGGTACACGGACGTGGTGAAGAAGGCGGAGCTGTGCGACTACTCGAGCGTGAAGGGGTGTATGATTATCAAGCCCGCGGGCTATGCGATCTGGGAGCAGATCCAGCAGCAGCTCGATGCGGCATTCAAAAAGACTGGCGTGGAGAATGTGTATATGCCAATGTTCATACCGGAGAGTCTTTTAGAGAAGGAGAAGGATCATGTTGAGGGCTTTGCGCCGGAGGTTGCGTGGGTGACGCATGGGGGACTTGAGCCGCTGCAGGAGAGACTGTGCGTGCGTCCGACCTCGGAAACACTGTTCTGCGATTTTTATAAAAATGAAGTGCAGTCCTACAGGGATTTGCCGAAGGTATACAATCAGTGGTGCTCCGTGGTGCGCTGGGAAAAGACGACGCGTCCCTTTTTAAGAAGCCGCGAGTTTTTGTGGCAGGAGGGACACACTGCGCACGCTACGGCTGAGGAGGCCGAGGAGCGGACGATCCAGATGCTCAATGTCTACGCGGATTTCGTGAGGGACGTGCTTGCGATTCCGGTCGTAAAAGGGCAGAAAACCGATAAAGAAAAGTTTGCCGGCGCGGAGGCTACGTATACGATAGAAGCTCTGATGCACGACGGCAAGGCGCTGCAGTCGGGTACAAGCCACAATTTTGGCGACGGCTTTGCGAGGGCGTTTGGCATTCAGTTCACGGACAAGGATAATACGCTCAAGTATGTTCATCAGACTTCATGGGGATTATCCACACGTATTATCGGCGCAGTGATCATGGTGCATGGCGACGATTCCGGTCTGAAGCTACCGCCCAAAGTGGCTCCCACGCAGATCATGGTTGTTCCGATTCAGCAGAAGAAGGAGGGCGTGCTCGACAAGGCGTATGCGCTCAGGAGCCGTTTGCTGGAAAAAGGCTTTCGCGTGAAGGTGGACGATTCGGACAAGAGTCCGGGCTGGAAGTTCAGCGAGTGCGAGATGCGCGGTGTTCCTTTTAGAATTGAGATCGGTCCGAAGGATATTGAGAATAACAAGTGTGTCTTCGTGCGCCGCGATACGCGGGAGAAGATCGAGGTCAGCCTGGATGAGGTAGAGACGAAGGCGGCAGAGCTGCTCGACACGATTCAGTCCGATATGTACGAGGCGGCGAAGAAGCATCTCGAGACGCACATCTATGATGCCGTGACATGGGACGCATTCTGCGATACGATCAACAACAAGCCGGGATTTGTCAAGGCAATGTGGTGCGGCGACCGTGCCTGCGAGGACAAGATCAAGGACGAGCTTGCAGCGACAAGCCGCTGTATGCCGTTTGAGCAGGAGCAGCTGAGCGATACCTGTGTGTGCTGCGGAAAGCCTGCGAAAAAGATGGTGTACTGGGGAAGGGCATATTAAACCGGAAGCGGCAGGTATTTGATTTTGTACAAAAAATTTCAATGTAAGCGCTTTCATTTTCCGCCGAAATAGGATATGATAAATGTATCTTATAACGGAAACGATTTTTTGGAGGGATGATCATGAACATTTTAGTAATTAACTGCGGAAGCTCTTCACTCAAATACCAGCTGATCGACAGCGGTACGGAGGCAGTGCTTGCGAAGGGACTCTGTGAGCGCATCGGCATTGATGGAAGCGTGCTTACACACACACCGGCCGGAAAGGACAAGGTAAAGATTGAGACGCCGATGCCCAATCATACGGTGGCGGTCAAGCTTGTCATCGATGCGCTCACCGATGCAAACCACGGCGTGGTTCAGTCGCTCGACGAGATCAACGCAGTCGGACACCGTGTCGTACATGGCGGCGAGAAGTTTGCCTCATCGGTAGTCATCAATGATGAAGTGCTGAAAGCCATCGAGGAGTGTAACGATCTTGCACCGCTCCACAATCCGGCAAACCTGATCGGAATTAACTCTTGTAGGGAAATCATGCCCAATGTGCCGATGGTGGCTGTTTTTGATACTGCATTCCATCAGACAATGCCCGAGAAGGCGTATCTGTATGGGCTTCCATATGAATATTATGAGAAATACAAGGTTCGCCGTTACGGTTTCCATGGTACAAGCCATGACTATGTATCTGCGAGGACGGCGGAGATTCTTGGCAAGACAAGGGACGAGTTGAAGATCATCGTATGTCACCTGGGGAATGGCGGTTCGGTGTCGGCTGTTGATCATGGAAAATGTGTGGACACCTCGATGGGACTGACGCCGCTCGAGGGAATTATCATGGGTACGCGTTCCGGCAGTATCGATCCGGCAATCTGTGATTTTATTTGTCAGAAGGAAAATCTCACTTCGACTGAGATGAACAATGTCCTGAATAAAAAGTCTGGTGTGCTCGGCCTGTCGCAGGTTTCGTCAGATTTCAGGGACATCGAGGCGGCTGCGAACGATGGAAACAAGCTTGCCAGAGTGACGCTGGATGCATTTTATTACAGCGTGGCAAAATATATCGGTGCTTATGCCGCAGCGATGAACGGCGTGGATGCCATCGCATTTACCGCGGGCGTCGGTGAGAATAATATCTCAGGGCGAGTGGAGATTGCGAAGTACTTAGGTTATCTCGGAACAGAGATTGACATGGAGAAGAACAATGTCAGAGGCGAGGACAGAGTGATCTCGAAGGAAGGCAGCAGGGTTGCGCTTCTGTGCGTACCGACAAATGAGGAGCTTGCGATTGCAAGGCAGACGGCAGCGCTTGTGAAATGAGAAAGTTTCTAATATTCAGGGGATGGTTGATCAGCCATCCCTTCTGTATTATCTATTTTACCGGTATCAGTTTGTCAGTATGTAGGATATGGTTGATCAGCCATCCGAGCAGAAATTCCAGCAGCTCCTGCAGATATTCCTGAGGATTTTCATCAATCTGGTCGAGGTTGATATTTTCAAGCTTGTCGATAAATGCTTCGTGTGCGCGTTTTTGTGCACTGAGACCTTCGTAATGAATCCCCTCCATATATTCTTCCTCATCAGCAAAGTGCTCTTTGGTATAATTCTTGAGTTCATCCAGAATTTGTATAATGTTGTCATATCCGGAGAGAATATCGAAGGATTTCACCAGCTGGTTTGCCTTGTCGACAATGCGGAAAAGCTCTTTGTGTTCCGCATCGACAAGCTCAATACCGGTCAGATATTCGTCGGTGAACTCACAGGGATTTTCGCGCACCATCCACTCCTCGAGCGGAGGAAGCTTGCCGATCAGGATATCACTGCTGAGAATATGGCGGTACAGCCATTTTGCCAGGAATTTTACCAGCTCGGTGAGCAGGCGCTGCTGTTCGTCCTCATCGTCGATGTTGACAAATTCATATTCCCGTATCTTGTCGCGGAAAAAGGCGTGCTGCGTGCGCTGACGAATCAGCTCGGGATCACGGATTTGTACCATATATTCCTCCTCATGGGTAAAATGCGTCTCCGCATATTCGTCAAGCTCCTCGAGGATATTTTTTAACTCCTGATAATAGTCGCTGTGGTATTCTGTACAGGCCAGATTATAAGCTTTTGAGAGCAGTGCAAAGAGATTGCGGTGTTCGTTGTCTATCGTCTCAATACCAGTAACGCAGTCCTGTGTAAACTCAAATGTCATTTTCATCATCCTTTCCTGTTTTGTTTCGGTGTGATCAAACACATTATAATGCTCATTATATCACAAAACTGCGTATTGTGGTAATAATTTTTGAGTATTCTGATTGATTGAGATCTGATATGGAAATCTGATATAATGAAATGGAGTAAGCGAACTATGATAGGAGTCAGGTGAGTAAATGAAAAGATTTGGCAAAGTGATCGCAACAATTCTGTTTTTGTTTTATATTGCAGTCGTACTGCGGATTACAGTGTTCCGTTCTTCCTTTACGTTGCAAAATCTGTGTCAGAATGGAAGAATTATTCTGACACTCTTTGAGGGATATGTGGATTTGATCAGGCGCGGAGACTGGTTTGCGTTTACATATCTGTTTGTTGGAAATGTCATCTGGTTTGTTCCCTTTGGCATGTATCTTCAGTATATGGGGATATCGAAAAAGCTTATGTGCACAGCTTTGTATGGGTTTCTGTTCTCCCTTTTGATCGAAACACTGCAGTATGTGTTCGGAACTGGGTTCTCGGAGCTGGACGACCTGGTTTTGAATACGCTTGGCGCGTGGATTGGGGGAGCGGCGGTGCGTTTCATATTTTTCAAATCAATTCATACAGTTTTGTGACCGTCTCGGACGCATTGACACCAAAAAGCATCAGGTTGAGAGAAGTAATCATTGAAAAATTGTCTCTTGACATATTGTTAACATGATGTATACTATTATTTGTTTGATAAACATATGTAAATAATCCGTATATGTTTTGAGTCAATACTGTGAAAAGTTTTACGAGGGAGGCAATATTATATGAGAAAACGATTGATTCTATTATTCATTTTATTAAGTATCCAGCTATACGGCTGTTCAGATCGTCAGCCGGAAAAAGAGACAGTCATTTTGCCTGTGCCCGAATCATCTGTGGTCGGGGAGGACGGCGCAATAGAGGCCGAAATGTCCACTGCGGAATTAGACGAAGAGCCCTTGTCAATTGTCACAGAAACAGAAAATAGTCCGGCGCCTGTCGAGAACACAGTGACAGAAAATACCGCTGATGTCGCCGCGGATGCTTCCCAGAGCGCAGTACCCCAGCCAGAAGAAAGTGTAACAACTACAGACGATGGTTTCTATCATGTGGCAACAGATATTGCCGCTGCGGAGGTTGAGCGCTATGCGGCACAGGTCAGGCAGCAGTTTCTGGCACATGACTGGCAGGCGCTTTCTTCCGAGATTTCCTATCCTGTTACCATAGCTGACGCCACTTACAATAACAGCGCTGAGTTTCTCGAGGCCTCCGGCAGTTTTGACGGCAGTCTGGACGACGCATTCTTTTCAGCCTTGGAAAATGAGGACTGCGTGGAAATGTTTTGCAATTATCAGGGCATAATGCTCGGGGAAACCGGACAGGTCTGGATTGGTGAGGTTTTAGGTGCGGATCTCACTTCACAAGGGTTGAAGATCATCACAGTCAATGGACTTTTAAAATAACAGGTTGGGTTGTGATAATGATATAGACCTCCTCCGATTCACACAGACGTTCCTCATTTACATCCGCGCCCCCATCAGGCTGCTGGATGTATACCGCCGCAGCCCGCGGTAAAACACAAACACCGCCAGCGCTGACAGCAGTGCCAGATACCCCAGTACCGCCAGCATTTTCGCCGCGTCAAACTGCGTCATGATGTGTACCGGGTGGTAGACCGCCATTCCCACCGGAATCACATTGTAGAGCAGGAACCGCGCGGTTCCCTTAAAGATGCCGTCTGGATAAGTGGCAAAGCTGACCGCGCTGCCCACCATATGATTGGCAAATGCCTCCGAGCGCACGAACCAGAAGGACAGGCTGCCCAGCAACAGGGCAAATGCTGTCATGATAACGGCGCCCGTCACAGTAAACAATATAAATAGCAGAAACCGGCTCACGCTGAAACAGAAAATGCAGATCAGCAGCAGCCCATACAGCAAATCCCCGATGGCTGAGATATTGGTCTCGGAAGTCATCACGCTGAGCAATACATTTTTGGGCTGTACCAGATACGAGTCCAGCTTGCCGTTGATGATCAGCTCCGGCAGGGAAAACACCCGCGCAAACAACACCCGCGACAATCCGAAGCTGCTTGCAGCCAGTCCCCACAGCAGCATGACCTCACGCATCGTATACCCGCCAACATCATCGCGCAGGCGTAGCAGGATCACCCACTGGACGATAAATGTCGCATTGTTCAGCATCATAAATAATATATTTGTCACAAACGTAACTTTGTTTAGCATCTCCCGCATGATATTGTACTTGACAGAGAGCGCGCACACCCGCACCTGATTTTTAACCGCCGTTAACATAGAGCTTTCTTCCTCCCTTCTCATAAACCACGAACAAAATCCCGCAGCCGACGGCAAGATAGACCACCTGTGCCAGCAGAATTTCCAGATACTTTTCCACGCTGAAATCGACAATCAGCTTCGCCGGTCCATAGCACACCGTATAGATCGGCGTGAGCTTCAATACCGGCTGCAGCGCCTTCGGGAAGATCTCCACCGGAAAGATCGTTCCCACCACCAGGATCAGTTTATCATACAGCCATTGAAATGGATTGGCATCCTCTATCCAGAATGAAAGCATACTGATACAGATCTTAAACACCGCATGAATTGTCATTCCAAGCGCGATGCACGGAACCGCTGCCAGGAGCGTAATCCCGTGAAATCCCGGAATCCTGCCCACCATTGTCACGCCAATTACAATCGTGAGCACGGCGTACATCGGCAGTTGTATTGTCCACTCCGCCGTGTATTTCGCGAGGATATACAGCGGATACCAATACGGCTTATTCAGCAGGTAAGCAATATTTCCGCCCCGTATATCCGTCGACACCTGCTGTCTGATCGTCGACGAGCGTGCGCCAAACCAGATCATCTCCGTGATCATCACATACCAGATCATCTGCTCTTTCGTGTACCCTGCGATCAGCTCGTCAGGCGTGGCGTACATGTAATCCCACAGATTAATAAACACAAAGATCAGCATTAAATAGCTGATAAATCCCATCGCGATATTTGCCGCGTACTGTAGATTTTCTATCAGTACTGAGCGATAGATCACTGCATATTTTCTCATCGGGACGCCTCCTTCCCCTCTGAACGGTAGATTTCCATGATAATATTTTCAAGCGGAATATTCGAGATATTGATATCCTCCACATGCTCCGCGTCGATGCTGCGGAGCGCGTCATTGATCTTCATGACGGAAGTGTCCACCTCAAGTCTGACATGGCTGCCCTTCTGCTTCAATACCGTTATGCCCGCTGCCTGCGGCAGCACAGCCTCCTCCTGCAGTTTTACCTCCACGATTTTCTTGTTCAGATAATGGTATTTCAGGTGCGCCATGGAGTCGTCCATCACGATCTGTCCGGAATTGACGATGACAATGCGCTTGCAGAGCTTCTCGATATCGCCAATGTCATGGCTGGTCAGAAAGATCGTCGTGTGAAGCTCCTTATTCATCTGCCTGATCAGCATACGGATATTCTCTTTTACAACCGGGTCCAGGCCGATCGTCGGCTCGTCGAGAAACAGCACCCTGGGTTTATGAATCAGCGATGCCACGATCTCGCAGCGGATGCGCTGCCCCAACGAGAGATTCCGCACCGGCGTGTTGATAAAGTCCGCGAGTTCAAAAATTTCCGCAAGCTCCGCGATGCGCCGCTCGGATTCTTCGTCCGAGAGGTCATAGATCGCGCCGAAGAAACGGAAATTGTCATACGGCGTCAGATGCGTCCAGAGCTGTTCCTTTTGACCAAATACCGTCCCGATCTGATAGGCAAGCTGCTTTCGCTTTTTCACCGGATCAATCCCCAGCACCTCGACTCTGCCGCTGTCAGGATACAGTATGCCTGTCAGCATCTTGATCGTCGTGCTCTTGCCAGCCCCGTTCGGGCCGATGAAGGCGAGGACTTCCCCTTCCTCCACGCCAAACGATACCCTGTCGACCGCCCTGATCTCCTCTGTCTGCGGGTGGAAAATCGCCTTGATGCTGCCCTTCATTCCCTTATCCTTGCGCTTCACATGGAAGTTTTTCGTTAACTCCTCCACCTCAATCACTTTCATCGCCTTTCCCTCCTAAAATTAATTGTTAAATCGAGTAGGGGAATGCCCTTCTCCCCTGCTCGTGCGCCGTGTGCATAAGCATAAATGAAAAAGGAGCCGCCATGTTACATACATTTTCATGTATATACCATGCGGCTCCTCATTTATCATGATAACCTGTCGCAACCATTTCCGATTACCGCATAGCCAAATAAGACTTTTCGTCCTACGGCCATGCGCTTTGTCGGTTTGTCTCTATTACCTACAATCGTCTGTGGCCATATGCTGAAAAATCTGAAACTGCTGCATAATCGAAATAAATAGTGCGTTGATATGATTACGGTTCGGCATATTTGAACTCTCCTAAAAATTTGTAAATAAAAGTTTCTGAATCAAAGTTTTTGAATCAAAGTTTCTGAAACTGTAAATTTCTGATAGTATAGCACAGCCTTTTATAAAAAGCAAGCGAAATATTTCAGAAAAAATTCAGCCAAATAAGATCTCCCGGACCAGCTCCTCGTGCGGGTGCTTTTCGTCCGCCTGATAGACCATGACGCCGTGAATGTCGGCGCTGCGGTCGGTGAAGGCTGGAAACAGAAAGCCGCACTCAGGGACGCCTGCTTCGTAATCGCCTGACAGCGGGCAGAAAATGCATATGATAAATTTGTAGACCTCCTCCGATTCCCACAGGCTTTCCTTGTCCTTGGCCTTGATGGGGATATCGTAGCTGCCATATAGGATTCGGACAGCATACGGTTTCGCAGTATGGTATCGCTCGCCGATAAATTCATAGAAAAGGTCCAGCAGAGCGTCATTTTTCAGCTCGCAGTCCTTTAAGCCCATAAGCATCTGCCATGTATGACCGGCTTTTTCGTCATTCTTAGCGAAAGGATAATATTTCAGATTTCTGTTTGTCTCTGAAAATGGCACCGTCTTTGCCAGCTTCAGATTTGTCTCGATGTCTTTCTGCGGTAATTTCAGAAAATGCCGGTTAAACGTGCCGTCGACGAATCCCTCCTCGTCAAAATATGCGCCTGCTATGCGCGAGAAACAGTTTCTTTTCGGCGTCATGCGGCGCGTCAGTTCGAGCATATCTTCTCTGTTGATCGTATTCATGTGTTCACTCCCTTGATACAATGTGTCAATAGTATATCACATATTTTGGGGCGGGCAAAGAATTGTGGCAAAAATAATTATTGACAATTCTGCGCATATACTGTATATATTAATATATACAGTATATCTACAGTTTACGCATTGATTAACGCAGCGGGAAAAGAAGGCAGGGGTTCAATGAATTTGGTACAGACAGATCATCTCTCAAAAAAAATAGGAAATTTTCAGTTAAATAATATCTCCTTCGCGCTTCCGCCCGGATATATATGCGGTCTGATCGGACAAAACGGCGCAGGCAAAACGACATTGCTTCATTTGCTTCTCGGACTCTATCAGGCGGACAAGGGAAGCATCCTGATCGACGGAATGGATTATGAAACGAATGAAAAACAGATTCACGACGGGATTGGAACGGTATTTGTCGAAGATTTACTGAATCCTTCCATGACGCTGATGCAAAATGCCGACTGGTATGGGAAATATTATTCCCATTACAGCCGCGAATGTATGCAGGACTATCTGTCTCGTTTTCATCTGGAGAAGGAGCGCAGATATGGAAGGCTGTCCAAAGGGGAAAAATTAAAATGCCAGTTTGCATTTGCACTGTCCCACGATGCGAAGCTGTTGATATTGGATGAGCCTGCCGGAAATTTTGATCTTGATTTCAGGGAACAGTTTTTCCAGATATTGAAGGCGTTTATCCGGGACGGCACAAGGAGCGTGATTCTGGCGACACACATCACGCAGGATCTTGACCGCATGGCGGACTTTATCATTTACATGGAAAATGGAAGTCAGATTTTTGCGGGTGAAATCGAGGAGCTGCGCCAGAGTTACCGCATCGTGTCCGGGGAGGCGTATAAGATTCGGTTGATCGCGCCGGAGCGGGTGATTCATCTGGAAGAAAACAGGTATGGGGCAAAGGCGTTGATTGTGCACAGCGGGTTTGGCCGTTATGATGAAAGTCTTATCGTCTCCTGCCCGACGATTGAGGAGCTGATGTACTTTTATGCACGCAGGCTCTCATAAGAATAATGTGTAAAACGCAATGTGGTTTCAGGAGACAAAACCACTAAGACAAAACCGCTAAGATAGAAGGGAGCGCTTATGACAAAATATATCATCAGGGATTTTTTCAGTGCTTTTCGAATAAGCAGTCTGCGACAGAATAAGGCAGCGCGTACATGTGTCTATATGACATTTTATATGATCTGTTTATCATTATTCGTCAATCGCGTGTGGAGCGGCGGCCTGACTGCATGGCGAAACGCGGCTGTCGAAAATGCATTGCTTCTGCCCATGATTTTTATCTATGGTTCAGTGATGGTACATCCGGTGCAGCTCGCAAAGATCATGTATCTGTGTCCGATGTCTCCCAAGGAACGCAGAACCTATATCTGTGGTTTATACTGTTTTAGAATAGGAGTGCACATGCTGGCTGCCATAGCAGGACTTTGTTTCGTGGTGGCATATTCTTATTGCGATATGATTTCCGCGATACAGATTTTGATTAATTATATGCTGAGCGCCGTTCTGGTCAATCACATGCAGGAGACAGATAAAAAAGTTATGGTCATCGGAGAGATCATATTTGTGATAGCAATGCTGTCTAATGCAATGCAGTTTGCCATTGTACTTGATATCGTGCCGCATCCCTTGGTCAGGTGGTGTTTGTTTTGGATTTTTTGCTTTGTTCAGCTACCCCTGGAAATCTGGTATGTAAAGTATATCAGAAACGTACTACGGACGGCAGTTTATTACGAAGGCAGCGAATTGTCGCGATCGTCGACAGAAAGGTATCAAATTTGAAATGAAGATCGTCATACTTCCACAGGGAACAATGGCAATCTATGAGCAGATTGTCAATCAGCTAAAAAACACGATCGTGACAGGAGAATTGAAGGCGGGCGAGGCGCTGCCCTCAATCCGCTCTCTGGCGGCGGAGCTGGGCGTCAGTGTGATCACGACAAAACGCGCATATGAGGAATTGGAGAAGGAAGGGCTGATTCGCTCCGTCGCAGGAAAAGGCTTTTACGTCTGTGAATACAATACGGATTATCTTCGGGAGAAGCAGCTCATGATGCTTGAGAAACGTCTCGGCGAGGTCATCAGTGAGGCAAAGCGGGCCGGACTGGGCTGTGATGAGCTGCTCGAGATGGTCGAAGCGCTGTATAGGGAATAGCAGGGAGGATTTTTGTGGAAAAGACAATTTTATCATTTGAGCATGTTACAGGCAGGAGACGAAGATCTGCGGTATCTGCATGGAAAACTTTTATTCTGCGGAACATTAGCTTTGAGCTGAAAGCGGGATATATCTACGGACTGATCGGTGAGAACGGCGCCGGCAAGACAACGCTGATGCAGTATATTCTGAAAAATACGATTCTGTATGAGGGGCATATCTATATAGAGGGAATGGATATACGAACAGACCACGCGCAGATTTTGAACAAAATCGGATACGCGTCCGAGGAAAGACAGTTTTTTGAGAACTGTACCGCTGCGCAGAACGCGGAAATTCTTGGCGCGTTTTATGAAAATTTTCAGATGGAACGATTTTCGGACGCTATGGCAGCCATGAGTCTGTCTCCGCGGAAAATTTATAAAGAAATGTCAAGAGGAGAACGGCTGAAATTTCAGCTGGCGTTTGCTATGGCGTACGAACCGTGTCTGTATCTTCTCGACGAGGTGACGGCAGGAATGGACCCTGTGTTTCGGATTGATTTTTTTCATATCCTGCAGCAGATCATCATGGATGAGCGCGCCTGCGTCCTCATGACCAGCCACATATCCTCGGAGATCGAGACCAGGACGGACTATGTGGGCGTCATGGAAAATGGCAGTCTGGTGATGTTTGGGGAAAGCCTGGATATCATTCCGCGTCTGCGGCAGCGAAAGGAGGGCATATGATGCGTGAAAACAATAAGAAACAGCAGCTCTTGCTGGATGAATTTTACAGGCGGGAAAAGATATGGGGACCAGATCATTATCTGTATGGTTTTACGTCCGGCATCGTGCTGGCGATTACCGGGATACTGCTGATCATGCCCTTCCAGATCTGGGAGGGTGATTATGGCATGGTCGGCTATTGTGTGATTCTGGAACTGATGGGAATGGATTTTTATGTAAAACAGTACAGTATGCTCCGGGAAGGCGGGGAAAATAAGAGCGTTTACGGGATACTTTGTTTCGCGCCGGTGTCGTATCAACAGTTTGCGCTATATATACTCAAAAAACTGCTGCGGCTATGTCTGTGCATGACAGGCGCAGCAGCAGTCTGCCAGGTGGTGTTTGCGATGGCATTTCTGGACACGGTTTCTGTCTGGAATCTGTTGATGCCACTTCTGTGTTGTCTGATTGTGCCGATGTTTTTCATCCTTATCCCTCTATCTGTTCATAAAAGAACAGGTAGATAAAATCCCAGTGTTTTACAATCTGGTAATCATAACAGGACACCTCATATACCTGCCCTTCATGGAGCAGCAGGTAGTTGTCATCGGCACTTTTTCCGAACAGGACGGATTCGTTCAGGAGCGTTTTGTGTTCGGAGTCCATATCCATTTCTGTGAGTCTGGCGGCAAGTTTTTGATGATACGCATCGTTTTCCTGTACTGCCGTTTCATAATAAAAATATTCGTACACATATTCGGCAAGGCGCCCTGCGCAGCCGATCTTGTAATATGGCAGCAGGGGGGCATAGGGGGTATGGCTGACTTTCTCCGCCTTTGTCTTTGACATTGCCCTGTTGAGAAAATCGGGGTGGTTCTTTTTATATTTTCTCAACAGGGACAGGACTTCCTTCTCGGACGGCACAAATATTGGTCTTTCCTTTGCCGCTAATTTCAGGCGCAGTTGCTCAAAGTGTGCTTTGCTCTTCAACATGATAGGAATATTCTCATTATCGGAACATGCATCAATAAGCAGGCTTTGTTCTTTTTCATTCGTGCACAGGACAGGCGCAAAATCTTCTCTATGGACGACACCTGCGTCAATCATTTTCTGCAATGCCGTATCCCTGATCAGGGAAATGGGAATAAAACCCTTCCAGACACAGTATGCGAAATCGGTGTCAGGCATGGAATCGTATTCCACGGCCAGCGGCAATATAACCTCTAGGTTATCCATATATTTTTCCACTTCGCACAGCCTGCCCTCCGGGAAGTCTGCCTGTCTGTAATATTCTATAACTCTGGATAAATCATATTTGCCTTCAATCGGCGTGAGTGTTACTGTATTATAGGTCAGTTTTCTAGCAGATTCCAGATTACCAGGATAGATGCACCTTTTTGCTTTTTCCAGAACGATGGGGATATAGAAGGTGTCCGCCTGGTATTTTCCATTATCCGGCTTCCATATGAAATCCAGACCGGTCAGACCGAGTTCCCTGTATTTCTCCACAAAGGTCTGTGACACAAGGTCGTCGATCATATTACACCCTTTTGGTGCCTTATACGCCTTGACTTTATGGTACCAATATTTCTCATATTTTTCATAATAAGAATAATCGCTCATGGAAAAATGGTTTCTGGGAGCAAAGCGATACCATTGCGCGGAGGAGGGCACGGCTGTTTTGACATATTCTCCCCGCAGTTTTACGCCGTTAGCCCTTGCATGGCTGCTGATGCGTTTTAAGATGTCCATGTCCTTGCCGATGTCAAGCCGCATCCAGCCGATGCTGTCGCTTGGCACGCCCAGTTCCTTTGCAAAATCTTCCTTGTCAAACCCTTCTTTATGGCAGTCAGCGATGAGTTCCAGTGTCTCAGTGTAGTTGGTCATTTTTCCTTTGCCCCTTTCTGAAATGTTATCGTTGGTTCATGGTTTTGATTATAGCCTAAAATCCCGGCCTGATTATACACTGGTTTAAGCTATTAAGTGATACAGTCCGAAAATCTTCTTCTGAAATGG
>VSNM01000149.1 GCA_009774245.1 Lachnospiraceae bacterium | reverse complement strand
AAGAATGGCGGGGGCATGGTATTATCATAGTATCGTGTCCCTGTTCATAGAAGGAGAAGCCTATGAGCAGGAAAAATCATCTATCGAATCAGAAAATAACCGCCCTCTATTGCAGGATTTCCCTTGATGACGGCAGCCAGAATGAAAGCATGAGCATCTCGAACCAGAAACTTATGCTCAAAGATTACGCTGAAAAGAACGGTATGCCCCGGTACGAGTATTACGTGGACGACGGGTATACGGGAAGGAATTTCAACCGCCCTTCGTTTAAGCGTCTGATTGCCGACATTGAAGCGGGGAAGGTGGGCTGCGTGATAACCAAAGACCTTTCAAGGCTTGGGAGGAACTATATTGAAGCGGGCAGTTATATCGAAATCTTTTTCCCGAAACACAATGTAAGGTATATAGCGGTCACGGACGGCGTGGACAGCCTGACAAGGCAGGAAATGGACATTACGCCGTTTAAAAATATCCTGAATGATATGTACAGCCGGGATATTTCAAAGAAAGTGCTTGCCGGGCGCATGACACGCTCCCGCCAGGGGAAGTTTGGCGGCGGGCAGCCGCCCCTTGGCTTGATGCGTGACCCGGAGGAAAGGGGACACCTTATCCTTGACCCGGAAACAGCGCCTACTATCCGTAAAATCTATGACCTTGCCTTAAACGGCTGGGGGTGTATGCGGATAGCCAAACAACTGATGGAGGATAAAATCCCCATCACACGGGTAAAAAGCAATACGGAATGTGACGTGAATTATTATTCGTGGGGGAGCGCAAGGATTAGCCATATCCTGCGGAACCCGTTTTACAAAGGCGCACATCTTGTCTGCCGGACGCACCAGAAGGGAATCCGCTCCAATACCTATGACATCATTCCCCGTGAGGAATGGGAAGTCCTTGAGGGCTGCCATGAAGCCATCGTAAGCCCGGAGGACTGGGAGAAGGTGCAGGAACTGATTGACCGCCGCCCTCCCATCATGGAGGGGAACGCCTGCCCCTTCTATAACCTGTTCCACGGCATTATCTACTGCGCCACCTGCGGGAAGTCCATGCAGGTACGCTATGAGAAAGTAGGCAGAACCGGGAAGAACCGCTTTACCGGCGAGGAACGGGAGCCGATAGACAAGGCGTATTATATCTGCCAGACCTATAACCGGCTGGGAAAAAACGCCTGCACCAGCCACAAAGTGGAAGCAAGGGATTTATATAACCTTGTATTGAAGGATATTCAGGAACTTGCGGCAATGGCGTTGAAAGACGTGGAATCGTTCTACCAGCGGATTAGCAGCCGCATGGAGCGGCGGTATCTGGCGGACGCTTCGGAGATGGAGAAGGAGCGGGAACGGCTGGAAGCAAGGAACCGGGAGATTGACGATATGTTTTTGAACCTGTATACCGACAAGGCAAAGGGAATCCTGTCGGAGCAGCGGTTTGTGAAGCTGACGGCGGCAATGGAACGGGAACAGGAGGAAAACCAGAAGCAGCTAAAAGAATTGACCCTCTCCCTGCGCCGCTCCAATGAGCAGGAAAGCGATGTCCGTACCTTTATCCGGGAAATCCGGCAGTATGCCACGATACAGGAACTGGACGAGGGTATCTTAAACCGCCTTATCAGCCGGATTCTGGTGGGGGAGGTGAAAAAGATTGACGGGGAGAAATTTCAGGAAATCAAAATCATTTATAACTTTGTCGGGGAGATACCGGCGGTAACAGAATAACGGCAATGCCCTTCTCTCTTTTTGGGGGAAGGGTTTTCTTTTTGTCTGTACACGAAAAAGAAGCCGGGTTTCCTACTCTCCGGCTTCCGGGATAAACTCTAAATGGTCTAAGGCATAGCGCAGAGCCATACACATCAATTCATTTCGGGAGCGGTCGCTTTTTGCCGCCAGAGCGTCAAATTCTTCCTGCAATTCCCGGTCTAACCGCAGCGTCATAACGATTGACTTATCTTCCTTTTTGTCGGGTTTCTTCTGACGTACCACAAACTTATCTGCCATGTTACACCTCCGTATTACGTTTCTGCAACCATTATAAACGATTCTTCTTGACATTTATATAACACATGGTAAAATACAAATATGTAATACATAATGGTGTTACAAAACAAAAAGGAGGTCATGGAAGTGAAGAACATACTGGAACAGCTTTATAATGGAGAAATCTTCCCGGCGGAACAGTATGCCCCCAAAGGCGAGGAATACCGGAAAATCTATCAGGGGAATTATAACCACTATGACGATTTTATTGAGTTGCTGGCTAAGCTGGAGCCGCCCCTTGACAAGCGGTTCGTTAAAATCATGGACGAACAGCTTGACGTAATCCCGTTTGAGTTCTCGGAAATGTTCATTGACGGTTTTAAGCTGGGGGCAAAGATGATGGCGGAGGTTTTCAGGGACGAGTAGGAGGACGGGGACAGGAAAAGGCAGACGCTTTGAGGGAAGCGGCTGCCTTTTTACAGGGATATTGACAAGCAAACATTATATGAGTTTCAGAGTTGTGATAAAATATACTGTAAAATTTTCATCAGTATTTTAGTTTATTTAGGAATGATGTAGTTTCTTTTGTATCACACCCAATAGCTTTTTTAGAGAAATTTATAATAG
Organism: Lachnospiraceae bacterium; assembly: GCA_009774245.1. Lineage (GTDB taxonomy): Bacteria > Bacillota > Clostridia > Lachnospirales > Lachnospiraceae > COE1. The sequence goes on along the minus strand of VSNM01000149.1, from coordinate 4,589 downwards.
CTCCGACTTCTTTTATAGCGGCACTTGCAATTTCTCTACTATTTAATCCACCAGCAGATAATACAGGTTTTAATTTTTCACAAAACGATAACACCATATTTACAATAGGTTTCCATGAATTTTTGCATTCTTCAAAATCCAAATTGTCTTTATATTCTAAACGTCTAATATTCCCAAGCGATTTATCTAATATAATTTCTAAATTCATTGCAATCGTGCTTAATAATAAAATTCGAGATCCTCTATTTCCGAAATAGTCTAGCCATTCAGATTCAATATTGCTAATATTTCCATTACGTTTTTTTGATGTTAAATCAGTTTTCAGTTGGTCAATGGTTTTGCTTAATGAGTAAACTAGAATTATATGTTCAGCGGTTAAATTATCATCAAATACCTCGGCATACAATTTATCATTCCCCCAAATTTCTACTTTGTTATCATAAGCACAAACAGGATCACCATGAAAGGCCATTAACGTCTGTCCAACTAAAAAATGATCAAATACTTCTTTTCCTCTTACTGATTGATTTTTTCTTAACCCTCCATTATAAATTATATTAGTATACTTTTGAAATTCACTTCTTAATCGTTTTTGAATTGTATCGTTACTACGAAAATCTGATGGCAACATTTCATTTTGCTTATTGTTATTATCAATAATAGCTCTAATAGTAGTATCATCTGTACATTCAATTACACGAATAGATATAAGCAAATCATCAGACGGATAATTTATTAAGCTTCCTATTGAACCTGTAGTTTGTGCGCCATTAATAATAGAAATTCCTTTACAGTTTAAACAATCATTTTCAACATTATAAAAATGAGTTAGTGCTGTAATTCCATTGTTATATGCCCAAAAATTTTTGGGGGTGGTTTCCGCAGAAGTTTTGATTCCAGCATTGATAATTTTTGTTTTTGCTCTCTTATCAATACCCAAAAATCGCCTAGGATTTGCAGAGAACAAATCATCTAGGTATGCTTTGTAAAAAGAATATAATTGCTTACCAGAAATACAGGTCTGATAGGCTTTCCATTTATCTCCAAAAAGTTCGAAACCTTTTCCGTGCAATGGAATTGATATATCATCATTTACCAAGATTGTATTGGTAGTGGATGCATACCAACATTCTAGAGTTTCTTTTCCAACTTCATTAGCATAGATACCAATATTATTATCGGGCTTAAACTTGTCAATTAACGTCTTAGCTGATAATTCAACAGTTTGTAATTCTTCTTTTACTTGCTCTGATTCTTTGCAATTATGTACGTACCAAAAATATAGTCTTGTAATATTTTCTTTTTTAACTGCTTCTCTAAGTGCCAGTACTTGATTTTTAATATCTTCCGGCAAATCATCCTCTTTACGTTCAAATATCCATCCACTTGCGGTATTTAGATCACTTGCCTTATTAGACTTTGCTATGTCATCTGCTTGAGGGTTTTGACGTATATAACCTTGTGCAATTACTGCTATACCATTATTTTCGTCTAAATATATTAAATCACACTTTTTATCCTGTGCTCCATCAGTTATTGCGTCTGCTGCTACAGAATCAATATCGTCAATATCAAATTTTAGTTGCAAGGCGTACAACAATAATGCATTAGAACCATATTGTTTTAAATCGTTTCGAGCAAAAAAATCATCCCAATATCCCATAATATTCCCCTTCCTCTATCTATTTTTCTACAGTATATCACAAAATTCGTTGAATATCTAACACAAATTTGAGAACTCATCACTTGACAATGTGGCAAAGAGCTTATGACACAGGACGAAATCGCCGTTATGGACGGGGGCAAGTGTATTTTACAGGTGCGCGGGGTGCGCCCGTTCTTTTCGGATAAATTTGACATCACAAAACACCCGAAATACAAGTACCTTTCCGACGCAGACCCGAAAAACGCCTTTGACATGGAAAAGCACATCAAACGCCGCTCCGCCATTGTGAAGCCGGACGAGGAATTTGACTACTACGAGATTGACGGGGAGGGCTTACAGGAGGACACAGACCATGAATGAACACCCCGGAACTGACAGGCGGCGGTTCACCCTGCTTGTCAACCCCAAAATCCGGGAGGAACAGCGGCGGCAAGCCGCCCTGCGGAAATTTATCAAGGATTGCGAACGGCTTTACGAGAAGAACCGGGCGCATTTACAGGAGGACGCAAGAAATGAATAAGCGTATCAGAAAGAAACAGGAGAAGCAGCGGAAGCAGCTTGAAATGAAGTGGCTGCTGGATATGGCAGTCGCCATTGACACAGCAATACAGGAGTATTGGCAGTGGCGGGAGGAAATGGAACGCCGTTATGTGGAGCTTTACGCGGAGGAAATAGCCCGCCGCATGGGGCTTATCCCGAAACAGTGACAGGGCGTAAAAGATTTGCGCCGTGGAAATGTGGATAACAGGCTATGGAGCTATGGAAAACGCCATTCACAGCACATGGAAAAGCCAGAGTGCGGCTTTCCCACGTCCTGCAAACAGCGTTTCCCACAGCCCCAAAAGAGCAGCCAGTTACCCACATTCCCACACCGCCGACTGCTACGGAAAAAGCCCCTTTCCTACCTGTCATTCAAAAAAAATTTTTTAAGGAGCTGATCGGAAATCAAAAACGTAAACACGGGCTACATGGTACGCGCCCCTACCGTGGGACGTACCGCCCAACCCCTTACAACTGAATACCGCCGCGCCGCAGAACTTACGCAGCGTGGGGACACCGCCTTTCATACAGGGCGGTTTTTTTATGCGGCGGCGACCAAAACGCTGACCGCCTTTTGTCCGCTTGCCGGACAGCCGCAGACGCGGCAGAAAGGATATATTCATGGCATTTTTCAATAGCGCAGTAGACGTTTTGCAGACCCTTGTTGTGGCACTTGGAGCCGGACTTGGCATTTGGGGCGTTATCAATCTCATGGAGGGTTACGGCAACGACAATCCGGGCGCGAATGCTCATGTACGGTAAAGAAGCAAGCAACCGAAAACAAGAGATAGACCGCCAGCACCACACTATTCCGAACCATAGAAACCAAAGACCAAAAGAAAAGCATTATGGAAATGTGCATAACAGGCTATGGAATCATGGATAACTCTATTCACAGCACATGGAAAAGCTAAAGTGCAGCTTTCCCACGTCCTGCAAACAGAGTTACCCACAATTCCATAAGACAGCCAGTTATACACATTCCCACAATGCCGACTACTGCGGAATCCCTCTCATTCCTGTATTGACAAAGAATTGATAAATATTATTTTTCAGAAGATTGTAATTGCCTTTCAAGAATGGCTTGTTCCTCACCCCATTTTTTTAACTCTTGTAATGCCGGAACTAATTTCAATCCCGCTTGTGTTAAACCGTATTCGACATGAGGGGGAATTTCCGAATATTGAATACGAGTAACTAAACCATGTGCTTCTAATTCTTGTAGTGAGCGTGTCAACATAATGTTCGTAACACCATGAACTTGCCTTTTTAATTCATTGTAACGTATATTTCCATAAGACAATTTCCATAAAATTGGTAATTTCCAACGACCACTAAGAATATTAAGCGCACTTACAATTTCACAAGAGCCATCATACAAACTATCATCTCTCATTTTACCACCACCATTCAGGGCACAAAAATGTGCGTACTTGTATTTTTGTATCTTAGAGCTATACTGAAATTATAACAAATATTCTTTGAATGTAAATAGAAAGGGAACTCTTATGAAAGCAATAGCAATTAACGGAAGCCCAAGAAAGAACTGGAATACAGCTAATCTCCTAAAGAAATCTCTTGAAGGGGCAGCGTCTATCGGAGCAGAAACAGAATTGATTCATCTTTATGATTTGGATTTTAAAGGTTGTAGTAGCTGCTTTGCTTGTAAAAAAATAGAAAGCAACCTTAATGGATATTGTGTGATGAAAGACAATTTGACAGACGTGTTAAAGACGATATTATCGAGTGATATTTTGATAATGGGTTCTCCAATTTATTTAGGTAATATTACGGGGGAAATGAAATCATTTATGGAACGTTTGATATTCGCAAATCTTTCTTATGATTCAGCAGAACGTACAAATTTTATGGGTGTAATACATTCTGGTTTTATTTATACTATGGGATTGCCACATGAAATGATTGAATCGTTTGGTTATAAATATATTTTTGAAAACAACAAAAGTTATCTACAGCTTTTAAATGGAATTTCTGAATATATTATTTCGGCAGATTGTTACCAATTTAATGATTATTCAAAGTACGCAGCATCAAATTTTAGTGAGGAACATAAAGCAGAAATTAGAGAAAAGCAATTCCCAATAGATTGTCAAAATGCCTTTAAATTGGGGGAGAAATTAGCATTATATGTAAGTAATCAAAGCATAACAAACTAAAAGGTTGTTCCTCACTTATAGTAAAAAGGTTAAGTGTTTTTTTCGTGTTTTTGATATGAATGGTATGTTTTACCCCAATCACATAGCTGCGCCAAAATTGGTTTAAGAGTAGCCCCTAATTCACTTAATCCTAATCTCCCGAAATTGTTATACATAGGTTCTAAGCCAATTCCCCAAACAGCTTATAAAATCAATGATTGCGGCAG
>VSNM01000148.1 GCA_009774245.1 Lachnospiraceae bacterium | reverse complement strand
ACATCCATTTAAGTGGACATATGCCGGTATACCATTAGCAATTTAATCACTGATATTTAAGCAATGCTGTACTAGTATATGAGGATAATAATGTTTCTTCTGAAAATTGGAGTATTCTTGAGAGCAAAAGAGAGGAATTAGGTATTGATAAATACAATTTCACTGGTGGCGAAGCTACAATGTGCCCAAAATTGTTATCGTATTTTTCTGATTGTAAACAAAATAATGTCGCATTTTCTTTGTTTACGAATGGAATAAGTATTACTCCCCAAACAATAGATTGTTGTGATGAATATTATTTAAGTATTGATGGAGTAGGACAAATTCATGATTCTGTGAGAAATATGAATGGAGCATATGAAAAGGTTAAAAATTTACTTCAAATAATGAAAAATCAAGATAAGAAAATACATATTCAAACAACCATTAGTAAGATTAATATAGATCATTTGAAACAGGTAATTGAATTATATGTTGATTTAATTCCACAATTAAAAAGTATAAGTTTAGTTGCTACTGTTAATCAGGGAAATACTTTTAATAATGGCATTTCTTTAGCAAAATCGGAATTGATTAAAATTAAAGAATTCAAGGAGGAATATAATATGACACAACAGGATGCAAAGAAGGTTTTATGGTTGCTGGCTCAGCGGAGTTCGGATTTTGAACGGCTGGCAGCGGAGTATCTTCCTCTGCTGATGCCTGATGCGGAGTTACCTGACACATTGCCTGGGCAGGTTCTGGATACCCTGCGATCTGATCCTGAAATGGCTCGTGCCATTGATAATGTGAATTTGTCTGTCAATTTAGGTGAATTGGCAGGAAAGGCAGAGAACTATAGTATTACTGACTTGGCTACGCCTGAGCTTATTATTGCGATTTTGGTACTTTTGAGTATGTCTTTTAAGCTTAAGTATCGGAATGGATCATGGTCATTCGATTTTGGATACAAGTCACCAGACATCAAAGCGTTGACGCAGATTCTACAGATACTGGCGAATGCAGTAACGGACAAATTAGGGAAAGGATTGGCGGAACTGTCAGAGAGTTTGAGTGATTCAGAAAAGGAAACAAAAGAAACTGATTCTTGATGAACCTGAACTGAATAGTATAAAACTCTAATAGAAGATAGCGTAAATGACTGGTATCCTGTTGGGTTATTCTCTTTGGGGATGCTCTGTTGGTAAAATATCACATGTAATTGTGCAATCTAAATAATGAAGGAAACATTTATTTAAATTACGTAGAGAATAATTTTAATCATAGAACTGTCAAGGTGGTTGTGAATAATATTGCAAAGCTAGGAGCGATAACTTTGGCACCCAGAAGTGTCTTAGTTTCCGGTGGATAAAGTTGCGGAAACCTCAGAAAGCCCGTAAATATGGCGTTTCTTCCACTACATAGGTCTGAAAGATACATTATTTTCTTGTGTTTTTAGGGGCATTTTTACATTCGGGAGTGGGTGAACTTCTGTTCTGGGGTTATTTCGCCAAATGATATATGAGTAAAACGGTAAAAAGAATATGGTAAAATGATAAGGGGCTGTGCAGGCTCCTTTTTTGGTTATTTTGTGCTTTCCATTCCCGGAAAATAGCCAGTTGTAAGCTGCTCAAAAGAGAAATATTTTAAATGTGCATCCCCCTCCAGCAGTATCAAATAGCAGTATTTTCCCATCCAATTTATTAACTAACTCATTTGCAATACTGAGTCCGAGTCCAAAATGCTCCCTTTGGGTACGGGACTTATCACATTGATAGAAACGGTCAAATATAAAAGGCTTATCCTTGTCGCTGATGCCAATCCCATGATCAATAATTGTAATCACCAATTTGTTTTTTTCTACTGATGCGTTTAATGAAATTTCAGGTTCAGGTGGAGAGTATGAAACGGCATTATCAAGAAAAATACTGATAATCTGGTTTAGCCTGTCCTCATCAGAATAAAATGGCGGAAAGCATTCATCTGGTATATTAAGCTGTAACAGTATATTCTTTATCCTGCAAATCTGATCATATTCTGTATATAGGTTTATTAATAATGTATCAATGTTGATTTCATCCATGTGAAAAGTCCAGTTTCCGGCATCAAGGGATGAGAGCAGAAGCAGATCACCAATAAGCCGGGACATTCGTGACACCTCTGAATCAATTATCTGCACATGATTTTTAATGGTATCTGGAATATCCGGTTCGGATTCTATCATTTCAGCAGAGGAAAGAATAGCCGCTAATGGAGCTTTGCACTCATGGGAGACAGCAGCGATAAAGTCTTTCTGGCTCTGCATGGCTGCTTCTGTTGGTTTTACCGTGATCATGGCAAGAATCCGGGATAGGAAAATAATAAAAAGGAAAACGCCGCACCATATGCAGATATAAAACTTTAATTCTGGCAACAGCAAAGAGGCGAAACTGTCGCTTTCTTTTACAATGGATAATCCAAATGTAATGCCGTAGCTTGTAACAATCTCACAATAGATGCAGTCATAGTTTTTCCCGTCTGGCATACGAATGGTATATGCTGCAGACTGGCCGCTGCGTTCGCAGTCTTTTAATTCAAGAGGGCTGAGAGCATAGCTTTGATGCTGTTGCAGTGTATCCAGAAAGGCATCTATAATTTCAGAACAATCTTCTAAATTCTCACTTTGGTATAAAAATGGATCTGTATCGGAAAGAAGACGGAAGGAGTAACTAAGCCAGGAACTTTTTTCATAATCAGACAAAATTTCCATGTAATCAGAGTTCTGCTCCATTGAAAAGATCAGCATGGAAGCCATCCTGTTTAAGTAAGTAATCGAATTTTTTCTTTTCTCCTTAATATTTTGCTGGATTAACAAACAGAACACAATGGAAAAAACCAGCATGAGCGAACCAATTAATAATATGTAAAGATTCCGTTTAAGCCTTTTTACCATTTCCAACCTCCAGTATATATCCGGAACCGTACACGGAAGATAGAACACAGCTGCTTTCTATTGTACGTATGCGTTTCCTTAGAAAATAGATGTAGTTATCCAGATTCCCAGTTTCCACAGATGCGTCTGTTTCCCATACTTTTTGTATCAGTTGTTCTCTGGTCAGCAGAGTGCTGGGTTGATCCAGAAAGACCTGCATCAAATGAAATTCCGCAGGGGTCAGTGTTACAGAGTTTTTTTGGCACATAAGCTGTCTGTTTGTCAGGTCAAGAGAAATGTCATGGAAAGATAGACTTCGTTCTCTGCTTAGACTGGCTGGTCTGCGGGTTAAAGCCCGGATACGTGCAGAAAGTTCTTCCATATGAAACGGTTTCGAGAGATAATCATCCGCACCGCTGTCCAGCCCTTCAATTTTATTCTGTAATTCAGACATTCCTGTTATGATAATGACGGGAATCTGTATCTGCTTACTCCGCATTGCTTTTATGATCGTGAGCCCATCTGCAATAGGGAGCATCCGGTCAATGACGGCAAGGTCATAACTGTTGCTCCTGTCCAGGGCAAGTAAAAAGCCCTCTTCGCCGTTATCTAATCCAAAAATAAATATTGCTGATTTTATGCTAGTGTCAAATTCTGCATAATATGGTCGTTTTCTGCAATTCAGTTGACTAATGTGCTAAAGAAAAATAAAATAATAAGGGGGAAATTGTAGATTTTTGCGTGCTTTTTTTCTTACGGTAAATGTAAATGAAAATTAATAAATTGAGTAATACATGTCGAAATACAAAATGATGGGGTATAAAGTATCAGGGGTAGATTGCTATCAATTGGCAAGGAAGGAGGAGACAAAGCAGATGTTCAAAATTGCAATATGTGATGATGAAAATCTTTTTACAGAAGAACTAAAAGAACTGATCTCCGGCTACATGATAGAAAATGATCTTATTTATGAAATAGATACATATAGCTCCGGGGAGGCACTGGTAGAATTAGGTGTCGGGGTAGTGCACTATACGGTCGTGTTTTTAGACATAAATATGGAGAAAATTGATGGTATTAAGACGGCTGAGATGATCAGAAAAGTAAGCCGGGAAGTATTCATAGTATTCGTGACTGCATATGTGGATTATTCGCTGGAAGGATACCGATTAGATGTTGTAAGATATTTGTTAAAGGGTAATGCCAATTTTCAGAGCAATGTCAATGAATGTATGGATGCCATTATTGATAAGATGAATTATTCTGTGTTAAAAAGAAAATTTGACTTTAAAGAGGGCAGAAAAGAAATCGTGCTGGATAGACTATTGTATATCGAAAGTAATCTGCATAGACTTGAGTTTCATGTCATGGAGGACGATGAAATAATCTATACCATGTATGAAATATTAAATGTGATGGACGATATGCTTTCGGAGAATGGTTTTATCAGGACACACCAGAGCTATCTTGTAAATGTAAAATGCATTAAGAATGTTGCCCGGTATAAAGTGATATTGACAAATGGGGTGGAGCTGCCCATACCAAAGGTAAGATATACGGAAGTCAAGAAAAAGTTTATAGCGTGTCAGGGAGAAGTGTAAATGTTTGAGTTAATGCAGAGTATATTGTTGATATTTATTGAAGCAATATGTTGTAAGAGTTTTTTTGAAACTTTTGGTAAAATACGGTATAAAGGATGGATTAATATAATACAAATTTTGTTGTTGCTTAGTAGCATGTGTTTATACTCGCATATATTATCTGATTATTTCGTTCTAAGGCAGATTATTGCAATTTTTGTATTTTCTTTTTTTATGTTTTGGCATGTTAAAATTACTTTGAAAAAATCTTTTATATTGGCTATATTGTTTGAGGCATTATTACTTACTATGGACTATCTGATCTATTTAATTAGTAGACGGTTTTCATTAAGTAGCGAATCGTTAGGACAGCAGTATGAAATTGGACTTGCGCTAGTATATCTACTCGCAAAGATCATATTGTTTCTTGCTGTTCTTATCATTAGAAAACAGTTTGGTAAAAAATCAATGGAAATGATGTTGGATACAGAATGGTTAAGATTTCTGTTCTTTCCTGTGTTTACTATAGTAGCGATTTCTGCAATGCTGTCTGTTTTTAGATATGTGCAGACAGTACAACAGGCGAATTTATTGTTTGTTATTGCATTTGGAATGATTGGAATGAATATTGTTGTATTCTATTTAATTAATGATGTTGTGGAAAGGGAAGAACAGATGCACGAAAACAAGATTTTTCAGATTCAGGCGAAAAATCAGTTGGAAATGTACAGATCAATTTCAGAAAATTTTGATAATCAAAAAAGAAAGACGCATGAATATAAAAACCAGATTTCATGTATTGAATCCTTACTGGATAAAAAGCAGTATTCCAAATTAGAAGAATATGTAAAAAAGATTAATGGTTCTTTGAATAATGAACCGGATGCTATTAACACCAATAATGTAATAGTAAACGCTATACTTAATACGAAGTATCATGAGGCAGATGCAAAAGGAATTGTCTTTGTGTTCAGGGTAAATGATCTTTCGGGGCTGAAAATAAAAGATGAGGATGTGGTTACTATACTTGCTAATCTCCTGAACAATGCCATTGAAGCATGTGTCACATGTGCTGAAAAAAAGGTAATTAAGCTAAAGTTTGTTAAAGAGGACAATAGAGTAATCATCGCAGTTAAAAATACATTTAATTATGATATTGTTTATGAGAATGGAGAGATACAATCTACGAAAATGTCAAACGTGGAAGAACATGGTGTAGGGATCAAGAATGTGTTAAAAATTATTGAGAAATATGACGGTTCATATGTTATTGAAGATAAAAATAGAGAATTTTTCTTTTCAATCATTATTCCAGTATACTTGTGAGTAAAAAGTTTGCGCTGCTTAAGAAGCCCGTGAACCCCAGTAGGTTCCGGACTCATCCTGCTGTTCCTGAATTATCTGCGTTATGCATAATTCTGGCTGTTTTCCTAAAAGGCGGAAAAAATGTTTCCGCAGATAGTGCATGACAGCGGCTTCTGACATCCGCCCTCTGGAAGGCGTCCTCTGGTAACGTATCTGCCCGGGGTGGAACTCTCCGGCAAAACGAATGGAAACGCTCTGTAGTATTCCCATTGCAATACAGGACAGTGCCATATGCATCTCAATAGCACGTACCGTTTCCAATACTTTCCGGCGGGATTTTTCATTTTCCACACGTTCAAGGGGTGACGGTTCCTCTTTTTTCTGGTAATAACTTAATTTTGGCATATGCTTTGACCAGAAATGATAGCAGAATGCGCCAACCTGCTGTTTCAGTTCCCGGAAGGTGCATTCGATCCGGAACCGGTAACTGTAAAGCCGGATAACCGACAGTGGATCCAGTGCCAGGCTGGTGCTTGCCAGAATACTTTGGATGCCATCCATTTCCACCAGTACAAAACGCAGTTCCTGATAAAGCTTCTGCCCCCACAGCAGGTCTATGCAGTAGTAACGGATGGATGCCTTCTTTCCATAAAGCTCGATCTCTGCATCCTGGAACTGTTCCTTATGGGAGGCGAATAATTCTTTCAGGCGGACAGCGGCGCCCTTTTTGGGCGGTCGTCCCCTTCCGGGTTTCCGGGAACCAGGCTTTTCATATGCAGTACAGGATTTCTTTGCCTTGGTGATGATCTCCATGCGTGCTGCCCCACTGCTGTTAAGTGTTTTCAGCTTTTCAAGGGCCGGAACAGTAAGGAAATACCTGTCCAGCAGGAGCAGGCAGTCCCCAAAAACCAGGGCAGCCTGGTATGCATCTTCCACCATCTGGACCACATGGGAAGCGCCTGAAACAGCCGCGCCTTTCCATTCCCTGGCAGCCTGGAGGCCGTCATGGAGGCGGATACTTAAAGGGATGCATGCCCAGTCGCGGACATTTCCGGCCAGAATGCCAAGCCCGCCGAACATATGCCCGTGGATGTACTCAGGCTTTGAGGAATTTTCAGATTCCTGAAACAGTTTTTTGACTCCCGGCATCCGTCGTCCTTCTTTTGACTGCTTTACCCCATCGCCTACAAGGACATGGAAGCAGCCTTCCCTGTAAAGGGGTGCATGATCCATGACGGCTGAAAACCAGCATCTGCGTATATCTTCCAGCAACCAGGAGGATGCCCTGAAAAAATGTAGCATGGAATCATAAGAACCCGGGCTGAGGGCAAGGTCACGGATAACAGAAGTAAGTCCAAGTTTATCGGAACGGAGCATAAGACCGACCGTAATGGTAACAAACCAGCGGAAGGCAGCTTTCCGGGAGAAACA
>VSNM01000147.1 GCA_009774245.1 Lachnospiraceae bacterium | reverse complement strand
TATCAGTACAGTATGCAGGCATATTGGGATTTTATGAACAAGAAATAGAATCCAATAGACGTATATCCCCGATAAGCCACAGTCTAACAAGGCAGGGCAGGCATCCCCGGCGTTCCGGCAGATTGGGGAATCGGGGAGCAGGAGGAGAACGGAAAAAGAATGGAGGATATTTAAGAATGAGTGTTAGTGGAATCGGAAGCGGTGCGGCAAAGGAATATTCCGCCTTATATAGTAATCAGGCGGCTGCATTCCGGCACAGGGCAGGAGAAGTAAAAGCACCTGTAAAGGCTGACAGTGTAGTGAAAACGCACCAAAGGGGGCAGGATGTTCCGGTCTATGCGGAGCGGGCATCCCAAAGCGGCGGCCTGCCACAGCAGGACAGCGCAACGACATTTCCCATGCCATCTATTATTGCGAAATATGAAAAATATACGAAGGCCATTGATGAGCATTACGCAAAAGTAAATGAAGAAAATAAAAAATTTGATAATCCGTCAAAGCATATATGGGATAAATACTATAACACAAAATCCCCTTATTATGTGAAGGGGCTGACACAGAGGGAGCGCGAAATATGCGCGGAATCCGAAAGGCGTGTCCTGAACGGGCTTCCGGCGGCAGTGAACAGCTATGACCCGGTGATCCAGAAGAACTTTGGCGGGATCATGAACGATGAGGAATGGAATGATGAGGTGCGGCGCGGCATGAATGATTCCATCAACCGGCTTTTTGCGGAAAACGGCATTGACATACCGGAAGGGGCAGACCTGCGCCTGCGGGTTGACCCGTATGAGTATAAAATCCATGCGGGCGGTGTGGACGAGGCGCTGGCAAGGCAGATAGAGGAAGTCCTGAACAGGGGAAACAATGGAAGATACCTGTATGAGCATCTGCGCTGGTGCAATCCGGCGAATAACGGGTTTGAGCAGCCCAGGCAGTATTTATATGACACGGCATACCAGGAGAAGGCAGTCATGTGGCATTTTGTAAATGACATGACAGGGCTGGACATGAGGGAACTGGAAAACAGGGACGGGGTGATCTATACGCCGGATGGGCGGAACCTGTGGGATGCAGTAACAGAGCAGTATAATGAAAAGCGGGCAAATGGTGAGATGGATGCCCTGCCTATGGAATCCTTGTATAAAGATTATCAGGTATTTGTTAACGAAGGATGGGATAAGGAAGGGGAGCGCGGGCTTACCATCGGCTATAAAAATGGCAGCCTATATGACATTGATACGGACTACGGATACGGGCCGGGCCAGAGGGAATGGCTGGAGGATAGCAGGAACCGGCACAGCCAGTATTGGGAAAATTACCGTAAAGAGCGAGAGGAGACTCTGCGCAGGGAGAAAGCGGAGCCGACAGCCTATGAGAAATGGCTGGACAGGCAGATGGCATATACGGAGGAAGTCCTTTCAGAGCTGGGGAACAGGACATACGGGAAGAGTGGGACACCGCTGTCCCAGCCGAATCTGAAAGCGATGCAGCAACTATTGGATTATGCAGTCAGTAATGGGCGTGTTGTACCTCTTACGAAAGAAGTATTGCGCCTTCCGGGCAGGGGAATGCTGCGGGGCGGCCTTGATATAAAGGCATAGAAGGAAATGAAGCTGCGGCTGCATATCCCCGATAAGCCACAGCCCGACAAAGCAGGGCAGGCATCCCCGGCTTTCCGACAGATTGGGAAATTGGGGAGCTTTGGAAGTGAGGATTTTAGATGAAGGTTAATTTTGATAAACCGATTATTAAAAAGGAATGTGTGTTAGAAACAGTTATCGGAGATTTAGACCATTTTTATGCTTCTGCATCAGATATTGACAGGGTAAACTTCTTTTTTATATTGCTGGCATCGCTGCACTATTATGAAGAAAATGGGGATGCCGTCCGGGCAGCGCACTTGAGTTTCCTGACGGCATATTATGCGTTTACCCCGCTGACACCACCGGGTTCCGAGTGCCTTGCCCTGCATTATATGAACAAAGCCGTGTCGTTAAACCCGATGCCGGAATATAAAGAGTGGCTTTCGATTATGGAGAAAGGGAACTGAGTCAGACGCATATCCCCGATAAGCCACAGCCCAACAAGGCAGGGCAGTCATCCTCGGCGTTCCGGTGGATTAGGGAGAAACTTGATGAATGGTAGGTGTTAATGAAGGGTAAGATGATATGAATCAAAGAGATAATGTGGCAGATCAACTGAAAGAACTTCTCGATATGTATGAGTTCAGTATGGATACACTTTCTAAATATTTGCAGTTACCCGTGGAGCAGATAAGGAAACTGTCTGAGGGGGATGTTGGCTTTTTGCCAGAAGATTCTATATACCGTTTCAACATCTTTAATAAGATTACGTTCCTTTATCTTAGTGCTGTGGAGGATAAGGACTTAAAGTTATGTGCATTCTTGAAGGTGCTTGTTTCCTATCATGGTCTGTCTACACGGACAGTGGCGAAAATGGCAGGGGTAGAGGTAAAGAATATTGAGAGGATGTTATCAAATCCACCCAAGAAAGTGTCAGAAGATATAAAATACAAAGTTGCGGTTACAGTTATGTCATTACGATTTTTCTTGAAAGACTGCGAACAAGAAAATATAAATTGTTAGTTGATCTTTCGGGTGGCATATCCCCGATAAGCCACACCCGAACAATGTCGGGCAGGCATTCCCGATGTTTCGGTAAAACAGAGAGGCGATTGACATGGATATAACAGGAATAGCAAAAAGCCATCATGCGGACATCCCAAAGGCATCATCCCGGAAGGAATGGAAGCTGTCCGATTCCCTCTGGGAGAAGATAACAGGATGCGGCGCAGGGCGTCTATATGGGTAATAAGTTCCTCGCCCTACGCAAAAGCGAGGTCGCCAAAGTCGCGCCGGGCAGGACAGGCATCCCCGGCGTTCCGGCAGATTGGGGAATCGGGGAGCAGGGGTGGCAAAAATTTCGAGAATCAAGATGAGCGCCTGATATTCCCCGTCACTGTTTGTGATGCCATTCATGACACTGTTCATGCGGATGTCTATCAACTGGTACAATGCAGGTTCCATTCCCATCCAATCCCTCCCTTGGTATCGTAGATTTCCGGCAAGAACACCAAAGAAGACAATGCCCAGAATGTCTTTGAAGGCATGCTTCACCTTGCCCTGCTGCCTGCTGTCCGTCATCATACCGGCCTGCTGTGAATAAACATCCATGAAAAGATGGTCCAGCCCTTTTGTTTCCGAAATACGGATCTCCTCTACGAGCATATGAACTGTTTTTGATAAGTTTTCAAGTTTGGTATCTTTTTTTGCCATACTGTTCCCCCACATTCGCAAAGTGCTGTTTGGAAACAGTGTATTATATATTAGTCCCAAAAGAAAGTATTAATAACACTTATTGGTAAAATGCAACAAAAAATGCAAGAAAATCAGTATTTTTTTCATTCATGCGTTTAATCTGATTAGGGGATAGCTTATCGTTGGGACTTCTTATGTCTTTTAATATTTATGTAGCAAGATTATTTGCAGGAGTAAAAACTTTACAAAAAATTAATTTTGATATTCAACCTGTATTTGTTGCAATGGAAAGGTTGAAAGATTTACAAAACTCACCAGTTGATGATTATGGTAGTGCAGAAGATAGCCTTGATATAAGTAATACATCGGTAAAGATGGATAAAGTCTATTTTTCGTATGATGAGCAAGAAGTATTACAAGGTCTGGATTTGGCAATCTATGAAAAAGGATTTTATTCAATTGTAGGAGAAAATGGATCAGGAAAAACCACAATATTCAAAATCTTAATGGGATTTTATAAGAGTGATAGTGGGGAAATTTCTATTTTTTCCCAAAATTATAATAATCTGAGTACTAATTGCATAAGAAATCATTTTACATATATTGAAAAAGAAACATTTTTTATTCATGATACAATTTTTGAAAACATAAGGCTGTATAATGAAAAATCACTGGAAGAGGTAGAAGAGGCTTGTCGTAAAGTGGGATTATTAGATTTTATACAGCAGCTTCCTAATAAGTTTGAGACAATGTTAGAACCAGATACAACACTATTTTCGAGTGGAATGAAACAAAAGTTTAACTTTGCTAGAGCAATTATACATCCAGCACCTATTATGCTGTTTGATGAAATAACTTCTGATTTAGATGGAAATTCTGAGAAAAGCCTAGTTAATACGTTGAAAGAGTTAGGAAAAAAAAGTGTTGTTATTTCAGTTAGCCATAGAATCCATGCGGTTCAAAGTAGTGACAAAATTTTTGTGTTGGATCAGGGACGTATAGTAGATGAAGGAAAATGGGATTATCTGATTGAAAATTGTGCATTAGTGAAGACTCTTTTTAAAAACATTTAAATCAAAAAGTTCTATAAGGTGATATTAGTATCCATATATTTGGATTTCTAATAAATACTACATAGAAGGAGAAAAGCTTTATGAACTACGAACCTAAAATCGGTGCAGGATCAGGGGTTGCCCAGCCTTTAGGATGTACAACATGCTATGGTAGCTGTACAGGTGGTTGCTATGGCGGTTGCTTCAAGGGATGCTACGGTGACTGTGCAGGCGGTTGCAAGAACACAAACGCAGGCGGCAAGTAAGGTTGATCAATGTGTCAATCGAAGAGGAGAAGGCTATAGTAATATAGTCTTCTCTATTTCTTTATGTAAAATAGACGATAGCAGCTATATAATTGATTTTAGAATTATTCTACATAAATTTGGAGTTTAAATATTTCCGATTTTTATTACGTTACTTGTCTTTATTAGCCTGACCACATATAATTAAAGTTGATAAAGTATTAGTAAAAGCTGAGTGAAGGTGCTAGAATATATATTTTTCACAAGAATGCACTGAAGATATAAGGTATTTTGGAAATAAAAGTACAGAATCTATGTGAAAAATCGCATACCTAGTATTGAAATTAATTGATAAATGATATAAAAATTTCAAATCTACACAATAGATTCACATTACCCTGTTATAATTTACAGTCAGGAGGTGCGCTATGAGTAAAATCTTAATTGTCGAGGACGATTTATCTATACAGGCATTGCTACATGATTTCATACAGGAAGCCGGATATAGTGTTGTATTGGCTGCTGACGGGGTAGAAGCCCTTACAAAATATTCTGAACAGGATTTTGATCTGATATTGCTTGATATTATGCTTCCTAAAATTGACGGATATGGTGTTTGCGAAGTTATCCGACAAAAATCAGATGTGCCTATTATCATGCTTACTGCTTTAGATGGGGAAGAAAATCAAATCAAAGGCTTAGATTTGCAAGCAGATGACTATATCACAAAACCTTTTTCTATGCCTGTTTTATTGCGGAAAATTGCTGTTGTTCTACGTCGGTCATCAAAGCAAAATGATATACTGCAGACTATGAGATATAAAAGTTTGACATTAGATTTAGAGGGGTACAAGGTATATGTTGGGGAGGAAAGCATTGATCTTACTCCCAGAGAGTTTGAAATACTGCGAGAACTGCTAATTCACAAAGGCCGGATTTTAACACGACAAAATCTTTTACAAACACTTTGGAAATATGAATTTTTTGGAGAGGAACGAATTATTGATACACACATAAAGAACTTACGGAAAAAACTTGGTACTGCTGATTACATAGAAACAATCAGAGGGGTGGGATATAGAATTGATAAGGAAATTTAAAAGCAAACTGTCGATAAAAGTGTTTTTGATTACATCGATGCTTATGGTAGCTTGTTGTACTATTACATATTTGTGTATAGCTCACTTTGCGCCATATATTTATTCCTATGACTTAGCGGAAGTAGAAGAACTGGCTGATATGCTATCAGAAGAATTGTCTAATATCCCAAAAGAAGAAGTACAATACTTCATTCAAGGGTATAGCGATATTCTTGCAAAGCAGTATAATGATGAATTTGCTTTTCATATATTTCAAAGTTCCGGTAAAGAAATAGCTTTGCAAGACTTAAATTATTTTACTGGCAATCAAATTGATGATTATAAAAGCACGGATACAAGAGAATATAAAGTATCGTTTGAGGATAGCGCAGAAACATATATCCTATTGCTTGCAAAAAACACAAACAAAGAAAGTCAGGTAGTTATAGCACTTCAAAAAACACTTCCCATATTGAGTATTGTTATTTTATCTGTATCTGTAATTGTAGCTTTTTTCTATACTTGGTATATGACGAAGCCAATTAAAAAAATAAGCAAATTATCAAAGCAAATGGCTGATATGGATTTCAGCGGTCTATGTCCTACTAATCGCACAGACGAAATAGGGGTGCTTTCCTATAGCTTAAATGATTTGTCAAAAAAACTTGCGGCTGCTCTCTCAGAATTACAAGAAGCTAATGAAAAACTGCAAGCGGATATTGATATGGAAAGACGACTTGAGAAACAACGGGTAGAGTTTTTTGCGGCGGCTTCCCATGAATTAAAAACACCTATTACCATTATCAAAGGACAGCTTCAAGGAATGTTATATGAAGTTGGACGCTATAAGGATAGAGAAACATATCTTGCACAATCTTTAGAAGTTACTGATACTTTAGAAAAAATGGTACAGGAGCTTTTGACAATATCCCGTTTAGATACGCCGGGATATACTTGCAATAAGCATAGACTTGATTTTGGCAAACTCATAAGTGACAGGCTTATAATGTATGAAGATTTATTTATGCAGAAAGATTTATCGGTTGAAAAATCCATATCCCCGGAAGTTTATGTTTTAGGAGATATACAGCTACTTCAAAAAGTATTGGATAATCTTTTCGGAAATGCGTCTGCGTATTCGGAAGCTGGAAATCAGATCATTGTGAAGTTGTGGAAAGAAGCTGAAAAAACCAATTTTACGATTGAGAATACAGGCGCACATATCCCAGATGAGAATATCCCTAAACTGTTTGAGGCATTTTACAGAGTAGACCAGTCAAGAAATCGCCAAACGGGAGGCACTGGCTTAGGCTTGTATATTGTGAAAACTATTCTTGATTTGCATGGGGCAGAGATTAAAATTGCTAATACTGTTCAAGGGGTTAGTGTCTTTGTACAATTTTAAGAATGTTTCAAAGGAAGCGAGATTTAAGTTTGCCGCTTTTTCTATCTCCACATAAAAAACATATTCAATTCAAAATCAATTCAATTAAGATTGGTATTCTTTAATTGTACCCGGAAAGGGTAACAGAAAGCTTCCTGTATACTTTAAATAGGTCAAGAGATTGACACAAAAAAATACCTCAAGTAAATTTAGATTATTACT
>VSNM01000146.1 GCA_009774245.1 Lachnospiraceae bacterium | reverse complement strand
ATGGTCTGCATATCTCCCGGCAGAACATGGCAAACTGGACGATCCAGTGCGCAGACAGATACCTCGCTGTTCTCTATTGACCTTGTTTTTGCGGAAATCAAGCGTCCGCCTGTTACCGCCCGTTACCCGTGCATATTCGTAGACGCTCATTTCCTCCCCGAACACCTTCATGGCAAGCTCCCTCTCTTCCGGCAGGAGGGAATCCATAGCATCACGAAGGACATCCAGCAGCATCCTTTTTTCCGCCAGTTCCTCCATGCTCTCCGCAAAAAGCTCCGTCCGCATATCATTCTCTTTCCATTCCTCGTAGGATTCTTCCGTGTAGCCGTTACGCTCCATCGCCTCCCGGTTCCTCTGCTCCTTTTTCTTCATCTGCCACCACGGGCGGTAGTATTTCAGATACTCTTCTTCCGTTACACTCATTGTGAATTCTTCGTTTCCTGACTTGATCCTGATGATTTTTTCAGACATAAAAGCGTTCCTTTCTTTACGCCTTCGTAAAGCCAGAAACGCTTCTATTTTTGATATGAAATTGATTTAAAATGGAAAAATGGCCGGAGTAAGCTAAGGCTCATTGTCTCTAGCTTCACTCCGGCCATTCGTGACTCGATGTCCCCTGGTCCCACTCGCTCGGTAGTAAGTCTTATTTAGCTGTCTCCGTGACCTGTAGTAGCCATTCCAATTTGACTATCCTCCCGCATTCGGGGCATCGTACCTTCAAGACTACGCGCCCTCCCGCGGTGGCAATAATATCGCAGATCCGTCCTTTGCAAGCGGGACATTTGACCATACACATACCGTATACCTCCCACAGCCTGTTTTGGATGACAATGCCATGCTATGCATCCTGCATAAAATGTCCCATCGGTGGAAATTTCCATAAATTTCCATTGCCTGTTACCAGTATGGCCCGGAAAGCGCTGCCTTAATCATTTATGCATAAAAAAACAGCAGAATCACCTCCGCCGTTTTTTCCTCCCGTATATACCCGCTTCAATCCCGTCCGGGCCGAAGTGCAGCCTTACCAGTTTTCCGCAGTGCTGGCATTTGATCTCCAGGACAGTCCACTCCGTCTCCGTCCCCTCATCGTCCAAAATGCGCCGCCTGCATTTGGGGTTGGGGCATCTGATCACTTCCATCTGCCACCGCCTCCTTTACATTCAGACCAGTAACCGGCCTTATTTTATGACATCCACCACCGCCTCCCCGCACTAATAATCGAGTAGGAGGCTAACCATTAGTTGGTTAGCCGACCTCTCACACCACCGTGCGTACGGTTCCGTACACGGCGGTTCCTTAGTTTTCACAAACTACCAGATAATAGTCAAGCATGGACGTATATCCTAACTTGGTTATTATTTTATTTGAAAAGATCTGGTTTAAGACTTGCGCCATTCTCCAACAACCTTTTCTGCTACAGGCAAGTTCTTTTGCTTTCCAATGTTCAAGCCCTAGCGCTTTGAGCATTCGGTACTTTGTCTTGACTTTCTTCCATTGTTTCCAATAGACCGCCCTGATTCTTCGCCTTGCCCATTCATCCGTTTCTCTGAGAAGTTTCTTCATGTCTGCAAGTTTGAAATAATTCACCCATCCTCGCACAAACTGTTGGTATTTCTCTTCTCTTTTTGCGTTACTCATGCCATTATTCCTGTCTGTCAGCTCCCTGATTTTATCCTTCATCTTTGTAACCGATTTCGGGTGTACCCTGAATCTGCATTTCCCTTTGTTCCTATAGAAGGTATAACCAAGGTATTTGACCTTGCTGATATGCGCCACCCCTGTTTTCTTCCGGTTCACTTTAAGAAATAGCTTTCTTTCAATAAATGGGATGATGTTTTTCAGGGTTCTCTCTGCACTTTTCCTGCTTTTACAGAAAATCATGCAGTCATCGGCATAACGGACAAACCTATGTCCTCTGCTCTCTATTTCCTTGTCTGATTCATTTAGCATGATATTACTAAGCAACGGGCTAAGCGGACCACCTTGGGGCATTCCTATTTCTGTACTTTCAAACATCCCATTCGCTATAACTCCCGCGTTTAGGTATTTGTGTATCAGCGAAATGACTTTGCCATCCTTGATGGTTCGTGACAACACCTCAATCAGTTTACTTTGGCATACCGTGTCGAAGAACTTTTCCAAGTCCATATCCACCACGTACACATACCCCTCGTTTACATTCTTTTGGCATTGTCTGAGGGCATCATGCGCTCCTCGTTTTGGGCGAAAACCATAACTGTTCTCTGAGAATTGTTCCTCATAGATTGGTGTGAGTTCCTGTGTGATCGCCTGCTGTATTACCCGGTCAACAACAGTGGGAACTCCAAGCTTACGAAACTCGCCTTTTGTTTCTTTGGGTATCTCTACCCTCCGAACGGGATTTGGTTTATATCTCCCATCCCTTATCTTTTGGATTAAGGTTTCCTGGTTCTCTCTTAGGTAGGGCAGAAGTTCATCCACCTGCATTCCGTCAATCCCACCGCTCCCCTTGTTTGCTTTTATTTGCTTATATGCCTTGTTAAGGTTTTCTTTCCGCAAAATCAAATCCAAAAGATTGTCCGTCCAATAGTCTGTGATGACACCGCTCTTTTCAGTAATCTTAGAGTAGTCGAACACTTCTGCATACTCTTTCTGTTCCGCAGATACCATTTGCAGATAGTCTTCCATATGAAGTTGTCTGTTCTCAAATCTACTTTCAGTTACATTCATTGCTTGTGTCTCCTAAAGTTCAGTCCTTCCCATGACTTTTGCAACCGTCCTGGTACTATGACCTCTGCTGACTTCTCGCCATTCGTTGTTACTCACGGACTTCATACTCTGTTTCCATCCGCTGACGAGACCTCCCTTGGTACCACACGTTTCTTTCTCTCCACATATCTGCCACATTTACTATAATTAATTCCGAGTAGTTATTGGACTTTGATTTGTACAGCAACCTTATCCTTAACTATAGCCTGATGTGGTTTCTGTTCGTCAGACCGGAGATTTGCCTTCACCTTCCTTCAGATTCCACCTCACGATGGACACCCTTGGTGTTCGGCTGTATCCTTCCCACTACTAGGGCGGATTGGGGACTTTCACCCGTTAGAAACGTGCGCCGCAAGGCGCACTGTAATAAGGGAACCAGCCCGTCTCTGCCAGTTCCCTTTTATCGTTTGTGCATTATTGGTTTTCTTCCTATGCCCTTGCGTCAAATCCACCCTGAACTTCCATCCCGGCAACACCAGCATTTATCTCCTGCCTTGCCGCATGGTACGCATCATAGTAGGCAGCCTTCAAAGCCCCGTGCACCTGCGTCTCCACCTTCGACTCCTTCTCATGCCATCCCACGCCCATCGTGTAGGTCAGTATCTCGTCACCGTTCCCGTCATACACATGGACGGCAGAACCCGTACCTTCCGACAGGAACTTAGCCTCATACGGCTCCCCGAACAGAAAGCGCAGCCACCGCTCATCCGCCTCCCGAATTTCTTTCATATCCGTCATTTCCTGATTGACCTTCCCCATCAGCGCAGACCTGTCCGGCGCGACTTTGGCGACCTCGCTTTTCCGCAGGGCAAGGAACTTATTTCCCATATAGACGTTCTGTGCCGCATCCTCCCTAGCATATTCTGTAATCTTATCACGGAGGGAATCCGACAGTTTCCATTCCTTCTTGGGGAATAGCTTTCCTGCCTTTTGGATGTCCGCTTGATGGCTTTTTGCTATTCCTGTTATATCCATATTAAGTCTCCTTTATTGCTCCCCGATTCCCCGATCTGCCGGGAAACCGGGGATGCCTACCCTGTCAGGCTGTGGCTTATTGAGGATATTGCTTTTCCGTAGGGCTCGGAAAACTGGCATCTATGAACACAATACCCCTAAAAGTGACTTATACCTTTCCGTTTCATTTTTTATATCTTCGGCAGTGACACCATAATACAGATATATCTTTTTAAACAGTTTCCTTAACTGCTTCATGGTTTTCTTATCCCCGCTGAATGAGCCATCTATCACCTGCCAGACAGTTTCCACCCCTATCTGCATCATGCAGTTTTCAGGACACTTAATTGCATATATATGGAAATCTACGGGGAAGATATCATCTGCAATTTCCGCTGCCATCTTCTCCCGCTCCTGTACCTGCTCCCATAATGCTTTCAAGGCTTCCACATCCTCACCTTCGGGCGGCTCCAAGTCCATCAGCTCCCCAAGCAAATCCGGGCGGTGGCGCATTACAAGGGATGCCTTTAGGGACTGCTTCTGCTCCAGATAATTATGAGACTGCTGCGAAACCTCCTCAGCGCCGTATTCCCTTTTCATCAGTTCCACGACTTCCTCCAGTGTATGGGGATTGGCGGTTATCCGCTTTTTTACTCTGTTCCTTTTTAA
The DNA here is from genome assembly GCA_009774245.1 of Lachnospiraceae bacterium. Taxonomy (GTDB): domain Bacteria; phylum Bacillota; class Clostridia; order Lachnospirales; family Lachnospiraceae; genus COE1. The sequence continues at coordinate 3,192 of VSNM01000146.1, read as the reverse complement.
TTTGCGGAAATAATTTTGGATGCGTGTTGTCAGCTTCACCTTACCACCTTTTCCGGCGTTAAAAATACTTGTCGGCCCGTACGCCACGCCTATAATAGATACGCTGCCTGCGCCCTTTCCCATATCTACATCTCTCCCATTCAAAAAATAAATCCTGCTCCCCGATTCCCCAATCTGCCGGAAAACCGGGGATGCCTGCTTCCGCTGAAAACTCATTGATAACTTAAAATCTCTTCCCTTATCGTAGATAAAGGCATTGGCTCCTCCTTTGCGTCAGCCTTTGTGACAGGATCGTAAACAGAATATAACTCCGGGTTTTCGCTTGGGCAGAACCTCGAATACAGATTGGTATCCTGGTCTAAAACATATTTGCCCATAAAGTTACCGATAACAGCATATGCTCCCGCAATCCTGCCTTCCTGTTTCTGTTCCCCCAAAAAGACCACGCACTGATCTCCTGCCTTCGGAAGCGGGGCGCCTCCCAGCGATTGCAGCACTACCCCGTTTTCTATTTCTTCATCAGTAATGCCCTCATACGGAATCACGCCATAGGCTTCAACCACCGTAACCAGCCTTACATAGCCATTTGATTCACTAATGCTTATAAGGCTGTTTTCCACTATACCCCCTTTTAATGTTTCAGAAACGGCAAATGTGTATATTGTCCTGGGCGCAGCCTCATCATCCGTATACCGGACATCCATAACCTCTCCCGCTACAACATTCGCCGCCGTGTTGTAAACTGATTCCAGATTGGGGTATACCACTCCAAAATCTACGGCCACGCTCATATCCTGTATAACGGGCTTCCCCTCCACGGTAAATGAATTGTTGAATTGGGCGGTATTATCCATCAGTTCCCGCACGCCTTCCTCGCCATCGGCATCCTTGGCAACTGCCCCTGAATCAAATGAGGGTGGAACAGGATCATTCTCTTGCCTTCCACAAGCTACTAAATTTGCAAGAAGAAAAATGAATAAGGCAAATAATAAAATTCTTTTCATCCTATCATTCCTTTATGTTTATCGCATTCTTGCTCCCAGATTCCTCAATCTGCCAGAACGCCGGAAGATGCCTGCCCTGTCCGGCGCGACTTTGGCGACCTCGCTCTTCCGCAGGGAGAGGAACTTATTCCCCATACAGACGTTCTGCGCCGCATCCTCCCTGGCGTATCCGGCTATCTTCTCCCGGAGGGAATCGGACAACTTCCATTCCTGTTTGGATGATGCCTTTGGGATGTCCGCCTGATGGCTTTTTGTTATTCCTGTTACATTCATGTTCAATCGCCTCTCTCTATTTTGCCGAAACGCCGGGGATGCCTGCCCTGCCTTGTCGGACTGTGGCTTATTGGGATATAAAACCATAAAATTCCAAATGATAACTTTATAGTCTAAAGTCATGCCTGACAAACTGAAATTAGTCACGTTTCCCATTCCGATAAAACCCAAAACATATCACAGTCCAAATTCCCGGCACAGCCGCATATCCGGCATTTACTTGCCCATGATTTATAAGAACATATCCACCGCCTACAAATGTCAAAACCAAAAAAATTATTCCTAAAATCAACGCTGCTTTTTTCATCAACTCTAACCTCATTGAACAACTTTATTATAAGGTTCCCCGATACACTGGAAAGCTAGGGATGCCTGCCCTGCCTCGTCAGGTTACTTCTGCGTTTTCTTTCTGATAAGCATGGAAATCAGCATGGCCGCTATCCCCAAAACGAGATAAACTGCCGCATACAGGATAAATGCTGTTTCCCCCATGTCAAAGAATATCCATGTACCTATGAGGAACAGCACAGCCGAAATAACCGGAAGGCTCCACAGATGCTTCACATCTTTTCCCGCAAATGCTCCGATTAGCACGGAATATAATGGATTGACAGCAAAAAACAGAAGAAAACATACCGCCATTCCTGCATCGCCTTTTACGAAAGTAACCGCAAGCCACGGAAACGCCAGCATAACTACCGCCGAAGCCGCAAGCCATAAAATAATGTTCTTTTTCATATGATACCTCTTCCAAAAGCTGTTTTAATTATTCCCTGATCTGCCGGAGTGCCGGGGATGCCTGCCCTGTCCGTCCGCTGTAGCTTATTGGGGATATGCCGTCCGCTAAAATCCTTTACACTGGCAAAGACCTCTTCCCAAGCAAATACCCATACCCGCCGACAAAAACAGAATCAATTACATTCTCATGATATGAAAGATTTACAACAATTCGTGAGATGTCTCCCATATTATGCCCCTGCTCAAAAACATATTGTGACTGTTGCTTATAGTATTTGAAAAGATAACATGCCAAAGCGCAGTTTGCCGTACCAGTTGCTGATTCTTCATCAATCCCATACAATGGAGCAAAATTCCTGCATATAGCTGTTACATCTGATTCCTTAATTATGGTAAAAGCATGGACTCCAACTACCTCCTTCTCTTTACTCATATTTGCTATCATTTCAAAATCAGGAGATAACTGCTCTAAATGCTCTACCGAATCAACAGGAAGCATAACGTCATTTAACCCCGTAGAAACTATCTGTATCGGAAATCTATGGTCTATAAAGTTCCTTTCTATACCCCCCGTAAAAATATCTGAATCCAAAACTTCAAGGTATGCCGGGCGATTCTGCTCCATCAATATCAAACCATCATCTTTTATATGGATATTGAGAATCCCGGCTTCTGTCTCTATGGTACAATCTGGTTTATCTAACATATTCAGCAGTTTAAGGGTAGAAAATGCTGCTATTGTGGCATGGCCACACAATGGGACTTCTTCCGTTGGTGTAAAATATTGCAGCTTAAAATCAGCCTTATCAGAATCCAACACAAAAGCAGTTTCAGAATATCCCATTTCTTTTGCTATTGCTGCTTTTTGAACAGAAGTCAACTCCGACCTCCCCAAAACCACTCCTGCCTTATTCCCACCTTTAGCGTCTTTGCTGAACGCAACCGCCACATATACATCAACCATTCTATTTCTCCATACAATCCCAATTTCCCGGTTTTGTCTATATTTGCAATTTCCTAATTATTTGATAAAGCCTGCCCATCTCGCCCTCTGTGGCTTATCGGGGATATGCTGCCATTGATTTTATTTCTTATTCATGAAATCCCAATATGCCTGCATACTGTACTGATAATATGCCGCCGTCTTTTTCTGGAGCAACAGCTTCATGTCGCCGAT
>VSNM01000145.1 GCA_009774245.1 Lachnospiraceae bacterium | reverse complement strand
AATCCCGTCGTGCCAGACACTTTGTTGAACACGTCGCTGTCGTTCTGCTTTCGGATGTGGTGTACGACAATGACCGCAAGAGAGTGCCTGTCAGCAAAGTCTTTGATAAGGGAGATGTCCCCGTAATCGCTGGCATAGGCGTTGTCTTTGGATGCGGTGCGGACTTTCTGCAAGGTGTCAATGACAATAAGCCTGCTGTCGGGGTATTCTTTTAAATAGTCCTCCAACTGTACGATAAGACCGTCTGACAGCTTATCACTTGCCACCGCAAAGTGGAGCCGCCCGCTCGCTTCGTCCGTCAAGCGGAACAGCCTGTCCTGGATGCGGCAGAACGTGTCCTCAAGGCAGAGGTAAAGCACGTCGCCCTCTCGTGTGGGCATATCCCACAAGGGGATTCCCTGCGACACGCATAGGCAGAGCTTTAACATGAGCCAGCTCTTGCCGATTTTCTGTGCGCCGCAGAACAGGGTTAAGCCCGTGGGTATCAGACCGTCCACCACAAAAGACGGCTTTTCAAGCGGCTCATAGATGAGCGTGTCTGCGCCCACTGTCTGAAGCTTCTGCATGGGATTCCTCCTTTCGGGCGGTGTCTTTGGTTTTGTTACGCATAGGCGTTGACCTCCTTAAAATAAATTTACTCCCACGAAAAGAAGTGAGAGTATGTAATGCCGCCAATCCCACGCAAAACGGATTTCTTTTTCGGATGGTGGCGGTCACGGTTGGAGATACTTCCTCATTTCCGCCTTGACTTTCTCCCTTGCAACCGAAACGGACTTCTGGACAGCGGAAGCGGTGCAATGCTCCATCTCTGCGATTTGGTAGAAGTTGAAATCATACTCGTAATAGAGCAGGAAACGCCGCCTTTGTATCTCTGGCAGTCGGGCAACCGCTTTGTAAAACACTTCATTCCGTTCTTTTTCAATCATTCTTTCATCAAGCGTTTTAGGCACTCTTAACGCACGTCTGTAAAGCGTTTCGTCCCACACCTCGTTAAACTCCCTGTGCCGCTGATTCCATTGCTGAAGGTTTCTGTTCCTGCGCTCCATCTGCCGAAATTCAATGAATAATTGTTCAGACACTTCCAGTTCGTGGTGTTCCCCCTGCCCGTCCTTAAAGCTGATAAAATACCTTTTGCCGCTTTCCGTGGATTCCTCCCGAAGCGTGTATGTCTTTGCCCCGTATGCCATTTCCTTTCCTCCTGCTAAAAAGTAGGAGAGAGTTTTTCTCTCCCCACCAGATAGCCCATAGGAAAGCAGGATATATGAGACGCTTATAAAATTTTCCGCAGCTTCTTCCGCAGATGGTTGAGCCTTGCATAGACAGCCCCTGCCGTTAAATGCACAAGCGGGGCAATCTCCTTAGTGGAATAGCCCTGCATTTTCAGCAGGACGATTTGTAACGTGCGTTTATCTACCGTGATTAAAGCAAGGTACAGAGTTTCGCTCTCAATCTCGTCCAGTAAATCAGAAACAGACCTTACCTCTGCCTGCTTCTCCCTGTCCGCCATGCCCTCAAGGTATTCGCCGAAGTCGCTCGCCCATCGGTAAAACCGCCTGTTGGAATTAAAATCTGCCCTGTCGTCTGTGCGGATTTGCTCAATGGTTTCTTCATCAACGCCGCACTCACGCAGAACCTTTTCCTCGGCTTCTTTCCAGATGCGCCATTTCCTGTCCTCCCGTCCATGGTTGTATGCCATCCTTATTTCCTCCAATCTGAATTGATTGAGAGGGCAGACAAAAGCCCCCGCATTTTCCCAAAGGAAAAACAAGGGGGCTGAACGCCTTAAATTTTGTTTTCCATTATCTTTCTCAGCTTCGCAAGGATTTTGGATTTGCGCTTATTCACAACGCTCTGTGTAACGCCTAACCGTAACCCGACTTCCCTCTCGGAAAGTTCCTCAAAGAAGATTGCTTTTATCAACGTCTGTTCACTGTCCGACAACAAAAGCAAGGCGGCTTTCAGCCTGTCCACCATCACCGCACGGACAACGGTTTCCGCAACGTCCACCACTTCATCAACAACGAAGTCAATCACATTTCCCTCACTGTCCGTAAATCCCTCCAATGACAGCAGCTTGTGGTTCGTGTCCAGCTTTTGCAGATAACGCCACCGTTCTTTATCTCGATAGAAATCTGCATACTGTTCCCGAACGACTTCAAGCAGACAGCCCTGCACTGGGATAAACAGCTTGTCCATGTATCTCTGGTCGGATTCCCTGCGGCGGCAGAAATCCCGATAGGACAACTCCACATAGACATTGTTTTCTTTGATATATACTTTTCTTGGTGCATACTTCACCGTAAGTACCTCCCATCTGAATTTTTGAAATGCTGAAATCCAGATGGAGAGAGGCGGGGAGCGACAGCCAACAGCAGAAACAGCCCTGCGGCATAATCTGATAAAAAACGACAAAAGAAAAACCGCAAAGGCTCTGTGACCTCTACGGTTATAAGTGATACTAATTCTATTAAGCGGAGATTCTACTTCTGGTTTCATGGTGAGAAGTAGCGTTGCATGGACAGGGATTTTTTTAACTGGCTTCCTGCCATTCCCCGATATGCTATGTATAAATCAAATCTGCGTTGCATGAGCAGATAGATAACTGCCCGAAAAAAGAACATAAAAAAATCCCTCCAAACTCTAAAACAGGTCTGGAGAGTGTCTGTTAAGTCTTTTCGGGCATAGCAATACCGCCCACCATACGCCGTTTTTTTATTTGGCGGACTTTAAATTCAGCCGTTCACTTTTTAAATACTACGAGGTATTTTTGAAGATTTCATAAAGATTTGCAAAAATAATGGGCGATGCTTTCCATCGCCCATTAAATCCTAGTATGGAATTTTTATTGTAACCTCTGCACCGCCTGTTTTATCGGAATTTTTAAGAGTAAGTTCCCCGTTGTGTTGCTTTACAATGCTGTTTGTGATATAAAGCCCCATGCCAAAGTGCATATTAGAGCTTCGGCTGTGGTCGCCCATAAAAAACTGCTCCCTTGCATGGCGCAAATCCTCATTCGTAAAACCAGTTCCCTCGTCTGTTATAATAACTTGCAGAAAGTTTTCTTTCCTCTGCGTTTCCACATATATTGTTCCTCTTTGCGGGGAGTATTCTAAGGCATTATTGACAACATTCATAATTGCCCGTTCCAACAACAATTTATCCGCTTCAAAACATCCCATATCTGTTTCCATGCTTAAGCGAATTTCCTTTGTAACACATAACGCACTTGCCTGTGCTTCAATTTGTTCCATATAATCCGCTATATCAATTTTCTCTACTTGAAGCTGATAGCCTGTGACTGTACGGGATATATCAATCAAAGTCTTTATATATACTTGTATCTGTTCCGAACTTTCCGTAATATACCCTGCATATAATCGTTGCTCATCGTCAAGTTCCGTTTCATTCATTAAATCTATATTCCCCTGGATAACAGTTAAAGGTGTTTTTACATCATGAGCAAGTGCGGCTATTTGTTCCCTTTGTGATTGCTCTGCTTTCCATTGTTGTTCTAAAGATAATTTTAAGCTGTCCTTCATTTCTGAAATAGAGTTCAATACCGCATTGTATTCACTGATTTCAGAGCTTTCTACCTCAAAGTCAAGATTTTGCTTCTGTATTTGTTCTGTTGCCATAATCAACGGAGATAACTGAATTTTCAGTTTTCGGGAATATCGTATTGTCAGACAAACGCAAACCGCTATGCAATTTACCCCTATCAACAGCAATAATAATATTTCGGGAGCAGGCAAATGTTTCTGCATCCAGTCATTTTTATATTGCGAACCCACATAATATTTCAGTACGCAATATTCTGTTTCCCTCGGTATGAATTGGTATTGTGTCCTGCTTGTAGGGTCACTGTTTTCTCCAGTTTTTGCAAATTCCAACGCCTTGTCCTGCTCCGTTGTATCCATGTTTGTATAGAGAACATTATAATCTTCATCAAGTATCAGATATTCACAATAGGAAGGGATTGCAACCTTTGTAATATCTGGTGCAGCCGCAATTATCGGCGATATTTCCTGTACGGAATGTTCCGCATTATTAGCATAAGTCACATACCCTGCACTTGAAGCAAATGCAAGGAGCAAAAAAGGAACTGCCGCCGATAAGAGCAATCCTAATATGAGAATAATTAAGAATTTCCAGAAAATCATTTGCAATGAAGTCCGTTTTATCCTTCCCATCTATATCCTACCCCCCAGACTGTGTTAATCGGAGTAACACCATATCCTGCCAACTTACTGCGAATATTCTTTATATGTGTTGCAATCGTTGAATTGTCGCTGTTACCATCAAATCCAAAAACAGCTTCATAAATCTGCTCTCTTGTAAATACCTGCCCTCTATTTCTGGCTAAATACTCACAAATTTCATACTCGCTTTTGGTTAGGTCAACTTTCTTGCCTTTCATAAAAAGTTCCTTTGAAGATAAATCAAACTTGATTTCCTGTTCAAATCCTAATGTATTATGGTGCTCCCGTCTTTCCCGACGCAGGTGGGCAGTAACACGGGCTCGTAATTCACCTATTCGGAAAGGCTTAGTAATATAATCATCAGCACCTATTCCTAATCCGTAGATAATGTCTGTTTCCATTACTTTTGCTGTGAGAAATAGAATAGGGCAGTCTACAATTCCTCGGATTTTTTTGCAAAACATAAATCCGTCAACATCTGGCATCATAATATCTAACAAAATCAAATCATAATTTTTTAAAGTATTTATTGTAACATCTGCCGCGCTTTCGCATACAGTAACGATATGTCCATCCTTTTCCAAGCTATTCTTAACTAAGTCAAGAATGGCTTTCTCATCATCAATTACTAACAATCGTGCCAACTCAAAGCACCTCCTTTATCAATCTGCTAATTCCGCAATATAGTACTTCTCATTGATGTTTACCGCAATATCTGTTGTTTCATCAATATTATAAACATATCCATATCGCAATTTATTTCCCTCAACCGTTGTAATGTTTTGAGAAACCTGCCCGATTTCTTCCTCTAACTCTGAATATGAGATTGTCTTTTCAGTAATGATATATGTCTTATTGTCAAAACTTATCTCGTTATAATCAGCAACATTCAGTTCGTATTTGGGCAGAGTGTCATTCAACATATTATTCTTATCCGCCGTGTCTGATATTCTGTTATTGCAACCCATAAAAAAGATGGTTAAAGTTATCAGACATACGCATAGCAATCGGAATTTTTTAATCATTTTCTTTCCCTCCATCCCATAGTCTAATCCACATAATGCTAACAGCGAATAGCACAAGTATGGCTACGATATTTATTATAATTCCAACATAGAAGGTACTGCAACTCTGCAAATAAGCATCCTTGTTCGTAGTCGCAAGAAGCCAGAAATCCATAAACCGAACGCTCCATGCCCACGGAATATACTGCCAGCATACATCTCCTAAACCTGTGAGCATAATCGCAGATAGTAAGCTGCCCGCAATTCCAAGCCCCATAGAAGCACTTTTACCAAATATAAAAGCACACAAAAAATGTATTTGGTATATAGGTGTAGAAGATAAAAGCAGAAGCCCTATAACCTGCACATATCCGCTTATAGAAGTAAACGGAAACATAAGGGCAAAACTGCCGACTGCAAGTGTATAAAATAGCAAAGAATTTATCAGCAGAAAACATAGTTCCCCTATATAAATGTGCGTTCTTGAAGAAACAGTACTAAGTATAAATTGATAATGACCTGCCTGACTTTCCCGCTGGGCAATAATTCCCACAATAATTCCAACTAGAAAAGGATATATTATGCCCAGCATTTCAAAGAAAGCACTTATTTTAAGTGTTCTGTTCCAACTCGAAATATGAAAATAGCCTGCAAATGCCAAAGCAAGTATAAGAGGCACGATTATATAAATAACATTCAACATAGAACGCTTTGCTTTTAGATAATCTGCTCTGACACATCTTAATACTGTTCCCATTATCTTACCTCCTGCCGTGAAAATCCTTTTGCACCAAGCCTTATTAAAGCTGAAAATAGTATTACAGAAAGCAGCAATGCTAAAATAACCATAACCAATGATACTGGCAAATTTCCTGCTTCTTCAGAAACAGGCACTCCATTTGGCAAAATACCGATTGTTGGAACCATTAAGCGTGGCATCCAACTATACGGACAAAAAATCCAGTATTTTGTGTTTGCAAATATTACGCCCAAGGCTGAGCCTATTCCTGCGTTTATTACAACCGTCGCAAATGCACCAATCTTTTTCGACAGCCACAAACATATTGGAATTTCCCACATAGAAGCTACGATAATACAAAAAATACCTGCTGCAGCTTGAAATAGCGATATACTGATTGGGATTTCATAAATAAAGTAAACCGCTATACCGCCAAGCATATTCAACCCTAAAAAAATGAAATTCGCTATAATATCCAAAATTAATATGACGATTGCCTTTGCAATCCACGCATTTCCAAGTTTTATAGGCAGCGGGATAAGACTTCTGTATTTCAGCTTTCCGCCATCCCGTTGTTCACACATCGTGCAAAGCAAAGTGAGAAATCCAGGGAAAAGCAAAACATACCACCAGTTAAATGAGTTTTGCTGATACCACATTGGCGCAAACACATTCATAAGTAGGGTAATAACAGGGGCGAGAATAACGAGTTTTATTGCAAAAGCCCGTTTGTGCTTTATCCATTCGGAACATACATATTCTTTCATCGCATTACCTCCCTGCTTTCTTCAACGACCTTAAGAAACAATTCCTCAAGGTTTTCGCTATGCTGCATTTTACCTTCATATCCAAGCCTGCCGTTTGCAATGATACCTATGTCATCTGCAATAAGCTGCACTTCTGAAAGAATGTGGCTTGACAATATAACCGTTATTCCTCTTTGTGGAAATAGACGGATTAAGTTTCGTAGCTCTCCGATTCCAATCGGGTCTAATCCATTTGTCGGCTCATCGAGAATTAGTAAAGACGGATTGTTTAGCAATGCAACCGCAATGCCTAACCGCTGTTTCATTCCCATTGAAAATTGTCCTGCCTTTTTCTTTCCTGTGTTTTGTAAATCCACAAGCTCCAACACTTCATTGATACGCTGCTCTGGCAACCCCAACAAAATAGTCCTTACTTTTAAATTTTCATACGCCGTCAAGTTTTCATATAACGGGGGATTTTCTATCAAAGCTCCGATATGCATTAAATCCTGTCTGCTCCATGAGTGATTGGCAAATTCAATCGTACCCTTGGTAGGATGAAGCATACCTGTTACCATCTTTAAGATTGTAGATTTTCCTGCTCCATTCGGACCTAATAATCCGTATACGCTATTTTCCCGTACATGAATTGACACATCTGTTACAGCGGAATGTTTTCCAAAGCTCTTGCAAAGATTTGTTGTTTTCAATATGAAATCCATAATGTTTCATTTCCTTTCTTGATTTTGATACATAAAGGGTACTGCACATTTTTGAAGATTTCATAAAGATAAGGAGCCTTTTTAAAATCCTGATTAACGCCCGCCATATCAGTATAGGGTAAACAAGAAAAGCTAATTTTGCTTTAATGTTTATTGGCATGAGCCATACCCGATTGATGTTCAATACGCCCTCAATCCGATTTTCCTTACAGAGCCTTTGTACCCGCCTTGCCGATATTCCTGTTGTTCTTCAGATTAAAAAAGCATCCGATAGGCAGATTATTTTAGCCGGAAAGTAATCCACAATAGATTGTTCGT
>VSNM01000144.1 GCA_009774245.1 Lachnospiraceae bacterium | reverse complement strand
CAGTAATAATCTAAATTTACTTGAGGTATTTTTTTGTGTCAATCTCTTGACCTATTTAAAGTATACAGGAAGCTTTCATGCACATTTAATCTAAAACAAAAAACACTTATTTCTGACCTAGATTGTTCACATTCTTTTTATGCCAGAGTCTTTTATTCTGCAGTCTATTCTTTGCTTGCTTTTCAAATTTTAGCCAGAAACGACCACCAATCATAATAATCTAACCTTGCACCATCACTACGACCTGGGATATTCACTAGAGTATGCCAATGTAGGTCAACAAATTTTTTCTTCCACTTTTTCAATGGCTAAATTTTTACAGAATCACATCCTCTCTCTTCCACTGTTGACCTGATAACTCAATTGTGTCACCAACTTTGTGCCCTGTAAATATCTCTACCGTTTTGGGTAATGCTCCATTTATTAAATCATATTTATAAATTTTCGTTTCTCTATTTGCATTCCAAATCACAACCTTACATCCCATAGTTACTTCGGGCAAATCTAAAAGATTTTCTGCCTCTAAAATCTCATCGTCAGAATAATCCATATCCTCACTTTCTGAATTTATGTTCACATCAAAATTTAGGATTGGTGTATCTCCCTGCATAATAGCATCAACAGCATCAGAAAAGATACGTGCTATCTCCTCTTTTTCCAAACAATCAAGAACAACCGAACCGCCTACCGCATTTAAATATGACATAGTCGGTCTTATATGTTCACGAACAAGTATACGTTTTCCTTCTTCCTTAAATTTACGAAGGGCATCAATAATGGCAGCCATTATATCTGAATTTGATGAAAATGTAAAGTTATAGAAAAACTCATTAATTTTAGAGTTCAGGTCATTGCTTCCTATAATATCTAAGCTTTCAAAATGATTCCCAGTATTGCTGAAATCATATGTGTTATGTCCTACCCACCAGCATTTCGCCAATGTATTTCTATAGAAACCACTTCTTCCAGAAGACTTATAAAAAAATCTTGTTAAAATCGCACCTACTTCTTTTTCAGCACTTTTGGGTTTCTTTCCGTAACCATATCCCCATCGTTTTCTCATATACTCATAAAAGGTAGCATTGGTAAGTCCTGCCCACAACCTCTCATCACTTGCTTGGGATTCACTTAGAAACTGAAGTTTTTCATATATAATCTTGCAATTATATAAGTCAATCTCTCCGGGTGTTAAATCAGAATCCAAGTCTGCAAGACTAAACTCTGTAATATCTTTAAATTCAGCAAATGGCTCTTCTCCGCATATATCATAAATCCAGCGATTTGTCTTTTCCGTATAATATTTTCCGTATAAAACAGAAAGATTAGCCTTCAAAGTCTCAAGTGCTTCACGTTTCATTATATATAATTTCATTATGAGTCCTCCTCCATAATATCAAAAAATATCGGGATCTGCTTAAATGCTTTACTAAGAGGAAATTCCATTGCGTCCTGTGCCAACTCATAAGAAGTCTTTTCAGTATTCATGACTTCTTCCATAAATACTATACCACGTTTTAAATATGATTTTTCCAAAGCAATAAACCACTCTTTATTATGATATGTTTCTTCGCCGCCCTCTTGTTTCAATTCTTCAAATACATACACTAATGCCGGCAATATAATCATTGCATGAAACAGAGATTGCAGTTCTATCTTTGATGAATACATAGCATAAACATCATAATCATCTGTACCCAATCCAATCCTAATTTTGGAGGAGTCCAAGGTAATCTCTGCCGAACAATCATCTTCCGTAAGCCTTTTATATACCGAAAATATAGATCCCGCATTAATAAATTCTTCATAATCTTTTGTAATATTTAAATCGGATAAATTCTGATAAGCCAGTATAGATCCCGCAAATAAATTAAATGTTGTATCATTAAAATCTTCTACCCAGTCTGAACAGTAAAATTCTGTTATGTTCTTTTTAAGAATTATAAAAGCCACCGCATCCAAGATTCCATTTACCCGTCCAATCGGGATTGTATGTTCAATATGTTTTGAGACAGAATGAAGTACTTCTCTATATGCTGTTGTGGAACATTCAAGATGAATGACAAAATCAGCTGTTCCGTCTACAATGAGCTGTTCCAATTCTTTACAATTCATGGCTATATCAAACGTCAAGTGCAAACTATTAACGCCCTGCATTTCATGCTCGTAATCTACACTAAATATGGATTTTTTATAATCATCTTTTTCATCGCTTAACACCGGATAGGTAAACAATCTGTTAGTTATGTTCATATACGTTTACCTCCATAGCATAATCATGTGAATCTGCAAGCGTCACTTTAATCTGTACCTTACCTGATGATGACATATCAAAAGTTTCTATAAAATCACCATTCAAGTTAGCTGCCATGCATCCAACCACAGGCTCTGCATCAATGATACGAATACGATTTGATTTCCCATTTTCACCGACAGTGACAAGTTCTATTCTCCCATGCTTAACATCATGTGGTATCTCAAAATTAACAGCATAAGTACCTGTGTTCTTTTTAATAATACGTACATTTTTAAGAGGGCAGTTGGTTTCTCCCCCAGGTTTCCTTTGCATTACAACATCCTCACCATTAGGATTTGGTATTCCTCTATGACTGTCAATTTTTTTCCTTTTTCTTTTTCCTTTTAATAACCTAAAACCCAGCTCCCCATTTCTTCCCAATTTACCCTGAGTCGTTTCTGCCTCACTGTTACCCTCATCACCTTTTCCATAAAAGAACCCCTTTGATAGAGTTTTTGCTGGTCTCTCTACAACATCTATATTTCCAAGATGATTATTAAGATTTTCTCTTTTATTATCTGAATCTCCAGTTTCCGCTTTCTCTGGTTCCCTTTGTAAAACACCGCCCAATCCTTCCACATCCATTTCATCATCACTGCTATGTTCAGCAAGTTCGGCAACAATAAAACGAATCCACTCCTTTATTTCTTCATAATATGTCTTAGCCTGTTTTGGATTTGGATGCCTTCCGGGTTCCCAGTTGTCATGTGCAACTGTCTCCATAGCTCTAAAATAACTATTAAGTTCCTTCCCCTTCAATTCAAGAATTCCTGTAAATGGAACCAATTTTGATATATTCCCTAGTCTAAAGAGCTTCATTCCGGCTTTTCTTACAATCAGCACTTTACGATCCAGCTTTTCATTAGAATCAACAAGCAATCTCAATTCAAGCGTTCCCATTCCATGAAAATCCATCGAATAAGTATGCACACCCTCTGTTCGAGTTAGTGCAAGATAATTTCCATATGTTCCTTTTGTTTGACTTGGATAGTCTCGATGAATCCGCTCCATATGAGACTTCAGTGTGGAAGAATTTATTTCCCTATTCTGTACTTTTACTCGAAGTTGACCATTATAAAATGACATAAGGAAGCTTTCCAATAGTGCAACTTCTATCTCTTTCTCCCAATCGTTAGCTGTTTTAAAACCAAAAACAAAAACGTCAGTCCCAGTTTCTGTTCTTGTATTAAGTACATCCAATTCCGGAATTAATTCAACTGGATTATTTCCTGCCGGATTTCCATAATATCCAACGCCGCTTGTCATTGAAATTCCATCTTTGTATGACAAGAGTCTTGATATGCCTTGTGCTGCCTTCTCATTATCTTGATTCAAAGTGCGATAAAACACTAATCTGTAATAAGAATTACTAAATGGTGCGCTTTTCCCTATTCCAAATGCACCAGCTTTATCCTCTCCCTTATTGGCACCACCATCTATCTTGATTAGAGCATTCCAACCATCAAAACTGAAATCAAAAGGATCATCTGATTTTGCATATGGGTCAGAAAGTCCAGTTGTGTTATAATCGCTGATTCTTAGCGCAAAACTTTTTTCTTTCTCAGCCTGCTTCACCGCTTCTTTCAAAAAGTTCTTTGCCTTTTCGCTTTTCGATTTATCCCAAAAATTTTTGCATTTTCTCAATATATCCCTATATTCAGTAATTCCTGGAATTTGATTATCCTGTACAAAATAACGTTCAAACTCAACCAATACTTCAGGATTATTACCATCAATAGCTGCATCCAAGGAATTCTGGCAGTTCTCCCTTGCCAAAGAAGAAATTTCTGTTCCATTAAAATTTTCAATACCCGCATCAGCAACTCCCTTTATTTGTCCATCCTGATTTCCCGGAAAATTCCAACTAATCATTTTTTATTCCTCAATTCTTTTCATTTTAGATATTGCTTTACAATGATCACTTAAATATCTCAACTGCCTAAAGCATCTTATTATCTTTCGATTAAACTATCGCTTCACATACGATAACTCAATGTCATACCCTAGCCGCTCCATCATTGCCACAAAAGTCTTATTCATAACCCCGTCTTGTTTTTTCACGATTCGGTTCACATACTGACTGGTGGTATCCACCCTCTCTGCAAGTTGGACTTGCATCATTCCTTCTCTACACTTTATTTTCACATCAATTTCAAATTATTGACCATATACAAATCCTCTACTTGTCGTATTGCATTTTTAACACAAATCATATAATTTATCATAACATAATTTTCGACATTGTTCATCAACATTTTACCAAAATATGGATATCCCCACTAATCCTTACAATGTATAAATAATTTCTTTCCGCACAATCTCCTCTGCTCTCGCCCTAATACTATTCATTCTCTGCACCCATAACATCTGATTCTGCGCCTTTAACTGCTCCGTCACCCCTTCCTGCTTCGCCATCTGCTCTACCAGAAAATCAAACCTTTCCTCTGCCTGCTCCTGTACCATCAGCAGATACTTCTTTAATTCGCCCGATAACAGCAATCCTGAATAAATCCCTCTCCTATAGTTCTCTAGATAGGATTTTCGCATCAGCCCGAACTTCCTCAGCTCTCCCTCCGGCTCTGAATCGGGAATTAGATTCGGTATCAAATAATCTCCACATTTTTCATAAGTTATGTTCATCGTCTGTTCCTCTCTTTCCATAAAATTTACATTTCCTGCTGCCAATGCTTCTTTTCTGACAATGCCTGCTGATTTCTTCTCTGTCGGTTGTATTCAGCCGCATCCACTTTTGCATCTTCAATCTTTTGCTTCATTGTCTTTGGTGAAAGTGACTTTACAAATTCCACAAATGCATCTCCAAGTCCCTTTGATGCTACAAACCGCTTTAATTTTTCAATCTGATCGGTAAGCGTAGCTATCCTCTTTTCCAAACCGGCTATCTTCTTCTCATACTTTTCCAAGAGATGATTTCTTGATATTGCCTTACCAAAAGCATCCAGCATCATACTCCAGTCGCTTTTCTTTACTTTGACATATTCCTCTCCGCCAAAAAGACTGGTTATTGGAACAGCCGCGCTTTTCATCTTTTTTGTTTCTGCATTCACTTCCTTTGAAATCGTTTTAAATGTTTCTGCCCTTAAATCATGTTTTGAAAGAATTTCCTTTGCCGCTTTCTCTTTTTCTTCTGCTTTTTCAATCTGCTCCGTAAGCTCCTGCGCCTGCATAAGCAGCTCATTATTATGTGCCTCCATTTCCTGCGCTTGTACGGCAAGTTCTGATGTACGCTGTGCCAAATCATCGTTCTGCTTCTCCAATGTCTCATTCTGACTGTCAAGTGCTTCCGCCTGCTGTTCCAGTTCCTCCACTTCACGCATTGCCGCTTTATATTCTGGCAGAGAAAGATTATCACGCTGTATGCCAAGAACCTCTATCTCAATTCCCCGTTCCCTGCAAAGTTCCGTCAGATATTTCCGTTCCCTTTCCTGCCATGCAACCGTTTCATTCTGCTTTCTGCTGACCGCCTTTGCAAATCCCATCTGCTGAAATGCCTTTGTCAAACTATTGCGTGTTTCCATGCCGTTTTTATATCCATGTGCTACCGGAATATAATCTATATGCAGATGCGGCGTTGCTTCGTCCAAATGCATCACACAGTTAAAAAGATATAAATTGGGATTCCGTTCCTGAAAGGTCTTGGCATACTGCTCTAAAATTTCTATAGCAGCCTTGGCATCTGCCGTTAGGTTTCCGTTTTCATCCACCACAGGAGTATCTTCCTTTTTCCCTATCTGAACAATATTTTCATAAAATATCTTTTCCTTGTTCCCAGAATTTTCCATCTCCTTCAGATAATCTTCTTTCTGCCTGTCCTTGCGCTTCTGTGCGGCGTTATAATCCCTGAGCGCCTGACCGAAACATTTTTCATAAGCGTCCTTCAATGGCTCCTGTATATAAATCCGGTTCCAAGATGTCCGTTCTGGTACCACATTGTTACAGATAAAATCCCTGTTATTATGTGTAAGATGTCCTCTCCCTTTTGGAAAAGAAATTGTTTTTGCCACCAATGCACCTTCTTTCTCACACTTTACCTATGCCAGCTAACTATGGTTTTGTTACTTTTGCCAAAAGTAACGCCTTATTACTTCTGACACATACGCATCAGAAGCAAGGCGCTCTCCGAGGGTAGTGTTTGCCTTTGGCAAACACGGTTGCCTGACGGCATCCATAGTCTGTCAAAAAGAACATTCGACAGACTGCTCATTCTGGCAAAAAGCCGCCGTCATTCGCTTTGGGTGACAGTACCGAATAAATACTTTTCGGCACCTTTCCGTAAGCTCCCTTTTCGGAAATGGGTACCGAACATATAAATTCGGTACCGCCTATTCACCCATTGTAAAGGCAAACGCCATCATATCCTCGGATAATTCTACCTCATGCGTCTGCCTTAATTCATTACTGTCAGTCATTTCCGCTGCCTTAACCGCGCCTACTTGAAAATCTGAAGTATGTTCCTGAAAGCATTTTTCCATATGTTCTGTCAAAATTACCTGTAAACTCCGAAACTTAGCTTCCAGCACCCTCGCAAATATTTCTTCAAACTGTTCAAATTCGTGTTCTGACTGTTTTAATGAAAGAGTAAGTAATTCTTCCGGTTTATCTGCTCTTATTTCATTCTTGCTGTCAAGAACCGCAACAAACGCATCAGAAAGTATCTTCCCGTAAGAACCGTCCCTTCTCGTTATTCCCTGTAGATATTCCCAAGTCCTGCGCTGGTTTTCATCTTCCATGCAGAATTTTATATTACTGCATTTATAAGTTTTCCTCATGGCATTACCTCTGTCTGCTCTGTTTTTGTGCCGCAAGATACTCATACCCCTTTGCATTGGCACAAATATCAGTAATAAAAGTAACTTCCGCTTTACCTGCCAATTCTGTGTAATTCCGAAGCAGACATCCACCTCCGCCAATCACATATAAATGCACCAATCCTTCTTTATAACCGTAATCAACCAAACGCTTTCTAATATTTTCTGCATACTGTTTTGCTATACGCTCTACTTTTACAGCCGCAACATCTGTTCTTCCCTGTATACCATTCCAGAGAAGCGGTTCAATCAGCATTTCGGGAATATCTTCACCATTTTCTTTTGACAACTCTTTCTGTATCTCCTTCATGCAGATACCCACGCCAAATTTATCTGTCACAAGGCTCTTTTCCAATGGCTTGTTATCAATGATCTGCATCACGTTCATGGTTCCGTTTCCAATGTCTGCCAGCATATTCATCCCCGGCATTGCGCCCAAATTAACAATCGCGGCAAATCCCTGTGGGAACACCTCTGCACCGCACAGATGCACATGATATCTCTCCTTACGAAATTCAAAGTGTAACTCCTGCTCTTTCAACAGATAACGCTTAAAATCTGCCCCCTGACTTTTCATCCACGCAAGAGGAAGTCCCACCGCCAATGTTACATTCGCTTCATGAAGCCCCCTAAACATCAATTCCTCCGCCAATGCCGCAAGCGTCAAAATATGAAAATCCTCAGATTCCGTTTTGTTGCCCTGATACACTAAATGCGACTCTCCTATTACATAAAACTTATCCTTGTATTTTACAAAATTCCTGCTTACAATCGGTTCTTCTTCCATACACTCCACACCCGT
>VSNM01000143.1 GCA_009774245.1 Lachnospiraceae bacterium | reverse complement strand
AAAATAGTCGTTTCGTGCCATCGGGTGAAAAACAGAAAATTTTTATGGTATAATTCAGTGGATGCTTTTGCTTTAGCGGGAACGGTTTTCTGCCGAAGTAATAGGAAACAGCGGAAAATCTGTGAATCAAAATTGTTTGCAAATCTGTAAATTACGAATTAATCCCGCTGTGATAATTTCGGAAAGACTGCTATGGAAGTTACAGAGAGAAGGTCAATGACTGATGTATGGTTTGTGCCGCAACTTCCAGTTATTTAGGCTGAGATAAGAAAGGATACTTAATCACATGGAATACAAAACATTTCTTAAAAATAATATCGGACACATCCTGGGCGTGTCGCTGATGGGCATTTTAACATCTCTTGCTATGGTATATGCCGGATATTCTCTTTCCTTTTTTTATACTGCATATGAATACGCAGGAGATAAAACAAAAGCTCTGTTCTATGCCTTCCTGATTGAGTTGGGAATCTGGCTGGCAGCTATGGGCATCGGCTATACTACATCATTGGCAAAAGCCAAAATCCAGCAGAAACTCAAAAATAAACTCCGTTCCATAGTCAGCAGCAAAATGGCGTCTCTTGACTATATCCAATTTGTCGGCAAAGACAGTGGACATGATGTATCCTGGCTGACTAACGATGTAGACCAGATTTATAGTCAGTCCTTTTCACCTTTGTTCGCCGGAATTGAAAATCTTGCCACCGCTGTTTTTTCACTTGGGGCGTTGTGTCTGCTTAGTCCCTTCATTGGTCTCGCAGCAATTGCCCTTTTGGTTGTGATCTCTGTTTTGCCACAACTGACAAATAAACGTCTCCAGAAAGCGAATAAGAATCGCTCTGCTGCAATGGAGATTGGCGTTGAAAGCTATAAAGATGTGGTAATGGGAAGTCCCATTTTTTTCCTGACTAATTTGCGTAATTGCATTTGTGAAAGAATTTCTGCTGCATCTGAAAAAGCGGAACTGGCTGACTATCGCTTCAATTACACCAACACGACGGCTCAGAGCCTGATTTCCACCGTTAGCATGATTGGACAGTGTATCCTTCTGCTTGTAACCTTATTAGTTGCGGCTGCCGGAGCCACGCCTGCCGGAGCAGTTCTTTCTGTTGGAAATCTGGCAGGCAGTTTCTTCAATGGCGCAGGGACATTTGTACGGTCTTTTATGGCAGTGAAAGCATCTAAACCGCTATGGGAAAAGTTCAGAATGGATACTGCTTGCCCTGATACAACGAAATCTAACATTGATGAAATTCCCGAAATTACACTGCATAATGTTTCTTTCCAGTATGGTAATAAAGTAATCCTGCAGGGCATCAATTACTCATTCCATGCGGGCTGCAAATATGCGGTTATGGGCGAAAGCGGCAGTGGTAAGACGACATTGACAAAAATCATTCTGGGTTTGCTTCCCGGCTATACTGGAGACATCCGATATGGCAAGGTGGAGCAGAAACATATTTTTCTGGAAAACCTGCATCGTCATATAGCCTATGTGGATCAGCATGTATATCTGTTTCAGGATACAATTCGGTTCAATATAACATTAGGGCAGCCTTTTTCAGACCGGGAAATCATGGCAGTCATAAAAAGGTGCCGCTTGGAGGATTTTGTAAATCCCCTGCCTGATAGTTTGGATACTGTGATTAAGGAAAATGGTAAAAATCTCTCTGGCGGCCAGCGCCAACGTATTGTGCTGGCCCGTGGTCTGATTCGCAATGTGCAATACATTATTTTGGATGAAGGCACATCTGCCCTGGATGAGGCAAATGCTTTAGACATCGAGAACAACCTGCTGAATACACCTCAGTTGGGTGTAATTATTATTACGCATAATCTGAGGGATTCGATTCGAGAGCAGCTTACAGCAGTCTATCAATTATGACAGGGGCAATATGTAGCGCCAGTGGAGCCTTGTGGGTGGGATGGCTGGCACGTTCAGGGAGATGGCATAAATGGGGAAAGGACTGGTCGATACTCGCAGGCAAAACCCTTATACAAACACGGAAACTGCTTGTATTATCACGGAAACAGGAGGGGAGTTTTCGTGATAGTGTAAGGAGTTTTCTTGTTTGTATATTGGCAAAATGGTAAAAACTGAATGGAAAAGCGAAAAGGGCTGTTTGGCAGTCTTTTTTCATGTCTTAGGATTTCACAATTCATTTCTTTGCATTTCAAATTTCGTAGATATTTTTATAGTGGTTCAGAAAATAATAAGTTGGAAAGCGGGAAAATCAGAGTTAATATGCTTACACGGCGGTTTGCGTTTGTGCTGCCTTGCGGGGTAGCCGCCCCTTTTGTGAGGGATATTGAGAGCGGCAGAGGGGATATTAAGGATAAAAAACGTCAATCCAGTTACGCTGTCAAATCGTCTATTCACGCTATCGGAGTTAAAAATATTCTTATTTTTCCGATACATGAAGTGAGGAAAGAAGGAGGTGGAGGCAATCAAAATAGCAGTCTGTGATGATGAAAAAAATATAAGGAGCTACATCTGTTCGCTGGTTCGGAAACAGGGAGTGGAGTGTGAGGTCACGGAATATGCCACGGCGGAGGATTATTTTTTAGCGGGGGCTGATCATGACCTGCTGTTTCTTGACATTGAGCTGAAAGGCCCGGATTCATCAATGGATGGTATGGAAATGGCAAAACGGATCAGGGGCATGGAAGATATCAAACAGCCCATCATCATATTTGTCACGGGCTATGAAAAATATGTGTATGATGCCTTTGACGTGGGGGCGTTCCAGTACCTGCTGAAACCCATTGACGAAGGGCGGTTTGCCGAGATTTTTAGGAGGGCGGCGCAGCAGGCCGGGCAGGGGAAAAGGGTGCTGATGGTCCAGTATGGGAATACGGGAAAAACAATACCGTTAAGCGACATCTATTACATGGAAAGCCAGAACCATAAAATAGCCGTCCATATGAAGGACGGGATTTTTGAATATTATGCAAAAATGAGTGATCTGGAAGAAGAACTGCAGGGGCAGTTCTGCCGTGTCCACAAAGGCTACCTGGTCAACCTGTCCTATGTGGATGAATACAACAAAACAGAGGTAACGCTGACAAATGGGGATAAGCTCCTGATTTCAAAATATAAGTATGAAGATTTTGTAAAAGCGTACCTGCGGTTTATGAAGTGAGGGGGCTGCCATTGAGCGAAGCAAGTTTTACGCTGTTCCAAAATATAGTGATGGGGATTGAGACTGTTATATATGCCTGCTTCCTGACAGCTTTTTTCTATCCGCATATGGCCGGGAAGAAGGGCGGAAATGCACAGGAATTTATAAAGGTGCTTATCGTATTTCTCTCTTATGCGGCAGTTTATTTTATAAGCATAGGGGTGGATTTGGACAAATGGGCGTGCATGGTGATTGTTACAGCCCTGCTGACAGCGGCTTCCCGGTATTTAGGGGTTGGCAGGAAACCGGCCTTCCTTTTTGGGGTGTTGTTTTTCACCGTAAGGAATCTAAGCTCGCTGGTGGTGGCAAGTGTGAATTTCTATACGGGCAGGCACCTTGTGCAGGGGGAGGAAGGAATAGAAAAAATATTATGGAATGCCGCTTTGAATTTCTGTCTGGTGGAACTGCTGCAGCTTATCCTGTTTTCTGTATTGCTGTATATTGCAGGGTGCCAGCTAAAGAAATGCAGGATGGAGCTGCATACAAGGGAATTATGCTATCTGCTGTTGACACCGTTGACGGGCATTCTGTTTGTGAACATTATATTCCACATTCTGCTTATGGTTTCAGAAAACCATGTCATACAGCTTTATGAACAGTACCCGGCGCTTATCGGCATTGTGCCCGTAGTGGCAGCATTATTCTATGTGGGGATTCTGGCTACGATAGCATCTTACCAGAAAATGGTGGGGCTTCAGGAGGAAAAGGAAAGATATTTTGTGGAACAGCAGCAGGTTCATGCCATACAGGAGCGGATGGCGGAAGTGGATCAGTTCTATGACGGCATACGCCGGATGAAGCATGAGATGAAAAACCATCTGACCAATATCAAGGGGCTGATTGAGAGTGGGAACTATGGGGACATGGGGAATTACATCTCCAGAATGGATGAGAGCATGGATGCCTTTGAGTTTTCCATAAAGACAGGGAATGCCGTTACAGATGTGATTGTAAACGACAGGTGGAAAGCTGCGGAAAAGCAGGGCATACGGTTCCGGTCAGAATTTACCTACCCGGAATCGGAGAGGTATGATGCCTTTGACATCGGCATCATTGTAAACAACCTGCTGCAGAACGCCCTTGAAGCCTGCGGGAAGATGCGGCAGGGCGACAGGTATGTTTTTATTTCCAGCAGGCAGAAGAGAAAGTTCTTCCTGATCGAGGTCAGAAACCCGTTTGAAGGGGAGATCATCATGGATGCGGATACGAACCTCCCAATCTCCACAAAGGAAAAGGAGCATTTCGGAAAGAAGGGTTCCATGCACGGGATCGGGCTTTCCAATGTAAAGATGGAGGCGAAGAAATATATGGGGGACGTAGATATCAAGATAAAGAAAAATGAGTTCAGTGTAACGGTAATGTTACAGGAAAGGAGACAGGTATGAGCATCGGTAATGTAAGCGGCATGGGGGTTAATCCGTATGCCTACACAAACAGCAGCAGAAGGGCGGCAGGCACAGGGAATTTTGCGGAGGAGGTGCAGAAAGCCGCAGAAGGAAAGGATGCGGCGGAAAAATCCGGCTCATCAGCATGGGCGGGGGACATGGTAGTCCCGCAGCCGCCGAGTTATTTTGGCTTTACATATGACAGCGGCATTTCCAATAAATCCAAAGAGGAAATGACAATGGATGAATACAAGCAGTGGTTTATGAACGAAATGTCGGGTATGCCTGTCAGCGGATGGTACCGCTCCACCTGCGTAGGCGGTGCGCTGACAATTACGGAGGAATGTTTTGAAAGGATGAAAACTGATCCGGAATGGGAAAAAACAGTGTTAGGAATGGTCAGGAAGATGTATTCCTGTACCGGAATCATGGGCTCCAAGATGATCGGCTACCAGGTCATCGGGGCAACGCCCGAACAGTGTCATGGGGAAGGGATACCCGTAAAGGATGGCTCTCCGTTTTCCGCAGATACTGAAGAATCATGGTGGGAGAAACGCCATAAGAGAATGGAAGAACTGATGGAGGAACAGGAAAAAGAAGCGGTGAAAAAGGCGCAGGCACGGAGAGCGGCGGCACAGGAGAATTACCTGAAAAGCCAGATGGCAAGCAGGCAGAGGCAGCAGGCTTTCCTTGCAGAGGGTATACAGAATGGCGATGATGCGGCGGCTTTCCAGACAGCAGGTGTAAGCGCATTGGCAGCAAACGCCTATGAGGAAAACATAAGCACATTCAGCAAAAGCGTGGTTGG
Organism: Lachnospiraceae bacterium; assembly: GCA_009774245.1. Lineage (GTDB taxonomy): Bacteria > Bacillota > Clostridia > Lachnospirales > Lachnospiraceae > COE1. Next base: position 2,695 of record VSNM01000143.1, on the reverse strand, counting down.
AAATCAGAAGATATAAGCATTCCGGGCATTTTGAAGTAAAGCAGGATATGCCCGGACTTACCGTAAGGGGGCATGGGCGGCTCCGAATGACAGAGGAGCCGCCGTTGAAATATTTTTATCAAGGAGGATGATATTTATGGCAATTTCAGGAGTAACGGATTACACGAACGCTTATGCGGCAGACAGGGCAAACGGGAGCAGCACCCTTAATGGGGATTCGCAGGCTTACCTGAATAGTCTGAAAGAGAAATACCCGGATGTGAACATAACGGTGGCGGATTTCAAGAATGGGAAACAGGAAGATGCCTATATGCTTGGGAGCAGGGGCTATAACAACATAGCGGTTTCTTCCAGCATCGTAGAGAAGATGGCATCAGACCCGGCAGCAGCGGCAAAGTATGAGAAAGTCTTTGCAGAAATGTCCGGCAATTCGGAGCGTATAGAGAAGTTCGCAAGGGAGAACAATGACGAGATACTCAGTGCAGGTGCCCTTATTGACAAGAATGGGAAAGTATCTTACTGGATGGTCGGCAGGAGCAGGGACACAATGGAGAACCCCGGCACGGTCTATAAAGAAAAGGTACAGAAGCAGATTGCGGAAAAACGTGCGAAGAAAAAAGAGGAGGAAGCCTTAAAGGAGAAGAAACTGGCAAAGGCGGAATCCGTGGAAAAACTGATGGAGCAGATAAAGGCGGGAACAAGCCAGCCTGCAAAAGTGCAGGAAGAAGGCAAAGGCGCACGGTTGGATCTGACCATATAACGAGGGAGGTATTTATGATGCGTATAGGAAATAACAGTCAGGGAATCTGGCAGCTCTTTTCAAGGATGAACGGTGGCAAAGCAAATACGAATATGCTTTTCGGCAATGGGGCATCGAAAGGCAACTATTGTGGCAATACCATTGATGACTTGCGTTCCGGACACTTCAAAAATTCTTATGGCGTAGAGGGCATGGGAATTACAGGAAGAACAGATTGGAAACGAATTGTCAACGTATCAGAAGAAATGAAGCAGCACGTTTATGAAGATGTTAAAAAAGGGTTTTATAAGTATGGTGGAATGTCTGGTGATAATACTGCTGAGACGGATGCATATTATGACAAGATTCATTCCTATGTGAAGTCATTAGATTTAAGTACCCGCCGTGCTGCACCGTGGACGTTGAGCCAGCTCCATTTAGAAATTTCTGGAAGGGTAACACAGGCTGTAAAGGAAAAAGACCCAACATGGACAGCCGGAAAGCCAATTTCCCATGAGATACTGGATGAGATTTTTGCAGGTGATGCTATCTATCAGGACAGTGTAAATGCCTTGTACGCTAAAGGCAGTAAAGGGCTGGATATACAGATATAACCTTTACATCCTATTCCGCAGAGGCGCATAAACCTTTGCCTCTGCGGACTGCCGGGTGCAAGGGTGGCTCTGTTTTCAGCGAAGGGAGGTGTTTGTCATGAAGTTAGGCAGAGGAAGTTAGGATACATGAAGCAATGAACTGCTTGGACTTATATTGAGAGAGCGGATGCAGCTCTGAACGACTGAGGGGCCGCAATAATAAAAATAATGGAGGATTTGAAAAATGAATATTAACGGAATAGGAACAACAGGATATCCGGCGTGGCAGGGTGCAAGAAAGGCACAGCAGAATGCGGCAGGAAAAAGTTTTGCCGAGTCGGTGAACAATATGGCGAGTACGCCTAAAGTCTATAATATTTTTACAGATGAAGATATGATATGGACGGGAGGGAACGGCACGGGGCTGTCCTATTATCTCAAGTACGCGGAAAATTCAACAGAGGATGATCCGATAGTGATTGCCAAAGGAGTTGATGAGAATGGGGATGAATTTGAAAAGACCATACATATCAACGAGGTAAACCCGAAGTCAGCGACTGTTGTGGAAATGAGGGCTTTGGAAGCACATACGGGCGTAAAAAAGTTAGGAGGCTTTACATCTCTTCCGCTGGAAGCCGGGAACATGGGATTAAATGACCGGCGGGATTTCATGGATATGTTCGAGAATGTCATAAGTGACATGAAGCTGCTGAGCCAGAAAAGGGCTGTGGCATATTACCAGTATAGTATGCAGGCATATTGGGATTTCATGAATAAGAAATAAATCCTGCAGATGTATATCTCTAATAAGCCACAGAAGGCGGACAGGGCAGGCTTCGCCGGTTCGGGGAGCGGGGGAGAGGGCATATTATGAAAGAACGTATAAAGAATCGGGTACATGAATTGTACTGGAACGATAATATAAACTGTGCGAGGACAGCAATCATCTGTTTGAGTGAATTATTTGAAACTGTTGTAGAACAGCAAACAATCTGTTCTGCTGTTGGATTGCATGGTGCTGGCGGTTATAGGGCGCAGTGCGGTTTAGTTGAAGGCACACTTATGTTTATAGGGGTTTACCTTCATAAGATGGGGAAAAGAGAAGACGAAATTGTATCTGCTTGCTATAACTTTGCGTTTGCTTTTGAAAAAGCATTTGGCTCATTAAGATGTTTTGAACTGCGCCCTACAGGTTTTTCAGAGAATGATCCACCCCATATGTGTGAAAATCTGACTTGCAATGGGATTGAATTTGCATATCAATATATTTTAGAGGTCACAAAGTAATATCACCAATAAGCCACAGTGGATGGATAGGGCAGGTCTCCCCGGTTTTCTGGTAGATTGGGGAATCGGGGAGCAG
>VSNM01000142.1 GCA_009774245.1 Lachnospiraceae bacterium | reverse complement strand
CATGCTAAATGCAATTGACGAACTTTCCAAATAAAAGTACTGAAAAAGGCACTTTTTCATTCATGCGTTTATTCTGAGAAAATTGTCAGAAATATGTACCTTTTATCGCTAAATATATCATAAAACGTCAAATATTTGTCATAAGAGTTCCCATAATACCAAAACTGATACTGCGAGATTCCCTTTGTTATTGAAAAATAGTCAATAACATGTCCCCGCGTTATTATCGCAGCCGATAACAGTACTCCGCTAAGCGCACTGATTCCCGCTGTACAATATATTCTCACTCTTTTTGCCAGAGGCGTCGACTTGCCAAACAAATTCACCAGCGACATAATGACAAAAAAACTTGCAACACAAGAATAGCCATAATCATTTGACCATATAGTCAACATGCCTAAAACAAAATAAACCGCGACCTGTAGCTTGCACGACTGAAAGATTTCAGTCAATAAGTGCTCATGTTTCAACTTATTTTTAAAAATATAAAATATGCCAACAAGCAGAAACGGCAGAAACGCTCTCGTTGTCCGCATTGAATGACCTAATTCTTCCATGAATAAGACGTCATAAACATACTGATAATAAAATGTTCCGTGAAAGCCTATGTGCAGAACGATAAAGGAAGCGATCGCGATCACACTCGAAATGATATATGCTTTTTTTCTTTCATGCAGGATTGTATAGAAGGAAATGTACAGCATAAGTGAATATAAAATACTGGTTGTAAAATTAGTGATAAACACACTATTTCCAAAGCTTCGAAACAAATATATCAATGGAAAATTAGTAAATACCATTCCACTTCCAAGGTAATTGACAAAATCCTTATACTGCGTCTGCCCCGCCATCAATCTTCTAAAAATATTGTAGTTTTGAAAATCCCCATTATATGCTACAAAATCCCCATTCATACATCTGTACGATGCAAATACTATCGCAGTAATAACGCTAAACAAAACGAAAAATATGTCCTCCTTCTTTATACGCATTCTAATCCTCCTCGTAAAGAATACTGATCGCATTCGGATAGGAATACTCTGTAACCTGGTCTGTCCCCAAATCCACATAAATAAAATCTCCCTCTATAAAAATGTCAGTTATATCTGCACTGACGCCATTTGAGGATAATAATTTCGCATTATATAATAACTCTCTGTTGCCCGCTGTATTGAGAAAGATCAATCTGTTCCTCTCCAGAGAAACTCCTGACAACCACTCTCCGGAATTTTGGTTGTCAACCATAATAAGACTTGGTACATGATCTACCTCTGTGACAAAGTAAATTATATCTTTCTGTAAATCATATTTTTTCAAATGTTGAAAAATTAACATCTCTTTTTCTTTGATCGCAGCATCTTCTTTGAATGTAATCCTTTGATCAATCTGATCAAAACAATTGACACAAATGTCAATATATCGGGCATTTTCTAAATATTTCAAATCATTTATTTTGTCATGAAACTGATTCCATATAGAACCAGCCACAATATATTTTCTTTCCTCTGAATCATAAATAATTGCAGACGAATACCATTTTTGTGTGTAAGACAATTCATAATCATTTAAAGCAACTGCATACCTTTTGCCAAAATGCTGAGCTCTTTTGATCAAACTACGCACGCTTGTCTCTTTTACAATCCCATGTCCGAACAGCATTTTAGAATATCCCCATACACTGTTATTTCCCAATTGTCCTAAAACATTATCACTATAATTTGCATTGATGAACTGTTCCAGCCCGCTGCTTGATTTCAACCGCTCGTCATTCCATCGATAATTGTTTTCTATAAATAGATAAGAAAACAAACTTACTACCATCACGCATCCCATCGAATAACATATGATTCTTCTGGCGTGTTTCAAAGAGATCAATTCTGAAATAATATACAATAAAATAAAATTGATGACAAAATACCACTTCATCCTATCCATACTGTAGGTTAATGCATGATTTGTAAACAGATGATTTTCAAGCAATGGTACCAGAAATAGAATTAATAATGCCATATGTCCATTTGCTAGAATATTTCTCGTAAATATTTTTTTCTTGTTCTTTAAATGATACACAAACAGCCAGACTGCATACCCCAAAATCAGTATTATACTATTTCCAAAGGAATAAATCAGTGACTTTTCTACAGCAAATATTGAATAATCCGATATCCTGCTTCTCCCTGCCGTTCTCTGCTTTATAACATTCACAAACTCCTGAAAACCTACTAAATTTACCCTTAATATCACAAACAATGATGCTGCAATAATCACTTCAACAGCGATGCCAATCACAAAATAACTATATTTTCTCTCTTTATTTTTGATCAATCTCAACAAACAGACAATCCAAAAAGCAAACAGCGCAAAATACCCCGACCACTCCGTCTGCAGTAACACAAAGCCCAAAACAGCAAAACCCAGATAATCCTTGCATGTCGGTCTTTCCAGATGTTCAAATTTCAAAAATTTCATCAACAATAGCGGATAAATAATCATATACCAGTTCTGTCCCCAATAGGTCAGTCCTAATGAATGCATGATTTCAACCGAAAAGATATATGTTATTCCCGTGACAAAGGCAATCCAACGTTCACTTAACTTCTCCCCAAAAATGGTTTCGAATAATCTCACCACCGCTAATGCTGAAATACAGAAAAGAATGCTGCAAAATATGTAAAGAGACCTCTCATTCACAGCCAATCCCGTCAGTTTCAAAAACCAGACGAACGCCATAAACGGAAAAGAAGGAAATGATATATAATAAAAATATTTTCCGGTCTCCCGATCAAATGCTCCCGACGAATACTCAAGTCCATAATCGGTATCTTCCGAAAAGGTGATCAGCGGAAGAAAGGATGCTGTTTTCTCGTCCGCCTCAAGCATTGCTTTTGCATTCATAAGACATTGATAATTTGTATCCGACGCACTCCACAAAGTAGTCTCAAAATCCGGATATCGTACAATACAGCTAGCTACGCTGATCAGCAGTATCGTCAGATACAGCAAAATGCTATGCCTGTTTACTATTCTATTCCTGTCTGTTCTCAACCAAATCCCTCCGCTTTATCCCTCGCCCCGCCTACTTCGTCAATTTCTCCAAACTCTCAAAGCTATACCGCTTTCTCCGAAACACCAGATCGACCAGAATCTGCAGATACTTGATAATGATCGTGATCAGGCCGAACAGGCCGAAAAAAGCGAAGGACAAAAACAAAACTGTCGTTGTCCACCCCTCCACAGGGTTGCCAAACAAGTATACGATGAACGAATACGCGATCATAAATACAGCTGTAAATATCATCACGGCAGTCATTCCGATGGAAAATCTGTATCCCAGCTGCGTATACAGCAGTAGGACGTCAATTCCGAGATTTCTCCGATAGTGCCTCTCCGCACGCTCCATGCTGTCCGCACGTTTTCTGTCAGGCTTTTGTGCAGTATAGACGCTGTTCTTTGTCCTCAAACCGCACTGCGAATACACGGCCTTCCTGTATGGAATCTTGTTGTTCATGCTGGTAACCCTGTTAATCACTCGTCTGCTGAGGACTCTGAACCGCTCGCTGCTCATGTGATATGGCGTCTCTGAAAATTTGTCAAAGATGCGATAGAAAATCCCCGACGACCTCCGTCTGTTTTTGTCCGGCGAAGCGCTTACGATATCAAACCCTTCCAGCGCCTGACAATAGACATCCATGATCTCCTGATCGGAATAATCGACGAATGTGCTGTCAAACTCAAATACATAGTCCCCGATCGTCATGTCCAGCCCTGCGTTCATCGCCGTCTCCCTGCCCTGAAAATAGCTCATATTCAGCAGGGACAGACTTGTCGTGGCAGCGATGCTGCTCAGCTTCTTTACAATCCCGGCACTGTCGTCCGTCGAACAGTCATTTACAAAAATAATCTCCGAATGTTCAAAGTTGTCCTCAAATGTCTGTATCAGCATTCGGGCAAAGCGTTCAACCTCCTCCGCGGAATTATATAAATACACTGTCGCGGAGACAAAATTTTTTTCTTTATTCCTCATCATCGAGTACCTCATCCAAATCGTATACCGTATTGATCTTGCCGGACAAAACGCCTACAAAAGTGGGCTTTCTCGTATATGTGCGAATCACTGTCGGCCGCGAATCGTCCACCTCAGAACTCATCAGGATCGGCTTCATCGAAAACAGCGACGATCTGTATGCAAAGCCCAGATCGTCCCGCAGATATTTTTTTGCCAGCTTTTCCATATATGGGAAAGCGCTGTCTGGCCTGGCAGCGCAGTCATTGCAGTTGCCCAGATGCCGCCTGCTGCAGGAACCTATACTCGCCTCCTGACACGGAAAAACCGGAAGCTCCTCATAACATGTCGTATGCGGAGTGAATGTGACTGATGTCAGTGAATGCAGACCTGTTTTTCCAAATGGCATAATCGAGAAAAACGGCCCGTCCATCACTGTAATTCCACATTTCTTTAACCGCTCATCCGCATCGCACAAAATGATCTCACACAGCTCATACTTAATCTTAAATTTTTCAAATCCGGCCAACTCCAATATCTGATTTGTCCCCGCATAGGCCGCGTTCAGCACATAGGGCGCCGCGTACTCCTGCCCGGATGACAGCCTGCAGATATAAGCATCACCATCATTTTCAATCGCTGTTATATTCCGGTCAAAAAGCAGCCGCACGTTAGCAAGCTGCGACAGCCTGTCCAGATAGTACGCTTTCAGCAGCATCGCGTCATATGTATATTCCCTTGTTATAAACGCGCCGTCGCACATGCCTTTCTTAAAATACTCCTCCGGATACACTTCCTCGCACGGAATACCTGCCGCCTCGCAGAACTTCCTGAACTGTCTCCCGTCAGACCACGAGTACTGCGCGGAAGTCGCATAGACCTTCTCAAACTCCCTGTTAATGCAGAATGCAAACTCCTGATGAAAGCGCTCGAAATAGCCCGCGGATTTCATTGCCGTCGATATGGAGCGCGGATAATGATAACCCTGATGCACCCTCGCCTGATTGATGTAAGTCGCTCTTCGAAACGGTCCCTGATCGCATTCCAGTACAATGATTCTCTGATTTTTGACGCCGCAGTGCAGCGCCGCATACAGGCCGTAAAGTCCCGCGCCGATAATGATCTTATCGCATTTCTCCCTCATTGTCCGACTTTATTTCCCTTCTTCATATTCCGCACTACGGTGAAAATGCCCACAGCAAACATGAGCGCGATCAGAACCGCCATCATTCCGCCCCAGAATGATTCATTCTTTTGTTCCAGCTGTTCCTCCTGTATCTGCTCAAACTGTTCCAGATTCTCCTCCTGAATCTCCTCGAAGTCCTCATCAATTCCATCCGCATCTCCATACAGCTCAAAATCGCTGCGAAGCGCGTATCCCTTTGTCTCCTGATATGTGATTTCATACCATCCGTCAAAACCTGCCGCCTCACAGCAGATGACCGGCGTCCCCTGTTCCAGCGTCACCAGCACGCTGCTGTCCATATCCGCCTTTTCATAGATATCTGTCTCCTTTAATGTCTCCATCAACACCTGTTCGCCTGCCCTGCTCGTAAATCCCAGACTCACTGTCATGATCAGCAGCGCTACCAAACGCATGATCAGTCTGTCTCTCTTTCTGTTCATTTCCATGCCTCCTCGTTATACAGCAGCACAAAATGGCCGCCGATGATCTCATTGCCATACTTTTTCTGCAGCTCCTCCCATGCGGGATCTCCTGCTCCAAGCAGAATGATGGACTCCCCGTCGATCGCCTCACCCGCAATACACTGCTCCTCCGATATCACCCTGATCGGTCTGTCACGCAATACAAACTGCATCAGTCCTATCGCGGAGATGTCGTTATAATCCACATAGATGATCGAAACCTCTCTTTTGATCTCCCGCGCGACTTTGATATCCTCACGGGCAAGTCTGTTAAACGGATAGATATACTGATCTCCAAGCCGCAATGCCGCCAACAGCTGCAGCGCGGCAAGCACATATAAAATCTGTCTGCTGCCTGACTTTTTATGCAAAAACAGAATAAATCCCCAAAGGCACATGCACAAAATACCGATCAGACAGGACGCCACATAAAACCCGGCCACGCCAGACTCCCCTGGCTCGTAAAGACACATGCCGGTCATAAAATACCCTTTCATCTCAGCAAGCTCCAACCCTGTCACATAGTGCAGTACAATCGCTGTAAATACCAGATAAAGCGCCCCTGTGACAGCCAGGCAGCGCACGCTCCTGCCGGCGCGGCATGTGATTTCTTTGATTCCTGCCACAATTCCCGCCATGATCAGCACAGGCATAACAAAATCGTGATATCTGCCAAACGTAACGCTGTCATAGCTGTCCGGAATGACGTTGTAGATCGTACTAATCACGATCTGCGACAGAACAGTCAGCAATACAAAGGCTTCCATGAGTCCGTCACTGCCTTTCCTGTGACATTTTCCACACAGGCATCTTTTCATTAAAAAACAGATACCCCAGTATGCCGTCCCACATGTCGCGATTCCCATATACAGCACTTTGCCGCACAGCCCCGCCATAAATGCTGCAATACCGTCCCTCGAAAAAATGTATCTTATTTTCTCAAGCTGCCCGCTATATGTATTGATTTCATAGAGCTCCAGGTTCACATTCTGATACAGATAAGCTGACGTATATTTTTTGAGAATCACCGCCGCAAAAAGTGACACGAGTGTCATTATGATGATCAATATAATTTTCCGGCAATCTCTGCCTTTTCGAATTTCCGCCAGAAGCATCAGGCCCACACATACCGCGAAGATACCAATCGTGCGCATATGCACGAAATACATATAGAAATTGACCGCAAAAATCAGTATTATGCACAGATAGCCCTGTTTTCTCAGATATCTCTCAAACAACAGCAACACGCACAGATAGCCCGCCATGAGCAGTGTCTCTGCCATCGTTGTCTGCGCATAAAACAGGACTGCCGGATAGAACATGGCGACCGCCGAACAGACCTGACACACTTCCCTCCTGTCGGGCATGATCCGCATCCATACCCTGCACAGTATCCGGTATGCCACTCCGATCAACACAAAATTGAGCGCGACCGCAATGCGATAAGCTGTCACAGCGTCCTCACAAAACCGGAATATCGGAAATAAAAAAAGACTGTATCCGCATGAATAGAACGAGCACAGCGAGACAACCTCCGACCAGTCATATCCTGCCGCCCTTGCCGCATATGCCCAATAGCCAAACTCGTCCGGGAATATGGAAAATCCATAGAGCCTCCAAATGCAGAAACAAAAAAAACTGATAAGCGTCACATAAAACACCGCTGCATACTGGTTCCGCCTAATCCAACTCAAAAAAGCTTCCCCCATGTTACAGTCACCGGATTACCCGGTGACTGCATTCCTATTATGCCACGGGCGCACAGTTGAAATTGTTGCTGACACAACGTGCGCCCGGCGCTACAAGTAGTGGAAAAGGACATTCCCCTACTCGATTTTCATTACATCACTACGATTGCATAAGTTCCCAGTCCGGCCTGCACTTCAAATGTAACCGTCGCGGGATTTGTATCAGTGTCCTCCAATATCGTCGTCTTTCCGCCAGGACGCACGCAGACAACGCTGACGGCCTTCGACGTATCGACTCCCTTTGGCAGTCCGACTACCATACCCACAGAGCCATCTGACAGACTGACATACCTGCCCTTTTCCTTTGCGCCGAGATCGATATTTAATGTAGCCGCAATCTCACCGCCACCCAGCGCGGTTACCGCTGCGTTGATGCTGTCCATAGCCTTGCTGCTCTTCTTGACATCCGTGTCAAAAATCATCACGTAAGGCGTCTGGTTTCCTGACAATTTTAATTTGCTCCTGACATCTGCCAGAGAGTTCGTGACTGCCACACCCTGAACCTTTTTCGCCGCATATGCACCCGCCACGGATGTCTTGACCTTTGAGCCCGCTACGGAAATCTCCGCACCGGAAGTCCTCACAGACGACGCTGCCGCCGAGGCTGTTGATGCACTACTGCTCGACGAGCTTGAGCTGCTGCTCGATGCGCTTTCCGTCTTTTCCACACTGACCGGCGCTGCCGAACCGGAACCGGCCGCACAGACGGTTAACCCTGTTGACATTACCATTGCTGCCGCGAGTATCGCCGCAACTGTTTTCTTCATTCTCATGATCGTACCCTCCTATATTTCAATTGACAGACTCCTGAAATCCGTCGTTCACAGACTCCCCGAGCCTGCCGTTACTGTTTCCGGAACTGTTCATCCACCGAGAAGGAGTTCTGATGACCGTTCCTTAACAATTTCTTATTCTATCACCATTATTACTATTAGTCAACAATCTTATTTCTATCAGAAATAATAGTTTGTAAAATTATTGCTATGATATATTTAAGGAACTGTAAATAAATAACTTGTTAATTTGACGCCGTATAAATGTTCAGCTGCAAAGAAGATAATCGCAGGCGT